>VHBO01000004.1 GCA_016871895.1 Gemmatimonadota bacterium
TCGGCACATCCGCGCGCGGACCGAGGGCGACGTCGATCCCGGCCTGTGCCCACCGGTCCGGGGTCGCGAGCCGCACCGCCTCGCTCCGGTAGGTCCACTCCGTCGTGATCGCCTGGAATCGGCGCGCGAGCGCCCCGCCCAGCACGGTGTCGAGCGCATCACGCACCCGCGTGGAGCAGTTGTCGCGGAAGTAATCGTAGCGGTAATAGCGGTTCTCCGGCGTCGCGTGCTCGGCGGCCGCCCGTGCGAGCATCTCCGCCTCGGCCGGGTCGAGGGCAAGCACCTGCTCGATCGACTCACGGTCCTGCGCCGCATAGACCTCGAGGAGCCACGACGTCGGGAAGGCCTCGACCCAGTAGCGGGTGTCGCCCGAGAGGAATCGCGCAAGGAACCGCGGTTCGTCGAACGAGAACATCCCCCAGTTGTAGGCGAGATCCGCGCCGGTGAGGAAGTCTCGGACCCGGAGCGCGTTGTGGCCGAATCGCTCGAAGACGGCATCGCCGGGCCCAAAGGTCAGGACCGAGATCTGATAGCGCGGCGGGGCGTCGCCGGTGGGCGCCACCGCCGGCGCCACGACCCGCGCCGGCTGTGCACCGAGCGGACGGACGGCCGGTGCACCCAGCGCACCGAGGATCGCGACGATGAAGAAGGCGAGCCAGACGAAGTCGGCGCGCCGCCTCATCCCCGCCACTCGGTCCCGCGGTCCGCGGACGCGTAGATGAGATCGATCAACTTGTGCAGGCGCACCTGGTCCGTCGGCGGCTCGGCGACGACGTCCCCGCGCACCGCGGCGACGAAGTGCGCGAGCGCGGCGCGATGCGACTGCACGGTCGCGGAGTCGCGCGTCGCGGCGCCCGAGGGAGAGGCGTCGACGATCCGGCCCCGTACCTCGCGCGCCACACGGAGCGGCGCGAGGCGCGCCGAGCCGGTCGCCCCCAGGAGCTCGAACCACCAGCGCTCCTCGGTCCCCACGTAGGCACTCTGCAGGTCGAGCGTCACGGTGAAGCCGCCCTTGCACTCGATGAGCACGATCGCGGCCTCCTCCACCGCGTTCGCCCCGCGGCCCCGCTGCAACGTGACGGCGACGCGCTCGACGCGCGGGAAATCGGTGAACCAGCCAGCGAGGTCGAGCAGCGGCAGCCCGAGTTCGAGGAGCGCCCCGCCCCCGGCCTCGTCGCGGCGATGCCGCCACGGCGCGAGCGTCGCCCGATGGCGATACACGCCAGCGCGGACCCCGCGAAACGCGCCGAGATCCCCCTTCCGGACGATGGCATCGAGCCCCTGCGCGTCGGCACGGAATCGCTCGGTGTTCGCAACCATCAGCACGCGCCCCGCCTTCGTCGCCGCTGCGAGCGCCCGCTCGACCCCGCGCGCCTGCACCGCCACCGGACGCTCGCAGAGGACGTGCCGCCCCGCGCGGAGCGCGGAGAGGACGTGCACCTCGTGCAGGTGGTTCGGTGTGCAGACGATCACCGCATCGAGGGCCGACAGCTCGAGTAACTCGTCCACATCACCGCAGACATCACGGACCCCGTACCGCGTGGCCAGCGTGCGCGCCTTGGCGAGGTCGTTGTCGCAGAGCGCGGCGATCTGCACCCCGCGCATCGCGGCGAGGACAGGGAGGTGCGCGGTCTGTGCGATCGCACCGAGGCCGAGCACGCCGACGCGGACCGGGGTGCGGACAGTGGCGGTGCTGCGAGGAGTGGAGCGGGAGGACATACCGGGGACGCCGCTTACTGTGGGATGGGACCGATGGTGGTGCCGGGATAGTACGTCGCGAGGATCGTGCGGGCGTCCTGTCCGGCGCGCGCGCGCCCGATGGCCCCCCACTGACACATCCCGACGCCGTGCCCATACCCGCGCCCGCGAAGCACGACCCGGGTCAACCGACCCTCGGCGCGCTCCGCCGCGACAGAAAAATACGAGCTGTTCAGGGCCTCGCCACCCGCGCTCCGCAGCAGCGAGCGCGCGTCGGCGCCCCGGACGCGATAGCTCCCGCCACTGGCCCGCACGACGAGGGTCCCGACGCGACCGCTCGTCGTCACGTCATCGATCACGAGGTCGGTCACGCGCCCCGGGCCCGCGGGCCCGACGGCGCTGTACCGCGCGAGGTAGCGGGCCATCACCGCGTCGAGCTCTGACGACGTGAAGGTCCGCGTCCACGCGAAGCGCGGGGCGAGCTCGCAATAGTGCCGGTCGGTGCCGGGGATCCGGTCGCTGACCTCCTGCAGGTGGCGCGCCCCCGGGCCGCGCCACGCTTCGGACGCCGAGGCGGTCCGCCCGCCGCAGCTCGAATGGTACGGGGCGCTCACGAGCGCCCCGTCGAGGAGGAGGACGAGCCCTGCGGTGTGCGCGACCGCCTCATCGGAGAGGGGCCGCTCCGCCGCCACCCCGCCGTACACCTGGTCCGCGGTCGTTGCGAGCAGGTCGTAGTACGGATGGCGCGGACGCCCCGCGCGGGTGGCGAGGAGCCGCTCCGCGGCGTACGACCGTGCGGCAATCGCCTGCGCCTCCACCGCCGGCTCGTCCGCGGCGCCCCGCGAGCCGCCGATCTCAAGCGGGACGACGCCGCGCAGGTACGCCTCGAGCGGGACGAGGTTCACGACGAGGATCCCCGAATCGGTGGGGATGAGCTGCAACGCGCCGCGATACGCCGCTCCATTCCACGCGATCGGCGCGCCCGCCTCGGCGCGCTGCGTCATCGGGGTCGTGTGCCACGCGGTGACGCTGCCGTCGGCGTGCACCGCGCGGAGCCGTGTGCCCCGACGCCGCACCGTCCATCGATCGGTCGCACGGGCGCGCACCAGCACGCCCTCCATCTCATCGAGGAGCCGCCAGTCCCCGGCGGCACCGAGCGTGACCGAATCCGGGAGGACCCGCAGCGCGACGCGCAGGAGCGGCCCATCGCCCGCAACGGCGCGCGGGACCCCGCCCCACTCGAGCGGGAACGGTGACTCCGCCGGGGTGGCAGCGGATGGCGCCGGGGCGCCCGTCGCGGCACCGCCGGTGCCGGGGGTGCCATCGGCGCGCGTCGGGCCCGGCGCCGGCATCACCGTCGCAGGGACGGGTCTCCGCGTGATCGGGGTCCGACCGATCCGCGCCTCCTCCTGCTCGAGGGGACGGGAGAGACACCCCGTGACGAGGAGCACCACGCCGATCCGCCACCCGCTCCGCCACCCGGGCCACCGTCCGCGGCCCGCGGTTCGGTAGCGACTCATCGACCGAAGCTCCCGACGCTCGGGGCGACAGGGAGCACGAGCGGCCGACGCGCCGTCGCCGAGGCCGCCGCGGGCTGCGACAGGATCCGACGCGCCGTGGCCCGGAAGTCGTAGTCGTCGATGACCTCGTCGACGTGCACCTCGATGAAGCTCCCCGCGGGCGCGTCCGTCGCGATGAGCGTCACCCCATCGATGTCATCCGCCTGCCATGGGAGCCGAGCGCGTGCGAGTCCTGACGCGTCGGCGGGCGCCTCGACCAGCGCGGGCACGACCGCGCCGATGCGCGACTCGTAGCGCTCCGCGGTGATGTGGCGCTGCAGCTCCTGGACCGCCTCGAGGCGCGCCCGCTTCACGAGGTCGGGGACGTCATCCACGAGCTCGGCGCCGCGGGTCCCCTCCTGCGGCGAGTAGGTGAAGACGCCGACGCGCTCGAACTCCACCTCCCGGAGGAAGTCGAGCAGGGTGGCGACGTCGTCCTCCGTCTCGCCGGGGAACCCGACGATGCAGGTGGTGCGAATGGCGACCCCGGGGACCGCTTCCCGGAAGCGGGCGACCTTCTCGCGGATGGTACGCTGCCGCTCGGGGCGGCGCATCCGCTCCAGCACCGGGTCCGAGGCGTGCTGGATCGGCATATCGAGATACGGCACGATGCGATCGTGCGCGGCGATGACCTCGAGCAGCCGCGGCGTGATTCCCGCGGAATAGAGGTACATGTTCCGAATCCACGGGATCGACGTCTCGCGGAGGAGCGCCTCGAGCAGCTCGGGGAGGCGCACGTCATCGCGGCGGTCGCGGCCGTAATGCGCGAGGTCCTGTGCGACGAGGTTCACCTCGCGACACCCCTGCAGCTCCAAGAGTTGCGCCTCGCGCACCACATCGGCGAGGGCGAAGGAACGGTGCCGCCCACGCATCAGCGGGATCGCGCAGAAGGCGCATCCGTGGTCGCACCCCTCGCTCAGCTTCAGGTAGCGCACGAAGGGGGAGCCGCCAGCGTGGACGCGGACCCCGGGATGCTCGGTGACAGAGGCGCCGACGAGGCCGCGCTCCTGGAGCGCGGGAATGAGTCGATCGGCCTCGGAGGCGCCAAGGAAGAGGTCGACCTCTGGGAGCGCCTCGGCGAGCTCCCCCTTGTGGCGCTCAACCATACACCCGACGGCGACGACCGCCGTCGCACTCCCCCGCCCCTTCAGTCGTCCCGCCTCGACGATCGCGTCGATCGACTCCTGCTTGGCGGCGTCGATGAAGCCGCAGGTGTTCACGATGATCACCTCGGCGTCGTCGGCCTCGGCGACCGGGACGCCCCCGTGATCCATCAGCTCGGCGCGATAGCGCTCACTGTCCACCGTGTTCTTGTCGCAGCCCAGCGTGACGACGCGAAACCTCACCGGAAGTTCCCGAACGAGAGCGCGACCCCGAAATCCTCACCGCGGAGGAAGCCGATCACGGTCTGCAGCTCGTCGCGGCTGGGCGAGGTGACGCGCACCGTGTCGCCCTGGATCGACGCCTGCACCTTCTTGAACTTCTGCGCCTTGATCGCGGCGACGACCTTCTTACAGGTCTCCCCGTCGAGGGACTGCTTGAGCGTCACGGTGCGGTGCCAGGTGTCCCCGCCCCCGGGCGTCGGCTCGCCGGCGTCGAGGTTTTGCACCGGTACGCCGCGCCGGATCAGCTTCGACTGGAGGATGTCCCACATCGCCCGCAGGCGCATATCGGTGTCGGTCGAGAGGGCGACAGTCCCCTCACCGCGCTTGAACTCGACCGTCGCGAGATGCGCGTCCTTGAAGTCGTAGCGCTGCGCGATCTCCTTCGCGGCCTGGTTCACGGCGTTGTCGACCTCCTGCAGGTCGACGGAGGTCGTGATGTCGAACGAGGCGTCCTTGGACACGGCGGGGCGGGCTGGCGGGGACCGGGGCCGGCGGTCGCCGACCCACCCCGGGAAGTTAGCCGCCTAGGTAGCTCTCGAGGGAGCGCGCCTTGGAGACGTGCCGGAGACGCGAGAGCGCCTTCTCCTTGATCTGCCGCACCCGCTCACGGGTGATGTTGAGCACCGCGCCGATCTGCTCGAGCGTCATCGGCTCGGCGCCGTCGAGCCCGAAGTAGAGCCGGAGGATCTTCGCCTCCCGCTCCTTCAGTCCGCCGAGGGCCTGCTGCACCGACTCGACGAGGGCCATCTCGATGGTCTCCTCCTCCGGGGTCGCGTGCTCGGTATCGGCGAGATAATCGAGGAGGCGGTTGTCCTCGCCTGGCGTCATCGGGGCATCGAGGGAGACGTGCGCCTGCGAGATCGCCATCGTGCGCGCGACCTCCTCCTCGGTGATCTCCATCCCTTCGGCGATCTCGGCGTGCGTGGCCTCGCGACCGAGCTCTTGGAGGAGAGAGTTCGCCCGCCGCCCGATGCGATGGAGCGCGCCGGCCCGGTTCAGCGGGACGCGGACGATTCGGCTCTGCTCAGCGAGGGCCTGCAGGATCGCCTGCCGGATCCACCAGACAGCGTAGGAGATGAACTTGATCCCCTTCGTCTCGTCGAATTTGTGCGCCGCCCGGATGAGACCGAGGTTCCCCTCATTGATGAGGTCCGAGAGGGAGACACCTTGGTTCTGGTACTTCTTCGCGACGGAGACGACGAAGCGGAGGTTCGAGCGCACGAGGGTGTCGAGCGCCTCCTGGTCGTTCTCCCGGATGCGACGGGCGAGCGCCGCCTCCTCCTCGCGGGTGATCAGCGGATAGATGCTGATGTCGCGCAGGTACTGATCGAGCGAGCCTTCGTCACTCGCGCGACGCTTGCCATTCGGGCGAACGGGGCGCTTCACGTGGGACGGCTCCGGGGGGCGGGCGTACGCATCACCCTGTCAGTATGGAGCGCGGGCGCATCGGACGGAAGCACCCCCGCACCGCCCGTGTCATCGGATCAGCGCACCGAGCCGATGCCAGCGGACGCGGTCGGGCCAGGCCTGCTCACGCAGCGAGTCCGGCGTGACGCTGAAGTAGACGAGCATCGGCGTCCCACGGACGAGCGAATCGGGGACGAAGCCCCAGTACCGGCTGTCGAGCGAGTTGTCGCGGTTATCGCCGAGGACGAAGAGATGGGCGGCAGGGACGACGATCGGCCCCCAGCGGTTGCGCGTCGGCCGGTAGCGCCGCGCATCGACCCCGGGCGCGAGGTAGTCACGTTGCCACCGGAACTCGATGGACCGACCATCGGTCCCGTCATCACGGTGCACGGCGTACTGCTCGCGCTGGGTCTCTCCATTGCGCACGAGTCGCCCATCGACCATCGCGAGGGTGTCGCCGGGGAGGCCGACGAGCCGCTTCACGAAATGCTTGGTCGGATCCGGGGGGAACTGGAAGACCACCACGTCCCCGCGCGCGGGGGGCCGCACCGCCGGCAGTTTCCCACCGACGAAGGGGAGTTCCGCCCCATACAGGAGTTTGTTCACGAGGAGGAAATCCCCGACGAGGAGCGTCCCCTCCATCGAGCCGCTGGGGATGCGGAACGCCTCCACGAGGAAGGCGCGCGTCAGGAGGAAGAGGAGGACGGCGAGCTGCACCGACTTCGCCGCCTCCCAGATCCCGCGCACTTGGCGCCGCACGCGCGCGAATCGCATCGATCAGCGCGTCAGTAGTTGTCGATCTGTGCGCGCTGCAGCGTCCCGCTGTAATCGACGTAGCCAACCTTCGTCTCCGAGTAGAACTCGTAGACCTCCCACCCGCCTTCGCGGTGTCCATTGCCCGTCTGCTTCACGCCACCGAACGGGAGGTGCGCCTCGGCGCCGATCGTCGGCGCGTTCACGTAGGTGATCCCGTTGTCGAGCTGCTGCAGCGCGCGGAAGGCGAGGTTGACGTCCTGCGTGTAGACCGAGCTCGAGAGCCCGTACTTCACGCCGTTGTTGACGGCGAACGCCTCGGCCGCGTCCTTCACCCGGATCACCGAGAGGACGGGGCCGAAGATCTCCTCCTGCGCGACGCGCATCGACGGGCGGACGCCGGCGAGGATCGTCGGCTGGAAGAAGAAGCCGTGCTCGAGCCCCGCGCCCGTGGCCCGCTGTCCGCCGAGCGCGAGCGTCGCCCCCTCGGCGAGCCCGATCTCGACGTAGCGCGCCACCTTGGCGAGCGACTCCGCGTGGATCAGCGGCCCCACGTCGGAGCCGGCCACGCGTCCATCGCCGAGCACCAGCGTCTGCGCCCGCGCGACGAGGCGGGCCAGGAAGGCGTCGTGGATGCCGTCCTGCAGGATCAGGCGGCTCGTCGCGGTGCAGCGCTGTCCGGTGGTGCCGAAGGCGCCCCAGAGGACGCCGTCGAGCGCGAGGTCGAGGTTCGCGTCGTCGAGGACGATCTGCGCGTTCTTGCCGCCCATCTCCAGCGAGAGGCGCTTGTGCATCCGGCCGCAGGTCTCACCGACCTTGCTCCCCGTCTCGGTGGAGCCGGTGAAGGAGATGAGCGGGATCTCCGGGTGCGCGACGATCGCCGCGCCCACCTCGCCGTCACCGTGGAGGAGCTGGATCACCTCGGGCGGGAGCCCGGCCTCGAGGAGGATCTCGACGAGCACGTGCCCGGTGTGCGGAACGTCCTCACCGGGCTTGAAGATCACCGCGTTCCCGCAGACGAGCGCGGGGAACATCTTCCACGTGGGGATCGCGAGCGGGAAGTTGAACGGCGTGATGAGTCCCGCGATACCGATCGGCCGGCGGAAGCTCATCGCCCACTTGTCACGCAGTTCGCTGGGGACGGTGTGTCCAAAGAGCCGCCGCCCCTCCGTGGCCGCGTAGAAGGCAGTGTCGATCCCCTCCTGCACGTCGCCGCGGGTCTCCGCGAGGGGCTTCCCCATCTCGCGGGTCATCAGGTCGGCGAGCTCCTCCTTCCGCGCGGCGAGGATCTCGCCGACCCGGCGGAGGATGTCGCCGCGCGCCGGGGCGGGCGTCCGCCGCCATCGGTCGAAGCCGCGGGTCGCGCTCGCCACCGCCCGCTCGACATCTGCGGCCCCCGAGCGCGGGAAGCGCCCGATGCGGTCCCGCGTGTCCGCCGGGTTGACGTTCTCGAAGTACGTGCCGGACCCGGGCGCGACCCACGCGCCGCCGATGAAGTTCTGGAAGGTCGTCATACCGGGAATCTAGGGGAGGTCAGTCGGCGTCGCGGCGCAACCCGTGCCGCTCGATCTTCGCGTAGAGGTTCGACCGGGGCATCTCCAGGGCCCGCGCCGTCTCCGCGACGTTCCACCCGTGCCGACGGAGATGGTGCGCCAGGTACGCGCGCTCGGCGGCGCGCTTGAACTCGTCCCAGGTGGCGCAGGCCTCGAGCCCTCCCAGCGGGGAGGCCGGCTCCGCTGCCGACGCGCCGCGCGGGACGACGAGCCGCTCGACGTCGGCCGCGGTGACGCGCGGCCCCGCGGCGAGGAGGAGGAGCCGTTCGACGGTGTTGCGGAGTTCGCGCACGTTCCCGGGCCAGTCGAGCGCCACGAGCCGATCGAGCGCCCCCTGATCGACCGGGCGCGCCGGCACCCCGCTGGCCGCCGCGAGCTCCGTGAAGTGTTGGACGAGCATCGGGATGTCGTCGCGCCGGTCCCGCAACGGTGGGACGACGATCGGCACGACGTTCAGCCGGTAGAAGAGGTCCTCGCGGAAGCGCCGCGCCGCGATTTCCGCGTCGAGCCGCTTGTTCGTCGCCGCGAGCACCCGCACATCCACCGTGCGCCCGCGCGCCGCGCCGATCCGCGTGACCGCGCCATCCTCGAGCACGCGGAGCACCTTCGCCTGCGCCGCGAGCGACATATCGCCGATCTCATCGAGGAGCAGCGTGCCGCCGTCCGCGAGCTCGAAGGTCCCGGCGCGGTCGGCGACGGCGCCGGTGAACGAGCCTTTCACGTGCCCGAAGAGTTCGCTCTCGATCAGCTCGGCCGGGATCGCCGCGCAGTTGACGGCGATGAACGGGTCGCGGGCGCGCGGTGAGTGCTGGTGCAGGGCGCGGGCGACGAGCTCCTTCCCCGTGCCGTTCTCGCCGGTGATCAGCACGCGGGCGCCCGTCGCGGCGACGCGCTCCACCTGCGCCACGAGGGCGCGCATCGCGGCGGAGCCGCCCACCAGCGCGCCGTGCCGCTCCACCGCCTCGCGGAGGCGCTGGTTCTCGTCGCGCAGGGTCAGGTGGCCGAGCGCGTTCCGCAGTGTCACGAGGAGGCGTTCGGTGTCGAGCGGCTTCTCAAGGATGTCGTACGCGCCGCGCTGCGTCGCCTCGACGGCGTCGGCGATCGTCGCGTGCCCGGAGATCATCACCACCACCGCGGCGGGATCACGCGCGCGCAGTCGGCTGAGCGTCTCGAGCCCGTCGAGCCCCTGCATCTTCACGTCGAGGAAGGTCAGGTGCGGCGCGAACTCGGGGAACGCGGCGAGCGCCGCGGCCCCGCTCGCCACGGCGCGCACCTCGTACCCCTCGTACTCGAGGAGCTGGGCGAGGGCGTGGCGGATCCCCGCCTCGTCATCGACGACGAGGACCCGACGACTCACGCCGCCACCCGCGCGCGGCGCACAGCGACTGAGGCCGACGCGCCAGCCGCGCCAGCCGCGGCATCCCGCGCAATCACCCAGGTGATGCGACCGTCGGCGTGCACGACGAAACCGCCGCGACCGCGGACGGCCGGCCGTTCAATCGGTAGGCGACGCCGGACCTCGGGCCACCACCGATCCTTCGTGGCCCATCCCGCGGCGCCAAGGACGATCAGAAACAGCCCACAGCCGATGCGACCGAGACAGCCGAACATCTAGCTGACCTCCACGGGGATCGAGGCACCCGAGGGGAACGTGGGCGCCGGTGGTACACCCTCGCCGCTGACGACCCCCGCGAGAACGTTGAGCGCCCCCGAGCGGAAGGGCGCGAACTCGACCGTCGAGAATCCCGCGGCGTGCACGGCCGCCATCACACGCGCGGCCTCCGCCCCGGTGCCCCATCGCGCCAACGGTGTCGGGTCGAGCTCCACTCGCGCCCGCTCGCCGAAGTGACGCACCCGGAGGTTCCCCTCGACCCCGAGGTCACGAAGCGCCGCCTCGGCGGTCTCGACGGTCCGCAGGCGGAGCGGGGTGACGGCGGTGCCGTAGGGCAGGCGCGACGAGAGACAGGGAGAGGCGGGCTGGTCCCAGGTGGGGATCTCCCGTACCCGTGACGCCGCGCGGATCTCCGCCTTGGTGAACCCGAGCTCGGCGAGGGGCGAACGCACGCCCCGTTCACTCGCCGCCTGCGCCCCGGGGCGATGATCACCCAGGTCGTCGGCGTTGGTGCCGTCGACGACCACGGCGAGGCCGCGCGCCTGCGCGACCGGCACGAGGCGCGACCAGAGTTCAGTCTTGCAGAAGTAGCACCGGTTCACCGGGTTCGCGGCATAGCGCGCGTCGGCGAGCTCCTCGGTGTCGAGCTCGAGCACCGGGATGGCGAATCGATCGGCCACGGCGCGGGCGCGGGCCCACTGTGCGGCGGGGTACGACGCGCTGCGCCCGATCACGGCAAGGAGCTTGGTCGGGCCGACCGCCTCGAGCGCCACGCAAGCGAGGTAGGCGGAGTCGACGCCGCCGGAGAACCCGACGAGCGCCGAGCCGTGCGCCGTGAACCACGCGACCAGCGCCGCTTCCTTCGCCGCGAGGGTCGGGAGAGGGTGCGTCATCCGTCAAAGCTATCCCGCCACCTCGGGTCGGAACATCAGGGCCTCCGCGACCGCCGCCTCGTCTACCGTCGCGCGGCCGTCGAGGTCCGCGACGGTCCGTGCGACCCGCAGCGCCCGATCGAATCCCCGCGCCGAGAGGCGGAGCCGCTCCGCCGCCGTGCCGAGGAGGGCGAGCGCCTCGGCGGTGATACCACCAGCCGCGCGGAGCCACGCCCCCGGGACCTCCGCGTTGAGGGTGACCCCCGAGACCGCCGCGTACCGCTGCGCCTGCGCCGCGCGCGCCACGGTCACCCGTTCCCGCACGACCGCGCTCGAGTCGCCGGCGGCGCGGCCCTGCATCGCCTCGAGCGCCACGGCCTCGACCCGGACGTGGAGGTCGATGCGGTCGGCGAGGGGACCGGAGAGCCGTTCGCGATACGCCCGGATGGCCGCCTCCGAACAGCGGCAGGTCCCGCGCGGGTCTGCGGCGTGCCCACAGGGACAAGGATTCGCGGCCCCGACGAGGAGGAAGCGCGCCGGGAACGGCACCGACTGCGCGGCCCGGGCGATCACGACCCGGCCGTCCTCCAGCGGCTGCCGCATCGCGTCGAGGATGTACCGCGGGAGTTCGAGGAGTTCGTCGAGGAAGAGGACCCCCCGATGCGCGAGGCTCACCTCGCCGGGCCGCGGGCCCGACCCGCCGCCGATCAGGCCGGCGAGGCTGATGGTGTGGTGCGGCGCGCGGAACGGCGGCCGGCGGGTCGGCGTGCCGCCGGCCGGCAACACCCCGCCGACGGAGTGGATCGCCACCACATCGAGGAAGGCCGTGTCGTCGAGCGGCGGAAGGAGTCCGGCGAGGCGTCGCGCGAGCATCGTCTTCCCCGCCCCCGGGGGCCCGAGCATCAGCAGGTTGTGTCCCCCCGCGGCGGCGATCTCGAGCGCGCGTTTGGCCGTGCGCTGTCCGACGACATCGGCGAGGTCCGCCCCGTCTGCCACCGGATCCTCCCGCTGGAGCGTGCCGGCGGCGGGGCGATGTGGCGTCAGCTGTCCGGCGCGCAACGCGTCGACGAGCGAGCGAAACGAGCCCGCGCAGGCGACCGGGAGCGTGCGCAGGAGCGCCGCCTCGGCCGCATTCCCCTCGGGGATGACCGCGAACCGCGCCGCGCCGCGATGCGCGGCCTGCGCGAAGGGGAGTGTGCCTCGGACCGCTCGCACCTCCCCGTCGAGCCCGAGTTCGCCGAGGAACCAGCACCCCTCGACGGCGTCCGCGGCCAGCTGTCCGCTCGCGACGAGGACCCCGATCGCGATGGGGAGGTCGAACCCTGGTCCGTCCTTCCGGACGTCGGCGGGGGAAAGGTTCACCGTCCAGCGGCGCGGGGGCAGGACGAAACCGGCGTTCACGAGCGCCGCGGCGACGCGGTCGCGCGCCTCGCGGACCGCCCCCGACGGGAGGCCGACCATCGTCCAGCCGGGGAGGCCGGTGGCGGCGTTCACTTCGATGGTGATCGGGACGGCCTCGACCCCGACGACGGCGGCGGAACGGATGGCGGCGAGCATCGCGCGAAGCTGCACGAACCCGCCGCGACGTCGGCATCGTCCTGACGCGGGCGTCACCATCGCGCGGCTACCCTCGCCCCCGGCCGCGCCCTACCTTGCCCGAATGTCACGTCTGATGCCACGCCTCGTGCCAGCTCTCCGATCGCGCGTCGTCGTCGGGAGCCTGCTCGCGCTGTCGATGTGGCCGCGCGCGACGGTCGCGCAGGCGTCCGGCTCATACCTCGCGTTGAAGATCGACCAATCGCCGCTCCCCCTCGCCGACCGGGTGACCGACGGTGACGGGACGACCTACCTGATCGAGTTCGATCGGATGGTGCTGTCGCTGCGCGCGGAGAGCCGATTCCGCGCCATCGTCCGATTCCGTCGGACCCTCACCTCCGCCGCCGGGCAGGCGCGGGGCGGCGGACGCGCGGCGCCGCTGCAGACGATGACCGTGACGGGCCGCTACGCCGTGACCGGCCGAGCGATTCGATTCACCCCCGACGCCTCCGATGAGACGCGCGGGCTCCGGATCCTCGACGGCACCGTCGAATCGCGAACGCGCATCGCCGTGCCCTTCGATTACCGCAACGGCCGCGTGACGCGGAACCGCACGCTCCGACTCGAACTCCGCACCGACATCCTGTGATGGGACCGATTCGCTCCGCCGCCGGTGTCACGCGCGCCCGCGCATCCCGCCTCGCGCTCGCCGCGCTGCTGGCGCTGCTCCCCTGCACCACCCTGCCCGCGCAGGCGCTGACCGACGCCACCCTCGCTGCCGCCGACTCCTTCGTCGTGCGGTTCGAAACCACCCGCGGCCCCATCGACCTGATGGTGCGCCGCCACTGGGCGCCGCTCGGCGCCCTGCAGCTCGGCCGTGCGGTCACCGATGGGTATTACGATGGGGCCGCCTTCTTCCGCGCACTCCGCGGCTTCGTCGTCCAGTGGGGGATCGCCGCCGATCCGGCGCTGACCGCCCGCTGGCGTGACCGCAGGATCCCCGACGATCCGACCACGGAGAGCAACCGTCGCGGCACCGTCACTTTCGCCTCGGGCGGGCCCGGCACGCGGACCGTTCAGCTCTTCGTGAACCTCCGCGACAACGGACGGCTCGACGCGATGGGGTTCCCGCCGATCGGCGAGGTCGTGCGCGGGATGGACGTCGTCGACGCACTCCACACAGGGTACGGCGAAGGGGCGCCTGCCGGTCGCGGGCCGTCACAGGACCGGCTCACCGCCGAAGGGGAACCCTATCTGGCGCGGGAGTTCCCGCAGCTCGACCGGATCAGGACGGCGCGGATCGTGCAGGTGTTCGGCGGGCGCTGAGGCGCACCGCCGCCACGGCCGTCAGGACGTCGGCGCAGGCTCCCCAGCCGTGGCGCGCTTGGCGGCCCGTTTCGCTGCCTCCGCCGCCACCCGCGCCTCGTACGCGGCCCGCGATTCCATGATCGACCCCCGGCAGGTCGCCGCGCCGCAGGCGCACCGATAGCGGGCCTCGTCCTCCGCCGCCTCGTCCCCGCTCCGCTGGTACTCGTAGTCGTAGAAGAGTTCCTCGCCGACCGCGATGTCGCGGACCGCGTCGATGAACACACGGCTCCGATCGATCACCGCCTCGCAGTTCGGGGCGCAGGAATGATTGATGAACCGCGCGTCATTCCCGCCGTGCGCCGCGTCGATCACCGTGCGGTTCGAGACGGCGAAGAGGAACGTGTGATGCTCCGACATCGCGGCGTCATCGTACCGCGCGTCGGCCACGGCGTGCGAGATGCGCTCGCCGACGTACTCGATGATGCGCTCGCCGCGCGCGATGGCACGGGTCGCGAAGGCGCCGCGACCGGCGATGGGGGAGAAGCGGATCTCGAAGGGCGGGGTGCGAGGGGCGCGCGTCGGCATGGAACGAAGCTAATCGCTCCGGGGACGCGTCACCGGCGGAGCGGGACCCCGATTTCGAGCCCCGCGTACCAGGTCCGCGGCGGTGCCGGCTCGAACACCCGACCGAAGGCGCCGTTCACCGTCACCGCACCCACGTACCGCTGGTCCAGCGCGTTCTGCACGGCGAGGAACGGCTCCACCGGATGCGCGAAGAGCACACCGCTCCAGGAGGCGCGCACGTTCAGCTGGCCGCGTCCCCACCCCGGCACGCGGATCGCGTTGCGATCGTCGGCCCAGAGCGCCGACTGCAGGGTCTGGTCGACGTCGAGGGCGCCCGCGCCCCGCGTAAGGCGTGCGCCGAGCCGGACGGTCGTGCGCGGCACGCCGGCCAGGCGATTGCCGTCGAGGGTGTCACGGGCGGGGGCCGGCTGCGACACCGACGGGACGGCATACGACGCGAACCGATACTCGGCTCGCGTCCACGCGCCTCGGAGCTCGACCCCCGGCCGCGGGACGACGACGAGCCCCGCCTCGACGCCGCGGCTCCGCGTCCCGCCCGCATTCGCGAAGAAGGCGCGCCCGCCGCTCTCGAGGAACTGCACGATCGCCTCGCGCGCGGTCGCGTCGAACCAGGCGAGGTCGTACTGCACGAACGCCCCGCGGGCGCGTCGCCCCGCCAGACGGCCACGCACGCCAAGCTCGAGCGTCGCGACGCGCTGCGGATCGAGCGACGGGTTGAAGCCACCGGCCCCATCGACGCGGGCGTTCAATTCGGTCGTCGTCGGCGTCTCGAAGGCAGTCGAGAGATTCACGTACGGTGCCGCCGCGGGGCGCGCCCGCCAGACGGCGCCGAGGTGCCCGCTGGTCGCCGCCATCACGCGCGATCCCGAGTCGTCCTCGCCGTCGCCGAGGAAGCGGTCATCCACGGCGAAGCCGATCCGGTCGTGCCGCACCCCGGCGCTCAGCGTCACCTTCTCCGCCGGCGAGAGCTCCAGATGGACGAAGGGCCCCACGCTCGTCACCGTCTCCCGCTGATCGAGGAGGAGGGTGTCGGTCGGGAGGTCGCGACGACCGGCGGTGCTGCGCCAGTTCCGTCGCGCATCACGTCCACGCTGCAGGTCGAGCCCTGCCGCGAGGCGCGGCGCCCCCGGCCCATCGAACCGGCGAACGCCGTCGAGGCGCGCGCCGATCACCCGGCGGTCGATCGTGGAGTAGGTCCCGTTGGTCGCCCCCGCCGGCGCCGGCGGTGCGGTGGCGAGGGGATTGTCCACCGAGCGTGCCTGGCGATACACGCTGACGCTCCACTCGCCGAGCGCCGTCTCGCCGCGCACCCGCGCGGAGACGTGACGCTGGGCGACGGCGCGCCGCGCGCCGCGCCGCAGATTCGTCGCCGCGGCGCTGTCGGGGTTCGCCGCCCACTCGGCCGCCGTGAGGGCGCCGGGATTGAAGGCCTCCGGCGTCTCGCTCGTGCCACCGCGGAGCTCCAGCGAACGGCCTTTGCCGAGCGCGTGATCGAACGCGAGGGCGAGTTGACGCGCGTCGGAGGCACTGTGCTGACGGAACCCGTCAGTCACGGTGCGGGAGGCGGAGAGGAGCCCGACCGAGCGCCCGGCGCGCGCGGACAACCGGAGCTGGTGCTTTGCGAGCCCGTACGAACCCGCCAGCGTCCGCAGGCGGAGGTTCAGCGGATCGGGCGCGTCGAGGTCGGTCGTGAAGGCGAGGACGCCCCCCGAGCCGTTGCCGTAGACTGACGACGCCGATCCGCGCAGGACCTCGACCCGACCGATGGTGGCGAGGTCGACGTTGGTGAGTTGGCTCTGCCCGTCCGGGAGCGACTGCGGGATGCCGTCGAGGAGCACCTTCACCCCGCGGAGCCCGAAGTTCGCACGGCTCCCCGCCCCGCGGATCGAGATCCGCTGATCGACCGCCGCGTTGTAACGGTTGGAGACGACGACCCCCGGGATGTTCGCGAGCGCCTCGTCGATGCCGATGGTCGGCTGCGCCCGACGGAGGTCACGCGGCCCCTGCGTGCCGACCGCCCACGGGAGTCGGTCGAGGGTCGTGCCGCTGCGGGTGACCTCGACGCGGACGGGCGCGACGGTGCGCACGCGCAGGGAGTCGGGGCGTAGCGTGTCGACGCTCGCCCGCTGCGCGAGAAGTGGAGTGGTCAGCGCGACGGCGCCGAGCCCGACGAGCCGCCGCGCCCATCCAATCCACCGCGCGCGTCGCCGCTGCGCGCGCGCCTCGCGCTGCGCGGTGCGGACGACGGCGCGCCACGCCGCGCGCATCGCCTCGGCATCGGGGAAGCGCTCGGCGCGGTCAGCGGCGAGCGCACGGCGGAGCCAGCCCCGGAGCGGCTCCTCGAATCGCTCGAGGTCGATGCGGCCGCCGAGTTGGGCCGCGAGGATCGCGGGCCCATCGCTCCCGGCGAAAGGCGGCTGGCCGGTGAGTGCGAAGATCACGATTCCCGCGATCGCGAAGAGATCGGTCCCGACCCCCTGCTCCTCGCCGAGGAGCTGCTCCGGCGCGGCGAAGGCGGGCGTCCCCGATGCCCCGGCCACTGCCGTCCCCATCGCGTTCGCGATGCCGAAGTCGGCGATCCGCCACCGACGGTACCGGTCGATGAGGATGTTCTCGGGCTTCAGGTCGCGATGGATGATGCCATTCGCGTGTGCGACGGCGAGGCCATCGAGGACCGCATCGACCTGTGCACCGATCTCCTCGAGCGGGCGCGGCCCCTGTCGCGCGACGAGATCGGCGACGGAGCCCTCCTCCTCCAGCTCCATGATGTACCAGTTCACGTCCCCCTTCGCGTCCCACGCGAAGATCGGGACGATCGCGGGATGTTGCAGCTGCGCGGCAAGCTGCGCCTCGCGGCGGAAGCGGCTCACCGCAGCGGCGTTCCGCGCGATCGTGGGGTGGAGCATCTTGAGCGCGACCTCGCGCTCGAGCGAGAGGTCGCGCACGCGCCAGACGGAGCCGTAGGTGCCGGCGCCGAGCGGCGCGAGCACCTCGTAGTCATCGCCCGTCGCGAAGCGGAGCCGATCTTCCTCCGTCACCACGGCCTGCGCACCGGAGACCCGTTCCGCCGCTGGGACGGCGAGGTTGCTCCCCGCAGAGATTCGCTCAATCTGCCGGAGCATCCCGGCCACGCTTGAGAAGCGGTCGCCGGGGTCGGCAGCGAGCATCCGGTCGACGAGGGCTGCGACCGTCGCCGGGCAGTCCGGCCGCACGATACGGATCGGCGGGATGTCAGCGCCCGACGGGAGCTCCCCCGTCAGGATCGCGAACGCGAGCGCGCCGAGCTGCCACTGGTCCGAGGCCGCGGAGGGGCGCCAGTCGGCTCCCCACTCAGGGGCCCACGGTGTCCATCGGGCGTCGGGCGTGACGCCGGCAGGGATCTCGTCGCGCGGGACGACCCACTGCCATCCCAGGGTCCAGATGCGTCCGGTCGGCGTCACGTACGCCGTGTCGGGACCGAGCGCGCCGTGCGTGTCGGCGACGTCGTGCAGGTAGGCGAGCGTGGAGCCGATCGCGCGCAGGATCCGCAACGCGAAGGGGACCGTGTCGGCGCCGATGCGGCGGACCCGGTCACCGACGGTCTCGCCAGTGATCCATCGCCGCAGATAGCCCGGTCCGCGCCGCGACCCCGCCTGCTGCTGCCAGAAGTGGTAGGTGGTCGGGACGTTCGGATGGCTGCGGTGGGCGAGATGCCGCGCCTCGCGGAAGAGCCAGGCGTGGTGGACGGGGTCCGGCGCGGTGACCAGCGCGAGCGAGCGGCCCAGCGCGTCGACCACCTCTTGGGCGTGCCGATGCGGCGTGAAGACGCCGGAGCCGCCCCACCGCCAATCCGGGGGGAGGACCCACCCCTCGAGGTGGGAGGGGAGGCCGCTGCTGGGCCGATTGTGTCCGATGGAAACGTCAGGCATCGCCGGAGCGAAACGTAGTCACGCGGCGGGCGGCGGCGGACCGGGGAGGTTGATCGTGAACGTCGCCCCCGCGCCCGGCGTGCTCTCTACGGCGATCGTCCCGCCCCATCCCTCGACGAGCCGCCGTGCCATCGCCAGTCCGAGGCCGCTCCCGCTCGAGCGCGTCGAGAAGTGTGGGTCGAAGATCCGCGGCAGCAGCTCCGGGGCGATCCCCGAGCCGTCGTCCTCCACGCGGAGCATCGCGCCGCCCGCCGCGTTCGGCATCACGGTGACCGTCACGCGTCGTGCGCCCGCGAGCCGCGCGTTCTCAAGGAGGTTGAGGAGCACCTCGCGCAATTCACGGTCCTGCGCGCTGACGAGCAGCGGCCCCTCCGGCCCCTCGGCGCGCCAGTCGATCCCCTCCGCACCGATCCGTTCGAGCTCGACCACATCGTGCACCGCACGGGCCGCGTCGACGGGCACCGGCGACGGCGCGCCCGTCGTCACCACGCCGTAGCGGCTGAAGGTCCACGCGAGGTCATCGAGCCGGTCGATCTCCGCCAGGATGCGCGCGGTGTTCTCCTCGAGGAGGCGCCCGAAATCGCCACGGCCGTCACGATGCGCGCGCTGCAGGTGCTGCATGCCCAGCCGCATCGGCGTCAGCGGGTTCTTGATCTCGTGCGCCACCTGCCGCGCCATCTCGCCCCACGCGAGCACGCGCTCGGCGCGCACGACCTCGGTCACATCGTCGATGGTGAGCACGAGCCGACGCCCCGTCGCGCCGAAACGGATCGCACGCAGCTGCAACCGTCGCCCCTCCCGCTCCACCTCGGTCGCGCGTTCCTCCGACGCCTCTAGCCGGATCGCATCGACCCACGCGGCGAGCGCGTCACCGAGCGCCGCCGCCACGGGCGTCCCTGGCGGGATCGACGCGCCGAGAATCGCCTCGGCCCGCGGATTGGCGAGGGTGACGCGCCCCTCGCCGTCGAGCGCGAGCACCCCGCTCGCGACATTGCGCAGCGTCGCTTCGAGTCGCCGCTGGGCGGTCTCGAGTTCGGCGCGGCTCTCCGCGAGGTCGACGGTCATCCGCCCGAAGGCCCGGAAGACGGGGACGAACTCGATCGGGGGCGGCCCTGACGGCTCCGGCGCCGGCACCCCGCGCGCCACGGCGAGGACCCGCGCCCGGAGCGCGCGAATCGGCTCGGAGAGCTGTCGCGCCCCGGCGCCGCTCGCCCAGATCGCGACGAACGCCCCCAGCGTCATCGCAAAGAGGAGGAGCACCACGAGGTCATTCCGCCGCCGATCGAGGAGGCGGTCATCGAGCCGGGCGGGAGCTCCGAGCACGAAGGTGACCCCTGCGGCATCGGCGGCGCTGCGGAAACCGAGGCGCAATCGCGTGCGACCGAGCGGCGCGACCTCCCCCTGCACCGGGTCGTCCCCCTCGGCGAGCGCGAGGGCGATGGCGGGGGGGAGGAGGCGTCCGACCGGGGAGAGCGCGTCGAGGACGGGGTCGCTCGTCGCGGCGAGGAGCCCGTCGGCGTAGAGGAAGAGCGGGGTGTCGAAGCGCAGGCTCGCGGCGCGAAGCTCCGACGCCGTGGTCGAGACCGCGACGCCCCGCAGCGTCTCCCGCACCAGCAGGTCCCGCGCCTGCGCGTCCTCGAGCTGAAGGCGTTGCACCGACCAGCCGGCGAAGAGCGCCGCCGGCACCGTGAAGGCGGTGAGCAGGGCGATCGAGAGCCGGACGCGGAAGCTGCGCAGCAGGTCGCGTCGCCGACGACGCCACCAGCGCCGCAGGACGCCATCGGCCACCACGATCAGGAGCCAGAGCGCCCCGAGCAGGACGAGGTCGAACGCCACGAGGAGGGCGCCACGCATCGTCAGGGCCATCGGACTGCGGAGGTCGATCTCCGCGTGGAGCCGTCGCAGCCCCGTCGGAGAGGCCGTCACCCCATCGCCGTGCAGCGCATCACCGCGCCGCACCCAGGTCAGCGCGCCCGAAGCGGGTCCGCCGACCGGTGCCCCGACCGCCTCGCCGGCGAGCCGAAGCGCGTACGGGGGTTCGGGCGACGGCGGCGGTGCGAATCCCAGCAACGCGCCGAACGCATCCGGGGTCACGAGGGCTGAGCGCGGGGCGACGACGATCGTCGTCGCCGTCCCATCGTCGTGCGGGGCGGCGAGCACGAGATGCACCCCGGGATCGCCGGGGACGGCCTGCAGGACGGCGACGCCGGTGGACTGCACCTCGCGGGAGAAGCGCTCGATTCCCCGCGTGATGCCCGGCCCCCGTCGGACGCGCACTTCATCGATGCGGGACCCATCGGGGGCCCAGGTGGCGATCTCGACCGGATAGTCCGTGGCGGCCAACTCGGTCGCGCGGAAGGCGTCGAGCATCTGCACGCGGGTGCGTGCCGCGGCGGCGCGATCGAGCGAGGCGGCCGCGCGCTGCAGGAGCCCCGCCGCCATCGGGTCCGCCGTCTCGAGCCCACGGACATCCGCCTCGGCGAGAGCCACGCGGTCCCGCGTCGTCGAGAGCCAGACGAGCGTGGTGGCACCGCACGCCGCGACGAAGGCCACCGGCACCACCACGGCGCGGCCGCGTCGGGAGAGCCCGAGCGCGAGGATCGCCGCGACCCAGCACGCCGGGTGCCACGCGGGCAGGCGGCCCGGCGGCTCGAGCAACAGCACCGCGCTTAGGGCGGCGAGCACCGCGAGCAGCGGAGCGACCCAGACGGGGAGTCCACGCGCTCCGCCCATCGCGAGCCGCCCGGCGATGACACCGGGCAGCAGCACGACCGTCGCGGCGAGGAAGAACGCCACCTGCCAGGCGATCCAGAGGGTAACCGAGGCGCCGGACATCGGCAGTTGGATCCCGCCGGCGAGGGCGCGGAGCGCGAAGGGGCCGATCCCCGCCACGACGGCGAGCGCACCGAACGCGATGGGCCGGGAGGGGCGCCAGCGGGCGGCGCGGACGGCAGTCAGCATCGCGAGCAGGAGGAGCGCGCTCGAGAGGGCGACACTCGCGGCGTTGGCGGTGAAGGGACCGCCGAGGGCGACGAAGAACACCGAGGGATCGAAGACGACCGAGCGGTTAGAGAAGCCCGCGGATGGGACCGCCGCGACGACGGCGACCGCGACGCCCCAGGCAACGACGCGTTCCCAGAGCGGTCCGCCGCGCCGCCAGGCGGTGGCGACGAGTCCGAGCACGACCAGCCCGAGCAGTGCGACGCCCCACGGGAGCGCCCGCTCCTCAGCAGCCAGACGTCGGGCATCGGCGTCGAGGGGGAGCGGCCGCGCCGCAGCGACCGGGCCGTCACCGAGGTCGAGCACCACCGCGTCGGGCACACCGACGGCATCGCCGGGGTCGCCATACGCGAAGCCCGACAGGCCGTGCTGTGCCGCGAGCGCCGCATCGAGGGGCGAGGCCATCGCGAGCGCGGGACGTACCGCGTGCAACAGGGTCGTCGCCACGGCGACCCGACGGCCCTCGCGGGCGGCCGCGTAGACGACCACGTGGTACGGCGTGATGAGCAGGCCCCGTGGGGCGGCGAGGGAGTCGAGCGAGACCACGAGCCGACCCGACCACGCGAAGGGCCGACCGTCCTCGGCGACGACGATCGCCCGGTCCGCGCCGGTGGGGCGGGCGCGGTCGAGCGCGGCGAAGGCGGCGCGTCGGTCGGGCGGGACGGCGAGGGCCGACGCCGCCAGCGCCTCGAGGCGCGGCCCCTCCGTGGCGACGGCCGCGCGGAGCGCGACCGCCGCCTCGCGCTGTTGCCGCGCCGTGGCCTCCGGTGCGGCGATGCGCGCCAGCGCCCGCTGATGGAGCGCGGCGACGACGATGAAACCGACCGCCGCGAGTCGCACCACCCCGCGCCGGCGCCGAGCATCGGGGGCCCCAGCCCCCCAGAGCAGCGGGACCGCCACGACGGCGAGGGCCGCGAGCGCACCGACCGCCGGCGCGCGCATCCAGAGCGCCGCGGCGACCACGAACGCGGTCGCGGAGAGAGTCCACAGACGGGAACGCACGAGCGGATAATACCTGGCCGCCGGGGGACCGTCAGCCACGCCCCGCCCACTACATTACGAGGATGCGCCGGACCGTCGTCCTATTGTTGTCGGCCCTCCTGCCCCGCCTCCTCGCGGGACAGGTCGTCGTCGTCGACGAGGGCACCTTCACCCTCCTGCTCCGCGGCACCCGTGTGGGCCGCGAGGACTTCAGCATCCGCCGGTCGCCTTCGACGGCGCAGGCCGCCTACGTCGCACAGGCCAACGTGCTGATGGGGGAGAGCCGCGTGAGCGTCGCGACCTCGACCGATTCCCTCGGGCTCCCGCTCCGCTTCCAGCACGAGACGATTGCCGCGGGACAGTCGGCCGCGACGGTCACGGGGGAGTGGCGCGGCGGCCTCTGGTCGGCCCGTTCGGTGAACCCGCTGGGTGAGTCCGCTCGCGAATTCCGATTGACCGCCGGCACGATCGCGGGGGAGCCGGGGGTTATGCACCACCTCTGGTTCCTCCTCCGCTTCGCCCCGATCGGGCGTCGCACGACCCTCCTGCTCCCGCGCTCCCTGCAGGCGCGCACCATCCGCGTCGAGGCGGCGGGCTCGGAGCCCTTCGCGATCGGCCTCTCGGAGATCCAGGCCCGTCGCTTCACCGTCCGGCTCGACGCCGACAACACCGTGCTCTACGAGGCGTGGGTCGATCCGG
Organism: Gemmatimonadota bacterium; assembly: GCA_016871895.1. Lineage (GTDB taxonomy): Bacteria > Gemmatimonadota > Gemmatimonadetes > Gemmatimonadales > Gemmatimonadaceae > Pseudogemmatithrix. The sequence continues at coordinate 22,857 of VHBO01000004.1, forward strand.
CGGGGCGACTCCTCCGCGTGCGGATTCCCGGCGAATCGCTTGAAGCGGTCCGGGACGAAGCCCCACCGAGCGAGAGCGAGGCTGAAACCCTTTCGGCCGATCGGACGTATGCAGGGCAGACCCTCGCCCCACTCACCGCGTAACCCTTCGTCGATGCTCCGACGTTCTTCGCTCGCGCTCCTCTCCCTGGCCGCCGCCCTGCCGCTCGCGGCGCAGGCGTCCCGCCCGATTCTCACCCTCGACGACGCGCTCGAGATTGCCCGGAAGAACAACCCGGCCTACCTGCAGTCGATCACCGGACGGACCCGTGCCGTCGCGGCGGTCCGAGCGGCCTACGGCGCCCTGCTCCCGAGTGCCGACGCGAGCTTCGGCACGAGTTACCGCGAGGGGCGTCCGCAGTTCTTCGGCGGCGTCGCGTTCGGCGCGACCTCGGACATCATCGCCTCGAGCTGGAACCTCGGCGCCAACGCGCGCCTGAGCTACAACTCCCTCAACTCCATCCGACGCGCGAACGCCGCCCTCGAGGCGGCGGACGCCGAGCTCGACGCCGCGGCGTACACCCTGCGGAGCACCGTGACGGCGCAATTCCTCGGCGCGCTACAGGCGCAGGCCCGGGCTGCCCTGCAGGATACGCTCGTGCAACAGCAGCAACTCCTGTTGGCGCTCGCCAAAGCGCGCGCCGGTGTCGGCCAGCTGACCTCGCTCGACGTGAAGCGCGCCGAGGTGGGCCTCGGCACCCAACAGGTGGCGGCCCTGCGAGCCCGGAACTCGGCGGCCGTCTCCCGCCTCCAGCTCTTCCAGCAGCTCGGGGTACCGATGCCCGAGGGGGTCGTGCTGACCGCCGAGCTGCCGGTGACGGCGCCCACGCAGACGATCGACGACCTCCTCCGCACCGCGCGTCAGGCGAATCCGACCCTGCGCGCGTTGCAGGCGCGGGAACGGGCCGCCGAGGTGGGCGTGAAGGCGGCGCGCGGCGAGTACACGCCGACGCTCAGCCTCTCCGCCAATGTCGGCGGCGTCGCGCAGCAGCAGCGGGACCTCGGTCCCGCGATCGCCCAGGCCCAGGCCAGCGCGCTCGCCCGGCAGGCGAGCTGCCTCACCACCGATTCCATCCGCGGTGGCGCGGGGCTCTCCCGCATCACGGCGCAGTGCGGCGCGATCACCTTCGGCGCGGCGGAAGAGGCCGCGCTCCGCTCCGCCAACGACAACTTCCCGTTCGGCTTCACGCGGAACCCGTACAACCTGTCGCTCGGCATCTCGCTCCCGATCTTCGATGGCTTCGCCCGGGAGCAGCGGATGCAGGAGGCGACGGCCTCGCGGACCGACGCGCGCTACACGGTGCGTCGGCAGGAGCTCGCGCTCACCGCCGAGGTGACGTCGGCGCAGGTGACGCTCCAGGCCGCGTTTGAGGCGGTCGGGCTGCAGGCACGGAACGCCGCGACGGCGCGCGAGGCGTTGCAGTTGGCGGAAGAACGCTACCGTGTTGGGACCAACACCTTCGTCGACCTGACCACTGCCCGCGCGGAGTACGAGCGGGCCGAGACGGACCGCATCGATGCGGTCTACGAATTCCACCGGGCGTTCGCGGCGCTGGAAGCGGCCGTCGGACGGACCCTGCGCTGACCTGAGGAACAGATGACCAAGCGGACCAAGTACATTTTGGGAGGCGTCGGCCTCCTCATCGTCGCCGGCATCGGCGGGAAGATCGCGGCGGGCAAGCGGGAGAAGCCCGTCGAGGTGCGGATCGAGACCGTCAGGCGCCAAGACCTCGTCGCCTCGGTGACGGCGAGCGGCCAGGTGATCCCCCGCACGAAGGTCGACATCTCGTCGGACATCACCGGGCGCATCACGCGCCTTGCGGTGAAGGACGGCGACGAGGTGAAGGAGGGCCAGCTCCTCCTGCAGATCGACCCGCAGCAGTTCGAAGCGCAGGTGCAGCGCGCGGAGGCGGCGCTCGCGAACGCGCGGGCGAGCCTCGCGCAAACCCGGGCCAACCTCCTGCAGGCGCGCCGCAATCTGGAGCGGCAGCAGGAGATCCGACGCACCAACGCGGCCCTCGTCTCGGCGCAGGAGGTCGAGCAGCTGGAGACCCAGCTCGAGGTGAATCAGGCGCTCGTCGAGGCGGCGCAGGAGAACGTGAAGCAGGCCGAGGCGTCGTTGAAGGACGCGCGCTATCAGCTCTCGCGCACCACGATCTACGCGCCGATGAGCGGCCGCGTCACGCGCCTCAACGTCGAAGTCGGCGAGACCGCGATCATGGGGACGCTCAACCGCGACGCCGCGACGTTGATGACGATCTCGGATATGAGCGTCCTCGAGACGAAGGTGAAGGTCGACGAGACCGACGTCAGCCGGATCAGCCTTGGCGACTCGGCGGTCATCCAGCTCGACGCCTTCTCGGACACCACCTTCGTCGGCCGGGTGGTCGAGATCTCGAACAGCTCCGTCCGCGGCGCGACCGCGGGGGCCGCGACCACCAATCAGGCGATCGATTACGAGGTCACGGTGCGCATCCTGAACCCGCCGCCATCGACCCGACCGGACTTCTCCTCGACGGCCAAGATCATCACCGACACCCGGTCCGGCGCGCTCGCGGTCCCGATCATCGCGCTCACCGTGCGCGAGGAGACGGGGGCGGAGGTCGATTCCACCTCGCCGGCGGCCTCCCGGACCCCGGCCGTCGAGGTCGGGAAGAAAGATGTCGAAGGGGTCTTCCTCATCGGCGAGGACAACACAGTGACCTTCCGCGCCGTACGAGTGGGGATCGCGGGCGAGAAGCACTTCGAGGTGCTCGGCGGTCTGACCGGCGGTGAACGGATCGTCGCCGGGTCGTACCAGGCGATCCGCGAGTTGAAGGAGGGCCAGATGGTGAAGGAAGCGACGGAGCCGACGACGGCCGGGACGAAGGCCCCATGAGCACAGCGACGATCGAGGCACCGATGAGCACCGCTGCCGAGCGGGAGGCCGTGACGAGCGCCGTCGGCGCCGCTCCTGACCGCGACTGGGTGATCGTCACCCGCGGCATCAAGCGCGAATACGATATGGGGGGCGAGATCATCCGCGCCCTCCGCGGCGTCGACATCGCCGTCAAGCGGAACGAGTACGTCGCCATCATGGGCCCGTCGGGCTCCGGGAAGTCGACGCTGATGAACATCGTTGGCTGCCTCGACACGCCGAACGCCGGCGAGTACTGGCTCAACGGCCAGCTCGTGAGTGCGATGCAGGATGACGCGCTGGCGCGCGTGCGGAACAAGGAGATCGGGTTCGTCTTCCAGACCTTCAATCTCCTCCCCCGCGCGACCGCCCTCGCGAACGTCGAACTCCCCCTCGTCTACGCCGGCGTCCCAGCAGCCGAGCGGAAGCGCCGGGCCACGGAGGCGCTCGAGAAAGTCCAGCTCGGTCAGCGGATGCATCACAAGCCGAACGAGCTCTCGGGCGGCCAGCGGCAGCGTGTCGCGATCGCGCGTGCCCTCGTGAATGACCCGTCGATCCTCCTCGCCGACGAGCCGACGGGGAACCTCGACTCGCAGACCTCCGAGGAGATCATGCGGGTCTTCGAGCACCTCGCGAACACGGGGCAGACGGTCATCATGGTGACGCACGAGCCCGACATCGCCGCGCACGCGCGCCGTGTCGTCGTGCTCCGCGACGGCACGATGGCCTCCGACGAGACGCAGGCCCAGTTCGTCGCTCGGCTCGGGATCCACGCGCCACAGCTGTAGTCGGATGCCGTTCCTCGAGGCGGTCCGCCTCGCCCTGCAGACCATCCGGGTGCAGAAGTTGAAGAGCTTCTTCACCCTGACGGGCGTGATGATCGGCGTGATGTTCCTGATCGCCGTCGTCTCGATCGTCGAGGGGATGGCCGACTACGTCGAGAATGACTTCGCGGTGAGCATCATCGGGACGAACACCTTCACTGTCAGGCGATACCCGAACTTCCAGGATGTATCGGACGAGGAGTGGCGACGGCTCCAGCGGCGGCCTCGGCTGTACGCCCCGGCGGCCGCGGTAGTGCGCGAGGCGCTGCCGAGCGCGACGTACCGCACGGCGATGGTGAACGAGAGCTTCTTGCCGGCCGCGGTGCCGGGTCTCCGTCCGCGGTCCGTCCAGGCCGTCGCGACCGAGGCGAGCTACTTCGACATCAAGGACTACGAGATCGCACAGGGCCGCGCCTTCAACGCGCAGGAGGTCGCGCTCGGGGCGAAGGTGCTTGTCGTCGGGAGTGAGGTCGCCTCGTACTACTACGCCGGGCTCGACCCCATCGGGCGCGAGCTACGCGTCACCGGGATCCCCTACACCATCATCGGGGTCATCGAGGCGCAGGGCTCCGTCTTCGGCTTCTCGCTCGACCGGCTCGCCGTCGCACCGATCACGTCGCCGCTCAGCCGTGCGCTACGGCCGCGCGGTGACGTGGAGGAAGTGGTCGTGCAGGCCCCGACGCGCGAGGCGATCCTCGATGGGCAGGAGATCGTCCGCGGGGCGCTCCGGGCCTTCCGCGGCCTTAGCCCGGGCGAGGAAGATGACTTCTCCATCGCGAGCTCCGATGCCGCCCTCAGCTTCCTCGACGAACTCAAGGGGAAGCTCGTGCTCTTCGGGACCGCCCTCCCCGCCATCGGCCTGATCGTCGGCGCGCTGGTCATTATGAATATCATGCTCGTGGCGGTCGCCGAGCGGACCCGCGAGATCGGCATCCGCAAGGCGCTCGGCGCTCGGCGGCGCGACATCATCGCGCAGTTCCTCGTCGAGGCCTCCACTCTCTCCATCCTCGGAGCGATGATCGGCGCGGGCCTTGGCATCGGCCTCGCCCAGCTCATCGCCGCCGTGACGCCGCTCCCGGCGAGCGTCGCACCCTGGTCCCTCGTGGCCGCGCTCGTGGTGGGCGCCGGCGTCGGCATCACCGCTGGCATCTATCCGGCGAGCCGGGCCGCGCGACTCGACCCGATCACGGCCCTCCGGCAGGAATAGCCGGTGCGCTTCCGTGACCGCTTCCTGATGAGCCTCGAGGGCGTGGGCATTGCCCTCGACTCGCTCCGCGCCAACAAGGTCCGCGCCGCGCTCACCATCTCCGGTGTCGCCATCGGCGTCTTCGTCGTCGTCGCGATGGGCGCGACGATTCACGGCATCAAACAGTCGTTCGCCGACGATATGGACGAGTTCGGCGCGAGCACCTTCCAGGTACGCCGCACGGACCCGAGCTTCAGGAACTGCAACCCGACCAACGAGAACTGCCCGGAGTTCCGGTATCCGGGCGTCTCCCTCGCCGAGTGGCGTGCGGTCCAACGCCTCCCCGAAGTCTCGAGTGCGATTGCGTGGCTCCTCGGGAGCGGCACGGCGACCTACCGGGATCGGGAGATCAAGAACGTCGGGTACGACGCGCAGAGCCCCGAGTGGATCAGCACGGATGTCGCCGACATCAGCCCGGGCCGCAATTTCAGCGAGACCGAGCACGACGCCGCTGCGACGGTCGCGCTCGTCAACGACACCCTCGCCACCCTGCTCTTCGGCGACGCCGACCCGATCGGGCGGCAGATCGATCTCGCCGGGACGCGCTTCACCGTCATCGGGGTCTACCACACCGAGGCGGGCTTCCTGAAGTCTCTCGACGGCCGCGGCCCCGACCGCCCGCGGATGGTCATCCCGATGCTCACCGCGTGGAACCGCCTCGACGTGTGGCGCCGTGGGATGCTCCTTTTCGTGAAGCCGCGCCCCGGGGTGCCGCGCAGCGAGGCGATGGATGCCGTCACAGCGACCCTCCGCGGGATGCGAGGCCTCCGCCCGCGTGAGGCGAACACCTTCTTCCTCGTCGGGCAGGACCAGATCCTCGATACGTTCAACCAGCTCTTCGGAGCGATCTTCCTCGTCGGGATCGGCCTCTCCGCCGTCGGGCTCCTCGTCGGTGGCGTCGGCGTCGTAGCCATCATGATGATCTCGGTCACCGAGCGGACCCGCGAGATCGGCGTCCGGAAGGCACTCGGCGCGACGTACGGCACGATCCTCTGGCAGTTCCTCGTCGAGGCCTCCACCCTGACCAGTCTCGGGGCGGGGATCGGCCTCCTCCTCGGCGGTGGCCTCGCCTGGATCATCCGGGCGAACTCCACGATCCCGGCCAGCATCCCGCCGAGCGCGATCATCCTTTCCTTAATTGCGGCCGCCGTCACCGGGGTCGCGTTCGGGATGCTCCCCGCCACGCGCGCCGCCCGGCTCGACCCCGTCGAGGCGCTGCGGCACGAATAGCTTTCGGGCGTGCGCCGCACCGACGCCGCCGCCCTCGCGCTCGACCAGATCCGCGCGAATCCCCTCCGGAGCGCCTTCACGCTCCTCGGCATCGTCGTGTCGGTCGCGTTCCTCGTGGCGGTCGTCGCGATCATCCAGGGGATGAACGCGTACGTGAAGGAGAACATCGCCGACGCGATGATCGGCAACAACACCTTCCAGGTGCGCCGGACGCCGATCAGCGTCGGCAACATCACCGATGATGATTGGGCGGTGATCCAGCGACGGCCGCGCATCACCACGCGCGACGTCGACGTGGTCGCCGCCGCCTTCCCTGACGCCGACGCCATCTCGATGCAGTCGGGATGGCCCACGCCCACCACCGATGCCGTCTGGCGCGGTCGCACCGTCGGTGACGTCCTGATGTTCGGCATCACCCCGCCCTATCAGATCGTGCAGGGGTACACGGTCACCAAGGGGCGCGCCCTCTCCGACGTCGACGTCGTCCAGCGGATGCCAGTCGCCGTGCTCGGCGCCGAGGTCGCCGAGAAGCTCTTCGGGGACGTCGACCCGATCGGTCAGGAGATCCGTCTCGCCGGCGAACCGGTGACGGTCGTCGGCGTGAACGCGGCCAAGGGGCGGGTCCTCGGGCAGTCGTTCGACGGCTACGCGCTGATCCCTTTCACGCGGTTCGAGATGCGCTACGGCCGACGCCTCACCACGACGGTCTCCGTCCGGATGCGGGACGCGACGGCGGTGACGGCGGGGATGGCGCGTGCGGAGGAGGCGATGCGCCTCGCGCACGGCCTCCGCCCCGGCGACGCGAACGACTTCTCGATCGAGACGTCGGACGCGCTCGTCGCGTTCTGGAAACGGCTCACGCGTATCCTCTTCCTCGTGCTCCCGGCGGTCGTGGCGATCGGCATCGTCGTCGGCGGCATCGTCATCATGAACATCATGCTGATGGCGGTGAACGAGCGGACGCGCGAGATCGGCATCCGAAAGGCCGTCGGCGCCCGGGCGCGCGACATCGAGATGCAGTTCCTCTTCGAGACGATCGCGCTCGCGACCCTCGGCGGCCTGATCGGCGTGCTGGGCGGATGGGCCTTCGCGGGGCTCGTCTCGGCGGTGTCGCCGCTCCCGGCGCGCATCAGTGCCTGGGCGGTGGTCCTCGCGCTCGCCCTCGGGGCCGGCGTCGGCGTCCTCTTCGGCGTGTACCCTGCGCGGCGCGCGGCGCGACTCGATCCCATCACCGCGATGCGCGCCGAGTGACGATGCGTCTCCCGTCGCTCGCTCAGGCGGAGGAGAACCTCCGGATCGCGATGGAGACGCTGCGCGCCTCCAAGCTGCGCTCGGGGCTCACCATCCTCGGCGTCGTGATCGGGGTGGCGACGGTGATGACGATGGCCTCGCTCGTCGAAGGGCTCCGCAGCCAGATCATCAGCACCGTCGAAGTCGCCGGCCCGACGACCTTCTACGTGCTGAAAGCGTATTCGAGCACGCCGGTGAACCCGCAGAATCCGCCGGCGTGGATCCGCATCCGCCCCGACCTGCGGGACGCGGAGGCCGAGCGCATCCGCCGACTGCCAGAAGTGGCGTACGCGGGGATCTGGGGGCAGACACTCGCGCGCGTGGCGTATCGGGGTGAGCGGACCCAACCCGTCGGGCTCTTCGGCGCCGATGCGGGGTTCACCGAGATCCAGGGCGGGACGCTCGCCGACGGCCGCTGGTTCACACGCGCGGAGGTGCTCTCGGGCGCAAGCGTGGTGGTGCTGCAGGAGGCAATCGCGCGGCGGTTGTTCGGCCGAGAGCGCCCAATCGGTGCGACCGTGCTCGTCGGCGGACGGCCGATGGAGGTGATTGGCCTCTACCTCCCGCCGGAGAACATCTTCGCTCCGCAGGGCGCGGAGACGGGGGCGATCATCCCCTACCGGCTCCTCGACGCGCAGTTCCAGTTCGACAAGACCAATGCACAGTGGATCCCGGTGAAGCCACGCGCCGGGGTGACCGTCCCGCAGGCGCAGGAGGCGGTGACGATCGCGATGCGTGAACTGCGTCGACTCCGCCCCGCGCAGCGGAACTCGTTCGACCTCGTCACCGCCGACCAGATCCTCGACGTCTTCAATCAGCTCACCGGGGTGTTCTTCCTCGTGATGCTCGTCCTCGCCTCGGTCGCGCTCCTCGTCGGCGGGATCGGCGTGATGGCGATCATGATGGTCTCGGTGACGGACCGCACGCGGGAGATCGGCGTGCGCAAGGCACTCGGCGCTACGCGGCGCGACATCCTGCTGCAGTTCCTGATTGAGGCGGCGACGCTCACGGGGATCGGCGGACTGATCGGGATTGCGCTCGGCCTCGGCCTCGGACGGACGGTCACGGCGCTGCTCGGGATCTCTGCCGCCCCTCCGGTCACGATCACGCTGATCGCGGTGGCCGTCTCCGGGGGGATCGGGCTCGTCTTCGGGATCCTCCCGGCGCAACGCGCGGCGCGCCTCGACCCGATCGAGGCGCTGCGGCACGAGTAGGCACGCGACGGGGACGTGTCCGACCCGCACGCCATAGGGAACAGCACGCCGTCCGACTAGCTTTCGCTCTACATGACCTTCGACTCACTCGGGCTCTCTCCCGCCCTGCTGCGCGCCGTCCACGACCTCGGCTGGACCGCCCCGACCCCCATCCAGCGCGACGCCGTCCCCCCCGCCCGCGACGGGCGCGACCTCCTCGCCTGCGCGATGACCGGCAGCGGGAAGACCGGCGCCTTCCTGCTGCCGTTGCTGCACCGGCTGCAGGACGCGCCGACCCGCGCCACGCGCGCGCTCATCCTCACGCCCACGCGTGAACTCGCCGCGCAGGTCCACGCCGACTTCTCCGACCTCGCCCGCCACACCGGGCTCCGCGGCGCCGCGATCTTCGGCGGCGTCGGGATGGGGCCGCAGGAGACCGCGTTCCGGCAGCACGTCGACGTGATCATCGCCACCCCTGGGCGGCTGCTCGATCACCTCTCGCAGCCCGGTGGCTACGTCGACTTCCGCGGCCTCGAGGTGCTCGTGCTCGACGAGGCCGACCGGATGCTGGATATGGGGTTCCTTCCCGACATCAAGCGCGTCCTCACGCATCTGCCGAGGCGGCGCCAGACGCTCTTCTTCAGCGCCACACTCCCGGCGCCCATCGTCTCGCTCTCGCGCGAGATGCTGCAGGACCCGGTGCGCCTCAACGTGGAGCGCATCGCGCAGCCGGCGGCGAAGATCGAGCAGGCGCTCTGGCCCGTCGCCGAGCCGCTCAAGGCCGATCTCTTCATCGCGCTGCTGCGTCAGGACGTGGTGGGGAATGTGATCTGCTTCACCCGCACCAAGCACCGCAGCAACCGCCTGAGCGATGTGCTCACCCGAGCGGGGATCGCGAACGCACGCATCCACGGGAACCGCTCGCAGAACCAGCGGACCGAGGCCCTCGCCGATTTCAAGGCGGGGAAGGTGCGCGTGCTCGTCGCCACCGACATCGTGGCCCGCGGGATCGACGTCGAAGCGCTTGAGCACGTGGTGAATTTCGACGTGCCGCACCTCCCCGAGGACTACATCCACCGCGTGGGCCGCACGGCCCGCGCCGATGCCACGGGCGAGGCCTTCACCCTGGTGTCGCCGGAGGAGGAGAGCGACCTGCGCGCCATCGAGAAGGCGATCGGCAAAAAGCTGCCGCGCCGGACCCTCCCCGGATTCGACTATCACCACAAGCCGGTCGAGCGCTTCGAGGTCCCGATCGCGGAGCGCATCGCGGCCATCCGCGCGCGCAAGGCGGAGGAGCGCGCCCGGGCCAAGGAGAAGGCGGCGCGGCGCGAGGCGCAGGCCAAGGCCGAGGCCGAGCGTTCGGCCCGGAAGGGGAGCGGCCCCGCACGTCCGCAGCTGCGATCGTCGGCGGGTGGCGGAGCGGCGAGCGGTGGGCAGGCGAGCGGTGGACCCAGTGGGGCCGCTGGCGGTTCCGGCGGTCCCCGCCGTCGGCGTCGACGCGGCGGACATGGTGGCGGTGGCGGGCGGGCGGCTCCGACGGGCTGACAACCACCGCTCCACCCTCGGCAGACCGGGAGTCCCGGCGATCATCCCTACGGGGCCCTCGCGACCGCCCCACGGGGTGCCGAATCGCCCCCAACGTTTTCGCCGGACCCGACGTCTCATTGGCTGAGGCCGCGCCGCGGCCCGCGCCACCACCATCCGATATCCGGAGGCCCTGATGTCCCGTATCCGCCTGCTCTTCACCGCGCTCGTGCTGAGCGCCTCGACCGTCGCCGCGCAGGGCGGGATGGGTGGCCCGCCGCCGGGCGGGATGGGTCAGGGTGGTCCCGGTGGGATGGGGGGTGGCCGAGGCGGGATGGGCGGCCAGGGCGGGATGATGAACCGCCAGAACGAGATGCTCTTCAAGGACATCACCCTCACCGACGCGCAGAAGGCCAAGGTCGATTCGATCCAGGCCAAGGGACGCGCCGATCTGATGGAGATGATGCAGGGGGCCGGGATGCAGGCGATGCAGGACCCCGGGATGCGCGAGCATATGATGCAGATGCGCGCCAAGCAGATGGCCGACATCCGCGCCGTCCTCACCACCGCGCAGCAGCCGGTGTTCGACAAGAACCTCGCCGAGATGCCGCAGGGCCCCGGCAGCGGACGTCGCCCGCCGCGCTGACGTCGGCAGCGGTTCCGCCGACCGCGTTGCCAGAGGGGGCGCCCGTCCGAGGCGGGCGCCCCCTCGTCATTCACGACGCGCGCATCACCGCGGGTCGTCCCGTAACCGCCCGCTGATGATCACGTCCCGGGCGATGCCGTCGCGGACGAGCGCGCCGCGCAGGACCCCCTCATCGCGGAACCCCGCCTTGGTGAGCACGCGCCCCGACGCCTCGTTCCCCACCCACCGCCGCGCCTCCACACGGTGCAGACCGAGGCGATCGAAGCCGTACTCGAGCACCACCCGGACCGCCTCCGTCGCGATCCCACGCCCCCACGCGGCACGAGCGATCCAATAGCCGATCTCGGCCCGCCGGTGTGGCCACGCGAAGCGCAGCATCACTGCGCCCACCACGGCGCCGACGTCCTGCTGCACGACCGCCCACGTGGCCACCGTCCCCGCCGACCACTCCCGCTGCGTGGCCGCGATGAAGTCGTCGGCCGCTCCAGGTGGGTACGGATGCGGGATCGACAGCGTCTGCTCGGCCACCGCCGCATCCGACACGGCGGCCTCGACGGCGACGGCGTCGCTGGCGACGAAGGCGCGGAGCACCAGCTGGTCCGTCGACAACACGGGCATCGGACCGGCGAAGGGGGACGGCGAGGGACGCATCCCGTGAGCATAGCACATCGCGGCCCTCCCCCGACACCGGTACATTCCGGGGATGGACGCCCCTCTCGACCTCCTCGCCGTCGGGCCGCACCGCGACGACGTCGAACTCCTCTGCGGCGGCACCATCGCGCGCCAGGTCGCCCTCGGGCAACGCGTCGGGATCCTCGACCTCACCGCCGGGGAGATGGGGACGCGCGGCTCCGCCGCCCTCCGCGCCGAGGAGGCCGCACGGGCCGCGCAGGTGCTCGGCGTCGCCGTGCGTCGCAACCTCGAACTCCCCGACGCGGCGATCGAGAACACGCCGGCCACGCGGGAACGGTTGGCCCGCGTGATCCGCGAGCTCCGTCCCCAGGTGGTGATCGCCCCGGCCCCGCGCGGGCGGCACCCCGACCATCGGGTGGCGAGCGAACTCGTGCGCGACGCCTGCTTCCTCGCCGGCCTCGCCAAGCTCGACCCCTCGACGGCGCCGCATCGCCCGCGGAAAGTCTGCTACGCCATCGCGTACCGGGAGGATGCGGTGAAGCCGACCTTCGTGGTGGACATCACGGACACCTTCGAGCAGAAGCTCGAGGCGATCCGCTGCTACGACTCGCAGTTCGACGGCGCGACGCAGGCGGGCGAGGTGTACCCCAACGGCGAACCGCTCGACGACCTCGTGCGGCATCAGGCGGCGCACTACGGCGCGTTGATCCGTCGTCGCTACGGGGAGCCCTTCCTCACCGATGAGACGATGCGGGTCGACGACCTGCGCACCCTCGACGTCGCGACCTTCTGAGGGCGATGCTCGACATCTCCGTCCCGTTCGCACCGACGACGCCGCCGTGGCCGGGCGACACCGCGTGCAGCTGCGGATGGGCGTGGTCCCGCGCGGCGGGGGCGAGCGTGAACGTCGGACGGATCGAGACGAGCCCCCACGTGGGGACGCACGCCGATGCGCCGCTCCACGTCGCGGATGCGGCCCCCGGCGCTGACGCGCTCCCGCTCGCACCCTTCATCGGGGCCGCGATGGTCGTGGATGTCCGAGGGCACACCGGTCCGCTCGACCTCGCGGTGCTGCGCGCGGCCGGGTGCCCTGCGGGCGTCGAGCGGCTGATCCTCCGCACCGATCGCACCGTCGCCACCGGCGCCTTCCCCGACGAGTGGCCGACGCTCACCGCCGAGACGGCCGAGGCGCTCGTGCACGACGGACTGCAGCTGCTCGCCGTCGATTGTCCGAGCGTGGATTCGCGCACGAGCACCACGCTCGAGATCCATCATCGGCTCTTCGGCGCCGGCGCCTACGTCCTGGAGAACCTCGATCTCCGCCACGTCCCCGCCGGTCGGTACCACCTGCACGCCGCCCCGCTGAAGACGGGGGCCTTCGACGCCGCTCCGGCGCGGGCCCTCCTGACCCCGCTCCCCTGACCGGAACGTTCCCGCCCGCGGCTGCGTAGCGTTCCGTCCGGCTCCCCCGACCCGAGATGCCCGTGCTGACGCCCTCGAAGTCCCTCCGCGCCGCGATGCTCGGCGCCGCCTTCCTGCTCCCGCTCGCCCCCCCGCTCGTCCACCCCCTCGCCGCGCAGTCCCGCGCGACGATGCTCCCGGTCTGGCCCGACGAGGGCCCGATGACCTGGGCACCGCGGCCGACCGAGGCGGCGATCACCGCGAACGACCTGCGGACGCGGCTTTACCAGATCGCGGACGATTCGATGCGCGGCCGTCGCATCGGCGAGCTCGGCAACGCGAAGGTCACCGCCTACATCGCGCGGGAGTTCGAGCGACTCGGCCTGCGCCCCGCCGGTGACGGCGGCAGCTGGTTCCAGTCGCTCCCCTACGGCACCTTCGGCATCGATGCGGCATCGGCGCGCCTCAGCGTGGGGCGCGGCACCGCACCGCTCGCGATGGAATGGATCCCCGTCGCACCGAATGCGGCGAACGGGGTGGCAGCACGCGCCGCCCTGCAGAATGTGACGGCGATCTATGCCGGCAGCACGACGGATACCGCCGCGCTCGATCCGGCGCGGTTCCGGGGCCGCATCGCGGTCTTCGTGAGCGGCGCACCCGGCGCAAGCGGCGGGGCGGCGCCCGCAAGCTTCGTCAGCTGCGCCGATGTCCCGAACAAGTTCGGCGCCGATGCGGTGATCGCCTTCGAGACGGCGCAGCGTGCGACCCCGCGCCCGGCGGCCCCCGCGCGCCCCGCGACGCCGCCGCCCAGCCCGTACCGCCGCGCGATCGCTGCCGGGGCGGTGGGCGTGCTCGTCGTCGGGCTCGACGCGATGGCACCGGCAACGCGGACCGCCGCGGTCGCCGGCGCAGGGATGATGCGCCCCGCCGCGACGCCGGGGGCCGACGCCACGCTCGCCGCGGCGACGATCGCCCGCGCTACCGCCGAGCGGCTCTTCGGACGCCCGCTCAACGACCTCGCCGTCGGCACGACCGGTGGCCACGTCTCGGGACAGTGGCAGTACGCCTGGCGCGCCGCGCCGGAGACGCACGCGCGGAATGTGATCGCGATGCTCCCCGGGAGCGATCCGACGCTGGCGGCCGAGTATGTGCTTGTGGGGGCGCACAACGATCACGTCGGCGCGAACACGGCGCCCGTCGACCACGATTCCCTGCGCGCCGTGAACACGGTGACACGCCGTCAGGGCGCGAACGACCCGGCCTGCATCCCGACCGCCGAGCAGCAGCGTCGCATCGACTCGCTCCTCGCCGCGGCCCGGCGCGTCCGCCCGGCGCGTCTCGACTCGATCTTCAACGGCGCTGACGACGACGGCTCGGGCACCGTGGTCCTCCTCGAGATCGCCGAGCGCTTCGCGAGCGAGCGGCCGGCGCGCTCGATCCTCTTCATCTCGCATCAGGGGGAGGAGGCGGGCCTCCTCGGCTCGCGCTGGTTCGTCGACCACCCGACGGTCGATCTCTCGAAGATCGTCGCGGCGCACAATATGGATATGCTGGGCAAGGGTCGGGCGGATCAGGTGCGATTCGGCGGGCCGAACTCAGTGCAGATGCTCGGCGCACGTCGCCTGTCCCGTGAGTTCGGCGATATGATCGACTCGGTGAACGCGAACTCCGCCGAGCCGATGGCGATCGACCGGAGCTGGGACGTCACCGCCAACCCCCTCAATCGGTTCTGCCGCAGCGATCAGGTGAGCTACGTCGCGAAGAACATCCCGGTGACGTACTTCTCGCTCGGGTACGCGCAGGATTACCACCAGGTGACGGACGAGCCGCAGTACATCGAGTACGAGCACTCGGCGCGTCTAGGCCGCTTCATCCACGACGTGATGCTCGCGATCGCGACGCGGCCGAACCGCCCCGCCATCGCCGGCGCCGACCCGTCGTATCCGAGCTGCTTCCGCTGACCATCGGTGATCGCGTCGATCGACGCGCCACCGCCGTGCCCGCCGCCCTCCGTTCCCTCATCCCACCTCCGATGCCACGCTCCCCGCTGTCGCGATTCCTCCTCACCGCCATCGTCCCGGCCGTCGCGCTCGGTGCGCAGCAGCCGGCCGCCTGGGATCCGAAGGCGATCCTCGCAGCCGAGCGCTTCGTCCGCCCGCCCGCGGCGATCGAGACGATCGTGATGACCCCACGAGTCGATATCCGACTCGACCGACTCAATCCGGCACGCACGTTGGCGCTCCGGACCACCGGCGCCGACCGCGGGGCAATCGCCGCCTACGGGGCGCCACATCAGTACCTCGGCGGCCTGAACGTGGACACGCGCGCCAACCGGTCGCGCGAGCTGACCGTGAGCACACGCACCGGCCTCGTCGTCGTCGACCCGAAGACCGGGGTCGCGCGCGCGCTGCAGACGCCGGCGGGCGCGACGATCGCCGCGGAGACCTGGTCGCCGCGCGGTGACCGGATCGCCTACATCGCGAACTTCCCGACCGCCTCGCACGCCTTCGTGGCCGACGTCGCGACCGGCCGGAGCACGCAGGTGACCCGGACCCCGCTCCTCGCGACCCTCGTGGACGAGCTCCGCTTCACTGCGGATGGCACGGGGCTCCTCGTCGTCCTCGTGCCCGAGGGACGTGGCCCGATCCCGACGCACGCCACCGATGGCGTCGAGGATGGCCCGCGCGTGCGGATGACTGGGGCGCGCAAGGTCCCTCAGCCCGTGCACTGGAGCCTGCTCGAGGATCCGCACGAGAAGGCGCAGTTGAAGTGGTATACGACCGGGCAGCTCGCCCTCGTCGACATCGCGTCACGCCGTGAACGCCGCATCGGCGCCCCGACGATGGTGCGCGCCGCCGATCTCTCGCCCGACGGCGGGCACCTCCGGGTCACGCGGATGACGGAGCCGTTCTCGTATCTCGTCCCCGTCTCGTCATTCGGCAGCGTGCAGGAGCTCTGGGATCTGACCGGCCGAGTGGTGGCGACCTTGCAGACCACCCCGCTACGTGAAGAGGCACGAGGCCCGGATGCGCCGGCGGCGCCCGACACGGGGAAGCGCAACCTGCAGTGGGATCCGGCGGGTCGTGGCCTGTTCTATTTGAAGTCGGTCTTCGCGGCGGCACCGGCGGAGGGACGCGGTGGCGCACGGAGCGGGAATGCCGGCGGCGGCAACGGCGGTGCGGCCGGCGCACGTGGCGGCCGCCCGCAGGCGACCGCGGTGCGCCTGATGCGATGGTCGGCGCCCTACGGGCCCGGTGACACCGCGCTCGTGCTGGAAGCGGGGCCGCAGCTCAGCGGGTTCGCATGGAGCCACGACGGCGCGATGCTCTTCGTGAGCGACAGCGGGCAGGCGTTCGCGGTCCGGCCCACGGAACCGACCAAGCGATTCCCCCTCGGTCGTGGCGTGACCATCCCCGGCGGCGGCGGGTTCGGCGGGGGCGGTGGCTTCGGCGGTGGGACGCCGACCGCGGATACCGTGGGCACTGGTGGCACCCTGCTGACACACGCCGGCGTCGGCGCGCAGACCGGCGTCCTCACGACGCCCGACGGGCGCGCCGTGTTCGTGAGCGGACAGCGGACGTACGGCACGGAGTGGCACCGTCGGGCGCCGCGGCCGTTCGTCGACCGCATCGAGATCGAAACCGGTGCGCGATCGCGCGTCCTCGACAGCCCGGCCGACGTGTTCGAGCGGCTCGTGGCCCCGCTTGACGATGAGCTCCGCGAGGTCATCGTGACCCGGCAGTCGCCGACGCTGATCGAGGATAGCTGGCGACGGGACACGCGGACCGGCGCCCTCACGCGGCTCTCGACCGCCGTCGACGCGGCCCCGCAGGTGACGCAGGCGGTGCGGAAGCTCATCCGCGTGACCCGCCCGCGCGACGGCCTGCAGATCTGGACGAAGGTCGTGCTGCCGCGCACGTACCAGGCCGGCGTCACCCCCGGCGTCCTCTGGTTCTATCCGCGCGAGCACACGTCGATCGAGGCGTACGAGAAGACCCGCTGGAGCACGAACATCAACACGTTCCCTGCGGTGCCCGCGTCCCGCCCTGCCACCGCGACCGAGGTCTGGGTCGCCGCCGGCTACGTCTTCATCGAACCCGACCTCCCGATCCTCGGCGACTCGGGCCGGATGAACGACAACTACACGCGCGACCTCAAGGAAAGCCTCGACGCGGTGATCGATGCGCTCGTCGACTCCGGCTTCGTCCGGCGCGACAACATCGGGCTCGGCGGCCACAGCTACGGGGCCTTCAGCACCGTGAACGCGATGACGCTCGTTCCGTACTTCAAGGCGGGGATCGCCGGTGACGGGATGTACAACCGGTCGCTCACCCCCTTCGGCTTCCAGAGCGAGCGGCGGAGCTTCTACGAGGCACAGGCCACCTACCTCGATATGTCGCCCTTCTTCCGGGCCGACAAGCTGAGCGGGGCGCTGCTGCTCTACCACCATCTCGAGGATCAGAACACCGGGACCGCGCCGATGAGCTCGATCCGGCTGTTCAACGCCCTGCAGGGGCTCGGGAAGCAGGCGGCCCTCTACCTGTATCCGTACGAGGACCACTCGGTGATGACCTACGCGAGTGACCTCGATCAGTGGGCGCGCTGGATCGCGTGGTTCGACACCTACCTCACGGGGGCGCGCCGCTAGCGGCCCCGTCGCGTGCGACGTGTCGGCCCGGGCAGAACGGGTCGACGCGTCAGGGGGGCGGCGGCGCGACCGGGAAGGTGATCCGGAGCGTCTCACCGGGGGGGGTGGCCCGCCACGCCTCCAGGAGCGCCCCCTGCAGCCGCCCGATGGCGGCGAGCTGATCGTCACGAACCGCCTGACACGGGGCACGCCCCGTGCGTGCCGCCTCGAGGGCGAGCGCCTCCGCCAACGCCTCGGCATCGACGGCAATCGCGCGTTCGATGTGCCCGACCACCTGCTCGACGCAGAGCGCCGCCGCCGGCAGACGCTTCACGACGCCGGCGGAGGCGAAGTCATCGATGTCCCACCCCTGCGCGATCAGGCCGAAGAACGCGTCATCGACGCCGAGGACGCTCTCGACCGCGCAGTGGGTGAGGTCGTGCGTCGGGAGGAAGGGGTGGACGCGCGCCCAGGTCCGCGTTCCATCCACGCGGACGCACGCGAGACTCGGTCGTCCATCCGAGGTCCGCTTGAGCTCGATGCGCAGGGTGCGCCGGACAGGCGTTAGGTCGCCGTGAAGGACGGTGCGTTTAGGCGCCATCCTCGGGAACCTAGACCCGCCGCCGCCACCCCACCAGCACATCGCGGGGCGGCCTATATTCCCCGCTATGTCCGCCCCCCCGATCTATCTCGACCACGCCGCCACGACCCCGGTTCGTGCCGAGGTCTTCGACGCGATGTCGCCGTTCTTCGGCCCGCGATTCGGCAACCCCTCCTCCGCGCACCGCTGGGGGCGTGAGGCCCGCGCCGCGCTCGACGAGGCCCGGGAGCGCGTGGCGCAGTGCCTCGGCGCCGCACCGGACGAGGTCTGCTTCACGAGCGGCGGGACCGAGTCGGACAACCTCGCCGTCCTCGGCGCCTGGCGCGTGCTCCGGACGCAGGGAAAGCGCGCGGTCGTCACCTCGCCGACGGAGCACAAAGCCGTCCTCGTCGCGGCGCATCAGGCGGCCAAGGAGGGCGCCGAGGAACGCCTCCTCCGCATCGACGCTACCGGGCGCATCGACCTCGCCGAGGCGAGCATCACCCTCGGCACCGACACGGCCGTCTGCTCGCTGATGTGGGTGAACAACGAGACAGGGGTCGTGCAACCGATCGCCGAGCTCGCCGCGCTCGCGAAGGCGCAGGGCGCCCTCTTCCACACCGATGCCGTGCAGGCCTTCGGGAAGGTCGAGGTCGACGCGCGTGCGATTCCCTTCGACTTCGCCTCCGTCAGCGGGCACAAGGTCGGCGCGCCGAAGGGAATCGGGGCCTTCTACATCCGACGCGGGACCCCCCTCGAGCCCCTCTTCTTCGGCGGCTCGCAGGACCGCGGCCGCCGCCCCGGCACCGAGAACGTCGCCGCCGCCGTCGGGCTCGCCCGCGCGATGGAACTCGCAGTCCTCGAGCGCGAGGCGCACTGGCGGACCTTCGAGGCGATGCGCGACGCGCTGCAGGCCGCGCTCGAGGCGAAGGTGCCCGGGCTCGTCGTCCACGGCGGCGCGGCGCCGCGCGCGCCGCACATCTTGAATGTCTCCGTCCCCGGCACCGACTCCGAGTCGCTGCTGATGGCGCTCGACCTGCAGGGTGTCGCCGCCTCCAGCGGCTCCGCGTGTCAGAGCGGGAGCATCACGCCGTCGCACGTGCTCTCCGCGATGGGCGTCGCACCGGACCTCGCGAACGCCGCGATCCGGATGAGCTTCGGCGCGCTGAATGGGCCCGACGACGTGGCGCGCGTGGCGGAGCTCTTCCCCGCCCTCGTCGCCAAGGCCCGCGGGCTCGCCGGCGTCGCGTGACCCGCGGCCGTGTCCTCGTCGCGATGTCCGGCGGCGTCGACTCATCGGTCGCCGCCGCGCTCCTCGTGCGGCAGGGCTACGACGCCGTCGGCGTCACGATGAAGCTCTTCCACGACGGCGGGGAGATCCCCGACCGTCCGTGCTGTTCGCTCGACAGCGTGAACGATGCCCGGCGCGTCGCTGAATCCCTCGGCATCCCGCACTAC
Organism: Gemmatimonadota bacterium; assembly: GCA_016871895.1. Lineage (GTDB taxonomy): Bacteria > Gemmatimonadota > Gemmatimonadetes > Gemmatimonadales > Gemmatimonadaceae > Pseudogemmatithrix. The sequence goes on from VHBO01000004.1 coordinate 42,443, forward strand.
GTACTCAACCTGCAGGACGAGTTCGGACACGACGTCGTCGCGGACTTCGTCGCCGAATACGCCGCGGGGCGCACACCGATCCCCTGCGTGCGCTGCAACACCTTCACCAAGTTCCGCGACCTCCTCGCGAAGGCCGACGCCATCGACGCCCGCTGGATCGCGACCGGCCACTACGCCCGCCTCGCCGATGGTCGGCTGCAGCGCGGGCGTGACGACGCCAAGGACCAGACCTATTTCCTCTGGGGGATCGATCGTGGCGTGCTCGATCGGCTGATTCTCCCAGTCGGGGACCTCACCAAGACGGAAACGCGAGCCGTCGCGCGCGAGCTCGGTCTCCTGACCGCCGAGAAGCCGGAGAGTCAGGAGATCTGCTTCGTTCCCGACGGCGATTATGTGAAGGTCCTCGAGCGCGAACTCCCCGCGGACGCGCCGGCGCTCTCGCCCGGCCCGATCGTCGCGCTCGACGGCACCGTCCTCGGCACGCACGACGGGTTCGCGCGCTACACCATCGGCCAGCGCCGCGGGCTCCCGGGTGGGCGTGCCGAGCCGCTCTATGTGGTCGCGCTGCGTCCAGATGATCGCGCGGTGGTCGTGGGACCGCGCGAGGCGCTGCTGGGCCGCGGACTCCGTGCGATGACGGTCCGATGGCTCGTGGACCCGGCGCCGGTCGTGGGGACCACGCTGCACGTGCGCGTCCGGCATCGGGCGACGCCGGTGGCCGGCACACTGCTCGCCGTTGACGGCGATGCGGTGGAGATCGCGCTGGAGACGCCGGTCCACGCCATCGCACCGGGGCAGTCGGCCGTCTTCTACGATGGCGACGTCGTCCTCGGCGGCGGCGTCATCGCCGCCGGTCGCCGTACCCTCCCCGTCCGCGCCGCCTAGTCGGCTCGCCTGAGCGAGTGGCCTGATCACGTCGTCGGATCGCGTCGCGCCACTGATGACAGCGCGCGTGCACCCGACCGCGCGCGATCAGAGCTCGAGATCCGCCGCCTCCGCGAACCGCCGCATCAAGTCGGCTTGCGCGTCGGTCAGCCGCTCCGGCGCGACGACCTTCGCCTCGATGAGCAGATCGCCCGTACGCTCGCCCGACACGATCCCCTGCCCCCGGATGCGGAAGCGCTTCCCGCTGGACGTCCCCGCTGGCAGCGTGAGCGTCACCTGACGCTCGTCGAGCGTCGCGACCGTGAGCTTCGTGCCGAGGGTCGCCTGCGCCACGTTGATGGGGACGATGCGGATGAGATCGAGGCTGTCACGGGTGAAGACCGGATCGCCCTGCACCTGAATCGTGATGACGAGGTCGCCGGCGGGTCCACCGCGACGCCCCGCTCCACCCTGCCCCCGCAACTTGATGCGTGACCCGGACTCACTCGCCGCCGGGATGGTGACGAGGATCTTCCGATGGGCCCCATCGAGCTCGAACTCAAGGGGAACCTTCCCGCCGCGCGCCGCGGTGCGGAACGGCACCTCGAGCGTGGTTTCGACGCTGCCGCCCTTCTGCGGGCCGGGCTGACGCGGCGCGCCGCCGCCGAACATCGACCCGAAGATGTCGCCGAGCCCACCGAGCCCACCGAGATCGAACTCCCCCATATCCGGCGGCATCCCGGGCGCGCCTGGCCCCGGACCGCGGCGGCTGCCCCCACGGGGGCGCGCGAACCCCTCGAATGCGCCGAGGCGGCGCATCTCGTCGTACTCCGCCCGCTTCTTCGCGTCACCGAGCGTGGTGTAGGCCTCGGAGATCGCCTTGAAACGTTCCGCTGCCTTCGCGTCGCCGGGGTTCGTGTCGGGATGGAACTGCTTGGCGAGCCGCCGATACGTCTTCTTGATCTCGTCGGCGGCCGCGGTGGGGTTCACCCCGAGCACGGCGTAGAAGTCCGGTTGGGCCATCGGCGAGCGCGGGCCTCGCTCAGCCGTTCCACTGCCGCACGACCACGCGCGCCGGACGCAGCAGCGTCCCGGCGAGGACGTACCCCACCTGATACACCTGCGCGACGGTGCCGTCCTCCTCGGCCCGCTCGGCGGGCGCGGTCGTGAGCGCCTCGTGCCGCGCGGGGTCGAAGGGCTGCCCCACTGGATTCACGACCTCGAGGCCGTGCCCGGCGAGCGACTTGAGGAGATTCCGCTCGACCAACGCGACACCGTCGACGAGCGTCCGTGCGTCGGTCGTCGCCGGATCGACGTGCGCGAAGCGCGCGATGTCGTCGATCGTATCGAGGATCCCCTTGAGCAGATGGCTCATCCCGCGGTGCTCGGCTTCCTGCCGATCCTTCGCCGCACGGCGACGGAAGTTCTCGAACTCGGCATAGAGGCGGAGATACTTGTCCTTCTGCTCGGCCACCTGGGCGGCGAGGGCCGCCGTGACGAGCCCCGCCTCCTCGTCGCTCGCCTGCAGGACGTCGGAGACGTTCCCCTCGGCGCCGGTCGCCGTCATCTCATCGGCCGGCGAGGGCAGGCTCGACTCGTCGGCATCGGTGGTGGTGTGTTCGCCAGTCATCCGAGAAATCTCACGGGGAGGCCGCTGCAGGGGCAATCGGGGCATCCCGAAGCGCCTGTCGGAGGAGCGCCAGGGCCAGTTGGGCGCTCCGCTGCCGGATCTCCCCCCGGTCGCCGATCGTGACGGTGCGACGGCTCTGGACGACCCCGGCGACATCCACCGCGACGCAGACGGTCCCGACCGGCTTCTCGGGGGTGCCGCCCCCCGGACCGGCGATCCCGGTGATGCTGACGCCGACCTCAGCGCCGATCCTTGCCCGCGCCCCCGTCGCCATCTCCCGCGCCACCTTTTCGCTGACAGCGCCGACCGCCGCCAGCGTCCCGGGTGCGACGCCGAGCGCCGAGACCTTCACCGTGTTGTCGTAGGCGATCACCCCGCCGAGCATCACATCACTCGCGCCAGGCACCGCGGTGAGACGAGCACCGAGCCCGCCACCGGTGCAGCTCTCCGCCACGGCGACGCGCCATCCCCGCGCCCGCAATCCCTCAAGGCAGACCGCCGCGAGATCGGCGTCACCTTCCCCGTAGACCCAGCGGCCGATCCTCTCACGAAGCGCCGCCGCCGCCGCACCGAGCCGCGCGTCCGCGTCGGCGGCAGGTACGCCTCGGATCGTGCATCGCAGGTCGACGCCCTCCCAGCCGGGCAGGAAGGCGAGCGCGACGCCCAGCAGATCCTTCGCGAGGTCCCCGAGCGCGTCGGCGAGCGCCGACTCCGCGATCCCCGTGGTCCGCAGCGTGTGCGAGCGGATCACGGCGCCCCCCGCTCCACGGGCACGGAGCCGCGGGAGGAGCGCATCCTCGCTCATCCCGCGGAACTCGCGCGGCACGCCGGGGAGCATCGCCACCCAGCGCCCCCGCTCGTCCTCGAGCCAGATCCCCGGCGCGGAGCCGTGATGGTTCTCGAGGATCATCGCCCCGTCGGGGATCATCGCCTGGTTGCGATTCGTCATCGGGAGCGGGCCCGGCCAGCCGCGAGCGGCCCACCGCGCCTCGAGCGAGGCGAGGATCGCCTCATCGAGTCGCATCGCCCGCCCGAAGAGCGCGGCGATGCTCGGCTTGGTCAGGTCGTCGGCGGTGGGACCGAGTCCACCGCTCGTGATGACCGCGCCGGTCCGGTCGAGCGCCTCGCGCACCGCCGCGGCGATCTCCGTCGCCCCATCCCCCACCGTAGCGCGCCGGACGACACGGATCCCCTCAGCCGCCGCCCGACGGGCGAAGGCGGCGGCATTGGTGTCGATGGTGAAGCCGAGCAGCAGCTCGTCGCCGATCGAGACGAGTTCGACGTCCATGGGACGGAGCCTCAGCCGACGCGCGGTCGGCGGAAGAGGTCGCGGTGGCGCCGCAGGTAGTCGGCGAGCGAGACAAGGGTGAGCACGAAAGCCACGGTCATCGTCACAAGGCCGATGAGACCGAGGAGATTCGCGAGGAACGTCGGGAGGGGTCCGTGCCACACGTTCCGGTCGAACGCCAGCTTGGCCCAGAACCAGCAGTAGGCCACGCCGAGCCAGGTGTACTGGAACCCCGCCTTCCACTTGCCGAGCCGTTGCGCCGCGACGACGACGCCGCGGGCCTGCGCGAAGGCGCGGAACCAGGTCATGAAGACCTCGCGCCCGACGATGAGGACGAGCACCCACCACGGGAACCAGATCGGGTCGAGGCCCCACGTGGTGAACGCATACGCGCTCCGCTCGGCGACGGCCGGCAGCCGCGCGAGGAGGGGATCATCGGGACGCGCCTGCAGGAGGAACATCGGGATGAACGTCCCGATCAACAGCAGTTTATCCGCGAGAGGGTCGAGCACCTTTCCGAGGTCGGTTACCAGACCACGCTCGCGCGCGATCTTCCCGTCCCAATGGTCGGAGATCGCCGTCACGAGATAGAGCGCGAACGCGGCGAAGCGGACGCGGACCGACGGGATGAAGGGCAACAGCGCCAGTAGCGGCGCGGCGACGATGCGCGCTGCCGAGATGGTGTTCGGGACGTTCACGCGCGCCCGCCGGGGCGCCCGCCGTTGATCGCACGGGCCGAGGAGGTGATCATCGGCATTGACGGTCCTCCGGAGTGAGGCGGGGGGCGCGCGACGCGCGGTGGCTCACATCACCCTCCGCGCCGAGAAGGCCTGCGCGATCGTCCCACCGTCGGCGTATTCGAGGTCACCGCCCATCGGGAGGCCGCGGGCGAGTCGGCTCACGGTGACCCCGGTCGCACGGACCTGCTCCTGCACATAAAGCGCGGTCGCCTCCCCTTCGAGCGTCGCGTTGGTGGCGACGATCACCTCGCGCACCGCGCCCCCCTCGAGCCGGCGGACGAGTGCCCCGACGGTGAGATCCGACGGGCCGATCCCGTCGAGCGGCGCGAGCCGCCCCCCGAGCACGTGGTACCGTCCGCGAAATTCCCCCGTCCGCTCGATCGCGGGGAGGTCGGAAGCCTCCTCGATCACACAGAGCAGCGTGGCGTCACGGCGCGGGTCGGCACAGATCGCGCAGCGCTCCCCCTCGGTGAGATTGAAGCACTCGGCGCACGGGCGCACACGCTCCGTCAGCGCGACCAGCGCCTCGGCGAGCCGTCGACTCTGCTCGGCTGGCTGCTTGAGCAGGTGATACGTGAGCCGCACGGCCGACTTCCGCCCGATGGTCGGGAGGCGCGAAAGCTCGGTGACCAGCGCGTCGATTGCGGACACGGCCGTCAGAACGGGAGCGGGAACGGCAGGTTCCCGAGACCGAGGCCACTGGCCAGCCGCTGCATCTCGGCCTCGGCCTGCTCGCGTGCCTTCCGCTGTGCATCCTGTGTGGCGACCGCGACGAGGTCCTCGAGCATCTCCACGTCGCCGCCTTGCACCGTGGCTGGGTCGAGGCGCACCGACTGCATCGTCCCGCGTCCGTCGACGGTGACGGTGACGAGCCCACCCCCCGCCGAGCCGGTAACACTGATCCGCTGCAGCGACTCCTGCAGCTCCCGCATCTTGCCCGAGACCTGCTGGGCGGCCTGCATCATCTTCAGGAAATCCATCGGCGTCAGTCCAGGAGCTCAAGGTCGAGGGCATCCACCGCGGCATCGAGAAGCGGGGACTGCCGGCGCAGCATCGCCATCCGGTCCGCCTTCACCGCCTCTTCGTTGAGCCGTCGGGGCGCGCGATCCCCCTCGGCCGCGACGAGCGTCACCGCCAAGGCTCGCGCATCGGGGAAGCGATGCTGCAGCGCGGCGAGCACCACCGCCTCCCCGCGCCGGAGGACATCGGCGTGCGCCTCAGACCCCACGGTAATCGTGACGAGGCCCTGTGCGGTGACCGCGCTCGGCGTCGCGTGCGCGAGGGTACTGGAGAGCAGGAGAGCGCCGTGCGCCCCCTGCACCCGATCCACGACCGCATCCCAGTGCTCGGCGAGCCGATTGAGGTCGAGCGCCATCGCCCCCTCGACGCGCGCCGGCGCCGCATCGGCGATCTCCGGCGTCCGCGGCGCGGGCGCCGGCCGACTCGGCGCCGAACGTGTCTCCAGCTCCGGCGCCGCCCGCTGGGCCGGCGCGGCGGTGCGCTCCGGTGGGGCCGCGCGCCGCGAGGGCGCGGGAGCGGACGTCCCCGTCGCGATTCCCGAGGGCGGCGTGGCGCCCGCACCGGCACCATCCCCCACCCCACGCAGGACTGACTCAAGATCGAGCGTCCGATCCATCAGGGCGAAGCGCACGAGCAGCGTCTCGAAGAGCAGCTGCGGCTGGCCGCTGCGGCGCACCTGCGGCTCGATCTCGGCCGCCAGATGCAGCATCCGGAGGAGGTCTCCCGCGTGGAAGCGCGGCGCCTGCGCCGCCAACGCCTCACGGACGCGGTCCGAGAGGTCGGGGAGCGCCCCGCCGAGGACGACGGCGAGCTGCGCGCGGAGGAGCTCGGCGAAGTCCACGAGGAGCACCGCGAAATCCACGCCGTGGTCGGCGAGCCGTCCCACCGCACCGAAGACGTCCGCCGCGCGTCGCTCCGCCACCAACGCCAGCAGGGCGAGGTGTTCGTCCTCGTGCACGAGCCCGAGCGCGTCGCGGACCCGCTCGGCGGTGAGCGCGCGCCCCCCGAGCGAGAGGGCCTGGTCGGTGAGCGAGAGGGCGTCGCGCATCGACCCATCCGCGGCGCGAGCAAGCATCGCGAGCGCCTCCGCGTCGGCGGTGACCCCCTCTGCCTCAAGCACCGCCGCGAGCCGGCTCCGCACATCGGCGGGACCGATCCGGCGGAGGTCGAACCGCTGCACGCGCGAGAGTACCGGTGCGGCCGCCTGCTGGATCTTCTGCGGCTCCGTCGTCGCGAAGACGAAGACCACGCGCGGCGGCGGCTCCTCGAGCACTTTGAGCAGCGTGTTCCAGGCCTCACGCGTGAGCATGTGGGCCTCGTCGATGATGTAGACCTTGTAGCGCCCCGCACCTGAGGGCGCGTACATCACGCGCTCCCGCAGCTCCCGCGCGTCGTCGACGCCGCGATTGGAGGCGGCATCCATCTCGACCACATCGAGCGAGGTACTCCCGCCCCAGATCCGCTCACAGCAGGCGCAGCGGCCGCACGGCTCGTGATCGGGAGACGGCGCCTCGCAATTGAGCGCCATCGCGAGGACACGCGCGAGCGTCGTCTTCCCGGTGCCACGCGGGCCACAGAACAGGTAGGCCTGCCCGAGCCGGTCGGCGGCGATCGCGTTGCGCAGCGTCGTCGCCACGTGCGACTGCACCGCCACCTCGGCGAACCGACGGGGCCGATACTTCCGGGCGAGCGCGAGGGACATACCGGAAGATAGCCGCCCCCACGGGGGGCCGGAACGACTCGCGCGGGGGACCGCCGGTGACCGGCGATCCTCCCGCGCGAGAGTGCCCCAGGCCTGACGGAGCGACGGCGGACACCACGTACCGTTGCTGCCTTTCGGCCCTGGCGGAGTTGGCGGGCTGACGCCCTCCGGGACCTGGGACATTCGGAGACTAACGGAGCGGATCCTGCGGGACAATCCGGTCGCCCCCGTGGACCCGCGCGCCCCAGCCGGCCTCGCGGCGCTGGGGGAGCGCCTCAGGGGCGGAGCGCCTCCGCCAGCACCTCGCCGGCGCGCGCCACCGCCACGTCATCCACGTCGAGGTGCAGCACGCACCGGACCCGGGTCGCGTGCCACGGCGTGCAGAGCACCCCGAGCGCCTTCGCCCGCTCCACGACGCCCATCGCCGTCTGCCCGGCGACGAGATCGAGCATCACGATGTTCGTGTCGGGCGGGACGACCTCGACCCCCGGGACCGCGGCCAGCCGGGCGGCGAGATGCCGAGCCCGCGTGTGATCCTCGTGCAGACGGGGGAGATGCTGCTCGAGACCGTGCAGTGCCGCCGCCGCGAGGATCCCCGACTGACGCATCCCGCCGCCGAACCGCTTCCGCACCTCCCACGCACGCCGCATCGGCCCCGCGTCCCCGACGAGACACGCCCCGACGGGCGCCCCGAGCCCCTTCGAGAACGAGACCATCACGGTCGCGGCACAGGCGGCAAAATCAGCGAGAGACGTGCCGGTCGCGACCGATGCGTTCCAGAGCCGGGCGCCGTCGAGGTGGAGGGGGATCCCGAGCTCATCCGCGACGGCACGGATGGCCCGGAGCTCCGCGAGGGGCGTCACCATTCCGCCCGCACCGTTGTGCGTGTTCTCCGCGCAGACGAGGCTCGCGCGCGGCGCGTGGACCGACGCGGGCCGAATGGCGGCGCGCAGGGCGTCTGCGGTCAGCACCGGCCCGCCGCGGACGGCGCGCACCTGTAGCCCGGCCAGCGCCGCCGTGCCGGCGATCTCCCAGTTCACGATGTGCGAGTCGTCGTGACAGAAGACCTCGGTGCCCGGCTCCCCGAGGAGCCAGAGCGCCGCCTGGTTCGCCATCGTCCCGGTCGGGAAATAGAGCGCGGACGGCTTACCGAGCCGCGCCGCCACCTGCGCCTCCAGCCGACGGACGGTCGGGTCGCCGTCGAGGACGTCGTCGCCCACCTCGGCCTCGGCCATCGCCCGGCGCATCGCCGGCGTGGGCTTGGTGACAGTATCGCTGCGGAGATCGATCATCGTGGCGGCCCCTCATCCTCGGGCGGAAGGTCGCGCGGCATCACGATCGCACGCGTCGCGCGCTTCACGAGGCCGGAGAGATTGAGCTCGAGCGTCGTCGCCCGGTCCACCTGCAAACGCGGCCGCATCGGCAGGGCCCCGCCTTGAATCAGCCGGACCTCGGCGACGTACGCCACCTCCGCGCCCACGATGAAGACGAGCGCGGCGTAATACGTCCAGAAGATCACCGTGAAGACCGCACCAAGTGTCCCGGTGTAAAGCGACTCCGGGGGGTGCGCGATGGTGAGATACGAGAAGACGGCGCGCGCGAGCTCGAAGAGCGCCGAGGCCGCGAGCGCGCCAGCGAGGACCGGCTTCCACGGGATCCGACGCGCGGGGATCCACCGATACAGCGCGGTGAACGCGCCGACCACGATGGCGAGCGAGAGCGCGCGGTTGACCGCGTACGCGATGCCGCTCGTCACCTGCGAGAGCACGCCCATGCCCTGCAACGCGGAGCCGAGGCGTCCGGTGGAGACCGCGATCCAACCGTTCACGAGCACCCACGCCGAGAGGAGGAGGAGTGCGACCCCGAGGAGCACGAGGTCGAAGAGCTTCCCCTGCACGAAAGTGCGCTCCTTGCCGTGCATGAAGACGAAGGCCATCACCGCGCGCAGCGTCGCGAAGAGGCGCATCGAAAACCAGACGAAGGTGAGCGCCGCGCCGACCCCGACCACGGTGCTGGTGCGCGCGACATCGTTCAGCACGGGGTCGAGGATCGACCCCCCCCCCCCGCCCACGGAGGGGAAGATGCCGGCGAGCGCCCCCTGCACGACCGGCTCAATCCGTTCCGGCGACTGTTGCAGCAACGCCCCGAGCCCGGCGGCGAGGAGCATCACGAAGGGGACGCCGGCGAGCAGGACCGCGAACGCGACGCCACCCGCGAGGAACGTCGCATCATCCGCCTCGATCCGACGCCATACCTCCCAGAGGAACCGCCGTTGACGCTGGAGCACGCGCCCTACTCGCCCGCCTCGGCATCATCTGGGGCCGCCTCGATCGCGCTCGCCCGGCCTGGCGCGAGCCGCGGGACCATCGGCCCCGTGACGAGCCGCCGGACCGCCGGTCCCGTCCCCCGTACCGCGAGCTGCTCGAAGAGAAACGCGAACTTCGCATCATACGCCGCCGCGATCCGCGCCTTCAGATCCGCCGGCAGGTCCCAGAGGGCGCGCTTGAACGGCCCGAACGCCTTCTTCCGCGTCTTGTAGAAGAACTGCTCGTCGGAGTCGCCCGCCTTCCGCTCCTCGCCCGCGTTGACCGTGAGCCAGGCGTAGATCTCCTCGCGGAGCACCTCAGGGAGGAGATCATACAACATGTTCTGGAAGCCCGTCGCGAGATGAATCTCCGCCGTCTCCGTCGTCGGGAAGTGATGGAACGCCCCATCGGGCAGCGTCGAGGCACCGTGCTGGACGGCGCCGGCGAGCCCGTACCGCTCCCGCGAGACGCGCGAGAGATCCTCGAGCGTCTTGAAGTCGAGTGCGACGTCCGCGATCGAGCCATCCGGCAGCACGACCCCGCCGTGCGATGTCCCCGACTGCACCGAGATCTTCGACAGACCAATCATCCCGGGGGCCTGCGCCTGCAGGCTACGCACGTAGCCGCCCATGAACGCCTCGAGCTCCGCCACGGTCGAGTTCTCCGTCCCCACCTCGCCAATCTCGCCACCAAGCGAGATGGTGACGCCCGCCGGCTCGAGCGCACGCACGTGGCGCGTCAGCTCGACCCCGACCTCGAAGTTGAGGCGCTGCTGCGCGTCGAGCGTCGGATGTGCCAACTCGACGAGCGTCGAGGTGTCGAGGTCGATGTTGTAGAACCCCGCCGCAATCGCCTCGGTCGCGAGCAGCTTCACCGCGAGCACCTCGGCGGCCGCATCGACCTTGTACTTCTTCGCGTTCACCTGGAAGTGGTCGCCCTGGATGAATACGGGGCCGCGATATCCCTCGCGCAACGCCGCCGCGAGCGCCACCGCCACGTACTCTGCGGGGCGCTGCTCGGTGTATGCGATCTCTGAGCGCGCGATCTCGAGGATGAATGCACCGCCGTCCATCGCGCGCGCGGTCCGGAAGATGGCGCGCATCGTGTCGTAGGACGGGCCACGGATGTTCATCGCCGGGACCGTGACCGGCGGGATCTCCCCGCGCCCGCGCGCCATATACACGTCGTGGATCGACGCCGAGAAGGTCCCGACGGCCCGTGCCCCCTCCCAGATCACCCACCGCGCCCACTCACGCTCGGGCTCGTCACCGAAGACCGCCAGGCGCACGAGCGCATCGATCGCTGACGGGATCGCGCCCTCGTCACGCAGCGTGACGACAGCGTCGGTGACGTGGAACGCCGGCTCGGCGGCCGAACGGACGGAAGCGGGGAGTGACGACATGCAACGGAGGGCGAGAAGGTGGGACGGCGAGGCGGCACGCGAGGCCTCGCGGCGGTGGAATCTCGGCAATCTGCCGGACCCCCCGAGCGGGGGCAACGCGTCAGAGCACCCAGTCGGGGTCGGCAGCAGGTAACGCCTCCCAAGTGGCCCGCATCTGTGTCCACCCGGGGTGCCCGAACTGATAGTAGGTGAGCTGCTTGCCGAGTTCCACGCCGGGCTGATCGAGGGGATCCACCCCGTACAGCTGCCCGGCGTAGATCGTCGCCAGCTCGAAGAAGACGAAGAGCCCACCGAGATGCCACGCATCGGCACGCGTCACACGGAGCGTCATCGTCGGCCGCCCCATCGTCGCCAAGGCGCCGGCCGTTGCGCGGCACTCGGCACGGAGGAGCTCGCCGAATCCGCGCCCACCGAGGTAGGTGAGTTCGGCCGGCCCGTCCGCGCCGACGGTGGGAATCACGAGTTCGCCTCCCTCGGACTCCTCCACGTCAAGGAAGGTGACCGTCTTGTCGATCGGCCCCTCCATGAAGAGCTGCACCTGCGCGTGCTGATCGGTCGCGCCGACCGCGACGATCGGCGTCGGCCCCACGTGCGCGCCCGCGGGCGTCCGCTTGCCGAGGCTCTCCGCCCAGAGCTGCACGAACCAGGGCGCGAGGTCGCGGAAGGCATCCGAGTACGGCATCAACACGTGCATCCCCTGCCCGGCTTCCATCTGCGCGCGCCACTGCAGCGCGGCGAAGGCGAGTGCCGGGTTCTCACGCAACGTCCCGTGCGCGCAGCGGTCCCGCATCGCCATCGCCCCATCCACCAGCCCGTCGACGTCGAGCCCGAGGAGCGCCGCCGGGACCAAGCCCACGGGCGTCAGCACGGAGAAGCGCCCGCCGACGTTTGGTGGGATCGAGAAGACGGGGATCTCGTCACGCGCCGCGATGGGACGCAACACCCCCTTCGCCGGATCGGTCACGAAGGCGAGCGCGTCCTTGGGGGCGATCCCCTCGGCGTCGAGGCGCGCGCGGATCAGCAGGTACTGCGCCATCGTCTCCGCCGTGCTCCCTGACTTCGAGATGACGAGGACCCGTGTGCGCCGGAGGTCCACCTGATCGAGTACACCGCGGACGCCGCGCGGATCGACATTGTCGAGGACGTGCAGCCGCGGCCGGCCGCCGCGCTGTGCCACCGTGCGCGCGTTCCAGTCCCGCGGGAGGAGCGCGGTCCGCAGGGCGACGGCGCCGAGCGCCGACCCGCCGATTCCGAGGACCACGACATCGTCACAGGTGCCGTCGACCGAGCGCGCCCAGGCGAGGACGCGGGCGCGCTCCTCCGCCTGCGCCTCGAACTCGCGGAAGCCGAGGATGCCCCGGGCCGCGTCGGCGAGGAGGCCGGTGTGCGCGGCCTCAAGGCGAGGGGCGAGGGCGGCAAGCCCCTCGTCGGTGAGTCCCGACGGGACGGCGCGGCGGAGCATGCCGGTGACGTCGAGGCGGATGGTCATGCGGGGGCGATCTCCACGGTGAGGCCGTCGTGGGCCGGGGTGATGCCGGCCGGGAGCGACGCCGCGAGCTCGGCGTGCCCCGTCCGGTGCGTGAGGTGCGTCAGGTACGTCTGCGCCGCGCCGATGCGCTGGGCCGCCGCGACGGCCTCGTCGATCGACAGGTGCGTGGGATGCGACGTCCGGAAGAGCGCGTTCAGCACGAGCACCCGGACGCCGACGAGCGCCGCGAACGCGGCCTCGGGGAGGGCTTTCGCATCGGTGACGTAACCAAGGGCGCCGATGCGGAACCCAAGCACGCGCTGTGCGCCGTGCGGCACCTCGAAGGGGAGGAGCTCGAGCGCCCCGATGCGCGTCGGCACTCCTGGCGTGAGCGGCCGAGCGACCCCCTCGGGCTTGCTCGTCCCAGGGAGCGGACGGATGGCGTCGTCGAAGATGTACGGGAAGCGCGTCGTCAGCGCCGCGAGGGTCTCGGGCGCCCCGAAGATCGGGAGGCCACCGGGCCGGCGCACCGAGATCGCCCGAAGGTCGTCGATGCCGTGCGTGTGGTCCGCGTGCTCGTGCGTGTACGCCACGGCATCGACGTCGTGGATCCCCGCGGCGAGGAGCTGCAGTCGCAACTCCGGCGGTGTGTCGAGCAGGAGACGCGTCCCCGCCGACTCCACCGCCGCCCCCACGCGCGTCCGACGGTCCCGCGGGTCCGTCGACGTGCAGACGGCGCAGTCGCACCCCACCTGCGGGACACCGAAACTCGTGCCGGTCCCCAGGAAGGTGAGCCTCACACCGTCTCGACTTTCAAGAGGTTCGTCGTGCCCGGGACATTGAACGGGACACCGGCGGTGACCACGAACGGCTCCCCCGCCTCGGCGAGGGCATGCTTCCGGAGGAGCATCCGCGTGACGGGAATCATCCCTTCGTACGAATCCATCGTCTGCACCAGGAGCGGGATGACGCCCCACACGAGCGCGAGCTGACGATACGTGCGCGGCTGATCGGTGAGCGCCACGATGCGGCCCTGCGGGCGCCGCCCGGCGACGATGCGCGCGGAGAATCCGCTCTTGGTGAAGACGACGATCGTATGCGCCCCCAGGAGCCGCAGCGCGGTGACGGAGGCGGAGGCGATGGTCTCCTCGACCGTGGCGGAGCCGGGATGCACCCGATCGAGCCCTTGGCCGCGTGTGACCTCCGCCGCCTCCGCCGCGGTGGCGATCCGACGCATCGCCCGCACCGCCTCCACCGGATGCGCGCCGGCCGCCGTCTCCGCGGAGAGCATCACCGCGTCGGTCCCGTCGAGAATCGCGTTGGCGACGTCACTCGCCTCGGCGCGCGTCGGACGGGTGTGCTGGATCATCGACTCGAGCATCTGCGTCGCCGTGATCACCGGGCGGCCATAGCGCGCCGCGAGCGAGATGATCCGCTTCTGCTGCAGCGGGACATCCTCGAACGGAAGCTCCACCCCGAGGTCGCCGCGCGCGACCATCACCGCGTCAGTCGCCTGCAGGATCTCCTCGATCCGCTCGAGCGCCGAATCCTTCTCGATCTTCGCGACGAGGAGCATCCCGGCGGGCACTAGGCTGCGGAGGAGCCGGAGGTCGTCGGCGCGGCGCACGAAGCTGAGCGCGAGGTAGTCGAGGTCCTGCTCGACCGCGAAGACGACGTCGGCCCGGTCCTTCTCCGTGAGCGAGGGCGCCGAGACGTCGACGCCAGGCAGGTTCATCCCCTTGTTGGAGGTGAGGCGCCCACCGACCGTCACAATGACGTGCACCCGATCCCCTTCGATCCGCTGCACCTCGAACGCCAGGAGCCCGTCGTTGACGAGGATGGTCGCCCCCACCTGCACGTCCCGCGCGATGTCGTCGTAGGTCACCGGCACGTCCTCGCCGGTCGCGTGCGCCTCGGGGACGAAGGTGAGCGCCTGACCGGCGGTCACCTCGAACGGCTCCGGGAGGACCCCGATGCGGATGCGCGGCCCCTGAAGGTCGCCAAGGATAGCGACCGGGAGCCCGAGCGCGGTCGCCGCGGCGCGCACGTGCGCGATCGTCTGCGCGTGCTGCGCGTGCGTGCCGTGCGAGAAGTTGATCCGGCAGACGTTCACCCCGGCCTCGAGGAGGGCTCGGATCGCCTCCGGGGTGCTGGAGGCGGGGCCGAGGGTAGCGACGATCTTCGTGATGTCGTGGCGCATCGGGGGGGGAGAGAGAACGAGGGAGAGCGGCGTACCGCCGCCGCTCAGGGGGCGCCGAGGGCGGTGACCTTCGCGTCGAGACCGGCTATGAGGGTGTCGAACGACCGTTGGAAGGCGGTCAGCCCATCGGCGAGGAGCGTATCGGTGATCGCGTCGAGCGCGATCCCGAGCTCGGCGAGGTCGGCCAGCACGGCATCGGTGCCTTCCGGTTCCGCATCCACGGTACGCGCGACGAGTCCGTGATCGCGGAAGGCATCGAGCGTCGCAGGCGGCATCGTGTTGACGGTGTGCGGCCCGATCAGCTGCTCCACGTACAGGACGTCGCGGTAGGCGGGGTTCTTGGTCGACGTGCTCGCCCAGAGCGGACGCTGGACCTGCGCCCCGCGCGACGCGAGCGCCTCCCACCGCGGCCCGTTGAACCGCTCGGTGAACCGCCGGTAGGCGAGGCGGGCATTCGCGATCGCGGCTCGCCCCTGCAGGGCCGTGGCCCGCTCGCGCGGGAGCCGCCCCTCGGCGACGAGCCGGTCAAGCATCGGGTCAATCGCTGCGTCGACGCGGCTCACGAAAAAGGAGGCGACCGAGGCGACCCGCGCGAGATCCCCGCCCGCCGAGGCCCGCTGCTCCAGCCCGGTTAGATACGCCTCGACCACGCGGTCGTACGCCGCGACGGCGAAGAGCAGCGTGACGTTCACGTTCAGTCCGTCCGCGATGAGGCGCGTCAGCGCGACGCACCCCTCCGGCGTCCCCGGCACCTTGATCATCACGTTCGGCCGGTCGACGGTCTTCCAGAGGCGGTGCGCCTCTGCGATGGTCGCCTCCGCATCGTGCGCACTCCCCGGCGAGACCTCGATCGACACATATCCGTCCTGCCCGTTCGTTGCGGCGTATACGCCGGCGAAAGCATCACACGCGACGCGGACATCGTCGGTCTCGACGAGCTCGAAGAGTGTCCACGCGTCGCGCGCACCGGCCGCGATGGCGGCCGCGAGCTGCGCATCGTATGCCCGTCCGGTGGCGAGCGCCTTCTCGAAGATTGTCGGGTTCGACGTCATCCCGGTGAGAGCCTCTCCGGCGATCCGCTTCTCGAGCGTCCCGGAGCCGAGCATCGCCCGGTCGATGAAGTCGAGCCAGATGGACTGGCCAGCGGCGTGGAGGGCGTGCAACGGGGTCGGGGTCAACGGCATGCGATGGACGCGGTGGAGTGAGGAGTCTCAAAGCTCTCTCAATCTACCATGACCGAGCCCTCGACGCCCTCGGAAGGACCCGCACGATGCACTGTTTGCCGCGACCTGCCCTGCACGCCCCCTCCCTCGGCCGCCGCCGCGCATTCTGAGGCGCCGTGCCTCGTCCATCGAACCGCGGGGGCACACCGGTTCGGTGCACCCCGCGGCCTCCGCCGTCAGCGGACCGTCCACTCCGTCGAGAGCGTGAGCGTTCCCCAGAGAAGCGTCAGCGCGCCCCGCGCGGGCGCATCGGCGGCGGGGACGAGCGCGATCTGGAACGACTCGAGGGCAGACGGCCGCGTCGCCGCGGTGAGCACCACCCGGGCCAGATCCTTCGACGCGTCGTACTCGGTGCCCCACTGCCCCGTGTTGCGATTGATGATCAGGTAGTAGGTCCCACGCTCACGGATCGTGTAGAGCGAGTAGCTCCCCTTCGGCACGGCGGTCCCGCCGATCGTGAGGTCGACCTCGGTGGTGAGCGTCGTCGACGCGTTGGCCCCGGTGCGCCAGATCGTCCCGTCGGTCCCGAGCTCGGTCGGCACATTCCGCCCACGCGCGTGGGGCTGGCCATAATCGATCTTGATGGTGAGCGGCGTCGGGGCCGGCTGCCCCGCGACGCGCGGCGTGGTGAGCGTGACGACCGCCGTCGCCCGGGTGCTGGGGGCGGCGCTGAGCCGCGGGGCCTGCGCCCCGAGCGAGGTGACGGCGAACAGTCCGACGAGTCCGATGATTCCACGCATGACGATCTCCAAATGGAAGGGACGACAGAGGTGAACGACTGACTGGAAAATACCTAGACGGGTTCTATCAGTTCCACAGGTCCTGTCCAAAGGATTTTGCTGTATTCCTTGACACGACCTATCGATGTCCAGATATTTACCGATTATGACAGAGACCAGTGTCGACCCAATCCTTCACCCGATGCGCGTGGTCGCGCAACGGACCGGACTCACCCCGGACCTCCTGCGGGCGTGGGAGAAGCGCTACGGCGCCGTCGCGCCGGTGCGGTCGGCGGGTGGCCAGCGCCACTACACCGACGCCGACGTCGATCGCCTCCGCCTCCTGGTGCGCGCCCTCAAGGGTGGCCGACAGATCGGCCAGGTCGCCCGCCTCTCGGAGCGCGAGCTCCTCGCGATCGTCGAGGCCGATGAGCGCCAGGCCGAGCTGAATCGTGCCCCCTCCGGTGATGGGCCGGCCGTCGAAGGATTCCTTTCCAGCGCGCTGATGGCCGTCGAGCGATTCGACGCGTACGCGCTCGAGCAGACGCTCCGCGCCGCCGCCCTCCGGCTCCCCGCCGATGAGGTACTCGACCAGGTCATCGCCCCCCTCCTCTTCACCATCGGATCGCTCTGGCATCAGGGGCTCCTCCTCCCCGCCAACGAGCATCTGGCGAGTGCGACCATCCGGAAGGTGCTGACCTGGATGGGCGAGGCCTCCGCCCCACCGATGGGGGCGCCGGTCCTCGTGATCGGGACGCCGGCCGGCCAGCTGCACGAACTTGGCGCGATGCTCGCGGCGACGAGTGCCGGCGGACACGGTTGGCGCGTCGTCTACCTTGGCCCGAATCTCCCGGCCGAGGAACTCGCGCGTGCCGCTCAGGTCGCGCGGGCCGATGCCATCGCCCTCTCCGTGATCTATCCGATCGACGACCCGAAGGTCGCCGACGAACTCCGGCGACTCCGCCGACTCCTGCCCCCCAAAGTCTCCCTCGTGGTGGGCGGCGGCGGGGCAACGAGCTACACTGGCGTGCTTCGCGAGATCGGGGCCGTCACGATCGGTCCGCTCTCGGATCTCCGGCGCTGGCTGCGGGACGAGGGCCAGCGCATCCTCGCCGGCCAGCGCCCCGCGTAGCAGCACCCGCGGCGGCGCGCACCGCCGCAGCGCGTCACGTCGCGTCACGTCGCGTCACGTCGCGTCGCGTCCCGTCGGCCGCCGTGACGGGACACGCCCACACGGGCTCAGCGTGCCCCGTCGAGGTCCGCGATCGTCTTGGTGCTCGGCGCGCGCGTCCGCTGCAACCGCGCCGCCACCTGCTCCGCCTGTGTGAACACCCGGAGCACGTTCTCCCCCGCGAGCTTCCGCAGGTCGGCGTCGCTCCACCCGCGGCGCGCGAGCTCCGCGAAGAGCGCGGGGTAGCGCGAAACGTCCTCGAGCCCCTGCACCACGTCCTCGATCCCGTCGAAGTCGCCGCCGATCCCGACGTGATCCGCCCCCGCCACCCGCCGGATGTGCTCGATGTGGTCCGCCACCTGCGCGAGCGTCGCCCGCGGCGCCGTCGCGCCCGCGGGCCGCTGCGCCGCAGGGATCCGGTTCCACGCGATCACCTCCGGCGAGGTGAAGCCGGGCACGAAGGTGACCATCACGACGCCGCCGTTCGCCGGCAGGCGGCGCAGGATCGAGTCGGGGACGTTGCGCGGATGGTCGGCGATCGCGCGTGCGTTCGAGTGCGAGAAGATGACCGGCGCCTCGGTCACGTTCAGCGCGTCGCTCATCGTCGCCGGTGAGACGTGCGAGAGGTCGACGAGCATCCCGAGCCGGTTCATCTCGCGCACGACCTCTTCGCCGAAGGCGGTCAGGCCGTCGTGCCGCGCCGCGCCCGAGGCGGCATCGGCCCAATCGAGCGTCACGTTGTGCGTGAGCGTCATATAGCGAGCGCCGAGCGCATAGAACGCGCGCAGGGCGCCGAGGGAGTTCTCGATCGCGTGCCCCCCCTCCATCCCCATCACCGAGCCGATGCGCCCCCGCGCGAACGCTGCCCGGAAGCCGGCGGCGGTAGTGACGGGCTCAAACCGCGTCGGGTACTTCGCGACGACCCGCCGCGCGATGTCGATCTGCTCCAATTGCACCTTGGCGTAGCCCTGCGCCGCGATGCTGGAGTCCCCCGGGATGTACACCGACCAGAACTGCCCGCCCACACGGCCCGCGGCGAGCCGCGCGAGGTCGGTGTGGCCGGCGGTCGTCTTGGTGAGGTCATAGGCCTCGACGTCGCGCGGTGCGGTCTTGCTCTCGCGGATGGCCCACGGGAGGTCGTTGTGCCCGTCGATGAGCGGCGTCGTGCGCAGGACGCGGAGCGCCCGCGCGAGATGCGGGTCGGCCGGCGCCGCCGCGGGCTGCGCCGAGGCCTGTCGCGCGCCGACGCCGGCGAGGACAACAAGGAGGAGGACGGAGCGGAACGGACGCATCGGAACCTCAGGTGAAGGGCCGATGCAACCTATCGCCCTCGGGCTCGCTTCGCTCCCGATTGGTCAGCGGTGTACTTTAGAGTATCCACCTCACTCCCGTGCCCCACGACCATGCGACTTGCCGCCCTCGTCGTCCGCGCCCGCCCGGCCCTGCTCACCGCCCTCTTCCCTGCCGTGGTCGCGGCTCAGGCGCCGGCACCCACGGCCGCCCCCGCCGCTCCGAGCCGCATCGCCCGCGTCATCGTCACCCCCGCGCAGCGCGAGGTGGCGGCGGGTGACACGCTGCGCCTGCGCGCCGAGGCGCGCGACGCGAGCGGTGCCGTCGTACCGGGCGTCCAGTTCCGCTTCAGCGCGACCGGCGGCCGCTTCGAGGGGAACGTCGACCAGTCGGGGCTCGTGACGAGCGGGTCGACGGGGATCCTCCCCGTCGCGGTCGCGGCGATCCTGCCGGGCGAGCGCCCGGTGGTGGAGCGGCTCGACGTGCGGATGGTGGCCGGCCCTGCGGCGCGCATCGCGATCGTCCCGGCACCGGCGCGCCTCGCGCCGGGCCAGCGCATCCGCCTCACTGGCGAGGTCTACTCCCGCCTCGATGACCGACGCGGCGACCGCGTCACCTGGCGGTCGTCGAACCCGGCGGCGGTGCGGGTGAATGAGGCGGGGCTCGTCACGGCGGTCGCGGCGGGCCGCGCGACGATCACCGCCACGGTCGGCGCGGTCACGCAGACGCTCGCCGTGCAGATCGTGCCGAGCGCGATCGCGAGCCTCACCGTGACCCCGGGGATCACCGAGGGGCGCACCGGCGACGTGATCCGGTTCCGCGCGGTCGCAAAGGACGCAGCGGGGCGGGAGATCGCGGGACTGACGCCGACCTGGAGCTTCACGCCCGGCCAGGGTCTCCTCGAGCCCGATGGCACCTTCGTCGGATACGAGGCGGGCGATTACACGGTGACGGCCTCGTTCGGGAACCGGACCGCCGAGGCGGCGGTGACCCTGACCGCCCGCGACGTGCGACGCCCGCTCACCGTCGTCGGCCGTCTGCCGCGCACCCGCTTCACCACCGAAGAGGTCTGGATCCATCCGAATGGCGAGGTCGCCTACCTCGGCTCCGGCTCGGGCGGTGACGTGCTCTACACGATCGACATCGCCGACCCGGCGAATCCGGTCGTCACTGATTCCATCGTCGCCAACACGCGCCGCGTGAACGACGTGATGACGACCCCCGATGGGAAGTTCCTCGTCTTCACGCGCGAGGGGGCCGCCGACCGGAAGAACGGCGTCGTCTTCGCCTCGCTCGAGGATCCGCGGCACCCGAAGCCAATCAGCGAGTTCACCGACGGCGTGACCGCCGGCGTGCACTCAAGCTTCATCTACAAAGATCCGAAGTTCGGCCAGCACGTCTTCCTCACGAACGACGGCACCGGCGCGCTCCACGTGCTCAACATCGACGACCCCGCGCGGCCGCGGCAGGTCGGGCTCTGGAAGACGGAGAACCGCCCCGATGTGGGCCGCACGCTCCACGACATCGACGTGCAGGACGGGCTCCTCTACGGCTCGTGGTGGAACGACGGGCTCGTGATCCTCGACGTCGGCAACGGCATCAAGGGCGGCACACCGAGCAATCCGGTGCTCGTCGCGCAGTACAAGTACGACCTGAATGCCCTCTACCGACAGGTGGAGGCGACGGGTGGCCCCGGCTTCATCCGTGGGACGCACACCGCGTGGCGGCACCGGAACTACGTCTTCATCGCCGACGAGGTCTTCCCCGCGAGCGGCGTGCAGGGCGCGCGTGACGCCGCCGCCGGGCGCGCCTACGGCCGGCTGCAGGTGATCGACGTCTCGGATGTGACCGCCCCGCGGAGCGTGGCCTTCTACGAGCCCGAGTTCGGCGGCGTGCACAACGTCTGGGTGGCCGGCGACTCGCTCTACATCGGCGCGTACAACGGCGGCTTCCGCGTCTTCGACGTCTCCGGCGAGCTCCGCGGCGATCTCCGCGCGCAGGGGCGCGAGATCGGGCACCTCAACACCGCCGACCTCAACGGCTTCGTGAAGAACGCCGCGATGACCTGGGGCGTCGTCGTGAACAAGAAGGATGGGCTCGCCTACGTGAACGATATGTACAACGGGCTCTGGATCGTCCGCATCGAGCCGAAGGCGGCGGTCATCCCGTGACGCGGGCGTTCCGCCGTCTGGCGCCCGGCACGTCGTGGGCGCCGCTGGCGCTCGCCGCCGTCCTGCTCCCCCTGCGCGCGCTCACCGCGCAGGGCGCCGCTGCGCCCGTCGGTCCCACCCGCGAGTACCGTGCCACCGTGGTCTCCGAGTCGGTCGATGAGGTCGCGACCATCGTCTTCGGCCCCGCCGGCGCGCGCGTCGAGCGGACGGCGACGATCGGGCTCTCGTTGATCGATCCCGACGGACCCCACGGCATCGCCGTCGCGCCCGACCATCGCACCTACGTGGTCACCACCGCCCACGGGATGCCCGGCGGTAGCCTCTGGAAATACCGGCTCGGCACCGAGGGTCCGATCGGACGCGCGGTCCTCGGCAACTTCCCCGCCACCGTGCAGGTGAGCCCGGACGGCTTCTACGCCTGGGCGGTGAACTTCAACCTGCACGGCGATATGGTTCCGTCGAGCGTCTCGGCGGTCGCGCTCGATGAGATGGTCGAGGTGGCGCGCATCGAGACGTGCACGATGCCGCACGGCTCGCGCCTCAACACCGACGGCACCCGACACTACTCGGCATGCATGATGGATGACCTGCTCATCGAGATTGACACGCGGGCCTTCCGCGTCGCGCGGCACTTCACCCTCGCCCCGGGCCAGGAGATGGGGATGGCGGGGGCGCCGCCGCGGCGTGGCGACGACGCGCACGCCGGCCACGATATGGGCGGACACGGGATGACCCCGCCCGCTCCAGGCGACGTCGGCTGTTCACCGACTTGGGCGCAACCCTCCCCGGATGGGCGTCGCGTCTGGGTGGCGTGCAACAAGTCGAGCGAGCTCGTCGAGGTGGATGTCGCCACGTGGCGGCTGATGCGCCGGCTGCCGGCGGGGCCCGGCATCTACAACCTCGCCACGACGCACGATGGCACACGGATTGTCGCGACCAACAAGCGCGGGCAGTCGGTCTCCGTCTTCGATGCGGCGACGGGGCGCGAGCTCGCGCGGATCCCGACCTCCAAGCGTGTCGTGCACGGCGTCGCGGTGACCGCCGACGACCGCTACGCCTTCGTCACGAACGAGGGCGTCGGTTCGGAGAAGTCGACGGTCGATGTCATCGATCTGCGGACGCTCACCCGCGTGGCGAGCGTCGAGGTGGGGCAACAGGCGGGCGGCGTCGACGTCTGGGACTAGGCCCGGAGCGCGCGGCCGCTCCGCGGCCCGCGCGAGTCGCCGTCCACCGACACCACGCCGTTCACCAGCGTCGCGAGGAACCCCACCGGGTACTGGAACGGGTCGCCGAAATCCGCGCGGTCGCTCACCCGATCCGGATCGAAGATGGTGACGTCGGCGAACGCGCCGGCCCGGAGCACGCCACGGTCCGCGAGCTTCACGCGTGACGCGGGGAGCGCCGTCATCTTGTGGATCGCTTGCTCGAGTGTGAGCACCCGGCGCTCACGTACGTAGCGCGCGAGGACGCGCGGAAAGCTCCCCGCCCCGCGCGGATGCGGCACGCCGCGGCGCGCCGGCCCGCTGAGCGCATACGACCCGCCATCCGACGCGATCATCCCCTGCGGATGCGCGTAGATGCGCTCGAGGTTCGGCTCCGTCATCGCGAACCCGATCATCCCGACCGAGCCCTCGTTGCGCCGCAGCATCTGCACGCTGAGGTCGTACGGATGCACCCCGAGCGCGGCCGCGTAGGCGCCGAGCCGCTTCCCCTCGGCCGGCTTGTCCTCGGCGGCGTAGACGCTCGCGATCTGCACGTTGTCCCATCCGCCGATCAGCTCGGCGTTGTCGAGCGCCTCCGCCCGGATGCGCGCCGCCATCGCCGGATCCTCGAGCCGCGCGAAGAAGCCCGCCATCCCACCATCACGCGACCAGACCGGGAAGAGATTCGTGAGGCCCGTGTGATACGCGAGGTACGGATAGCGGTCGAAGGCGGCATCGACGCCGGCGGCACGCGCCGCCGCGACGCGGGCGAACACCGCGTCGAGCTTTCCCCAGTTCCGCGGCCCCTGCGTCTTGAGATGGGCGATCTGCAGCCCGCACCCCGCCCCGCGCGCGATGGCGATCGCCTCATCGATGGCGTCGAGGAGCTGATCGTCCTCGTTCCGCATATGCGTGTGATACGCCAGCCCGCGCGCCGCGAGGGGACGACAGAGCGCGGTGAGCTCGGCGACCGAGGCGAAGGCCCCCGGGGTGTACTCGAGCCCACTGGAGGCGCCGAGCGCGCCGTCTCGGAGCGCCTGCTCCACGAGCGCGACCATCCGGGCCAGTTCGGCGTCGCTCGCGGGGCGGTCCGTCTCCCCGATCACGACCTCGCGCACAGTCCCGAGGCCGACGCAGGTGCCGACGTTCACCGCGGGGCGCAGCACGTTGAGCGAGGCGAGCCACGCCCCGATCGTCGGCGGGGCCTCGAGGTCCTCGGGCACGTTCGGCGCCCGTGAGCTGCCGTCGGCTCCGACCACGATGCTCGTGATCCCCTGACGGGCGACCGACTCCATCAGGGGATCGAGGCTCATCGACCCGTCGCCGTGGGAGTGGATGTCCACGAACCCCGGTGCGACGACGTGGTCGCGGCAGTCGATCTCCCGGCGACCGGTCTCACGGATGCGTCGTGCCACCCGGGCGATCCGATCACCGCTGACGGCGAGGTCGCCCCGGAACCGCGGGCGACCCGTGCCGTCGATGATCACCCCGCCCCGGAGGACGAGGTCGTACGGCACACGCCGCGCCCCCAGAAGCGCCGGGGCGCCGACCAGCGCGACCCCGGCGGCCCCGAGCGCGGAGACGAAGGTGCGCCGCCGCATCGTCCGCTCCTCCTAGTACCGGTAGTGATCCGGCTTGTACGGGCCGTCCACCGGCACGCCGATGTACGACGCCTGCTTCTCGGAGAGCTTGGTGAGCTTCACGCCGAGCTTGTCGAGGTGGAGTCGCGCCACCTTCTCGTCGAGCTTCTTCGGGAGGGTGTACACCTTGTTGGCGTCGTACACCGTGCCGGAGAGGGTCGGCTTCCCCTGCGCCGCGAGGTGCAGGTCGATCTGCGCCACCACCTGGTTGGCGAAGGAGCAGCTCATCACGAAGCTCGGGTGGCCGGTGGCGCAGCCGAGGTTGAGGAGACGCCCTTCGGCGAGGATGAGAACCGAGTGGCCGTCCGGGAAGACCCACTCGTCGAACTGCGGCTTGATCTGATTGCGGACGATCCCCTTCACCGCCTTCAGGCCTGCCATATCGATCTCATTGTCGAAGTGGCCGATGTTCCCGACGATCGCCTTGTCCTTCATCTTCGCCATATGCTCGACGGTGATGATGTTGGCGTTGCCGGTCGCGGTGATGAAGACGTCCGCGGAGCTCACGACCTCGTCGAGCGTCGTGACCTGGTACCCCTCCATCGCCGCCTGGAGCGCGCAGATGGGGTCGATCTCGGTGATGACGACGCGCGCACCCTGGGCGCGGAGCGACTGCGCCGAGCCCTTCCCCACATCGCCGTAGCCCATCACGACGGCGACCTTGCCCGCGAGCATCACGTCCGAAGCGCGGAGGATGCCGTCGGTGAGGGAGTGCCGGCAGCCGTAGAGGTTATCAAACTTCGACTTCGTCACGGAATCATTGACGTTGATCGCCGGGAAGAGGAGGCTCCCCGCCTGCGTCATCTCGTAGAGACGGTGCACGCCGGTGGTGGTCTCCTCGGAGACGCCCTTGATCGCGCGCCCGACATTCGTCCAGCGCTGCGGATCCTCCTTGAGCGTCGTGCGGAGGAGGTCGAGGATCACGCCCCACTCCTCGGGCTCATTCGCGGCGTCGAACGCCGGGACCTTACCCGCCGCCTCGTACTCGGTGCCCTTGTGCACGAGCATCGTCGCGTCGCCGCCGTCATCGAGGATGAGGGTCGGGCCGGCGCCATCAGGCCACATCAGCGCCTGCTCGGTGCACCACCAGTACTCCTCGAGGGTCTCGCCCTTCCAGGCGAAGACCGGCACGCCGCGCGGCTGCGTGACGGAGCCATCCTTGCCGACGACGACCGCCGAAGCGGCGTGGTCCTGCGTCGAGAAGATGTTGCACGACACCCAGCGGACGTCGGCGCCGAGCTCGGCGAGCGTCTCGATGAGAACCGCGGTCTGGATGGTCATATGCAGCGAGCCCATGATGCGCGCGCCGGCGAGGGGCTTCTTCCCCTTGAACTCGGCGCGGAGCGCCATCAGGCCGGGCATCTCATACTCGGCGAGGCGGATCTCCTGCCGACCCCAGTCGGCGAGGGAGAGGTCGGCGACCTTGAACGGGGGACGACCGGTGGCCTTCACGGCGTCGAACGGGTGCAACACGGGAGCGAGGGACGTCATAAACAGGGCTCAGGTTGAAGGGGTCTGGTGACAGGTAAACGACAACGATCAGGTGGACAGTCAGGTGGACAGTGTGGCGGCGAAGAGCGTCGGGCCCTTCGCGTGGGACGCCGCCGGCAAGGGATGCTGGCGGATCGAGCGGAACCCGGCGGCCGTCGCCCACTGCGCGACGGTGTCGGGGGCGAAGCCGAGCCAGACGTGTCCCATCGTCTGTCGGTACTCCTCACGGTCGTGCGGGAGCATGTCGACGAGCAACAGACGCCCGCCGCGGGGCCGGAGGACGCGATGGATCTCCGCGAGCGCCGTCGCGGGGTCTGCGACGTAATGCAGCACGAGGGAGAGCACCGCCAGGTCGAGCTGACCATCGTCGAGGGGGAGTGCCTCCACCGACCCTTCACGCACCTCGACATGTTCGAAGGTCGCGAGGCGCGCGCGGGCGGCGCGAAGCATCGCCGCCGACTCGTCGACCGCGATCACCTCGGCGACGAAGGGCGCCACCGACTCGGTGAGCTGGCCGGTGCCGCAGCCCAGATCGCCGAACCGCGTGGCCGGGTCGAGGAGTCCGAGGAGCGCGAAGAGCTCGGTGCGCGCCCCGAACATCTCCGTGCGGAGCCGATCCCACTGCGCCGCCGAGGAGGCGAAGAAGGCCTGCGACCGCGTGTGACGGTCGGCGAGGACCCCCGCCACCCGCTCGGCGTCGCGACGCGCCGCCGGGAGGAGCTCAGCTTCGGCCCGCACGGCGGACCAAAGCTTCTTCGAACCGGCGTCGAGACCCTTGGCATCGAGCCGATAGCGGTTCGACGTCCCGTCCTCGCGTGCGCCCACCCACTCGGCGTCGGCGAGGACCTTCAGATGGCGACTCACCGTCGACTGCGGGAGCTGCAGCACCGTCCGGAGCTCCGAGACGGTGAGCTCGTGCCGCTCCAGCACCAGGAGAATCCTGGTGCGGATCGGGTCGGCGAGGGCCGACAGGCGGTCGTGGAGGGGGGCTCTCTTCATCCGTATATCCGGATGAAAGGTTAGCTCCCTGCCTCCCCCGCCGTCAACGGCGGACGCGGGTCGGACCGGACGGCGCGCTTAGGGCTGCCCTCGCTCCAGCGCCACGGTGCGGTCCGCGAGGGCGCGCCCCACATAGCAGTGCATCCCCACGGGGGTGAGGCCCGCACGACGGAAGTGCCATCGATACTGCTCCGCGCTCCGATGGTACCACGCGCTCCGATCTCCCTCGATGGCGTCCTCGGTGGCGTACGCCTCGAGATAGGTCACGCCATCGAGCCGCGCGGCGATGGCCCGGAGGCCGGTGGCCAGTTCCCCCTCGGGCACGTACTGCAGCACATCGCAGACCACGATGAGATCGTACGCGCCGGCGAGACGGACCTCGTCGAGCGCGCCGAAGGTGCCGTGCCGGATCCCGCGCCGGCGACCGAAGCGCCGGACCGCGTACGCGCTCGACTCCACGCCGGTGTAGCGCACCGCGGGCCGGAGCCGCCGCAGATGCGCGCGCCACGCCCCTTCCCCGCACCCGACATCGAGCACGCTCCGGATGGGCCGTTCAAGGAGCGACTCGGCGATCCCCACCACTAGGCGCACCTTCCGCGCGACCGCCTCCGGGGTGATGACCCGCTGCGCGGGGTCGTGGTACCACCGGCGGAAGTAGGCCTCGTCATAGACCTTGGGAGACGTCATCCGCGGCAATCTATATTCCACCGCGATGCCTCACTCCCCGGACGTCATCATCGTCGGCGGCGGCCTCGCCGGCCTCGCCGCGGCCCGGACCCTCACGGCCCACGGCGTGTCGGTCCTCGTGCTCGAGCGCGACGCGACCGTCGGTGGCCGCGTCGCGACCGACGTGGTGGACGGCTTCCGCATCGACCGCGGCTTCCAGGTCCTGCTCGACTCCTATCCTGAGGCGGCGCGCGTGCTCGACCTCGGCGCACTCGACCTGCGACCCTTCGCCTCGGGGGCCCTGGTGCGCCGGGGGGCAGGCTTCGGTCGGGTCGGCGATCCGTGGCGCGACCCCCTCGCGGCGGCCTCGACGCTCCGGAGCGGAGCCTTCACGCCGCTCGATGCGTGGCGGATGCTGCGACTCCGCGGCCGCGCGCTGCGCGCCGTCGATGGAACGCGCGTCGGGCGCTCGACCGTGACGACGATGGATCGGCTCCGGGCGAATGGCTTCTCGGACGGCGCCATCGACCGCTTCTTCCGTCCCTTCTTCGGCGGGGTCTTCCTCGACCGCGCCCTGACCTCACCTGCCGACTGGTTCGACTACCTCTTCGGGATGTTCGCGGCGGGCCGCGCGACGCTCCCCGCCCAGGGGATGGGCGCGCTCCCCGCGCAGCTGGCCGCCGGGCTCCCCGGTGACGCGCTCCGCACGTCGACGTCCGTGGAGCGGC
Source organism: Gemmatimonadota bacterium (assembly GCA_016871895.1). Taxonomy (GTDB): domain Bacteria; phylum Gemmatimonadota; class Gemmatimonadetes; order Gemmatimonadales; family Gemmatimonadaceae; genus Pseudogemmatithrix. The sequence goes on from VHBO01000004.1 coordinate 70,363, forward strand.
TCACCGAGGCGGGGGTGACGCTCGCCGGCGGCGAGACCCTGACCGCGGAGGCGGTCATCGTCGCGACCGACGCCGGTACGCACGCCGCCCTCCTCGGGCGCGGCGAGTCGCCCGCGGCGTGGTCGGGATGCGCCACGCTGAGCTTCGATGCGCCGACGGCGCCGATCGACACGCCGCTCATCGCGCTGGCTGGCCCACAGGAGCGGGGCCCCATCCATCACTGCTGCGTCCCGAGCGTCGTGGCGCCGAGCTATGCGCCCGCGGGTCGCCATCTCGTCTCCGCGACGGTGGTGGGCCCCGTGACGCCGGACGATGCGGCGCTCGAGCGCGCCGCACGGTTGCAGCTCGGCGAGTGGTTCGGCGCGACGGCGGTCGCGGGATGGCGACTCCTCCGCGTGAGCCGCGTGCCGTACTCGCTGGTGCGTGCGGTGCGCGATGACGCGATGGCGACGACGCTCGTGCGCGTGGCGCCGGGCCGCTATGCGGCGGGCGACCACCTCGAGACACCGAGCATCAACGGAGCCCTGCGGAGTGGCCGCCGAGCCGCCGAGGCGTTGCTGGCGGACTGGGGTGTGGCGCGCCGCGACTGAGGCGCCTACACCGCGTACATGAAGCCGCACCCCGCCGCCTGCGCACGACAGGTGGCAAAGATGCCGGACAGCATCACAGTGACCCCGGGGATCAAGTTGTCGTAGACGAGCTTCCTCGCGTCCGGCCGCGAAATCGACTTCGCCTGCGCGATCTGCCCCGCGAAGTTCCCGAGCGCGAGGTCGCAACCGAGAACAATCACCCCGCGCTTGATGAGCGTGTCGAGCGCGCCGTCGGGCCAGGCCGAGGTGTGCGCCGCGCCGGATGGGATGTTGATGAACGGATTCCGCTTCGCCTTCTCGCCGGAGACGGGATCCTTCATCCCGGTCCGCTCCCCGAGCCAGCCATCCGCCCACGTCGCATCGCCCATGATCATCGGGACCGCCTTGTGCCGGATGACGAGCACGGCGGTGAGGTCCGCGTCGGTGAGCCCGTGGACCGCGGCATAGCCGGCGAGGAACGACCGCACCTGATGGAGGCAGACGCCGTTGCTCACCTCGGGCGCGTCGAAGGCGATCCGATACCGCCTCGTGACGCGCGCCACCCACGACATATCCCAGTTGCCTTGGACGGGGAGGTCCGCCTCCATCGCGTCGGCGGCGGTGGGCACCATCGCGCCTGCGGCGAGGACGGAGGCATGACGCAGGAAGTCGCGGCGCTCGGACATGGAGCAATCCCAGGAGGAAGGTGATGAGAGGAATCTGCCTTTTCACGGGCGCGGTGCGCCACCCGACCGTGCGGCCCTAGCTTTCCCTGACCCGTGTTCCGCATCGCCGACGCCCTCCGCCACGCTCCGCCGCTCCCGGTCGACGCCGTGCTCGCCGACGTGCGAGCGGCGTTGATCGATCGCGGCACCGCGGTCCTCGTCGCGCCCCCGGGCGCGGGCAAGACGACGCGCGTCCCGCTCGCCCTCCTCGACGCCCCGTGGGTCGGGGCGGGACGGCTCCTCGTGCTCGAGCCACGGCGGCTCGCCGCGCGCGCCGCCGCGACGCAGCTCGCCCGACTCCTCGGCGAGGCCCCGGGCGAGACGGTCGGGTACCGTGTCCGACACGAGACCCGCGTCAGTGCGCGTACGCGGATCGAGATAGTGACGGAGGGCGTCCTCACGCGGATGCTACAGGACGATCCGACCCTCGACGGGATCGCGGCGGTCTGCTTCGACGAGTTCCACGAACGGCACCTCACCACCGACCTCGGGCTCGCGCTCGCGCTCGAGACGCGGACGCTCGTGCGCCCCGACCTGCGCCTCCTCGTGATGTCGGCGACGCTCGAGCCCGTCCCCGTCGCCGCGCTCCTCGGCGACGCGCACGTGATCGTCAGCGAGGGGCGCGCCTTCCCTGTCGAAGTGCGATGGCGCGGTGACGGCGCCGACCGCCCCCTCGCCGCGCGCGTGGCCCGCGCCGTGCGCGAAGCGCTGCCGCTCACCGATGGGGACCTCCTCGTCTTCCTGCCCGGCATCGCCGAACTGGAGCGCGCACGGCAGGCGCTCGATGAGGCGGGCCTCGCGTCGGACCTCGAGGTGCTCCTGCTGCACGGCGGACTGACGCTCGAGGAGCAGGATCGCGTGCTCCGACGCGACGGCAGCCGGCGACGCGTGGTGCTCGCGACCGCGATCGCGGAATCCTCGGTGACGCTCGCGGATGTCCGTGTGGTGATCGACGCGGGGCTGGCTCGGGTGCCGCGCCACGACGTGCGAAGCGGGATGACGCGCCTTGTGACGGTGCGGGTCTCTCAGGCGGCGGCCGAGCAGCGACGGGGCCGCGCGGGCCGCGTCGCCCCGGGCTGGTGCCTCCGGCTCTGGGATGAGGGCACCCACGCCGCCCTGCCGCGACGCGCCACGCCGGAGGTGCTGGAAGCCGACCTGACGGCGCTGGCGCTTGACCTCGCGTGCGCGGGGATCGACGAGCCCACCACGCTCCGCTGGCTCGACGTGCCGCCGGCCGGCGCGTTCGCGCAGGGCCGCGTCCTGTTGCACGCCCTCGGCGCGCTCGACGCCGCGGGTCGGGTGACCGCACACGGCCGGACGATGGCCGGGCTGGGGCTTACGCCGCGTCTCGCGCATCTGGTGCTCCGCGGTGCGGAGATGGGCGCGGCCACACTCGCCTGCGAGGTCGCGGCGCTGTTGGCGGACCGCGACCTCTTCCGACGCGAGGCGGCCGCGCTCGATGTGGATCTCCGGAGTCGCGTCGAGGCCGTCCGCGCGCGGGTGGCTGGCCCCGACGTCGACCGCGGTCGGCTACAGCGCGTCCGGCAGGAGGCGCGTCTCCTGCGGCGGATGCTCCCCGCGGGCGCGAGTGAGGCGCAGGACGATCCCGCGCTGGTCGGTCGACTCGTGGCGCTCGCGTTCCCGGATCGGCTCGCACAGCGCCGGCCCGGCGATGCCCCGCGGTATCTCCTCCGCAACGGCCGTGGCGCGCGGGTCGAGGCGCCGGTCGGCCTCGCGGGCGCGCCGTGGCTCGCGATCGCGGACCTCGACGGCGACGCGCAGGAGAGCCGCATCTGGCTCGCGGCCCCGCTTGACGACGCCGATGTCCGCGCCGTCGCGGGCGCGGATATCATCACCGAATCGGAGATCGTCTGGGACGACGCCCGCGATGCCATCCGCGCGAGCGAGCGGGAGCGGCTCGGGGCGATCGTGCTCCGCGAGCGCCCGCGTCGCGATGTCACGGAGGATGAACTCCGCACGGCGATGCTCGCAGCGATCGCGCGCGGCGGTCTCGCCCGACTGCCCTGGTCGGAGGCGGCGGTGCGCACCCGGCTCCGACTCGCCTTCGCGCACACGATCGCGCCCGAGGTGTTCCCCGACGTCGCCGACGTGGCTCTGCTCACGACACTGCCCGAGTGGCTGGGGCCGTCCCTCGCCGGGCATCGTCGGCTCACCGACCTCACGAGCATCGACCTCGGCGGGGCGCTGATCGATCGGCTCGAGTGGTCGGCACGGCGTCGACTCGACGCCATCGCCCCGACGCACTGGGAGGCCCCGACGGGATCGCGGCTGCCGATCGACTATGCGGACCCGAGCGCGCCCGCGGTGTCGGTGCGCCTGCAGGAACTCTTCGGGTGCGCGGAGACGCCCAGCGTCGGCGACGGACGGGTACCGCTGACGCTGCAGCTGCTCTCCCCCGCGCATCGGCCCGTGCAGGTCACGCGCGACCTCGCCGGCTTCTGGCGTTCGAGCTACTTCGAGGTGCGGAAGGAGATGAAGGGGCGGTATCCGCGCCATCCCTGGCCCGACGATCCGCTCGCCGCCGAACCGACACGCCGCGTGAAACCGCGCGGGACCTGATCAGACGCCGAACTGTCGGAAGTGATGATCGGTGTGCTTGTACGCGAGCACCCCCAGATCCGCATCGCGCATCACGCCGAAGATCGGATGCGGCGGTCGGGGTGCGCCCGGTAGTGGTGGCGTGAAGCGCGCGATCTGCTCCCGCAGTGTCGCCACATCGGTCGCCCACGAGTCGGGGGCGCGCCCCAGCAGCTGCGGCGCGGCCGGTGCGCCCTTGGGGAAGGGGATCACGTAGAGCGCGAACCATCGCACGATCGGACGGAACGGGACGAACCAGAGCGGCAGCGTCAGCTCGCCTGCACCGAACCGATACGACTCGATCAGGTGGGCGACCATCTGCGGCGCCGACATCCGGCCCCAGCGCGGCGTGGCGGTCGGGACGAGGCGGTCGAGTCGATCGAGTAACTGCTGACGTGCGGCTGCGGCGAGGATGGTCGGCATGACGGCAGATGAAGGTCGCGAGGGAGAGTACCGTCGTGCGGGGTTCACCGCCACGGCACCGACTCGTATCTTCCGGTGTGCACCGCACCCCCTCCCATCCCCGCCTCCGACGAGTGGTCGTGCACCTCGCGTCCTCGGTCGCCGTCGCGATGACGGTCGCGACCGTTTTGTCGCTGGCCGCCCCCGCCACACTCGCCGCGCAGTCCACCCCGCGCATCGTCACGAAGGTCACGGCCGACCTCGGCTACGTGCAGACCGGCGGGAACACCAACCTCACGACGTTGAACATCGGAGAGCGCTTCACCCAGCAACGCGGGCGTCTCTCGCTGCAGCAGCAGCTGAACATCGTGTACTCGGAGCAGCGGGACACCGTGAGGGCGAACCAACTCCGCCTGATCGCCCGCGGCGACTACCGAATCGACCAGATCATGTCGGTTTTCGTTGCGGTGACCTTCGACCGCAACCGCTTCGCCGGCATCCAGCGGCGGTTCGACGAACAGATCGGGATCCAGGCGCGGCTCTTCGCCGGGCGGCGGGATACGCTCCGCATCGAAGGGGGTGGCACCGTCACGCAGGAGATCAAGCTCGACGGCGTGCAGAAGAACTTCCCCGCCGCGCGCGCAGCGGGCGCCTGGCGACACGCCTTCAATCGGACGTCGTACTTCCACCAGACGGCGGAATTCCTCCCGAATATGCGGGACGCCGATGACTGGCGCCTCAACACCGAGTCGACGGTGGTCGCGCCGGTCTCGTCGCGCATCGGGCTCAAGGTCTCGTACGTCGTCCGCTACGACAACCTCCCGGCACCGGGATTCGTCGACTCGGACCGCCTCTTCACGACCGGCCTGCAGTTGACGTTTTAGCCCCGTGCGTCGGTGCGCCCGCCCGGGGCAACGACGCACGGGCGAGCCGTCACCCCGCCTGGATCCCTGACCGTCCGTGCTCGAGTCGCCACGTCGTGGCGGTGCGCACCGGTGCCCCGGGCCGCTCGACGAACGGCACCTCGCGATACGCCGCCGTCCACGCGCTCGGGGTCACCTCGTGGATGACGTAGCCGCGCCGCGCCGAGTGCCACTTCACGTGCGGGTTCTCGGGCATCTGCTCCGGTGCGCCGAGCCAGGTCTCGCTGCCATCGCCGCCGGAGCTGATCGACGTACCGATGAACTCGGCCGCCACGACGGGACGGTCGGGACGATCGAACCCCGCCCGCAGCTCATTGACCCAGTTGGAGTGCACGTCGCCCGTGAGAACGACGGTCCGGTTCGGGGCGCGCTCCGCGATCGCGCGGAGCACCCGGTCGCGATTCGCGGGATATCCGGACCAGCCATCCATATATAGTCGCTGCCCGGCCCCCTTCCGATCGTCGAACGGCGCGACGGGGACCTGCTGACCGAGCACCTGCCACCGTGCCGATGAGGCACCGAGGCCGTCGAGGAGCCAGCGCTCCTGCGCCGACCCGAGGATCGTGCGGGACGGCTCGGCCCAATCGCCGCAGGGGACGACGCGTGATCCGTCACCGCAGGGCTGGTCGTCTCGATACTGCCGCGTGTCGAGCATCCAGAGCCGCGCGAGCGCACCCCAGTCGGCGGAGCGGGTGACGGTGAGATCGGCCCACGAGCGGGCGCGGGGCACGCGCACGGGCTGATGCTCCCACCACGCCTGATATCCGGCGGCGCGGCGCATCCGCATCTGCTCAGCGGCCTCCATCTCGTTCTCGCCCGCCTCGCCCGCGTAGTTGTTGTCGACCTCGTGGTCATCCCAGGTGACGAGCCAGGGGCACATCGCGTGGGCCGCCTGCAAGGCGGGATCGAGCTTGTACTGCGCGTAGCGCATCCGATAGTCGTCGAGCGAGCGGATCTCGAAGCCGCGATGACTCCGGACGGCGTTACCGCGACCACCGTACTCGTAGATGTAGTCGCCGAGATGGGTGACGAGGTCGCAGCGCTCGGTGGAGAGGTGCTGGAGCGCGGTGAAGAGTCCTTGCTCGTAGTTCTGACACGACGCCATTCCGAGCCGGAGTGGCGTCGTCGCCCCCGCCGCCGGCGTGGTGCGCAGTCGACCGACGGGACTCAGCGCATCCCCCGAGCGGAACCGATAGAAGTACCACCGGTCGGCGCCGAGCCCCTGCACGTCGACGTGGACGCTGTAGGCGAGCTCGGGCGCGGCGGTGTACCGGCCGCGCGCCGAGACCTTGGTGAACGCCTCGTCCTCCGCGACCTCCCAATCGACGATCGGTCGAGTGCCGGGCATCCCCCCTTCCGGCTCGAAGGGCCGGGGTGCGAGCCGGGTCCAGATGACCGCCCCGCTCGGCGTCGGATCGCCCGCGGCGACGCCGAGGGTGAACGGATCGTCCGTGAAGGAGGGACGCCAGGTGAGGCGCCACTCGTTCGGGAGCGCGGCGCAGAGCGCGGCGTACCGCGCGAGGTCGGTGACGAAGTGACGGCGGCGCATCAGGGCCACGGGAACGGGATCACCGGGAAGCGCGACCGCGTGGCCGGGTCATCGTCGCCGGCGAAGTACGCAGCGATCTCTCGGCGCGCCCGCTCGCGGAGCGCCCGGTCGGGAACGAGCCCGCCCGTCGTCGCCGCGAGCTTCGCGTCGAGCCGCTTCAGCTGCAGTTCGGTCACCGCGCGGACATCGGGGAGCGCGGCCTTGTCGCCGGCGCGGTCGAGCAGCGTGTTGAGCACCACGCGCTGCACGGTGCGCCGGAGCGACTGGACGTGGAAGTCGGCGGTCGGCGCCGCCCCCCAGGTGCGGTCGATGATCGTCGTCAGCACCTCGTCGAGCGTCGGCAGCTGCGCGTCCCGGGCGCGGAAGAGGACCACGCGCGCGAGCCGCTCCCGCTGCAGCAGGCCCTCGATCACCTCGGTGGCGAGGCCCCCGGCGAGTGTGATCTCATCAAACGACGTCCCGCCCGCCGTCCCCATCCACACCATCTGCGGATCCCCGCCCGGCGGCATCGGCGGGATTATCGCCTGCACCCGCTCCGGCACCGCGAGCGCCGCCGGCTCGAGCGCATCGAGCGCCATCCCGAGCGCCTTCCGCTGATCGGCCGCCGGGATGACCGTCGTGGGCGTCTGCCCGTCGCCGCGCATCGCGTAGCGGAAGTCCATCCCTCCTACATACTTCACCAGACCCTCGAGCGAGTACCGATGGTGCAGGTAGACGTGCGTGAAGCGCATGTTGAGCAGGAACATCGGCTCGCCGGGCTGGATCGCCCGTTCATCGAAGTGCCGCATCGCGAGGGCACGCACCGCACTCGTCCGCGTCACCGCATCGAACATCGTCGCCCCCTCGACCCACCGCGTGACCTGCGGGATCGAGCCCTCGGCGCCGGCGTGCTGGTCGGCGACGAAGCGCAGCCCACGCGTCAGCCCCTCCCCGATGATCTTCGCGAGCCCCGCGCGCTCCGCCTCGGCGTCCGGGTACCAGGTGTAGCCGTAGCGGATGGCCAGCGAATCCCACGCTCCGGCGAACGGCGCGTAGGCCTTCATGAGATCGAGCGCCCCCGCCGGCGTCACGGAGATGAGCGGGAACGGATAGTCCATCACGGACGAGCGACCCTGCGCGTGCGCGATGTAGTTGTGCGAGAGACCGAGGGTGTGGCCGATCTCATGCGCGACGTGCTGCCGCCGCCGCGCCATCGTGAAGTCCTGCGCCGAGACGTTGAGCCCCGACGGGCCGGCAGTCGGCACGAGGCCCGCGTAGATGTTGTAGTCGATGAGCGAGCGCCACGCGTCCATCCGGACGACGGTGCGGACGATCTCCCCGGTGCGCGGGTCGGTCATCGAGGGCCCGACCGAGGGGCCGGGGCCGCTCCGGTGGATCCAGTAGATCAGGTTGTAGCGCGCGTCCATCGGGTCAGCGCCCGCCGGGAGGTCACGCACCTGGAACGCGTTCTTGAAGCCGGCGGACTCAAAGACCGTGGTCCACCAGCCTGCACCGACCTTGAACGCGCTGCGGTACGGTTCAGGGATCCCCGGGTCGAGATAGTAGACGATCGGCGTGACGGGCTCGACGAGTTCACCGCGCTGGTACGCGGCGGGGTCCTTGGGGACGAGGCGCCAGCGATTGGTGAAGCCATCGCGATAGGTGCCGTCGAAGCCCTGGCCGAGGTCGGCGAAGCTTGTGCCGAAGAGCCCCGAGCGCGGGTCGTACGCCCGCCCGCGGAAGCCGTCGAGCGACGGCAGCGCCACGAGGGAGTGATGCACCTCGAATGTCGGCGACGCCGGCTCGGGTGCCGCGCGCCGCAGCGCCATCCCGGGATTGTCGACCGCGAAGGTCAGGACGGCGTGGATCTCGGTGTTCTTCGGGAATGCCTTGGTGCGCGACGGCTCGATCCAACTCCGGCTCGCATCGATGCGACCGTTCCCTCCCTGCGCCCGCCGGAGATTGTCGGCGATCCCATAGGCATCCCCGAGGAAGAAGCCCGTCGCATCGGCGGTCACCGCGCCATTCGCCTCCGCCTCGATCGGGAACGACGCGAGGACCGAGACCGGGAACGCCTCCGAGGCGGCGCGCTGCGACGCCTCGCTCGCCCCCGGCGCACGCACGTTCCAATTGTCGGTGACCATCAGGAGCCGCTTCCCGCGCCGTTCGAGCCGCACGATCGTGCCGTCCCCGACCTGTCCGCGGTCGAGCCCGAGGGCGGGGACGCCGCCGCCGGTGGCGAGCACGATCTGGTGCATGAACGACTGGCCGATACGGTCCGCGGGGACCTCGAGGAGGACCTTGTTGCGGTCGGCATCGACGCGGACGCCGATGAAAGGCGTCTCCTGCGCCGTGAGAGTGGCCGCGAGGGGCGCGGCGGCGAGGAGGAGGACGAACGCCCGGCGGGCGTGCTGACGGAGGGCGCGTGGGAGCGACATCGAGATCCCGGGTGGAGGGTCGTGGGGGGTGATGGTAACGCCCGCGTCCCGGGGCGTCGAGGGTGCTTGGACGGCTGGGACTCGGACGTTACGCTCCACGACATGACCACCTCTCAAACGTCACGGCCGCCATCGGCCGCACCGCTCGGCGCCTCCGCTCCGACCGCGGCGCGGACGGCCGCGTGGACGGCGCTCCGCCGCGCGGCGCCGCGCACCGCCCTCGCCGCGCTGTTGCTCTCGTCGGCCGCGTGCGCCGGCGACGGAGGGGCCGCACCGACCCCGACGGTTCGCGTCACCCTCGCCCCCACCCTCGACACCATCATGCTCGGCGACAGCGTGCGCTTCACCGCCGAGCTTCGCGCGAGTGATGGCGCGTCGACCGCCGGTACGACGGTGATCTGGCGGTCGACCAACCCCACGGCCGCGACGGTGGACGCGACCGGATTGGTGCGGGGCCTCTCGGCCGGGGGCAGCGCGATCATCGCGGTCGCGACGGGCGGCGCGGCGGACACGGCCGGCGTCGTGGTGGTCGCCCCGCCACCGCCCCTCCCATCGATCCGCCTCTCCGAACTCCACTACGACAACGTCGGGACCGACGTGAACGAGGCGGTCGAGGTGGAGGGCCCTGCGGGCACCGATCTCGCCGGCTGGACGGTCGTGCTGTACAACGGAAATGGAGGCGTCCCCTATGATACGCTCGAGCTCACCGGTGTCCTGACGGACCAGTGCGGCGGCCGCGGCACCGCGTGGACGTGGGCGCTCGGGCTGCAGAACGGTGCCCCCGACGGGCTCGCACTGGTGAATCCGCGCGACTCCGTCGTCGAGTTCCTCACGTACGAAGGGACGTTCACCGCGACCGCCGGCGTGGCGCAGGGGGTGACCCCGGTCGCGATCCCACTCGGGCAGGAGCCCGCTCCCGCGATCGGGCAGAGCCTCCATCGCGACGCCACTGGCACGTGGAGCCTTCGCCCGGCCAACTTCGGCTACTGCTATGGCGTCACCCCGCCGACGCAGAACATCGTGAGCTTCACCGGGCGGACGAACGCCGATCCGGCGCTGCCCGCGGGGTTCGAGGACCAACTCTTCGCCACACTCCGCTCGGGCACCACCGGCGATGTCCTCACGACGACGTGGACCTGGGCATCGGACACCCCGCTACTCGCGACGGTGGACGCGCGCGGGGTCGTGCGTGCCGTCGCGGCCGGCACCGCGATCATCCGGGCGACGGCAGCCGACGGCACGACGAGCACCTACCCCGTCCGGACGCGCATGGCGACGTCGGGGACCACCCCCGCCTACGCAGGAAACACGGAGTTCGGCGACCCCTCGGATGGCGATGCAACAGACGAGGTGATCATCCGCCGCGCGGAATACACCACGTCCTTCGACGTCGCGCGCGGGATCCCGAACTGGGTGAGCTATGCCCTCGATCTCTCGCACCTCGGGACGGAGGATCGGTGTGACTGCTACACCTACGACCCCGAGCTGCCGATCGCGGGGCGCTTTACCACGGCGGACTACACGGGTGCTGGGACCGCCGCGGGGTATGGGATCGACCGCGGGCACCTCGCCCGCTCCGCCGATCGGACCGGCGGGGCGCTCGACAACGCCCGCACCTTCTACTTCTCGAACATCATCCCGCAGGCCGCCGACAACAACCAGGGACCGTGGGCCGCGCTCGAGACGTATCTCTCCGACCTTGCGATCCTGAGTGGCAAGGAGATCTACATCATCGCCGGGGCCTCAGGATCCAAGGGGACGGTGAAAGGCGAAGGGCGCCTCACGATCCCGTCGACCGTCTGGAAGGTCGCGCTGATCCTCCCGCGAGATGCCGGACTCGCGAGCGTGACGAGTGCGGCCGACGTGCAGGTCGTAGCGGTGGTGATGCCGAACGACGCCGGGATCCGCACGACCCCCTGGCAGTCGTTCCGCACGACGATCGATGCGGTGGAGGCGCTCAGTGGTCGGGACCTGCTCCGGCTCCTGCCGGACGCGATCGAAGCCGAACTCGAGGCGCGCGTGCCCTGAACGCACGAGGCCCCCGCGTGCACGGGCCTCGCCCGTCGCGCGCGGGGGCCTCGTGCGTTCAGCCGATCGTCAGGGTCCCGGCGGTGGCGTTGAATGACGTGTTCAACTCCGTCAGTCCGGTCGGAGCAGGCCCACCCGTGACACTCCCGGTGGCGGAGAACGTCGCCCCGTGGTTCGGACAGCGGAACCCGTTGCCCTCGACGTTGACCGTCGTGCCCTGATGGGGACAGACGAGGCTGAACGCCCGGTACGTCGTGGCGCTGACACGAAGCACGGCGGTCGGCGTCCCGGAGCCGCTGTCTACCCGTGCGATGCCACCATCCGTGCGGAGCGGAACGAAGTTCGCGACCGTGACCACGAGGGGGCCTCCACCCCCACCGCCGCCACCACCGCCACCACCGCCGCCCGGCGGATCATCGTCGTCGAGGCCCCCGACATTGCCATCACCGCACGCCGCGAGCACGCCGAGCACCGACGCGGCGAGCGCCGTCGAGAGGAAGCGGCGACGCTCGGTGTCGACACCACGGTCGTGCAGTGGGCAGGAGGCGGTGCAGTCTGTCATCAGGACCTCAGCGGAAGATGTCGAGCATGGAGGCGTAGCCTATTGTGGCCACGCCGATGGACGCGAGTGCGACACTGCGATGCGTCTGCCGGCGTGCGAGCGACTCCTCGGCATCGTCCGCGAGGAGGCCCGTCGCGGTGAAGCCCGCGTCCGCGGCGAGCATCATCACCGCGTGGAAGACCTTGCGCCCACGATCCTGCGGGTCGTTCCGGCCCTCCCAGAGATTCCAGACGCCCGTCACGGTGTTGACAGCGAAGAGCCCGGCGACCGCGCCGGCGGCCACACCGTGCCCCTCACGCGCCCACTCCGGGGCCGCCGAGCTCTTGTCGAAGAGCTCACGACCGGCGAGGTACTGGAAGGCGAAGAGCGGCAGCATCGCGTAACTCCCCCAGCGATGCACATCGAGCCGGGTGTAGTAGGCCGCGCTGTACTCGAAGGCGGAATCCGCCGGCGCCGGCAACCCCGATGCCCCGGCTCCACCGACGATCGACGGCAGGGCCACGGGCGCCGGCATAGTGAACCGGGCGGTCAGGATCGGACCCGCTGGCACGGTGGTGGGGACCGTCGCCGACTCCGCGACGACACCCGAGCGATCTGCCGACCCCGAGGGCGGCTCGGCATTCGGTGCGCCGGCGACAGCGTGCGAGGCCAGCAACGCGAGCGTGACGACGTCCATCCGACGACTCCGACACAGAGGGGGGCGCCCGGGCGGATCGCCGCGGACCTCGTGAAACGTTATCCTCTGTGAAACCCCTCCACCACCGCGGAAGGTTCCATGCCTCTTCGTTCGCACCGCCCCCTGCTCGGCGCGCTGCTGCTCGCCGCCGTCGGCATCCCTGCCGCCCTGACCGCGCAGGACGACCCGGCACTCGTCGCGCGCGCGCGCGGCATCCACGAGCGCGTGCTCACCCTCGATACCCACGTCGACATCAACCCGGCGTTCTTCCGGCGTGATACGGTCAACTACGTGACCGGCGTGCCCCGGAATCAGGTCGATCTGCCGAAGATGGAGGCGGGCGGCCTCGATGTGGCCTTCCTCATCGTCTATGTGGGCCAGGCCCGCACGATCGACTCGGCCTCGATGGCGGCGGCATACGACGCGGCGATGGAGAAGTTCGCCGCGATCCACCGGCTCACCGACACCCTCGCGCCGGCGCGCGTCGGACTGGCGCGCACCGCCGCCGAGGCCCGTGCCATCGCCGCGAGCGGTCGGAAGGTGGTCTTCATCGGGATCGAGAACGGCTTCCCGGTCGGTACCGACCTGGGTCGCATCAAGCAGTTCGCCGACCTCGGCGGGCGATATCTCTCTCTTGCGCACAACGGGCACAGCCAGCTCTCCGACTCCAACACCGGCGAGCGCGACGGCGTCTGGCTCCACAACGGCCTCAGTCCGCTCGGTCGTCAGGCGGTCACGGAACTCAATCGCCATGGTGTGATGATCGACATCTCGCACCCGAGCAAGGCCAGCATGATGCAAACCATCGCGCTCACCAAGGCCCCGATCATCGCGTCGCACTCGGGGGTGCGGGCGCTCTGCAACCACAGCCGGAACCTCGACGACGAGCAGCTCCGCGCGATGGGGCGGAACGGTGGCGTCGTCCAGCTGGTGGCGTTCAGCAGCTACGTGAAGTGCGGGCCGACCCCCGACGGCAGTCGGCCCGTCGCGACGGTACAGGACTTCGTCGACCACATCGACTACGCCGTGAAGTTGATCGGGATCGACCACGTCGGCATCAGCTCCGACTTCGACGGTGGCGGTGGCGTGGAGGGGTGGCGCAACGCCAGCGAGACCTTCAACGTGACGCTCGAGCTCGTCCGCCGCGACTACACCGAGGCGCAGATCGCCAAGATCTGGAGCGGCAACCTCCTCCGCGTCCTCGACGAGGTCCAACAGGTGAGCGCACGACTCCAACGCCAGACCCGGTGACCCGATGACCTACCTCACGATCTACCTCGCAAGCCTCGGCGCCTTCTTCGCCCTCGACCTCCTCTGGCTCGGCGTCGTCGCCAAGGGGTTCTACCAGGCACAGCTCGGCCACCTGATGCGCCCCGATGTGCAGTGGCCCGCGGCCCTGCTCTTCTACCTGATCTACGTCGCGGCGATCGTCATCCTCTGCGTCCTCCCCGCGGCGGAGAAGCAGTCGATGGGACGCGCACTCGCGCTCGGCGCGGTCTTCGGGCTCGCCGCCTACGCGGCGTTCGATCTCACGAGCCTCGCGCTGCTGAAGGACTTCCCGATCAAGGCTGTCGTCGTCGACCTCACTTGGGGGACGGTGCTCACCGCCTGCGTGAGCGCGGCAGGGTACTGGGTGGCGCGGCGCTGACCCGTCGTGGTCAGCGCTTCACCAGCGTGAGGATCGAGTAGAGCGCCACCGACTCATCGTGCTGGTTCCGCACGTCCACATCCCACTCGACCACGCCCTGCGGGATGCCGTCGACCGGCGTGTCCTTCGCGGTCTTCTGCTTCACGGTGAGCCGGACGCGGATGGTATCGCCCGGATAGACGGGCTTCGTGAATCGGAGCCGCTCGAGCCCGTAGTTGGCGAGCACCGGGCCGAGGGCGGGATCGACGAACAACCCAGCCGCCGCCGAGACGATGAAATACCCGTGAGCGACGCGGCCCGTGAAGACCCCGTGTGCGCGGGCCTCGGCATCGTCCATATGCGCGTAGAAGGTGTCGCCGCTCAGCCGCGCGAACGCCTCGATGTCCTCGAGCGTGATGATTCGGGTGCCGGTGACGAGCGTGTCGCCGACCTCCAGTTCGTCGAAGGTGCGGCGGAAGGGATGCGGCCCCTCCGTGCGCTGGGCCGCCCCGGCGCTCCACTCGCGGGTGATCGCGGTGAGCATCGTCGGGCTCCCCTGCACCGCGGTCCGCTGGAGGTAGTGAAGCACGCCGCGCGCGCCCCCCATCTCCTCACCGCCACCGGCGCGCCCGGGGCCGCCGTGCACGAGGTTCGGGAGCGGGGAGCCGTGGCCGGTGCTTTCACCGGCGCTCGTCCGGTCGAGCACGAGCAACCGGCCGTGGTACGGCGCGACGCCGAGCACTACCTGCCGTGCGACGGCCGCATCGGCAGTGACGATGGAGCCACAGAGCGACCCGCGGCCGCGCTTCGCGAGGACGATGGCCTCGTCGAGCGAGCCGTACGGCATCACCGTGTTCACGGGGCCGAAGGCCTCAATGTCGTGCGGTGCATCGTGCGTGAGGGGACGGTCGCAGACCATCAGCAGCGGCGTGAAGAAGGCCCCCTTCTCACGGTCCGCGCCCACCACCAGCACCTCGTCGGCACCGAAGACCACCTGCCCGGCCTCGCGCAGTCTGGACGCCGCAGCGCCCACATCTCGCACCTGACCTCGGCTCGCGAGCGGGCCCATCCGGACCCCCTCGACCGCCGGGTCACCGACGGTCGTCTTGGCGAGCCGCGCGCGGAGCGCGTCGACGACCGCGTCCTCCAGTCCCGCGGGCACGAGCGTCCGACGCACCGCGGTGCACTTCTGCCCCGCCTTCGTCGTCATCTCCCGTACGACCTCCTTGATGAAGAGGTCGAACTCGGGCGTGCCTGGGATGGCGTCGGGACCGAGGATGGAGCAGTTGAGCGAGTCCGCCTCCATGTTGAAGCGGACCGCGTGCCGCACCACCGCCGGACTCTCCTTCAGCGCCTGGCCCGTGGCCGCGCTCCCGGTGAACGCCACGGCATCCTGTTCCTCGACGTGACTGAGCAGGTCCCCCGCGCTCCCGCAGATGAGCTGCAGGGAGCCCTTCGGGAACACATCCGCCGCAATGATCTCGCGGAACATCAGCTCAGTTAGGTAGCTCGTTGACGTCGCGGGCTTCACGATGCACGGCACCCCGGCGAGCAGCGCGGGCGCGAGCTTTTCGAGCATTCCCCAGCACGGGAAATTGAAGGCGTTGATGTGGATCGCGACGCCCTCGAGCGGCACGCAGATGTGTCGTCCCGCGAACGTACCCGCCTTGCCGAGCAGTTCCTGCGGCCCCTCGACGTGGAAGGTCTCGTTGGGGAATTCGCGGCGCCCGCGGCTCGCGTACGCGAAGAAGGTCCCGATCCCGCCCTCGATGTCGACCCAGCTGTCCGACCGCGTCGCGCCGGTGGCGCCGGAGAGCGCGTAGAATGCCTCCTTCCGCTCCATCAGGTGCTTCGCGACGGCCTTCAGCATCGCGGCACGCTGGTGGAAGGTGAGCGCGCGGAGCGCTGGGCCACCGACGGCGCGGGCGTACCGCACCATCGCCTGGAAGTCGAGGCCGCCACTCGATGTCTCGGCGACGGGCTCACCGGTGACAGCGTGCAGGAGCGTGGTCTGGCTCCCGGTTCCGGCGACCCATTCACCGAGGGCGAAGTTCTGCAGACGGGCGGTCATGCGTGGTCGTCCTTCCCGGAATCAGTGGCGTTGGCGCGCTTGATGTCGTGCCACGCGCGCAGGATGGCGGGCTGCGTCGGTCGGTCGGCGGGCACCTCGCGGAGTGGCTCCGTCGGCTCCCACCCCGCGCGCATCGCGGCGGGGAGGCGCTGATACAGACCAGTCCCCTCCGTCTTCCACGCGAGCATCTCGTCGGAGACCTCCTTTACGATGCGCGCGGGATTCCCGACGGCAACACTGCGCGGCGGAATCACCATCTTCGCCGGCACGAAGGTCAGGGCGCCGACGATGCTCCCGGCGCCCACCTCCGCTTCGTCCATAATCACCGCGTTCATCCCGACGAGCGCGTTGGCGCCAATGCGAGCGCCGTGCACGACGGCGCCGTGCCCGATGTGCGCCCCCGCCTCGAGGACCATTGTCACGCCCGGGAACATATGAAGCGTGCAGTTCTCCTGAACGTTGCAACCGTCCTCGATCACAATCCCGCCCCAATCGCCGCGGATCGCCGCCCCGGGCCCGACGTAGACATCGCGCCCGATAATGACATTGCCCGTCACCGCGGCCTGCGGGTGGACGAAGGCACTCTCGTGCACCACCGGGACGAATCCCTCGAAGGCGTAGATCACCGACTCAGGCTCGCTCGAGGATCGTCGCGTACCCCTGCCCGACGCCGATGCACATCGTGCAGAGCGCATATCGCCCGCCGCGGCGCGTCAGCTCCCGCGCGGCGGTGAGCGCGAGGCGGGCACCGCTCATCCCGAGCGGGTGTCCGAGCGCGATGGCGCCGCCGTTCGGGTTCACGCGCGGGTCGTCATCGGCGACGCCGAGCTCGCGGAGGCAGGCGAGCCCCTGCGCCGCGAAGGCCTCGTTGAGTTCGATCACGTCTATCTGGTCGAGCGTGAGCCCTGCCCGATCCAGCACAAGCCGCGTGGCGGGGACCGGGCCCATCCCCATGATCCGCGGCTCGACCCCCGCCGCCGCGCTCGCAACGATCCGTGCGAGCGGCGTCAGACCGTGCGCGGCGAGCGCCTCCTCTGACGCGATGAGCAGCGCCGCGGCGCCATCGTTGAGCCCCGACGAGTTTCCCGCCGTCACGCTTCCCTGTCCGTCCGTCCGGAACGCTGGCTTGAGCTTCCCAAGCGTCTCGAGCGACGTCTCGGGCCGGAGGAATTCATCGTCGCGCACGGTGACAGGCGCACCCTTCTTCTGCGGTACCTCGACCGCGACGATCTCCTCCGCGTGCCAGCCAGCCGCGCGCGCGGCAGCGGCCTTCTGCTGGGAACGCAGAGCGAACGCGTCCTGATCGGCCCGCGTCACACCGTACCGCGTGGCGACGTGCTCGGCGGTCTCCCCCATCGAATCGGTGCCGTGCGCCGCCTTCATCGCGGGGTTCACGAAACGCCACCCGAGGCTCGTGTCGAAGAGCTGCACGTCGCGGGCGAAGGGGGTCGCGCCCTTGGAGAGGACGTACGGCGCGCGCGTCATACTCTCGACCCCGCCGGCGACATACAGATCGCCCTCGCCACTCCGGATCGCCCGCGCGGCGTTCGCGACCGCACTGAGCCCCGACGCACAGAGCCGGTTCACCGTCTCCCCGGGCACCGTGATCGGCAGGCCGGCGAGGAGGAGCGCCATCCGCGCGACGTTGCGGTTGTCCTCCCCCGCCTGGTTGGCGCATCCGAGGATCACATCCGCGATCGCCGACGGATCGAGCCCGGAATGCCGCGCGAGGAGCGCGCGGATTGCGTGCGCGGCGAGGTCGTCGGCGCGGACGTCACGCAACGCGCCGCCGAGGTTGCCGATCGGCGTGCGGACGCCGTCAACGAGGAAGGCCTGCGTCATACCCTTCGTCATAACGGGAGGGGCTTGTGAGTGCGGTACACGGTGCCGCGGAAGTGGCCGACAACCACGTCGTCTTGGTTACGTACGGTGACCTCGGCGAAGCCGATCTTGTTCGTTGTGGTCTGGCGCACGCCGGTGGCGGTCAGGACATCACCCGGGCGGACCGCCGCCGGATAACTGATGGTGCAATCGAGCGCGACGCTGATCGTCCCATCGGAGTTGGTGCAGAAGGCGAGCGCGCTGTCGGCGAACGCGAAGACGATCCCGCCGTGGCCCGTGCCGAACCCATTCACCATCTCCGGGCGCACCGTCATCCTGAGGACGGCGCGACCTGCCTGGACCTCGACAAGCTCGATCCCGAGCCACTGCGAGAACGCGTCGCGCACGAGCATCCGCTCCACCGTCTCACGGGCGAGCCGATCGGCGTCGGCGGGCGACGTCGGGATCGGAGCCGAGCTCATCCGAGGAGCCGCCCGCCCTCGCGCACGATCCGCCGTAGCCGCGCGCTCGGACGGTACCGGTCCTCGCCATACTCGGCGTGCAGCCCCTCGAGGATCGCGAGGATCGTCGCGGGGCCGAGCGTGTCGCCCCAGGCGAGGAGGCCGCGGGGATAATTCACCCCCTTCGTCATCGCGAGCTCCACATCGGCCGGGCTCGCGATCCCGAAGTGCACCGCCTCGACCGCCTCGTTCACGAGCATCGCGAGGATGCGGTGACAGATGGCCTCACCGAGGCCGAGGTCGGTCGTCGGTGAGGGCGCGGCCGCCCCGTCGCGATAGTCGTGATGCCCGCGCCCCGACTTCCGGCCGAGGAGCCCCGCTTCGACGAGTCGCTGCTGCGTCACCGCGGGGCGGTAGCGAGGATCCTGGAAGGTCGCCTCGAAGACCGAGCAGGTGACCGCGAAGTTCACATCGTTCCCGATGAAGTCCATCAGCTCGAAGGGGCCCATCTTGAATCCGCCCCGCTCGCGCATCGCCCAGTCGATCGTCGCGGCGTCGGCAATCCCCTCTTCGAGGATCCGCAGCGCCTCGCCGTAGAAGGAGCGTGCCACGCGGTTCACGATGAACCCCGGCGTGTCCTTCGCGACCACGACGACCTTCCCCCACCCCGCGGCGAGCGCGCGTGCGGCCGCCGTGACCGCGGGGTCGGTGACGATCGCCGGGATCACCTCGACGAGGGGCATCACCGGGGCCGGATTGAAGAAGTGCAGCCCGATGACGCGGGCGGGATGCGCGCTCGCCCCCGCGATGGCGGCGACACTGAGCGAGGAGGTGTTCGTCGCGATCACGGCGTCGGCGGCGAGGACCGTATCGAGCGCCCGAACGAGCGCCTGCTTCGGCGCGAGCGCCTCGATGATCGCCTCGACCACGAGCCCGCACGCGGCGAAGGGTGCGAGCGCCGCCGCATCCGCGCCGACGTGGTACGAGATCCGCGCGAGCACCGCATCGGCCGCGGCCCGGTCGAGTCGCCCCTTCTCCACGTCGCGCGCCATCGCCTTCGCGTGCCCCGCCCGCGCCCGCTCGAGCGCCGGCGCGTGCGCGTCGGCGAGATGCACCGCGTGACCGTGCGCGGCCGCGACCTGCGCGATCCCCGCGCCCATCGCCCCGGCGCCCACGACGCCGATCGGCGTCGACGAAGTCCACGGGCGCGACGTCATCGGCCGCGATAGACCGGGGCGCGCTTCGCGAGGAAGGCCCGCACCCCTTCCTCGTAATCCGCCGTGCGTCCCGCCTCCTGCATCAACTGGGCTTCGCACTCGAGCTGCGCCTCGAGCCCGTTCGCCCACGAGGCGTTCATCGCCCGCTTGGTGAGGCCGAACCCCCGCGTCGCCTGCGTGGCGAGCCGTGCTGCCAGCCCGAGGGCGTGCTCCATCAGCGACTCCGCCGGCGCGACGTCCCAGATCAACCCCCAGTCCTTTGCCTGCGCCGCGGTCACCTTCTCCCCGAGGAAGAAGAGCCCCGTCGCGCGCTGCGGTCCCACGAGCCGCGGGACGAAGAAGGTCCCGCTGGTGTCGGGGATGAGCCCGAGCTTGGCGAAGCTCTGCACGAAGGTCGCCGACTCCGCCGCGATGGTGAGGTCGCAGGCGAAGGCGATGTTCGCACCCGCCCCCGCGGCGACGCCGTTCACCGCGGCGATCACCGGCTTCTCAAGCTGCCGGATCGCCAGGATGATCGGGTTGAAGCTCGCCCGGACGACCTCGCTGATATCCGGCATCGGGCCGTCGGCCTCGGGGAGGACCTCGCTCAGGTCCTGGCCGGCGCAGAACCCGCGCCCTGCCCCGGTGAGGAGGACGGCACGGACGGCATCGTCTTCAGCCGCCGTCGCAAACTCGGCCTGCAGCGCGGCCGCCATCGGCCGGGTGAACGAGTTGAGCACCTCGGGCCGGTGCAGCGTCAGCACGAGGACCCCATCGCGGAGCTCGCGGAGGATAAGCGGGCTGGACATATCCGAAAGATAGGGGGCGTTCCCCTCCTCCGGGCCCCCGGCCAGATTCCCCTGATGCCGCGCACCCCCCTCCCCGACCTCGATTGGCGTCGTATCGCCTTCCACGTCCTCGCCTGTCGGGCGATGGACGAGCTGGAGGAGGCAATCAACCGGGGCGAGCGCCTCGGGGCGCGGCCCGAGCCCGGCGGACGGAAGCAGGTCCCGCGCGAGCACCTCGTGCTCTATCAGTTCTCCGCTCGCGGGCACGACGTCGCGCAGTGCATCCTCGGTGCGATGCTCGACGGCACGCGCGACGCCGCCGGTGCCTATTACCGCAGCCGCCCGCTCCTCCTCTCCCTCGGGCTCCCGTACGCCGACGCCCTCGGCTCCCCCCTCGGCCGCCGCGGCGGCTTCTCCGACGGGCGCGACATCGGCGTGGTGTGCAACCTCCCGCGCGCCGAGGGCCCCGTCGTCCTGCCGATGGCGGGGGACGTCGGCTCGCAGTACACCCCGGTCGCCGGGTGGGCGCAGGCCGTCACCTACCACCGGGACGTCCTGCGTGACGCGCGGTGGAACGGATCGATCGGCGTCGCGCTCGGCGGCGACGGCTCCGTCGCCACGAATGGTTTCTGGTCGGCGCTCACGATGGCGACGACGCTCCGGCTCCCGATGCTCTTCTACGTGGAGGACAACGGCCTCGGGATCTCGGTGGGCGGCGAGATGCAGACGCCGGGCGGGAACATCGCCGCGAACCTCGCCGCCTTCGGCGAGCTCTTCGTGCGCGATGGCGACGGTTGCGATCCGATCGCCGCGGCGACGCTCCTGCAAAAGTGCGTGGCGCACGTGCGGAGCGGCGCGGGCCCGGCGCTCGTGCGGCTCACTGTCCCGCGGCTCTCGAGCCACTCTGGCCCAGACAACCAGAAGGGGTACCGGACCGAGGCGGAGATCGCCGCAGATCAGACGCGCGATCCGCTACCGCGGCTGAAGGCGGCACTCGTGCCGGCCGTGATGTCGCCCGCGGAGTGGACCACCCTCGAGGCCGAGGTGATGGATGCCGTCGAGTCGGCGCTCGCGGAGGCGCGCGCACGCCCCGCCCCCGATCCCGCCACCATCGACCGGTTCCTCCACGCCGACGTCGGCCCCGACGCCGCCGAGGCGATACTCGGCGGCCTCTCACGCGACGAGCGTGACGCGCTCCGCGGCACCGACGTCCCCGCGCCCGATGGACCACCGCTGCGATTCGCCGAGGCGGTGCGACGCACCCTCCGGCGCGAGCTGGAGGTCAATCCCAAGCTTGTCGTCTTCGGGGAGGATGTCGGCAAGAAGGGCGGCGTGCACCTCGTCACCGAGGGACTGCAGCGCGACTTCGGCGCCGCGCGCGTCTTCGATACGAGCCTCTCCGAGGAAGGGATCATCGGGCGCGCGTCGGGACTCGCGATGAGCGGTCTGATGCCCGTCGCCGAGATCCAGTTCCGGAAATACGCCGACCCCGCGACGGAGCAACTGAACAACACGGGGACGATGCGCTGGCGCACGGCGAACCGCTTCGCGGCGCCGATGGTCGTGCGGATGCCCGGCGGCTTCGGCAAGGATGTCGGCGACCCCTGGCACAGCCTCAGCGATGAGGTCCGCTTCGCACACGCGTACGGGTGGCAGGTCGCGATCCCCTCCAACGCCTCCGATGCGGTAGGGCTCCTCCGCGCCGCGATGCGGAGCCCGAACCCGACGATCTTCTTCGAGCATCGCTCGCTGTTGATGACCGGGACCGGGAGCGCGCCATATCCGGGCGACGACTACGTGCTCCCCTTCGGCCGTGCCGCGATCCGCCGCACGGGCACCGACTGCACACTGGTGACCTGGGGGGCGATGGTCCATCGTTGCCTCGAGGCGGCGGAGCGCTTCGGCGACCGAGTCGAGGTGATCGACCTGCGAACGATCGCGCCGTGGGATCGCGACGCGGTGCTCACGTCGGTCACGAAGACGGGGCGCTGCGTGATCGTGCACGAGGACAATCGGACAGCGGGGTTCGGCGCCGAGGTGGCCGGCGTGATTGCGGAGGCGGCATTCTGGCGCCTCGATGCCCCCGTGCAGCGCGTGGCGCCAGCCGACATCCCGATGCCGTACCACGAGGTGCTGCTCGAGGCGGTGCTGCCGGGAGTCGAGCGGATCGCCGAGGCGCTCGAGGCGACGCTCTCGGCCTGACCCGCGCGGCGGCTCAGTGGAAGAGCACGTGCCACACCACGTAGAGCCAGCCGAAGAGCCCGTGGACGATCGCCCAGAAGACCGACTCATTGAGATGGAACGAGATGGCCATCGCGAGCGCGGAGCCGAAGCCCACGCCGGCCTTGGTGATCTCGAAGCGGGTGGCGGTGCCGTTCATCGTGTGCTCGGGTTGTGAGGGTGCGCTTCGGGGGTCGTGGCGGCGGAAGCTGCCGATGACGCGGCCAGCGCCGCCACGACCTCGTCATCGGTGACCTGCGGGAAGTCGCGGTACCACTGCGCGTCCCGCACCCTAGGCGGCCTCGCGCCGCGCGAGCGCGCGCCCCGCCTCCTGCCGATCCGTGAACCGCGCGCCGTCCGACACCGCGCCTCCCGTCCTGCGGCCGCGATCAGATCGCCTTGAACTCGTCGAATGGTTGCCGACAGCTCGTGCAGACGTGGATCGCCTTGCAGGCGGTACTCCCGAACTCGCTCCGCAGTTCCGTGGCGGTGGAGCCGCACCACGGACACGGCACGGGCGGGCGGGCACGCGTGAGGGTGACGAGGGCGCCGCCGTCCGCCTTTCCCGGAGGGGCGATCCCATACGCCCGCAGCTTCTCTCGCGCCGACTCGGAGATCCAATCCGTCGTCCATGCCGGCGAGAGCACCGTTGTGACCGTGACGGCGGTCGCGCCGGCGGCGAGGAGCGCGCTCCGCACATCCTTCTCGATCTCGAACATCGCGGGGCAGCCCGAGTAGGTGGGCGTGATCGTCACCGCGACCGCGCCCGTCCCATCGACCGCGACGTCACGGATGATACCGAGCTCGACCACGCTGATGACCGGCACCTCGGGATCGGGGACGCCGTCGAGCGCGCGCCAGGCGGCGTCGGCGGTGAGGGTCACCCGCGACTCACCACGTCGCGCCGGGGTGCGAGCGCGCCACGATCTGCATCACCGAGAGCAGGTGCCCGAGATGCTCCGTGTGCCGCCCCACCCGTCCACCGCGCCGCATCGCCGCGTCCGCGGGGCGCGTGAGCGTCGCGCGTTGAAGCACATCGTCCACCACCTGGTCCCAGCGTGAGCGGATCGCAGCCATATCGACCGTGAAGCTGAGCGCGGCGACCGCGGTGTCGATCTCGTCCTGCGCGAAGAGCTCGCCCGTATAGCGCCAGCAGTCGTCGAGCGCGCGCTGGACGCGGCCGTGACTCTCGGGCGTCCCGTCGCCGAGTCGCACCACCCATTCCGACGTGTGCCGGAGGTGGTACTTCGCCTCTTTGATCGCCTTGGCCGCGACGCCCGCGAGCCCGGCGTGCGGCGCCGCGAGGAGCGCCTCCCAGAGGAAGACACTGTGCGCACTCACCAGGAACTGCCGCACGATGGTGAAGCCGAAGTCGCCGTTGGGGAGCTCCATCAGGAGCGCGTTCCGGAACTGGACTCCATCCCGCCAATACGCGAGCGCATCCTCGTCGCGCCCCGTCCCTTCGGCTTCACCCGCGAGCCGCAGTAGCGAGGCCGCCTGCCCGATGAGGTCGAGCGCCATATTCGAGAGCGCAATGTCCTCCTCGAGGATCGGCCCGTGTCCGCACCACTCAGAGAGCCGGTGCCCGAGGATCAAACGATCATCCCCGAGTCGGAGCAGATACTCCACCATCGGGGGACCGAGCACCGGGCCGCGGGATGTACCGGCGACGGCGCGCACCCCCGCCTGGGCTTCGCCCGCGGCGATGCCGAGCTCCTCGGACTCCGCCATCAGAAAATCCGGATGCCGCGCGGCGCGATGTAGAACTGCGGGTGGCGATACGCCTTGTCGTTCCCCGGATCGAAGAACGGCCCCGCGTCCGACGGCGCCGACGCCGTGATCGCGGTGCTCGGCACCACCCAGAGGTTCACCGCCTCGCCGCGCCGCGCATACACGTCGCGCGCGTTCTGCAGCGCGTGCTCGGCGTCGGTCGCGTGAACGCTTCCTGCGTGCTCGAAGGGCTGCCCCTGGTTCTCCTGGGTGAAGACCTCCCAGAGGGGCCAGTGGCTGTCGCCCACCGGCGCGCCCGACGCGTCGCTCATCAGGCCGCCGCCGTCGCCTGCGACCGCTTGGCGGCGTGTGCCGCCGCGGCCTCGCGCACCCAGCGCCCTTCGTCGTGCGCCGCACGCCGCGCCTCGAGGCGCTCGCGGTTGCACGGGCCGTTCCCCGCGATGACCTCCTGGAACTCCGACCAGTCGATGGGCCCGAAGTCCCAGTTCTTCGTCTCGGCGTTGTAGCGGAGGTCCGGGTCCGGCAGCGTGATCCCCAGCTCCTGCGCCTGCGGGACGGTCAGGTTGATGAAGCGCTGGCGAAGCTCGTCGTTCGTCTTCCGCTTCACGCGCCACTTGAGCAACTCGGCCGTGTTCGGCGAATGCGTGTCCGACGGGCCGAACATCATCAGGGAGGGCCACCAGAAGCGGTTCACGGCGTCCTGCAGCATCTCGCGCTGGGCGGGGGTGCCCTTCGCGAGCGTCATGCAGATCTCGTAGCCCTGCCGCTTGTGGAAGTTCTCCTCCTTGCAGATGCGCACCATCGCGCGGGCATAGGGGCCGTAGGAGGTCTTGGCGAGGATCGTCTGGTTCACGATCGCCGCACCGTCCACCAGCCAGCCGATCACGCCCATATCCGCCCACGAGAGCGTCGGATAGTTGAAGATGCTCGAGTACTTCGCCGTGCCGTCGAGCAGCTGGTTGTAGAGGTCGAACCGGTCGACGCCGAGCGTCTCCGTGCCGCAGTAGATGTAGAGCCCATGCCCCGCCTCGTCCTGCACCTTCGCGATCAGCGACTGCTTGCGACGCAGCGAGGGGGCGCGGGTGATCCAGTTCCCCTCCGGGAGCATCCCGACGATCTCGGAATGGGCGTGCTGGGACATCATGCGCGTGAGCTGCGACCGGTAGCGGACCGGCATCCAGTCCTTGGGCTCGATGCTCTCCCCGGCCGCGATGCGGGCCTCGAAGGCGGCGACCTGAGCCGGGTCGTCCGCGGGGAGCTGGCGGATGGTCGTGGTCATATGTGTTAAACTACAGAGCCGGCTACCGCGCAGGGTAGCCATTGGCACCTCCCCGCCGCACCCCTCTCGTCAGGTCCAATCCATGTCCGACGCTGCCCTCTCCGCCGGAACCGTCCAGACCCGCACCGCCGACGGGATCGCCACC
>VHBO01000005.1 GCA_016871895.1 Gemmatimonadota bacterium
CGAGCCTCGGACCAGATCACATACCAGGGGTCGTCGGGCGTGCCGGTGGGCGGGTGGGCGGGTGCGTTCACGCGGTGAAAATACCGCGGGAAAGTCCGTACTCCAAGTCAGGGTTGTTGCGGATGGACGGGGCGGTCGGCGGGGGTCCAGCCGCGGGTCGGCCTGCGGGTCGGCCTGCGCTCTACGTCACCGCCTGCCGCACCTGGAACCGCGGCGCCTGCCACACCCCCGTCCGCAGCACCTCCTCGATCGACGCCACCGCGCGGTCCACATCCGTGAACCGTAGGTAGAGCGGCGTGATCCCGAACCGCATCACCCCGGGCCCATCGGGCTGCACGCGGTAATCCCCGATCACCCCGCGCGCGATCAACGCCTGCATCACGGCGTACGCCGACGGGTGTGCGACGCTCACGTGGCTCCCGCGCGGCTGGCCGATCGGCGGGCCGATGACCTCAGCCCCATACGTCCCACAGGTCGCGGCGACACGCGCCATCAACCGCTCGCGTAGCGCTCGCGATTTGGCCGCCACCTGCGTGAGATCGGCCTCGAGCATCAGGTCCACCCCGACCTCGAGCGCCGCCAGCGACAAGATCGGCGGCGTGCCACACTGCAGCCGCGCGATCCCCGGCGCGGGCGCGTACGCATCCTCGAACGCGAAGGGACGCGCGTGCCCGATCCATCCCCCCATCGGGGTCTCGAGCGTCTCCTGATGCCGCTCGGCGACGAACACCATCGCCGGCGCGCCAGGCCCGCCGTTGAGGAACTTGTAGCCGCACCCGACGGCGTAGTCGGCACGCGCGGCGTTCAGATCGATCGGCATCGCGCCGAGCGAATGACTGAGGTCCCAACACACACGCGCGCCCACGGCGTGTGCGGCCGCCGTGACCGCCACCATATCGTACAGCTCGGCGGTGCGGTAATGGACGTGCGTGAGCAGGACGAGCGCGGTGTCGGCGTCGCAGCGCGCCGCGATCTGCTCGCGCGGCACGAGCACGAGCCGGTGCCCCTTCCCCAGCGTGCGGATCGCTGACTCGATGAGATAGAGATCGGTGGGGAAGTTCCCGGGCTCGGAGAGGATCGTCTTCCGCTCGGGCTGCGCGGCGAGCGCGGCGTGGATGACCTTGTGGAGGTTCACCGAGGTGGAGTCGGCGACGACGACCTCGTGCGGCGCGGCCCCGACGAGCCGCGCGAGCTTGGCGCCCACACGCAACGGCGCCTCGATCCATCCGGCGGTGTTCCAGCTGCGGATGAGCCCTTCGCCCCACTCCTCACGCACGACGCTGGCGATCCGATCAGCGGCGCCCTTCGGCAGCGGGCCGAGGGAGTTGCCATCGAGATAGATGATGTCATCGGAGAGGTCGAAGCGCTCGCGGAAGGGCGCAAGCGGGTCGGCGGCGTCGAGGGCGGCGGCGTCCGCAGTGATGGGATCGAGTGGAGCGGGCATCGAGTGGGTCATCGGGGGGTCGTCGGGGTGCGCATTGGGGCGATCATCGGACGAGACGCGCCTGTTCGGTATCGCCCTGCGCGCCGCGCAGGAAATCCTCGAGCGCGGTGCCGCCGGTGCCGGTGGCATCCCGCGTGCCGGCGGGGGCAACGATGTAGTCGTGCGCGAGGCAGAGATGTGCGGCACGGAAGCGCGCGACGGCGTCGATCGCTGCATCGTAGGCGGCCCGGAGCGCGGGGCTCCCGGCTGCGGCGCGCGCGCGCACGCGTGACGTGCGCTCGACTTCCGTGACGAAAGCGCGATGCGGGGGCGGCATATAGTCGCGCACCATCCGCAGGTACGCGCCCGCCGGGGCATCGGGGTGATGCACGCCGAGCACCGCATCGAAGGACTGGATGAGCGCGCTCTGCCCGGCACTGCCGCCGAGGTAGCGGCGCGGCGCATCATCGACGCCGTCGTAGATCACTCCTGGTGCGGGCCATCCGGTCACATAGGGGCGGACGCGATGGTAGTACGTGTGCGGATCGCACCACCGGCGCACCGCCTCGAGCGCGGCGTGCACATCCGGGAGGCCGGCGGTGAAGGCCTCGAGCTGCGCGCGCAGCGCGTCGTCGCTCCCATCCACCGACGCGGCGGCAGCGTCCCAAACAATGGCGAGCAGCGGCGCGCCGGCGAGCTCGACCCCCATCGACGCGATGAAGAACCAGTCTTCATCGACGCCGCCGAGGAAGCGGACGAGGGTGCGGGCGTTGTCGACACCGAGGGGGCGCTGCGGATCGACGAGGGTCCAGTTGTGGAGCGTCATCGTCGCGTAGTGCGCGATCGGCGGACGCCCGAGCTGCGTGGCGAGGGTGCAGAGCGGAACGGCGACGACGGCGGGGAGGTGGAGATCGGGCGCGGCACCGCCCCAGACGTAGGCGTTCGCGTAGTGCGTCAGCAGCAAGAGGGCGCGCTCACGCTCGGCGGGCGTATCGAGCGTCGCGAGGTCGAGGGGCGGAAGCGCGTGCAGCGCGTCACGAATGGTATGAGCGCGCAGGTGCGCGCTCAGGTTCGGGACGAGGGCGTCCCAGGGGGCCGCGCCGGGCGGGAGTGCGTCGGGAATCGGCTCGGAGGGGACGAAGCCGGTGACGGGATCGATGCCGAAACGCGCGAGGGACATAGGCGCATCCTAGCGAGGGCCCGGCGACCGATGTCATTCGGGGACTGTTCGGGGCGGTGGCGTGTATCTTTTTCGTATGCCCACGACCATCCGGCAGGACGATTTCATCCAGTCGATCGCGGACGCGCTGCAACACATCTCGTACTACCATCCGCTCGACTACATCCACGCGCTCGGCGCGGCGTACGAGCGGGAAGAGAGCCCCGCCGCGAAGGACGCGATCGCGCAGATCCTGACGAACTCACGGATGTGCGCCGAGGGGCAGCGGCCCATCTGTCAGGACACCGGGAGCGTGGTGGTGTTCTTGAAGGTGGGGATGGCCGTGCGCTGGGAGACCACGCGCTCGATCCAGGAGATGGTGGACGAGGGGGTGCGGCGCGCGTATCTGCTGCCGGAGAACATCCTGCGCGCGTCGATCGTCGCGGATGCGGCGTTCACGCGGCGGAACACGCGCGACAACACGCCGGCGGTAGTGCACGTGGAGCTCGTACCGGGTGAGACGGTGGAGGTGAAGCTCGCGGCGAAGGGGGGCGGCTCGGAGAACAAGGCTAAGTTCGCGATGCTCAACCCGAGCGATTCGATCGTCGACTGGGTGTTGAAGACCGTCCCGCTGATGGGCGCGGGGTGGTGTCCGCCGGGGATGCTCGGCATCGGGATCGGCGGGAGCGCGGAGAAGGCGATGTTGCTCGCGAAGGAGTCGTTGATGGAGCACATCGATATGGCGCAGCTCAAGGCGCGCGGACCGCAGAGCAGGATCGAGGAGTTGCGGATCGAGTTGCACGACAAGATCAACGCGCTCGGGATCGGCGCGCAGGGGCTCGGTGGGCTCTCGACGGTGCTCGACGTGAAGATCTGGGATTTTCCGACGCACGCGGCGTCGAAGCCGATCGCGATGATCCCCAACTGTGCGGCGACGCGCCACGCGCACTTCACACTCGACGGGAGCGGGGTGGCGCAGCTCCCGATCCCGCGGCTCGAGGATTGGCCCGCGGTGACGTGGCGCCCCGACGCGAACGCGACGCGGGTGAACCTCGACACGTTGACGCGCGCGGAGGTGGAATCGTGGACGGCCGGCGACCGGCTGCTGTTGAGTGGCCGGATGCTCACCGGGCGCGACGCGGCACACAAGCGGATCGCGGATTGCTTCGCGAAGGGGGAGCCGTTGCCCGAGGGCGTCGACTTCACGAACCGTGTGATCTATTACGTGGGTCCGGTCGATCCCGTGCGCGATGAGGCGGTGGGGCCCGCGGGCCCGACGACGGCGACGCGGATGGACAAGTTCACCGAGATGATGCTCGACAAGACCGGGCTCATCGCGATGGTCGGGAAGGCAGAGCGGGGGCCGACGGGGCTCGAGGCGATCCGGAAGCATCGCGCCGCGTATCTGATGGCGGTGGGGGGCGCGGCGTATCTCGTCTCGAAGGCGATCCGGAAGTCGCGCGTGGTGGCGTTCGCCGATCTCGGGATGGAGGCGATCTACGAGTTCGAGGTGGAGGAGATGCCGGTGACGGTGGCGGTGGACGCGTCGGGCCGGAACGTGCACGAGGAGGGGCCGAAGGAGTGGCAGCAGCGGATCCGCGCGCTGCCGGTGCTGTGAGGATGTCGATGATGCGCCTCGCCCGCCTCGCGAGCGTCTTCGTCGCGTTCTCGCTGCTCCCCCGCACCGCCGCCGCGCAGGGCGTCAGCGGTCCCTCGACCGACTCCGCGCGGATCCACGCCGTCGTGGTGCAGCTCTTCGACGCGATGCGCGCACGGGACACGGCGGTGATCCGATCGCTCTTCGTGCCGAACGCGTCGATGCAATCGCTTCGGGATACGGCGGTCGTGTTCGACCGGGTGGATGGATGGGTGACGTCGATCGCGCGCGCGCCGCAGGGGGTGCTCCTCGACGAGCGGATCGGCGCGCCGACGATCCAGATCGACGGGCCGTTGGCGACGGTCTGGGTGGAGTACTGGTTCTTCGTGGGGCCGCGCTTCTCGCACTGCGGGGTGGACGCCTTCCAGCTGCTGCAGGGGGCGGGGCGATGGCGGATCTTCTCGATTGTGGACACGCGTAGGACCGCGGGGTGCGGGGAACCTCCGGGGCGTTAGTGGGGTAGGCGCGTCAGCGTTTCCCTGTTGGCGTTGCGGAAAATCCCGACCACTTTGATTCCGTTAGCTTTCGGTGGTGCGCAGCTGGCCATCGACGTCGCACAAGGACCCCCGGATGCGGAAGCCACGGCCCAACTCATACAACCCGGCCCAAGCGCTGTACCTGGTCGCGAACGACCGGCAAGGCGCGCCTTTGAGTTGTCCGTCGTGCACGGGGGCAATCGACCGGTCGCCGCCGAAGATGCCGCCGGCGCCACGGACGCACGTGACGTTGACGTGCACGAAATGCGGACGGGTGGCGAGGTATATCGCTGGACTACAGTGAGACAGGTGAGAGGGGTCAGGGGTCAGGTGGCTCCGTGAGGCTCCTCCCTCTCCGCTCGACCCTCTCGCTCCTCCTGCTGCTCGGCGCCGGGAGTCTCGGCGCGCAGGCCACTCCCTTCCGCATCACGCCGCGCCGGCCGATCGCCGAGTTCCGTGCCGAGGCGTTGGCGGCGACGCCGCCGGTGGAGACGGGGAAAGCAGCGCACGATCTCGTCGATCTCACGGCGGTCGATGCGCGGATCCGGCTCGACATCCGCTACGCGACGGCGGACAACTTTATGGGTGTGGCGATGTATGAGCGCGCGACGGCGCGGCTCCAGCGGCCGGCAGCGGAGGCGTTGGGGCGGGTGCAACGCGCGCTCGCGGCGGAGGGGCTGGGGCTCCTCGTGTTCGATGCGTACCGGCCCTGGTACGTGACGAAGATGTTCTGGGAGGCGACGCCCGACTCGCAGCGGGTCTTCGTCGCGGACCCGAGCCGTGGCTCACGGCACAACCGCGGCGCCGCGGTGGACCTGACGCTCTACGACCTCCGGACGGGGGCGCCGCTCCCGATGCCGAGCGGGTACGACGAGTTCACGGAGCGAGCGTACCCGGACTTCGCAGGGGGCACCGAGGTCGAGCGGGCGAACCGGGCGCGGCTGCGGCGGGCGATGGAGGCCGAGGGGTTCACAGTGTACGAGGCGGAGTGGTGGCACTTCGACTTCCGAGGTTGGGCGGGTTGGGCGATCGGCAATAGCCCGGGTGTGTAGTCGCTGGAGGCTGAATGCTTGAAGCTTTCAGCTTTCAGCATCGAGCCTTCCTCCCTTTCCCCGAGTAGATTCCCCCTATGCCCGACATCACCTGCCTCCGCTGCGGCCAATCCAAGGCCGGCTTCGAGAAGTCTCCCTTCCCCGGCGCGATCGGCGCGCGGATCCTCGAGGGGACCTGCCCTGACTGCTGGGCGCAGTGGCTGAAGCAGCAGACGATGCTGATCAACCACTACGGCCTGAACGTGATGGACCCGCAGGCGCGCCAGTTCCTCACCAAGAACATGGACGCCTTCCTCTTCCGTGCGGGCCAGCTCGACGAGGTGGATACGTCGAAGCAGGGGACGATCGCCCACTGACGGCGATCGACCTCGTCTGTCTGACGCGCCTCGACGGCGCGCTGGCCGTCCTCGTGCGCACCGGGGGGACGTGCCCCTGGGTCGCCCTCCCGAAGGGGAAGACGCTCGACGCGACCGCGGCCCGCCTCGCGAAGCAGACGCTCGGTCGCGCCCCGGCGTGGCTCGCCCAAGTGGGCGCGCTCGGCGACGGGTCGGCGCATCCGTCCCGCGCGGCGGTGACGGTGACGTATGTGGCGGTGGTGCGCGAGGGGATCGACGCGCCGACGGGGGCGCGCTGGGTGGCGATCGACGCGGTGCGCGGGCTGCCCGCGCGCCAGCGGACGGCGATGACGACCGCGGTGCGCGCGCTGCGCGACCGGATGGAACGCGACGGAATCGCGTTCCACCTGCTGCCAGAGCGCTTCACCCTCGCAGCGCTGCAGGCGACGTACGAACTCCTGCTGGAGAAGCGGCTCCACAAGGCGAGCTTCCGGCGCACACTCGCGGCGGCAGGGTTGGTGGAGGCGACCGACGCGTGGCGGAGTGAGGGGCGAGGCAGACCGGCGCAGGAGTTCAGGCGCATATGACGAGCCGATACGCGCGGCATCTGGTGCTGCCGCAGGTGGGGCCCGAGGGGCAGGCCGCGCTCGGGCGCGCGCGGGTCCTGATCGTCGGCGTGGGGGGGCTCGGATCCCCCGCCGCGCTGTATCTCGCCGCCGCAGGTGTGGGGACGTTGGGACTCGTCGACCACGACACCGTCGCGCTGCACAACCTCCAGCGGCAGGTGCTCTTCGACACGGCGAGTATCGACGCGCCGAAGACGGCGGCCGCGCGCGCCCGACTCGAGGCGCTGAACCCCGAGGTGCGGATTGACACCTGGCAGACGGCGCTCACCCGCGCGAACGCGCGCGGGATCGTCGCCGACTACGACGTGGTCCTCGACTGCACCGACGCCTTCGCGACGCGCTACCTCCTGAACGACGCCTGCGTCCTCGAGCGGAAGCCGCTCGTGCAGGCGAGCGTGCACCGCTTCGAGGGACGGCTCAGCGTGTACGCGACGACCGACGGCCCCTGCTACCGCTGCGTCCACCCGGAACCACCGGCACCGGGGAGCGTCGCCGACTGCGCCAGCGGCGGCGTGCTCGGCGTGCTTCCGGGCACGCTCGGCGCGCTGCAGGCGACGGAAGCGATCAAGCTGCTCCTCCGCATCGGCGACCCGCTCATCGGGCGCCTGTTGCTCGTGGACGCGCTTGGCGCGCGGATGCACGAGGTCGCGATCGCGCGGGATGCGGGGTGCGTCTGGTGCGCGACGAGGGCGCGGACGGAGCTGCTCGACGATTACGAGGCGTTCTGTGGGGTGCCGACGACGGGGGAGCCGCGCGTGACGGGCGAGCCGCGCGACACGACGCGCGACGCGACCGACGGCGGCTCAGCTGCGGAGACGCCGCGGGCGATCGACCCGGAAGCGCTCTCGGTACGCCTCGCCAAGGGAGACCCGCTCGTCGTCCTCGACGTGCGCGAAGGATGGGAGGTCGAGATCGCCGCCCTCGAGGGGAGCACGCACATCCCGATGGCGGAGGTACCGCGCCGCCACAGCGAGCTCCCGCGCGACCGCGACATCGTGGTGCTCTGCCATCACGGAATGCGGAGCGCGATGGTGGCGGAGTACCTGCGGAGCGCGGGGTTCGGCCGGGTGATCAATCTGACCGGCGGTATCGATCGGTGGAGTGTGGTGGTGGATCGGAGTGTGAGTCGGTACTGAGGCGTCAGCGCCCCCGCACCGCCGCTTCGGCGGCCCGCAGCGCTCCCGTCGCCGCATCGAACCGCCCCACCAGATCCGCCAGCTCCGCCCCGAACGACGCCGCATCGCCGTAGCGGATGGCCTCGTTCACCGACGGGAAGACCATCGTGCTGTAGCCGTTGTCGACGTCGGCCACATAGATGAGGTTGCGATACCAGGGGCGCGTGCGGAGCCCCTGCGGCCGCGTCATCGCACGCTCCACCTGCAGCAGCGCCTGGTTGGTGGCGCGCTGGCGCGCGGCGGGGAGGTTGGCGGCGAGGGCGGCGTCGCGCGCGGTGTTGAAGGCCTGCGCGGCAGCCTCCATCCGGTCGATCGCCGCGGCGAGCGGCGCGCTCGAGCCGGCCCAGCCGCGGGCGCGGAGGTTGGCGTCGATCGGCGGGAGGTAGCGGCGCATCGTGCGCGCGAACTCGACATAGTCGTACGGGAGGATGTCGGCGTTCGCGATGCGCATCATCATCGCGGTCCCGATGCGGGCGGCGGCGGTGTGATATCGATACCCGGGATCACCGAACCGCTCCATGAACGTGTAGGAGTCGTAGTTCGAGTGATAGATCCCGTTCCCACCACCGAAGCCCCAGTCGGCGTGCGGGATGCCAAGGTGGTTGTAGAAGCCGGCGAAGTCGGAGCCACCGCCGGGATCGCCCATCGCGGGCTCCTCGCCCGCGCGGACGCCGGCGCGCGTGCGCCAGACATCGTAGACGCTCCCCGCCCCGCTCGGGTCAGGGATGGTGCGCGCGACCTCCCGGAGCATCCCGCGGAGCGTGGGTGAACCGCCGCCCCCGAAGCTCGGGCCGCTCGCGCTGACGTCCTGATTGAAATAGGCGACGCCGCCGCGCATCAGCCGGAGCGAATCATCCTCCACATACTCGGTGGACCCGACGAGCCCCCACTCCTCCGCATCCCACGTCGCGAACATCAGCGTGCGACGGGGGCGCCAGCCGGTCTTCATCTGCTCCGCGACCGCCCGCGCGGCCTCGACGATGCTCGTGGTGCCGGAGACGTTGTCGACGGCGCCCGGGCTCCACGCATCGCGGTGGCCACCGATGACGACGATCTCGTCGGGGAACTCGGTGCCGCGCACGATGCCGAAGGTGTTCCAGATAGACTTGTACGCCGCGGTCGCGGAATCACTGAACACCTGTACCCGCGCCTGCACGGGGCCCGGCCCGACGTGGTAGCGGAAGGCGAGGCCGCCCTGCCAGCCGCGCGGGACATCGGTGCCGCGCACGTCTTTCAGCAGCTCGATCGCGTTGCCGTACGAGAGCGGGAGCACCGGGATGCGCGGCACGGGCATCGAGTCGAGCGGGATGCGCGGCGCATTCGCGCGCGAGGGATAGCCGGGGGTGCTCGGATCGCCGGCGCCGTTCATCACACTCCCGCGCTGCACGCCGCGATCGTTGCGGAACGGTCCCTCCGGATAGACATCGCCCTGCACATAGCCGTCGTCAGCGGGATCGCTGTACATCAGCAGCGCAACGGCGCCGTGCCGCTCGGCCTCGCGCGCCTTGATGCCGCGGAAGCTCCGGCCGTAGCGCGCGATCGCGACCTTTCCCTTCACCGAGACACCGAGGGAGTCGAGGACGGCGTAATCCTCGATGAGTCCGTAGTTGACGAAGACGACCTCGCCGGTGACGTCACCGGTGCCGGAGTAGCCGTTGACGGTGGGATACTCGGGGTGCGCGAGGGTGGTGGGATCCTCGGGGATCTCCCCTTCGCGGAGTTCGAGACGCTTGGGATCCGGCGAGACGCGCCAGACGCCGTACTCGACGGTGTGCGGGAGCCAGACCTTGTACTCGCGCACCTCGGTCTCGAGGCCGGCGGCCTTCATCGCGTCGATCACGAGGTCGCGTGTGCGCGCCTGCGCGGCGGTGCCGGCGATATGCGGGCGGTCGGCGAGCGCGCGCGCCGTGACGCCGACGCGCGCGGTGTCGGGGCGGCGGATCGCGGCCTGCTCAGCGCTCCGCTGCGCGGCGGCGCGGGCGGGCGTGTAGCCGGTGAGGGTCTGCGCGCCGAGGGCCGGAGCGAGGAGGAGCACGAGCGCGGTGGCGCGCGCGATGGGACGACGGACGAAGAGGGTCATGGGGTCACGGTGAGGGAGTGGTGCTGGGATCGTAAGGTCAGGGCGCGGTGAAGCCGTGGGCGATGCGTCCGGGCGCACCGTCGAAGTCCTGTGTGGTCTTGTAGCGTTCGCACCGGCCGTCGCCGGCGGTCGCACGCGCCTTCTGGCGCATCGCATCCATCTCGCCGGCGTGGAAGAGGGTGAAGTCGGTGGCGGCCTTGAGGGTCTTCTTGAGGATTGGGCTCGAATCACAGCCAACGAGCACGCTCGTCACGGGAAGGGACCAGGCGTACCGGAAGGCGTCATCGACCTTCACGACCTTGCCGGCGGGGATGGTGCCACCAGCGAGGGGCTTGGTGCCGATGACCGCGCCGCCGCGGCGGATCACTTCAGGGAGCACCTGTTTCTCGAAGGAGCGGAACGACGCATCGAAGGGATTGAGCGGCATCAGGACGGCGTCCCAGGCGAAGCCGCGCTGGAGGAGCTTGAGCGCGATGTGCGGGGACTTCTCGCCGTGGAAGGCGATCCAGCGGACGCGGCGCTGCTCGCGCGCCTCCTGCGCGGCGTCGAGTCCGCCGTGCTCGTAGATCCAATCCGGGTCGTTGTCGTAGATGACCTCATAGAAGGACCACATCTCGACGCGATCGGTGCGGAGATGTCCGAGCGTCGCATCGAACTGCGCCATCGCGGTCTTGTAGTCGCGGAGATGGGCGCAGCACTGCCAGATAAGCTGCACGCGGTCGCGGTAGCCGTCGCGGAGGGCGAGGCCGATCCAGCGTTCGGTGCGGCCGTCGCCGTACTCCGGCGCGACCTCGAGGACGTTGACACCCGCGTCGATCGCCTCGCGCACGAGGCGGATCGCGCCCTGTTGGCCCGCCGCTGCGAGGCGGCGCGTGCCGAGGCCGAGGATGGTCATCGCGCCACCCGTGCGACCGAGGGTGCGCTGTTCGAGAGGTGTGGGCGCCTTCGCCATCGGAGGAGGGGTCAGGGATGCAGGGTGAGGGGGACGCCGTCGAGGCGTTCGAGGGGACGGATGCCAAGCCGCTGCGCGATCGTCGGGGCCATATCGACGACGCGCGCCTCGCCGGCGCGTCGTCCCGCGGCGATGCCGCTGCCCCAGAAGAGGACGGGGACGCGCGCATCGGCCTCGTTCGGGGAGCCGTGCGTCGCGTAGGTGGTCGTCTTCCAGTACGCGAAGGGTTCGAGCGAGACGACGGCGCGGATGGGGCCGTCGGGGGCGAACTGATGGAGCCACCGGCGCGCGAGGACGTTCGTGGTGGTATCGGCGCGCGCGAGGTCGGTGATGAGATCGGCAGCGGCGACGCCATTCATCGTCCGCAACTCGGCCACCCAGAGCCGCGCGATGGCATCGGGATCGACGTTGGCGCGGCGGAACGCCTCGGCGTCGACGACGCGGAAGCCATCATCGCTGTCGACGGCGTTGGAATCGACGCCGGCGCGCCGGAGCGCCGCACGCACCACGCGCCACGCGGGGGCGGGATCGACGCGCTGCGCGTCGTGGTTCGGATACCACGCCGAACGGAGTTCGGGGATCGGCTGCACGCCGTGATCGGCGGTGAGGGCGATGAGGACGCGATCGCGACCGCGCAGCGCGAGGAGGGAATCGAGGAACTGTCCGAGGTAGCGGTCGAGGCGCAGGATCTGGTCGTGGATCTCCTTGGAGTCGGGGCCATAGCGATGCCCGACGGCGTCCGTGGTGGAGAGGGAGATGGCGAGGAGATCGGTGCGGTTGGCGTCGGCGCCGAGCTGCAGGGCGCGTGTGCCTTCGAGGGCGAAGGCGAGGGTGAGGGAGTCCATCCAGGGCCAGTCGCGGATGTCGCGGCCGGCGCGAGCGGTGTCGTTCGTGAGGCGATGCGGGAAGGTGTACTCGCCGTCGGCCTCGAAGCTGACGCTATCGGGTTCGGCGTAGCGATCGGCCGGGAGGAGCGGCATCCACTCCTGTCCCGCGTAGCGCTGCGGGATGTTGCGGGCGTTGAAGCGCGCGACCCAGGTGGGGAGGGTGTCGCGGTAGTAGCGCGAGGTGGTGAAGCGTCCGTTGGAGGCGAACCAATAGACGTGGGTCTTCA
Source organism: Gemmatimonadota bacterium (assembly GCA_016871895.1). Lineage (GTDB taxonomy): Bacteria > Gemmatimonadota > Gemmatimonadetes > Gemmatimonadales > Gemmatimonadaceae > Pseudogemmatithrix. Next base: position 12,050 of record VHBO01000005.1, read on the forward strand.
CCGTGCCGACGGGGAGGATCGCGCCGCGGTCCTTGCGGGAGACGGAGAGGGAGCGGGTGGCGGGGTTCGCCGCGAGCATCCAATCGAGGAGGACGGTGCCGCGGAACCGGAAGGGCGAGGCGCCGCTGTCGTCGGAATCGATGAGGGGGGCTTCGCGGGTATTGACCCCCTGGGAGTTGCTGGCGATGCCGGTGTGCACGGGGAATCGGCCTGACATCGTGGCCGCATGTCCCGGTGCTGTCTCTGTGATGGCGTGATCGTGTACCCCATAGAGCCACGTGGCGCCTTCGTCCCTGAGGCGCTTGAGCCCGCCGGTGAGGTTCCCGCCGTAGCGGGCGAGGTAGTCGCTGCCGAGTTGGTCGACGGTGAGGAAGACCACGAGGGACGGCTTGCGGGCCTCGTGTCCGTGGAGGAGGGCGGCGGAGCCGGCGAGGAGGAGGGCGGTTCGAGCGAGGCGGCGCATCATCGTGGGGTTCGAGATTCGGCGATATGTTGGAGCACGATTCCGATTCCCACCACCCCCCAGCGCCAGGTTCGTTCATGCGACGTCTCCTCCCCGCCCTCCTCCTGCTCGCGCCGGCGCTCGCGTCGGCGCAGCCCCGCGGCACCGCCGCGGCCCCCCGCCCCGACTCCACCTACCGCGAGGTCGCCGGGCTCAGCTGGCGGAACATCGGCCCCTCGCGCGGCGGGCGCGCCAACGCAGTCGCGGGGATCCCGAGCAAGCCGCTGACGTACTTCGCCGGCTACACCGGCGGCGGCCTCTGGCGCACCGACGACGCCGGTATCTCCTGGAAGAACATCTCCGACGGGCAGCTGAAGACGAGCTCGATCGGTGCGATCGCCGTCGCCCCCTCTGACGCGAACGTGCTCTATGTAGGCACCGGTGAGCACGCGATCCGCGGGCAGTCGTCGACGTACGGCGACGGGGTCTACAAGTCGACCGATCAGGGGCGCACCTGGATGAACGTCGGCCTCACCGCCACGCGACAGATCTCGGCGGTGCGCATCCACCCGTCGAACCCCGACGTGGTCTATGTGGCCGCGCAGGGGGACCGCTGGAAGGGGACGGCGGAGCGCGGGATCTACCGCACCACCGACGGCGGCGCGACGTGGACATTGGTGCTCGCAGGGACGAACGCGGCGAGCGGCGCGAGCGACCTCTCGATGGACCCGAGCAACCCACGGATCCTCTACGCCGCCTTCTGGGACCATCAGCGGACGCCGTGGTATGTGCGCAGCGGGGGCGCGGGGAGCGGGATCTGGAAGTCGCTCGACGGCGGCAGTACGTGGACGCGGCTCACGCAGGGGCTTCCCGCCCTGATGGGGAAGATCGGCGTAGCGGTCTCACCGGCGAACCCGGACCGCCTGTATGCGATCGTCGAGGCGGAGCCGAACGGCGGACTGTATCGCTCCGATGATGCGGGGAAGAGTTGGCGGAAGATGTCGGGGGACCGGCTGATCCAGACGCGGTCGTGGTACTACATGAACGTGACGGCCGACCCGCAGAACGCCGACGTGGTGTGGGTAATGAACGCGCCGATGATGCGCTCGATCGACGGCGGCGCGACCTTCACAACGGTGCGCGCGACGCACGGCGACAACCATCAGCTCTGGATCAACCCGACCAACCCGAGCTATCTGATCAACGCGAACGACGGCGGAGCGGCGATCTCGCTCGACGGCGGCGCGAGCTGGAGCTCACAGGACAACCAGCCGACGGCGCAGTTCTACCACGTGACCGTCGATGATGACTTCCCGTACAAACTGTACAGCGGGCAGCAGGACAACTCGTCGGTGGTGATCCGCAGCCGCGGCGTGGCGGGGAGTGTCTCCGTGCGCGATTGGTGGGATGGCGCCGGCTGCGAGAGCGCGAACATCGGCGTGAGCGCGCGGGACCCGCGCTTCATCTACGGCGGCTGCTACCAGGGGATCATCGACGAGCTCGACCAGCGCACCTGGACGTCGCGCGCGATCATGCCGTGGCCCGAGATGAACCTGACCGAGCGTACCGACTCGACGCGCTACCGCTTCAACTGGACGGCACCGATCCTCGTTTCACAGCACGATGCGAACGTGATCTATCACGGTGGGAACGTCCTCTTCCGCACGACCGACCGCGGGACCACCTGGGCGCCGCTCGCCGGCGCGAAGGACCTCACGCGTGACGATCCGGCGCGGCAGGGATGGGGGGGCGGGCCGATCACCAACGAAGGGGCCGGCGGCGAGGTGTACGGCACGATCGTCGTGATCCACGAGTCGATGCACGACGCGCGGACGCTCTACGTGGGGACCGATGACGGGCTCGTGCAGCTCACGCGGGACGGGGGCGCGACGTGGACGAACGTGACGCCGTCCGACGCGGGCGATGGGCTCGTCAACGAGATCGAGGTCTCGCCGTTCGATCCGGCGACGGTGTGGATCGCCTTCCGGCGCGACCGCGTGGGGGATCCGACGCCGCTCCTGTACAAGTCGACCGACTACGGGAAGACGTGGACGCTCCGCGTGACGGGGCTGCGCGCCGGCGAGCCGGTGCGCGTGGTGCGCGAGGACCCGACGCGGCGCGGGCTGCTCTACGCGGGCACGGAGACGGGGGCGTGGTTCTCCGTCGACGACGGTGCGCGCTGGCAGCCCCTCGGTGGGATGCCGGTGACGCCGGTGACCGACCTCGAGGTGCGGCACGGGGATCTCATCGCCTCGACCGAGGGGCGGTCGTTCTGGATCCTCGATGACCTCTCGCCGCTCCGGCAGATGACGCCGGAGATCGCGAAGGCGCCGGCGCATCTCTTCACCCCGCGCGCCACGACGCTCGCCGACTTCGGCGGCGGGTGGGGGGGCGGTGGCGCGGGGAGCGTGGGGCGGAACCCAGCGTCCGGCGCGACGGTGCACTATCGCCTCGCGAGCGCGCCCGATTCGGCGACGACGGTGTCGCTCGCCTTCCTCGACGCGCGCGGCACGGTGCTGCGCACCTACTCGACCAAGGGGACGGGACCGGCGCGCCTCACCGCGAAGGCGGGGCTCAACACCTTCACCTGGGACCTGCGGCGTGACGCGCCGACCTCGCTCCAGGGGGTCGTGCTCTTCGGTGCGCCCTCCGGCGGCGGCGCGAAGGTGGTGCCGGGTCGCTACACGGTGCGGCTCACGGTCGGTGCGGTGACGCAGTCGCAGGCGTTCGACGTCACCGCCGACCCGCGGCTCGAGCCGATCCCGGCGGCGATCGTGGCCGAGCGGGACAGCCTCGCGAACGCGCTGGTGGCGCGGATCACGGAGATCAACGACGCCGTGCTCCGGGTGCGCGACGTGAAGACGCAGGTGACGGGGATCGTCTCGCGGACGCGCGACATTCCGATGGCTGATTCCATCGGGCTCGCGGGGCGACGTCTGACGGCGAAAGCCGACACGCTCGACCCGGCGATGACGACGAAGGCCGGCAACGGGCAGGACATCATCAACTACGCGAACGGGATCAACGGGCAGTTCGGCTTCCTCCTCGGCCAGCTCGAGGGGCATCCCGGCGTGACGCAGCCGGTGCGGGAGCGGCTCGTGGAGCTCGAGCGGGAGTGGGCGACGCTCAAGGCGCGCGTCACGACGTTCGAGACGACGGAGGTGGAGGCGTTCAACCAGCTGCTCGAGCGCGCCGGGGTGCCGGGGCTGATCAGCAAGACGCCGCGGCCGAAGGTCGTGATGTGAGAGCGTGGCCGGGCGCTGGCGCGGCGTGTACCGGCGTCTGCGCCGGATGACCGTGGGCCTCGACCGGCCCCGGGCTTGTGGCCCGGGGCCGGTCGCACTATCCTACCCCCTCCAATGACGAACCGTCTGTCGATTTCCTGCTGGCGTCCCTGGCGCGACTCCTCTCGTAGCCGGGCTCTCCGCGTCTAGGTCATCGACGACCGTCGCACCGCACCACAGCCCACTGCGTTCACCGCCGTGGGCTGTTTCGTTTGCTGGCGCCTCTCCCACGGCGGGTTCCCTCTCCTCGGAGCCCCACGATGCCCGCCGTCCTGACCGCCCCCACCACCACCGCGCTCGAGCGTCCGCTCGACGCCGACGAATCCGAAGCGCTCTTCGAGTCCATCGTGGCCGGCACGGTGCCCGGCCCGATGCTCGCCGCCGTACTCGCCGCACTCAAGGTGCGCGGGGAGACGCCAGCGGAGATCGCCGGAGCGGCCGCCGCCCTCCGCGCCGCCGCCGCCCCCTTCCCGCGGCCCGACTACCTCTTCACCGATACCTGCGGCACCGGCGGCGACGGGGCCCGCAGCATCAACATCTCCACCGCCGCCGCGATCGTCGCCGCCGAACTTGGCATCCCCGTTGCCAAGCACGGCAACCGCGCGGTCTCCTCGCGTTCCGGCTCCGCCGACGTGCTCGAGGCGCTCGGCGTGCGACTCAGCGCCACCCCCGAGCAGGCGCGTCGCTGCTTGGATGCGGTCGGGATCTGCTTCCTCTTCGCGCCGGAACATCATCCGGGGATGCGGCACGCCGCGCCGGTCCGCCGCGCCCTCGGGACGCGCACGATCTTCAACCTGCTCGGCCCGCTCGTGAACCCGGCCCGCCCGACGCACCAGCTCGTCGGCGTCTATGACCCCGCGCTCTGCGCGCCACTCGCCGAAACGCTCGGTCGGCTCGGGAGCACCGTGGCGCTCGTCGTCCACGGCGACGGACTCGATGAGATCGCGCTGCACGGCCCGACGCAGGCCGCGCTGCTGCGCGACGGGCGGGTCGAGAGGCTTGAGATCACGCCGGAGGCGCTGGGCCTCGCGCGGTATCCGCTCGACGCGCTCGCCGGCGGCGATGCGACGACCAATTCCGCGCTGCTGCGCGCCGTGCTCGAGGGGAACGGCGCGCCGGCGCATCGCGACGCGATCGCCGCGAACGTCGGTGCGCTCGCGTTCATCACGGATCGCGCCTGGACGCTCCGCGAGGGGGTGACGCTCGCGCTCGACGTGCTCGCGAGCGGGCGCGCGGCGGACCGGCTCGCGCGGTGGGCCGCGTGCTCGTCGCAGGCATGCTGAACGAGATCGTCGCGCGCACGCGCGCGGACCTGCGCGAGCGGCAGGCGCTCCGGCCGCTCGACGCGGTGCGGACCGCTTGCCAGCCGTCGGACCGCGACTTCACCGCCGCGCTCCGTCGTCCCGGGCCGGGGTTCATCCTCGAGCACAAGCGGGCCTCGCCCTCCGCAGGCGTGCTCCGCACGGGGCACGCGCCCGCGACGATCGCGCGGGCGTATGCGCCTTTCGCAGCCGCCATCTCCGTGCTCTGCGACACGCCCTTCTTCGGCGGGAGTCTCGACGACCTACGGGCCGTGCGCGCCGCCGTCGACGTGCCGGTGCTCTGCAAGGACTTCGTGGTCGAGCCGTACCAGGTGTACGAGGCGCGCGCGGCAGGGGCGGACGCCATCCTGCTGATATGCTCGGTCCTCGATGACGAGGCCTATGCCGCCTGCGCCGCCGCCGCGCGCGAGGCCGGGATCGCCACGCTCACCGAAGTCCACACCGAGGCGGAGCTCGCGCGTGCCATCACACTCGGCGCGCCGGTCATCGGCATCAACAACCGCGACCTGCGCACGCTTGCCGTGGACCTCGACACCACGCGGCGGCTCGCGCCCCTCGTGCCACCAGACCGCGTGCGTGTCTGCGAGTCGGGGATCCGCACGCACGCCGATGTGCGCGACCTCGCGCCGCTGGTCGATGCGTTCCTCGTGGGCTCCGCACTGATGGCGGAGCCCGATGTGCCGCTCGCCGTGCGTCGGCTGCGGTTCGGGCTGACGAAGATCTGCGGGCTCACGCGCGCCGAGGACGCCGCCGCCGCGTTTGCCGCGGGCGCCACACACGGCGGGCTGATCTTCGCCGACGCCTCGCCGCGTCGCGTGACGCTTGCGAAGGCGGCCACGATTCGTGCGGCTGCGCCGTTGCACTGGGTCGGGGTCTTTGTCGATGCGCCGGTGCACACGGTGGTCGAGGCGGCGCGTGAGCTCGCGCTCAGCGCCGTGCAGTTGAGCGGAGACGAGTCGCCCGAGCAGGTGCGCGCCGTGCGCGCGGCGCTGCCATCGACGGTCGAGGTCTGGAAGGTCGTGCGCGTGCGGGACGCCATCCCGACGCTCCCCATCGCCGGCGCGGACCGTGTGCTGCTCGACACCTTCGTGGCTGGCCGACACGGCGGTACCGGCGTGCGCTTCGACTGGCAGCTGCTCGCCGACCACCCCGAGCGTCACCGCTTCATCCTCGCTGGCGGACTCTCCCCCGAGAACATCCGCGAGGCCGCCGCGCTCGGCGTCGGTGGGCTCGACGTCAACTCGGGCGTGGAGGTCGCGCCCGGACAGAAGGACCCTGTTCGCATCGCCCAGCTCTTCCACGCGCTCGCCACCCCCGACCATCCGCATGTGACCATCCGTTTGAGTGCTTCCGAATGATCCGCTCCGCCTACTACGGCCGCTTCGGCGGCAGCTTCGTTCCCGAGATTCTCGTCCCCGCGCTCGAATCGCTCGAGGCCGCGTTCTTGGACGCGCAGGCCGATCCCACCTTCGTCGCAGAGCTCGAGACGCTGCTTCGCACCTATGCGGGACGTGAGACGCCGCTCTACCAGTGCCGGCAGCTCGGCCGCGAGACCGACTCGCGGATCTGGTTCAAGCGCGAGGACCTGCTCCACGGCGGCGCGCACAAGACCAATCAGGCGCTCGGCCAGGGGCTGCTCGCACAGCGGCTCGGGAAGACGCGGCTCATCGCGGAGACCGGCGCCGGGCAGCACGGGGTGGCCACCGCGCTCACCGGGGCGGTGCTCGGCATCCCCACGCGCATTTATATGGGTGCGGCGGATATCGAGCGACAGCAGCCGAACGTGCAGCGGATGCGGTTGATGGGCGCCGAGGTCGTGCCGGTGACGCAGGGGGGCGCGACGCTCAAGGCCGCGATCAACGAGGCGCTCCGCGACTGGTCCGCGTCGTACGCGACCACGCATTACCTGCTCGGTACGGTGGCAGGCCCGCATCCCTTCCCGCTCATCGTGCGCGAGTTCCAGCGCGTGATCGGCCGCGAGGCGCGGGCGCAGTTCCTTGAGGCGACCGGTCGGTTGCCGGATGCCGTCGTGGCGAGTGTCGGTGGCGGCTCGAACGCGATCGGCATCTTCACCGATTTCATTGCGGATGCGGCGGTGCGGCTGATCGGCGTGGAGCCCGCGGGTGAGGGACTCCACACCGCGCGGCACGGTGCCACGCTGCAGCGAGGCCGGCCCGGCGTGCTGCACGGCTGCTACACGCAGATCCTGCAGGACGACGAGGGTCAGGTGCAGGAGTCGCACTCGATCTCCGCCGGTTTGGATTATCCCGGCGTGGGACCGGAGCACGCGCAGCTGCAGGAGACGGGCCGCGCGCAGTATGTGGGATGCACCGACGCGGAGGCGATGGCGGCGTTCTCACTCGTCGCACGGAGCGAGGGGATCATCCCCGCGGTCGAGTCGGCACACGCGGTGGCGGGCGCACTCAAGCTCGCACGCACGTCGGACCGACCGCTCGACATCCTCGTGAATCTCTCTGGCCGCGGGGATAAGGATCTCGCGACGGTGCTGCGGTATCAGGCGGAGGAGGCGGCGCGCGGCGCGGCAAACGTTGTTGCGGCGGCTGGAGGCATCGATGCCCGCTGAGCGCTACGCCGCGATGTTCGCGCGGCTTGCCGAGCGTGATGAGCTGGCCTTCGTGCCGTTCTTCGTGCTGGGAGATCCGTCGATGGAGGAGAACCTCGCGCTCATCTCGGCGGCCGTCGAGGCCGGGGCCGATGGCTTGGAGCTCGGGCTCCCGTTCTCGGATCCCATCGCCGATGGGCCCGCGGTGCAGTCCGCCGTGACACGCGCGCTCGAAGCCGGGACGCGCATCTCCGCCTGCTGGCCTTTGCTGCGCGCCGTGCGTAACGCGCATCCCACGGTGCCGATCGGGTTACTGGTGTACGCGAACCTCATCGTGCACGCGGGGGTCGAGGCGTTCGTAACGCAGTGCGCGGCCGCGGGCGTCGATTCGGTCGTGATCCCCGATGCGCCGTCGCTCGAGCAGGCGTGGTTCGCGGAGGCGTTCGCGAAGGGCGGTGTGGCGCTGGCGCGGATCCTTCCGCCGGGCGCCGACGCGGCGCGCGTACAGGAGGTGGCGCGGTCGAGCGCGGGATACGTGTACGTCACGTCGCGCGGGGGCGTGACCGGCGCGGACGACACGTTGCAGGCCGACTCGACGGCGGTGATTTCCGCGCTTCAAAAGGAGGGCGCCGCACCGGCGCTGCTCGGGTTTGGCATCGCGCAGCCGACGCACGTGCACGCCGCGCGCGCGATGGGCGTCGCGGGGGCGATCTCCGGCTCGGCCGTGGTGCAGCGAATCGGGGCGCACGGCACACCGGCGGCGCGGCGAGCGGCGGTGGTTGCATTCGTGCGAGAGATGAAGGGGGCGACGGGCCCTCACCCCACCGCGAACCATCCCATCGCGCCCCGCTCCGCCAACCGCGCCTGATGCGGGTGGAACATATAGCGGCCCGGCGCGTCAAAAGTGCACTCGAGGATCGCGCGTTCGCCGAGGGTGAGCGGGACGACGTCGGTGTGCTCGTCAGGCGTGGCGCGCGTCCCTGAGCGGAAGACGTCGAAGGTGCGCGCGTGGAGATGGAAGGTCGCCACGGGTTCATCGACGACGAAGTTCGCCACGTAGAGCCGCACCGGGGTCGCGCGCGCGAGCTTGATCGGGTGGCGCGCGTGGAACCCGGCGACGCCGTTCCAGCCAAAGGCATCGGAGCGTCCGTCGCCGTCGGTGTCGAACCCGCCGAGGAGGAGGACCCGCTCCTGGGCAGGTGGGCGCCACGCGGCGGGATCGACGATCAGGAGGCCGTAGAGGCCGCGCCCGAGATGCTGGGCGCCCGGAGTGAGATCACAGTGGTACGGATAGATCCCCGCGGGGCGTGGCTGCAGGACGTAGGTGCGCTCCCCGGCCGGGGGAATCGGTTCCCATCCATCGCTCTCGGGAGCGTGCGCGCCGTGCGTGTGGAGGTTGTGCGGATGTCCGGTGAGGTTCCGCACGCGCAGGGTGAGCATCTCACCTTCGGTGACGCGGAGCGTCGGGCCGGGGATGGTGCCCTCGAAGGTCCAGGCGTCGAGGGTCGCGCCCTGCGCGACGGCGACGGGGCGCTGCGTGATCGTGAGATCGCGCGTGACGGGGCCACGCACGGGAGGTGGCGGGATCGTCGCGGCATCGAGGGCGGCGGGCCCGAGCGACGTCGGCGGCTCGACGCCGTGGCCATAGGGGCCGTGCGCGAGTGGGTCGGCGCCGCGTGGGCCGGCATTGGCGGCACGGAAGGCATCGCGGGTACCGCGCGCGGCTGCGGCGAGCGCGAGCGCGCCGGCGGCACCCGCTGCGCCGAAGATGAGCTCGCGCCGCGTGGGCACGGCGCTACATCGCGCTGAAGCGGACGGCCACCGCGACCGCGAGGCCGACCCAAGCGACGACCGCGGCGGCGGCGAGACGCCAGACGCGCCGCGCGGTGCGTCCCGCCTGGACATCCCCGCTGCCGCCCGTGGCGCGCCGGAGGCGGAGGTGCCAAGCGACGAGGAGGATCAGGACCGCCCCGAGCCGCGCGAGCGAGAGTGGCATCCACGCCTGCCCCGTCGCCATCCATCGGTCGAGCGCCGGCCGTGCGCCGGTGTGGGTGGACACGTCCCCCCGATAGGCCGCGACGACGGAGTCGGTGATCGCGGGGAGCGGCGCGAGATCGAGGTCGTCGGCGACTCCGGCGAAGACGTTCACCGCGGGGACCGCCGGCGTTCCGAGGGGATCGGGCATCGTCGGCTGCGGGGGAGGGACGGGCTGCGTGCGCCACTCGGGATAGGTGGGCGCACGAAGTCGCCACATCCGCAGCGCGAGGGCGAGCGCGGGGACGAGATCGTTCTCGTCGCCACGGCGCTTCACGACGGAATCGCCGAGGAGTTCGCAGGCGAGGAAGCGGGGCGCGGTCGTCATCGGGCCCGTCGCGGGACCGACGCAGTTCTCGGTGCTCGTGGGGCCACCGACGGAGACGTCGGCGCGACCCGAGCCAATGATCCGGTTGTCGAGGACGCGGTTGCCGACGGCGGGCCACCAGTGCGCGTCGATGAGCGGCGCGACCATCACGCCGTGGCCCGCGTGGTCGAGGATCACGTTCCCCTCGACGACGTTCTCGCGCCCGCCGCCGATGACCACACCATTCCCCCACGCGAGGGGCGAGAGGCCGGTGCCGGGCGCGGTGCGGCTGTTGTTCGCGTAGATGAGGTTGCCGCGGATGGTGGTGTGATGCTGCGGCGGGTAGAGCTCGGTGTCGAGTGAATTGGGGACGAGGCCGCCGCGATTGAAGCGCCAGACGCTGCTCAGGATGTGGAGGTCGCCGCTCGAGTTGGTGCCCGAGTATCCGAGGGCGTTGTGCTCCGAGATCACGCGGCGGATCACGGCGCGGCAAGGATCGCACTGGCCGATGTAGAACCCGGCATCGGGGGAGCCGCTTGCGTAGCTGTCCTCGAGAAGACCGTCCTTCGAGTCGAAGGCGTAGATCCCGTAGTCGCCGTTGTTGTAGGTGGTGAGGTAGCGACCGCGGTAGCCGGTGACGCCGGTCCAGAAGACGCCGTTGAAGGTGTGGTGGCGCGCGGTGAGGTTCTCGATTGCGACGCCGTCGGCGAGGACGTTGACGCCGTTCGGGCGGACGAACTCGCCGTCGATGATGACGGCGTTCCGGTCGGTGCCGCGGATCACGAGGGAGGGCGTCGTGACCTGCACCTCCTCGCGGTAGACGCCGGTGTCGACGAGGACGAGGTCGCCGGGGACCGCGGCATCGACCGCGGCCTGGATCGTGGCGTGCTGCTGCGGGACGCGACGGACGGTGCCGGTGGCGGCATCGACCGCGGCGAGCTTCCCCTTCGTCCCGCCGTCGTAGGCGGCGTCGCCGACGACGACGGCGCCGGCCATCCCCTGCCCTTCCTTGGTGCCGTGATACGCGCAGTAATAGGCGTAGACGCCGGGCCCCGCGAAGGTGAGTGCCTGCGTCTCCCCCGAGGCCACGGCACCGGTGTCGACACCAGCGGTGCCATCGGCCCGCGTGACCGCGGTGCCCCACCGCGCCGGATCGACGGGAACGATGTTGTGCGGGTTGCGGCCGGCATTGGTGAAGATGACGCCGGCGCCGTCGGGGATACGGACGACCGGGGCGTTGAAGGCGTTGTCGTGCATCTTCACCTGCGTCGCACCCTGCGCGTCCGGGTCGCAGGCGACGAGGCCGAGGAGCGCGGCGAGCGGGACGAGGCGGCGGAGCGCGCGATGTCCGGCGAGACGATCGGGCACGAGAGACGGGCGGTGGGAGGTGCGCATCCGCGGGAATCTCGCGATGATTCCGAGATGTCGCCAATGCATCCGGCCTCTTCGACGCGCACCGAGCGGGCGCGCCGCGCACACCCGGCACGCCGCACCCCGCGCGCGCTGCTCCACCTCCTCGGTCTCCTCGGTCTCGTCAGTCTCGGCGCGCCCGCCGTTGACGCGCAGGGGAGCTGGCCCACGACGCATCAGGGGGCGACGTGGCTCGTCATCTCCGCCGAGTCGCCGATCCGCGAGGGGATGTCGCTCTGGTTCGACGGTAATTGGCGCCGGATGGGGCTCGGCGACGAACCGCAGCAGGTGCTGCTCCGGCCCGGGATCCTCGTGACGTTGGCGCCGGGGCTGCGCGCTGGGGCGGGGTACGCGTATGTGGCGACTGCGCCGTATGGTGAGCTGCCGACGGCGACCCCGCTGCGGGAGCATCGCCTCTGGCAGCAACTCGTCCTCTCGCACGCGGTGGGGCCGGTCGCGGTGACGCATCGCTACCGCTGGGAGCAGCGCTGGCTCGCGAACGTCGTGGACGGCGCGACGGGAGCGTTCGGGTATCAGCAGCGGGCACGGTATATGGTGCGCGCGCAGACCCCCCTCGTCCGACGCGCGACCGGCGCGCCGATCCTCGGCTATCTCCAGGAGGAGCTGCTGATGCCGGTCGGGCATGGTGGCGCCTCGGGTCGACTGACACAGAACCGCGCGATGGCTGGCGTGGGGATCCCACTCCGGGAGGGACAGCGGCTCGACGTCGGCTATATGCAGCTCTGGAACGCGCTCCCCGCGCGCCCGGCGAACGAGGTGAACCACACGTTGACCATCAACTGGGTCCTGACGGGGCGCTGAGGTGCACCAGCCGCCGCGTCCCGTGGTCGACCCCGCGCTGCTGAACGCCACGGCGGCGACGTGCTGGACGAACCTCGGGTGGTGGGAGACTGACGTCCAAGACTACGCCATCGCCGCGCGCGCGCTCGCGACCCGTGTCGGCGAGGCGGCGCCGCTCCGCGCGGGAGATGTGGTGGTCGACGTGGCGTGCGGGTACGGCGATTCGCTCGCGCACTGGGTGACGGCGTTCGGCGTGGCGCGTGTGGTCGGCGTGGAGCCCGATCCGGCGGTGAGCGCGGCGGTCCGGGCCCGGATCGCCGCGTGGGGCCTCGCCGACCGCATCACGGTCGTCACGGCCACCGCGGAGACATTCGACCTCGCCGCGCACGTCCCCGACGCGACGGCGATCGTCTGCGTCGACGCCGCGTATCACTTCCAGAGCCGCGGTGCGTGGCTCGCGCGGATCGCGGAGAGCGCCTCGTCGGGGACGCGGATCGGATTCAGTGATCTCGCGGTCAGGGACGCGGCGGTGTCACCGCCGGCGACGATGCCTCCGCGGACCGACGCCGCGTCGGCGGCGCCCCGTGCGCTGCGGTGGGGTGCCGCGCGGGCCGGCATCCCTGCGGCGAATCTCTGGGCGCTCGACGACATCCCCGACGCGATGACCGCCGCCGGGTACGCGGCGGTGACGGTGATGGAATGCGGCGGGCCGATCCTCGACGGGTTCCGTGCTCACGCCCAGCGCGCGCACGGCAGGTGGTGGCGTCAGCCTGCGCGGGGCGGCTGGCGGGCGCTCGCGACGGCGTGGCTCCTCGGCCGCGTGCGGCCGACGCTGACGATGGTGTGCGTCGGCGCGCAGGTGCGCTGACCGGGCGGTCAGCGCACGGGTGGCGTACCGAGCGCGAACGGACCGCGCACGGACCGTTCGCTAGCGGATCACCGGCACCGGGTACGCCGGACGGAGCGCGGTGAGGTAATCGCCGAAGAGCCCCTTCGTCGCCGCGAACTCCTCGCGCACCTTCGTGCGGAACCCCGCGTCGGTGGCGAAGTCGTGCAGGAGCGCGGCCATCGCCATCGCGTCGATCCGGAAGCCGGTGTGCCCGATCTCGTTCAGCGCGTCAGCTTCCATCTCGTACGTGTGGAAGCCGCCGCTCGAGGTGTATGCGCTGAATCCGACGCCGGGGATGTCGCGTGAGACGGAGCCCGTCTCCTCCCAGCCCTGCGGCTTCTGCGGCTCCTCCTTCACGCGCGTGGCGCCGTACTTCCGCACGTACGCGAACGCGACCTCGTTGAGCGCACCGACCGAGATGCCGTCCCGCATGCTCCCGTACGGCTCGATGCTCACCCGCGTCCCCGTGGCGAGCGCGGCCGCGCGCGCGGCGTCGTCCACCATCTGCCGCACCTGCGCGAGGTAGACCTCGTCAGGATACCGGATGTAGAAGTCGGCGACGGCGCGGTCGGGGACGACGTTCGGGGCCTTTCCGCCCTCGCTGATGATCCCCTGGATGCGGGCCTCGGGGCGGATGTTCTTGCGGATCCCGTCGACGTTCGTGAAGAAGCGCACCACCGCGGTGAGCGCGTCCCGCCCCTCCCAGGGCATCATCTGATGCGCGGGGGCGCCGGTGAAGACGTACTTCACGCCGTCGATGTTGAGGCAACAGGAGCCGAAGCCGGGCGCGGGACGCTGCGTGTCGGTGCTCGAGTGCGAGCGCACGGCGATGTCGAGGCCGGTGAAGACCCCGCGCTCGTGCATCACCGTCTTCGACGGCGGCGGCATCATCTCCTCGGCGGGCGTCCCGATGACGGTCACCGTGCCCGGGGTGTTCGTGCGCGTGAGGAACTCGGCGACGGCGACGGCGGCGGCGAGCCCGATCGGCCCCTGCGCGCTGTGCTGGTCGCCGTGATAATCGCGCACCGTCCCGCGGAGCGCGTCATACTCGACGATGACGCCAAGATTCGGGCCCGGCGTGCCCTTGCGATAGGTGGCCGTGAAGGCGGTGGGGAGGTCGGCCACGCCGACAGTGACGTCGAAGTCGTGCGCGCGCAGCCAGGCCACGAGCACGTCGACCGAACGCCGCTCCTGGAAGCCGATCTCCGGGTGCCGGGTGATGTCGTCGGCCATCGCCTGCAGCTCCGACGCCCAGAGCTGTCGTGCGCGCTCGACCACGGCGTCGCGCGTGGCGCTGCGGGCGGTGGTCAGGCGACGGGCGAGGCCGGCAGCGTCGATGGTGGTGCGAAGCTCACCGAGGCGACGGACCACATCGGCCGCGGCGGCGCGCTGCGTGGGGGTCTCCTGCGCCGCGAGCATCGGGGCGAGGACGAGGAGCGCGAGGGCGACGAGGCCGGGTCGGTAGAGAGGCATCAGGGTTCCGTGGGGGGCGCGGTGGGCGGCCGGATGGAGCGGATTAGCTCAGCGAGCGTGCGCTCCAGGATCATACCACATCATACGAGCCGCGGGGTGATCACGGCCAACGGCCGACGCGTCGTGTCAGTAGCGGCCGAGGTCGCGGGCGGAGACGACGGGCCGGCGATACCCCGCCGCGCGCAGTTCGGCGAGGAGTCCCTCGTCGTCGGTGCCCCAGTAGAGCTGATGATAGAGGACGAGCGCACGGGGGGCGGCCCGGGTGGCCACGGCGGCGAGTTCGGTCGTCGAGGTGTGGGCCCGCGCGTGGTACGCCTGCCATTCAGGGGGGCGCGTGCGGAAGCGATCGGCCGAGTAGACCTCGTGGACGAGGAGGTCGCAGCCACTGCAGGCGGCGACGACCGCCTCACTCGCGCGGGTGTCGCCGGAGATGACGATGGCACGGTCGGGTGCGTCGAACCGATAGCCGAGGGCCACCTCCCAATCGCCGTGGGGGACCGCGAAGGCGGTGACGGTGAGGTTCCCGTCGGCGCGCACCTGGCCCGGCGCGATCTCGTGCACGCGCACCTGATAGCCGACGTCGTTCGCGGGCTCGAGGCCGTCGACGCGGTTCCGGATGTCCGCGGCATACGCGGCGAGGAGGTGGTCGACCATCGCCTGCGTCCCCGGCGGGCCATAGACCTCGAGCGGCACGTCACGCTCGAGGGTCCAGGCGGAGAGGATCAGATCGGGGAGCCCGACGGTGTGATCGGAGTGGAGGTGCGTGAGGAAGAGGACCCGGAGGTTCCGCGGGAGGAGGGCCGTGTCCCCGTGCACCTGCGCCGCGGCGGCGGCGCGGCGCACGACGCCCGGTCCCGCATCGACGAGATACGAGCGGCCATCGCGCACGACCGCGACGGCGGGGCCGCTGCGGTCAGGGTCGGCGTTCGGGGTGCCGGTGCCGAGCATCACGACGGCGGTCTGCTGGGCGGGGAGCGCGGCGGCGAGGATGACGAGCGCGAAGAGGAGGGGAAATCGCATCGGCCTCAGGACCAGATGAGCACGGCCCCGCAGGGGCTCGCGCTGACGGTGGTGAACTCCACGGGGACGCGGGACGCCGACGCGTACACCTCAACCGTCCGGGCGTTGAGCAGCATCCCGCGAAGCTCCCACCCCGAGAGCGTGGAGAACCGGATGCCATCGACCCAGACATCGGCACGGCAGCGCTCACCGGAGAACCCACGCATCATCGGCACCGGATCGTCCTGCACGATCAATGGTCCGGAGGCGGCACGTCCTGACGAGAGGGTGACCCCCGGGATCCGCGCCCAGCCGATCGAGGAGAAGGCGAGCGCCCGCACCTCGTCGCCTGCGATGACGTACCCGTTGCCCGCGCGCACGCGGCGCTGGATCCCTGAGAGGCGGGCATCGGGCGCCTGCCCGACGACCGCGACGGCCGGGAGGAGCGTGACGAAGCGGTCGAGGGTGATCGTGAGCGGCGTCGCCGCATCGGGGGCGATGTCGACCACCACCTCCTGCGGCTGCCGGCCGAGGGCCCGGACCGCGACGGTCTGCGTCCCTGACGGAAGGTCGGCGATCATCGCGCGGCCGGTACCATCAGTGGTGTCCGCGTGATCGGTCCCGCGGAGTCCGACGATCGCACGACTGACCGAGGTCCCCGACGGGTCACGCACGACGACGAGCAGCCGCCCTCGGCCGGCAGGGCGCGGCGCCTCGGTCGAATCGACCGGCAGCGACGCGGCGGACGGATCGGTGAGGCTCACGCGAAGATCGCGGCGGGCGACGCCGACGGAATCGAAGGCGAGGGCGACCGGTCCGGTCGTCTGCCCAGCCGCGGTCGCCACCATCGTGAGCGCGATGTCCGTCGGTACGCCGCAGAGCTGGTACCGGCCGTCGGCCGCGGTGGTGTCGGTCGCGACGAACATCGTCTCGCGCGCCCGTGCTCCACCGAGCGCGAGTTCGAACCAGCGCACCTCGACCACGGCGCGCGCGAGTGGTGCATCCCCCGCCGCCGCACGGACGGTGCCGGTCAGGACCAGCGTCGACGGCTCCGGCGGTCTGCGACAGAGGAGCAGGCTCGCGCCGCGGATGGACGGCGTCGCGAGATGGACCAGCGGCGACCGACCGGCGGCGAGCTCCACGCGCTGGCCAGGCGCCGCGAGATCGAGTGAATCAAAGCTCGGGTGGAAGAAACCGACGACGTGCGATCCGAGCGGGAGGTCCGGGATGGTGAAGCGCCCGCGGCGATCGGTGAGCGCGGTGCGATCGGTGCCGTGGACGACGACCGTGGCGCCCGCCAGCGGACGATGCGTGAGCAACGAATCGTGCACCACGCCCCGCAGCGTCGCCTGCGCCGGCAGCACGGCCACCGGCGCGAGCAAGATGAGGGATGCGGTGCGGATCCAGCGAGGGGAAGGCAACGGGAGGCTCCGAGAGGACGTCGATCCACCGACGGCCAATCGTAGCGCTCCCGTGCCGGGGACGCGACTAGCGCCCCCACCCTCCCGCCGGCACCCCGTGCCGCCAGCGCACCGTCACGCGCCAATCGGGGGCGGTCTCGCTCGTCCCGCGGTCCACCGCGAGGGTGAGACTCTCCTCCCGCGCGACGGCGACGCCGAGCCCCGCCCCCACGCTGTAGCGGGGATCGACCTGCGGGATCACCGCCGTCGCCGCCTCCCACCGCAGCATCGCGGAGAAAAGTCCCATCTCGCCGAAGCTGCGCCCCATCGTGAAGCGCCCAGTGATGAGATCGTCGAGGGCGAGGTCGGGGAGATCACCCACCCACCAATACCCGAAGTCGGCGACCGCGAAGGAGCGGTTCCCCATCGCCGACCAGTGCCCCGCGAGCCCCACATCCGTGGCGCCGGTGCCGACACCGGTCTCGACACCGGCCGCGGGCACCTTCACCGCGCCGACCACCCCGATGCGCACGCTGCCGTCATCGGTGAGCGCGAGGTCGGTCCCCACGGTGAAGGTCGGGTCGGCGAGGGTGGTGCGATACGCCTCGGGAGCGAGCGCGATGTCCGCTTCACCGACCCGGTCGCGCAGCTGCGACGCGTCGGGTCCACCCACCGGAATCGGCATCCCCGCCACCCACGCCACCGCCGTCGCGTCCTGCCGAACGAGCGGCACCTCGAGCCCGAGACGCCACCGGGTGGCGGCCAACGTGAGACCGCCGACGAGCGCGTAGCTCGTCACGCCGCGCGTGAAGAGGTAATCGCCGCTCGCGACCGTGGCGGTGACGGCCCCCTCGAGGCGCTGGGCCGCGACCGGCGCGGTCGTGGCGAGGCTCAGGACGACGACGGCGCCGACGGACCACGAGACCTTGGAGAGCGGAGCAAAGCGCATGGCGGGACGATGTCGCGCCACGGTGGCCCACACAGTCATCCGGCGCCCGCCCTCGGCTCAGGGGCCTTCCGTCAGGGAGTCCCCCGACGGCGGCGGTCCCTATCTTTCGCGGATCGGGTCCCGCCGTGCGGCCGGCGACCCTCCACCATCTGGCTACCCGACGCCTATGCCCCGCCCCTTCGTCGCCCTGCTTCCCTTCGTGCTCGCCTCGACGCTCCACGCGCAGACGCACGAGCACGGGAGCACGATGCATCACGAGCCGCCGACGGCGACTGCCGCCCCGGCGACCGCGACCGAGACGGGACAATCCGCCTTCGCCGCGATCGCGGAGATCGTGCGGCTCCTCGAGGCCGACCGCACGACGGACTGGTCGAAGGTGAACCTCGAGGCGCTGCGACAGCATCTCATCGATATGGAGCAGGTGACGCTCCGTAGCACCGTGCGCGCTTCGACGATCACGGGCGGGGCGGTCTTCACCGTCAGCGGGGTGGGACGCACACGCGAGGCGATTCGTCGGATGGCGCGCGAGCACGGGCATATGGTCACCGGCGTCACCTGGACGACCGCCGACACCCCGGAGGGTGTGCGCGTCACCGTGCGCGCCACGAACGCCGACGATGCCGCCGCTGTCGCACGGATCCGCGGCCTCGGCTTCATCGGGCTGCTCACCGTGGGTGAGCACCACACGCGCCACCACCTGATGGTGGCGCGTGGCGGGATGATGCACTGAGTCGATGACCGGAATGGTCGACGTCCTCGTCGTCGCCGCCACCGCGCGCGAGCTCGCCCCCGCCGATGGGTGGCGGACGCTCTGCTGCGGCGTGGGGCCCGTGGAGGCGGCGGCAGCCACCGCGGCCGCGATCGCGACCGTGCGCCCTGCGCTCGTGCTGCACGTCGGGATCGCGGGGGCGCGCCGTGCGAGCGGGCTCGTCCCGCCGGCCCTCGTGATCGGGATCGCGGCCCACTACACCGACCTCGCGATCCCCGCAGCGTGGGCGCCGAGCGTGCTCACACCTGATGCCGCGCTGCTCACGGCCGCGCAGCGCGCGTGCCCCGACGCGGTGCGCCGGGCGATCGGCACGAGCGCGCGGGTCGGCGGCACCCTCGGCGGTACCGTCGGTGATGCGACGGCGGACGTCGAGGTGGAGGCGATGGAAGGATTCGCCGTGCTCCGCGCGGCCGCGCTCGCCGGGGTGCCCGCCCTCGAGGTGCGTGCCATCTCCAATGCCATCGAGGAGACGGATCGCGCGCGCTGGGCCTTCGACGCCGCCTTCGCCGCCATCACCGAAGCCACGCCACCGCTCGTCGCGGAGCTCCGTCGATGCGTGAGCTGACGTTCGGCTACTCCCCCTGCCCGAACGACACCTTCGCGTTCCACGGGCTCGCACACGGGCTCGTCGACGCGCCGTTCCGGGTGCGGCCGGTACTGCTCGACATCGAGGAGCTCAACCGACGGGCGCACACGGGGGAGTTCGATCTCACGAAACTGAGCGTGGGCGCCTTCGCGGGGGTCGGGGACCGCTACCGGATGCTGCGGAGCGGGGCCGCGCTCGGGCACGGCGTCGGTCCGCTCGTGGTCGCACGCTCGGCGATGTCGCTCGCGGAGGCGGCGCGCGGTCCGATCGCCATCCCGGGGCGCGAGACGACGGCCTTCCGGCTCCTCGGGCTCGCCGCTCCAGCACTCGGCGCAATCGTCGAGATGCGGTACGACCGGATCCTTCGTGCCGTCGCCGACGGCGAGGTCGCGGCGGGACTGATCATCCACGAGAGCCGATTCACCTACGCCGAGCACGGGCTCACGCAGGTGATCGACCTCGGCGATTGGTGGGAGCGCGACACCAGGCTCCCGGTGCCCCTCGCGGGGATCTGCGCCCGAAACGATCTGGATGCGGCGACCGTGGCGGCGGCGGAGTCCGCCATCCGCGCGTCGGTGCAGTATGCGTTCGAACACCCGGAAGCGAGCCGCGCCTATGTGCGCGCGCACGCGCAGGAGATGAGCGACGCCGTCTGCGACCAGCACATCGCGCTCTACGTGAACCAGCACAGTCTGGACGTGGGCGAGGCGGGGCAGCGGGCGATCGCGCGGTTGGTGGGGGCACCATGAGACGTCACTGGGAACGTACGGCGATGGCCGCGCTGGGATCACTCGGGTTCCTGCTGACCGCCTGCACCGAAGCCGCCGCACCCGTGGAGCCACCGGACATCCCGTGGGTCCGGGGTCTCCGGGACACACCGTCGTTCGCGACGGATGTGCAGGAGATCTTCGATCGTCGAGGGTGCTCGCTGAGTGGATGCCACGGCGCCGCATCGACGATGCCACTCACTCCGGGCCTCGCATATGATGCGCTGGTCCGTGTCCCTGCCCGAGCCGAAGCGGCAATCCTCGTGATGCCCTTTGATGCGACCCAGAGCTACCTGATGCGCCGCATCGACGGTACACAGAACATCGGTTCTCGGATGCCACTGGGCGGTGCCCCACTCGACTCGATCGACGCGGCGAATCTCCGTCGCTGGATCACACAAGGCGCCCGCCGGAACTGACGGCCGTCACGCTCACGGAGCGAAGAGGATCCCGACCGTCCCCTGCACGAACTGGGCGACATTCATCACCATCACCTTGACGTAGATGCGTCCCAGCACGGGATCGTACGCGTAGGTCGTCCCGTTCCCCGCCGCCACATCCGCCGCCGTGGCGACCCTGAACAGCATCGCCGTCCCACTCGCGACGGTGGTCGGTGGCATCGCGGCAGCGATCGACAGGAAGACCCATTCCCCGGATCGTCCCTCCGCCAAACGGATCGAGAGACCGGTTGGCCGCTGTCCCAAGGACAGGTCGTACTGACTACCCGGCATCGCGGAGACCACGATCCGACTTGTGGACGTACCATCGCCGACGAAGCGTTCGGTCGCCTCGCCATCACGCACGGCGTCGACCGGCGCGATCGCGGTGACCGCACCGGCACCCTCGATGATCATCTTGAGGTACGGGCCTGGACAGATACGCGCGTTCCACGCCGATTGCAGCGTGCACGCCGACGTCGTGAGAAACGGCGTGTTGGCCGTCACCCACCGGCCGGGCAGACCGGTGACCGACCCGGTCGCATCCTGGAAGACCGCTGACTTGTCCCCGTCTTTGACCGGATCCGGTGACTCGATGTACAGCGGGGTGGATTCGATGAAGACGAGATCTCGCGATGCGCTCGCCGTGCTGAGGGAGAAGGCATTGTGCCGGTTGAAGCCCAGGGCACTCCACGGGATCTGGCCTCGGCCGTTGAAGCCGACGAACGTCACATCCCGAGCACCGACGGGGCCATCGTAGTATTCGAAGCCGCGGTACAGATCTCGTGCGCCAATGGTATTCGCTGTCGCGCCGACGAGGAGTGAACCGGTGAGATAACTCTCGACACTCGCGAACGTCGCTCCGATATGGTTGTCCGCGAGAACCGCATTCTCCAGATAGTGTTGGTTTCCACGCAGCCAGACGCCGCGATTGCCGTTCTTGTACGCGAGGAAGCCGGTGAATCTGGCAGGAACAAGGGGGGACCCGGCCTGCCCCGGAACGAGCGATGGATTGTACATCGTGGCCGTGGTGGTCCCATTGGCCTGTGGCGCATCATCGACGTGGAGTCCGGTCTGATGGTTCGAATGGGCCACGTTACTGCTGAACTCCAGGAGCGGCGTCCGATTCGGGCGGTCCGGCTGTCCGATCGACGGACCGAGGGGGGCGTCGGGCAGCGCATACCAAAAGCCGAATCCTTCGGAGCCGGCGGCGACGTTGCCCACCAGACTGTTGTTCGGATTCGTCACCCAGAACGTTGCCGGTCGCTCGTCGGTCGGCAGGAGTCGATCGGCCGACGCGGGGCGCCGCGAGAGGACGCCAAGGTTGCCGAAGAGACGGTTCCCCGTCTCGGCGCCCTCTTCGAGGAAGTAGCCGTGGCCTAGATGGTCGTAGCAGACATTGCCATCGACCCAGAGATCTCGCGTGCCGTGCACCGTGACGCAGCGATTGTGGCTCCGCCAGATCACGCTGTTTCGGATGTACTGCCCGGACGCCGAGCCGGCGAGATGCCAATGGATGGGATAATGACCCAGTCGACCACGCTGCCCCATATTCACGAGCTCGACGCCGGCCACCATCGCGGTTGCGCCGGCGAGGATCATAATGTGACCACCCTGTCCGTCCGACGAGGTCGGGACCCCGTCGACCAGCGTCCCCGCCCCTTGAATCGTGATGTTCCGAGAGAGCAATCCCACTTCAGCGCGTTCGTCGACGATCCGTCCTGCGATCTCTTGCACCTGGCCAAAGTGCGGAAATCGCAGGGGCTGATCGAGGGTGACGATGCGCCCCTCGACCGCCGTGATACGACGGTCTTCCGCTTGGAGCGGATCGAAGCCCGACGGCGCGATGACGATTCGGTCCCCAACCCGCCAATCGATGTCCTGACTCACCGTGATCGTGGTGGCGCCAGCAGCGACCGTGGTCGCCAGGCGCGTCCATGACCGGCGCGTCGGG
Source organism: Gemmatimonadota bacterium (assembly GCA_016871895.1). Classification (GTDB taxonomy): domain Bacteria; phylum Gemmatimonadota; class Gemmatimonadetes; order Gemmatimonadales; family Gemmatimonadaceae; genus Pseudogemmatithrix. The sequence goes on from VHBO01000005.1 coordinate 34,436, forward strand.
CCTTGAAGCAGCAAGCGACCTTGAGGGAGAACACCGATGACTCGCGTGCCCATACCGGTGATCGCCTCCGTGTTGCTTGAACCGGTCAGCGTGATACGGGCTCGGCGGGTATACGGCTGCGCCTCAGTCCCGATGCGCAACGCCCCCGCGACGCGAATCCATCCGACGACGAGGTCAAAGTCACGGGTGGTATCCGCTTCCATCTCGCCTTGGATGTCGAGGCCTGCCAACGATGGGGGGGACACATCGAGGCGCATCCGCGTTCCAGCGGGGATGACCACGAGGTCGCCTGCCACGGGGACGCGGTCGCCGGGCCACGAGGCCGGATCCGACCACACGCGCACGAGGACCGGTGCCACAGGAGTGGGCAACGTGTCCACCGCCACTGGCGCAGTGGTTCGCTCAGGCGCCGCGCAGCCGACGATGCCCCATCCGATCAGGGCGAGCGTCACCTGCCGCATGCACCGCACCGAGCAACTCCATGAATGACGACGCATCCGGTCCATTGGGATTCCGTTAGCAGAGGAGTGACGATACCGAGGCCCGCACCAACGCGAGCGCGTCAGCGCGTAAGCGGCTTGAACTTGATCCGGTGCGGCTGGTCCGCGTCCGCGCCCTTCCGCTTCCGCAGGTCCTCGATGTACGCCTGATAGTTCCCCTCGAACCAGACGACCTCCGAGTTCCCCTCGAACGCGAGGATATGCGTCGCCACACGGTCGAGGAACCAGCGATCGTGGGAGATCACGACGGCGCAGCCCGAGTAGTCGAGCAGGGCCACTTCCAGCGCGCGCAGGGTGTCGACGTCGAGGTCGTTCGTCGGCTCGTCGAGAAGGAGCAGGTTGCCGCCGCTCATCAGCGTCTTGGCGAGGTGGAGCCGGTTGCGCTCACCGCCGGAGAGGATGCCGACCTTCTTCTGCTGGTCGGTGCCCTTGAAGTTGAAGCTCGAGAGATAGGCGCGGCTGTTGAGCTCCTTCTTGCCGACGGTCACGAGCTCATTGCCGCCGGAGATCTCCTCCCAGACGGTCTTGTTCCCGTCGAGGGTGCGCGTCTGGTCCGCGTAGGCCAGCTGCACCGTCTCGCCGACGGTCAGCGAACCGCCGTCGGGCTTCTCCGCGCCGGAGATCATCCGGAAGAGCGTGGTCTTGCCCGCGCCGTTCGGCCCGATGATGCCGACGATGCCACCGCGCGGGAGCGAGAAGTCGAGCTTGTCGATCAATAGGCGGTCGCCGAAGCCCTTCGTGAGCCCCTTCGCGATGACGACGTCGTTCCCGAGCCGCGGGGCGGGCGGGATGATGATCTCGTTCTGCGCGACCCGCTCCTGCTGCGCCTCGCTCGCCAGCTCCTCGTACGCCTGCAGGCGCGCCTTGCTCTTGGCCTGCCGCGCGCGCGGCGCCATCCGCACCCATTCGAGCTCGCGCTCGAGCGAGCGCTGGCGCGCCGAGGCGACCTTCTCCTCCTGCGCAAGCCGGGTCTTCTTCTGGTCGAGCCAGCCGGAGTAGTTCCCCTCGTACGGCACACCGCGCCCGCGGTCGAGCTCGAGGATCCACTTGGCGACGTTGTCAAGGAAGTAGCGATCGTGCGTGATGGCCACCACGGTCCCCGGGAAGGTCTCGAGGAACTTCTCGAGCCACGCAACCGACTCGGCGTCGAGATGGTTCGTCGGCTCATCGAGGAGGAGCATGTCCGGCTCCTCGAGGAGGAGGCGGCAGAGCGCCACGCGCCGCTTCTCGCCGCCGGAGAGGGTCGTGACGCCCGCGTCGCCCGGCGGGAGCCGGAGCGCGTCCATCGCGACCTCGATCTTGTTGTCGAGGTTCCAGAGGTCGAGCGCGTCGATACGCTCCTGCACCTTTCCCTGTTCCTCGATGAGCGCGTTCATCTCGTCATCGCTCATCGGCTCGGCGAACTTCGCCGAGATCTGTTCGAACTTCACGAGGAGGTCACGCTGCGCCTTGACGCCGAGCTCGACATTGCCACGCACATCGAGCGACTCGTCGAGCTGGGGCTCCTGCGGCAGATAGCCGATCTTGGTTCCCTTATGCGCCCAGGCCTCGCCCTGAAAGTCCTGGTCGACGCCCGCCATGATCTTCAGGAGCGACGACTTACCGGCGCCGTTGGGGCCGAGGACGCCGATCTTGGCCCCGGGGTAGAAGGAAAGCCAGATGTCGTCGAGGACGATGCGGGAAGGGGGGATGACCTTCTTCAGCCCCTTCATGACGTAGATAAATTGCGGTCCGGCCACGGTCGATGCCCCGAAAAGGTCAGAGCGGGATCGGCACCTCGCCGACCCCGCCCTCCAATCTAACGATTGACCCTCGCTCGCCGGGGCCGGTCCATCAACCCGGGCGGGCCGCGGCGCGCCTCCCTACGGCCGCGCCGGCAGGAACGGCGCCGTGATCACGTTGGACGGCGACACCCCCTGCTTCGACTGCCGCACCATCCGCTCGACCTCGCGCATCAGGTTGGCGTTCTCCATCACCACGCCGTCCTTGATGGTGTGCACGATGCCGCGCGTCCGGTACATCCGGCCCTGCGCGTCCACCGTGAGATCGCCGAAGCTGTACATGAACTTCAGGTTGTTCGCCGGATTGCCGTCCACCAGCACGAGATCGGCGAGATAGCCCGGGCGCACGAGCCCGAGCTTTGCCTCCCCCAGCACCTCGGCGCTCGTCTTGGTCGCGGCGCGCAGCACCTCGAGGCTGTGCATCCCCGTCTCACGCAGGAGCTGCAGCTCACGGACGCTGCTGAACCCCGGCGTCGCCCAGATGTAATTGTCATCGGTGCCATAGGCGACGCGCCCGCCACGACGGTTATGCTCAAAGATCAGCTTCCCCCAGAGCTCGTACGCCGAGGCCCAGTACGCCTCGTCATCCGAGGTCCAGTCATAATGGAACGCACCGTGGAACGCCGGGTTCGGGTAGTTCCAGTTGAGCAGCGCCTGGTGCGTGTACTTCTCGTGCCACGGAAGGCTGGTGGCGCGGATCACGTCGCGGTTGGCCTCGTACACCACCCGCGTGGGGAGCATCGTCGCGCCGCACTTCACGAGCGAGTCGGCGATCTGGTTCAGCAGCCGGTCGCGGTTGGTCTCGGTCCACACCCGCCCCGCGGCGCGGAAGCGGTGGTTCTCGTTCCCGAACTCGTACGTCCGCTCGAAGTTCTGCGTCGTGCGGTCGAGCGCCGACTCGGCGTACCCGTAGTGATGCTCGATCATCGTCACGCCGAGGCAGGCGACATCGGCGGCGTCAGCCACAGCGACGGTCGACGGCGGGATATGGAACGAGGTGATCATCCCGTTCACACGCGCGGCGTCGGCGATCGCCTTGATGATCGCGCGGCTCCAGCCGTTGCTGTCCATCGAGATGACGCGGATCCCGTTGGCCGCCATCTGGCGCGCCACCTCGGGCGCCTTGGCGGGATCATCGAGCTCGAGCCGCGAGAAACGCGTCGTCGCCCCCCACCCGACGAGCGGGAACATCCGCGGCGCAAGGATCTCATTCCGCGACGAGAGGCGCGCCTGCGTGAGCGCCGAGTCGACGCCACGGTCGGCGGCGTTGACCATCGTCGTCGTGCCGTGCGCGAGCTTCAGATAGTAGACGTAATCCAGCTCCATCGGCTGGGTTCGGATATGCGTGTGCAGGTCAATCATCCCCGGCATCACGGTCATCCCGGTGGCGTCGATCACGCGGTCGCCGGTCGGGCGCGACCCGGCGCCGCGCCGCTCGGCCGCGACGGGATCGAAGGGGATCATCTCGGCGATGGTGTTCCCGACGATCACGATGTCGTAGGGACCGGCGGTCGGGCCGCCGTGGCCGGGGACGACCATCGCGTTCCGGATCACGAGCCGCTTGTACGGGCCGGCGGCGAGGTCGCCGTACTGCCGGGTGACGATCGCCGTGGCGGTGTCCGAACGGGCTGACGCACCCGCCGCTGGGGCGCGCTGGGCGAGGAGGGGGGCGGCGAGCAGGAGCGCCGCGAGGGGAACGAAGCGGGGGCGGAGGGGCATTCCTCTTCCAGGGATGAGGGGTCAGGGCTCAGGGGTCAGGGGTAGGGACCAAGGATCAGGCCTGACCGCCGCGCGGGAATGTGCGGAACACCACCGGTCGCGGCTAGCACCCAGCGGCGTCCCTCGACCACCACCACTCCCTCTCATCTCCGCCCTCCGCCCATCTTTCCCCTATGGACCTCGCCCAGCGCCTCTCCGAAAGCCCGCTCTCGGCGCTGCCGTTCCTCTATCTGGCCGGCGTCCTGACCTCGCTGACACCCTGCATCTACCCGATGATCCCGATCACCGCGGCGATCGTCGGCGGGGCCACCGCGGACGGCACGCGACCCCCGATGGGACGGACGCTCCTCCTCACACTCAGCTACGTGATCGGGCTTGCGACGGTCTACGCCCTCCTCGGCGTCGTCGCAGGGCTCACGGGGACGATGTTCGGCACGGTGAGCACGAACCCGTGGCTCTACTTCGCGATGGCGAACCTGCTGCTCCTCTCCGCGCTCGCGATGCTCGACGTGATCCCGATCCGTCTGCCGGCGGCGATCGCGGGACGTGCCGCCACCGCCGGCATGGGTGGCCGCATCGGCGGCGCCCTCGTGATGGGCGCGATGTCGGGGCTCGTCGCCGCGCCGTGCGGGGCCCCCGTGATGGCGGCCGTCCTCACCTGGGTGACGCGCACGGGAAGCGGCCTCCTCGGCTTCGTCTACCTCCTCGCCTTCTCGTTCGGGATGTGCACGCTCCTCGTGCTCGTCGGGCTCTCGAGCGGCGCGGTCGCGCGCCTGCCGCGCGCCGGCGCGTGGATGCTCTGGGTGAAGCGGTTCTTCGCGCTCGCGATGCTCGGGGTCGCCGAGTACTACCTGATCGAGATGGGCAAACTCCTCTTCTAGTCGACTCCGATTTATGCGCGCTCTCGCCGTCATCCCTGCCGCCCACCGCCGCATCCAGCGCGCCATCGCCTTCGCGGTCGTGACGGCCGGCCTCCTCCTCCTGCCACGCACCGCACAGGCGCAACTCGGCATCGAGGTCGGTGCCGCCGCGCCCGATGTCGCGCTGGAGACGCTCGACGGACGTCCCGCGCGACTCGGTACCGCGATCGCCGGCAAGCCTGCCGTCATCGAGTTCTGGGCGACCTGGTGCGGCAACTGCCGCGAGCTCGAACCGCGGATGCAGGCCGCACAACGGAAGTACGCCGCCCGCGTCGCCTTCGTCGGCGTGGCGGTCAGCGTGAACCAGTCGCCGGAGCGCGTGCGCCGCTACGTGGGCGAACACCTCACCGGCTTCACGCACTTCTATGACCGACTCGGTGACGCCGTGGGCGACTACGACGTCCCCGCGACGAGCTACGTCGTCGTCACCGACCGTACCGGCAAGGTCGTTTACACCGGACTCGGCGGCGAGCAGGATATCGAGGCCGCAATCCAGAAGGCGCTGCGGTGAACGGGATCGGCAAGACTCGTGCGACCTCGGGTGCGGAGCCAGCGACGAGTGTGGCCACCGCCGTCCGCCGCCGCCGCTGGCTGATCGCGCTCCCACTCGTCATCGCGATCGGCGGCTATGTCGGCGCCGCGCTCTATATGCGGGCGAATGAGACCTCGTTCGTCTTCCACCCCGATCAGTATGGTGGCCGCACGATGGTCGCACCGGCCGCGGACCTCCCGGTCGAGGCGGTGCGGATCCCGACCCCCGACTCGCTGTCGCTCTCCGCGTGGGTGATCCCGCCGCCGAGCGCCGCCGAGCAGGAGATGCCGACGGAAGATGCCCCCCTCTGGGTCCTCTTCCTCCACGGGAATGCGGCGAACATCTCCGTCCCGCTCCGGCAGGCGTGGATCCGGCCGATGCGCGCGCTCGGCGTCGGACTCGTCCTCGTCGACTATCGCGGCTACGGCGCGAGCGATGACGGGACGCTCACCGAAGCGGGGCTCTATCGCGACGCGCGCGCGACCTTCGACTGGCTCACGACGGTGCGCGGCATCGACCCGTCGCACATCGTGATCTTCGGTCACTCGCTCGGCTCGGGCGTCGCCACGCATCTCGCCGCGCGTGTCGGCGCGGCGGGACTTGTCCTCGAAGGCGCCTTCACCTCGATCCCGGACGTCGGCGCGGGCCGCTATCCCTGGCTCCCCATCCGCTGGCTCGCGCGCGAACGCTTCGCGAGTCTCGACCGCGCCGACAGCATCGCAATGCCGAAGCTCTTGCTGCACGCGGAGGACGACGGCGCGATCCCCTTCGCGATGGGGCAGCAGCTTTTCGCGGCGTTCGGGGCGCCGAAGAGCTTCGCGACGCTGACGGGCGGGCACGACCGCGCCTTCGCCGCTGACTCCGCGACCTACTTCGGGACGCTCCGCGGCTGGCTCGCGACGCTCCGCGTCATCGACCGGGAGTCGCCGCCGCCGGGGTGAGCAGGCGCCGCACCTCGGTCAGGATCACCGGCCACGCGGCGCTCCGCGGCGAGAGGAGCTCGTGGTGCCCCGCCCCATCGATCACGACCAGGCTGAACGGACTCCCCGCCGCCGTCGCGACGGCCCGGTGCGCCTCGCGCGCCGCCATCGGCATCACCCGGTCCTCCGTTCCGACGATCTGCACGTGCGGTACGCGCAATGGAAAGAGCTGGCGCGGCGCGCCCGCCGCGTACCGCTCGGGCACCTGCTCCGGCGACCCGCCCATCAGGCCATCGACGACATCGCCGCAGGAGAAGCGCGAATAGGTGCGGAACTCGGCGAGGTCCGCGATGCCGGCGAGCGCGACGGCGCCGGTGAGCGGGAGCGGATCGCGACGGGCGATCGGACTCCCCGACGGCACACGATCCGCGGCCGCAAGCCACATCGCGAGGTGTCCGCCGGCGGAGTGTCCGATGGCGACGACGCGCGAGAGATCGAGCGGATAGGTGCGGGCCATCGCCCGCAGCTGGTCCGTGGCGCGCGCGACATCGAGGAAAGTGTTCGGCCACCCGCCGCCCGGACTGTCCGCGCGTCGGTACTCGATGTTCCAGGTGGCGATCCCCGCGTCGCGTAGCGCGTCGCTGAACGCGGTGCTGTTGCGCAGCGTCGCGAACCGTGAGACCCAGCACCCACCGTGGATCACGATCGCGACGGGGAATGGCCCGGGGCCGTCGGGGAGGCGAAGATCGCCGAATTGCAGCGAGTCGGTGCCGTAGACGAGTCGCGCGGTGGCGGGCTTCGCCGGAAGCGTGTCGTTGTCGGAGGCGCGCAGGAGGCGCACCTGCGCGGCGAGCGTATGCGACCAGAGGCTCGCGATCACGAGCAGCGCGAGACGCGAGAATCGGCGTGACGTGAACCGGGGCCGAGTCGCGATCTGTTGGGACATCACCCGACGGACGAACATCACACGACCTCCGGTGTGCCACCGAGCGGCGCGTCGAAGAGATGGCGCGCCGGTTGGGGTTCACGCGTCAGATACACGCGCAGCCGCCGCACGGTGAACGGGTCGGGCTCGCGCACCGACAGCGCTGCCTTCAATCGCTCCGAGGTGAGCGTGGGGTACATCGTGAGCGTGCAGTGCGGCGTGAACGGGTATCGCGCCGGGGTGCACGCGAGTCCGCTCGTGGCCAATCGTTCGTGCAACGTGCGGAGCGGGCCGTGTGGATCGAGCGGGAGCGAGACGATCTCCCGCTGCACGAACCGCTCGGGCGCACCGAAGCGTAGCGTGATCGGCGCGGTGCTCGCGGCGATCGGCAGTATGGCCGTCCGCAGGGCATCGACCGGCGTATCCGCGCGGATGGGCCCGACGCCCGACGACCCGATGAGCGTGATGTGCGGCGGCAGATGACGCGCCATCTTCGGATCGAACGCGAGCTGGAGCGCGTGGATCCGCTCGGCCAGCGCCCCCTCGAGCTCGATGACGACGAAGATGCCCGCTACGGCCACGTGACCGTGGCGCCGAGGACCGTCTGCCCGGTGGGCGTCGACCGGAGGAGCGGCGCGACGTCGCCGCCGAGGAAGAGGCGATCGATCGCGTGGCCGGGACGCTTCGCGTGCCAACGCGACGCGGCCTGGCCGGTGACGATGCCGACCGCGGCACCCGCGATCACGTCGGTGAGCCAATGCGCGTCGCTGTACATCCGTGCGAAGGCGGTCACACTCGCCAGCCCGTAGGTCGTGAGCCCCACCGCCCGCGCGCGCTCCGGTGCGAGCCGACGCGTCTCGGCCGTCACCGCGGCGGCGAAGGCGAACGCAGCAGTCGTATGTCCAGATGGGAAGGCCTGATAGTCGTTCCCGTCACGCGCACCGCGCATCCATTGCACGTCGCCGGCGTCGGTGGGACTGATCCGCGGGCGGGCCCGACCGACGATTCCTTTGATGGTCCCGGTGATGACCCCGGAGACCCCGATGGCTTCGAAGGCGCGGAAGCCGATCGTCGCCATCCGCGGGTCGTGGGCCAGCCGACCGCCGATCCAGAGCCCGGTGCTCAGCACGATCACCCCCGGCGCCCCCCAGGTGTTGCCGGCATCGCTGAGCGCGCCGAGGGTGGCGTTCGCCTGCCAGGCGTCGCTTCGGACCACCTCACGGACACGGATGTCGAGGGGCTGGGCCACAGCCGTCTCCCCGATCGCGACGAACGCGAGGCCCGCCATGAGGGCGCGGGTGGCGTGGGGAATCTGGCGGCTCCGGCGGCGGGCGCCGCCCCATACACGGAGGCGTGTCATCGGCCGTAGTTTAACCCTCGTGCAGATCCGTGACCTGACCTCCCACGCCGACCGCGCCGCCTGCGTCGAACTGCAGGAGCTCACCTGGGGCCGCGGGTTCACCGAGAAGATTCCCGCCGCGATGCTCCTCGTCGCCCTCAAGACGGGGGGCGTGGTCGCCGGCGCCTTCGATGACGCCGGGATGCTGCAGGGGTTCGTCTTCGGGGTCACCGGGGTGAAGGACGAGACCTTGATCCACTGGTCCGATATGCTCGCCGTGCGGCCCGAGCAACAGGGCCGGCACCTCGGTGAGGCGCTCAAAGCCTACCAGCGCGCGCGCTGCGCCGAGCTCGGGGTCGCGACCATCTATTGGACATACGATCCGCTCGTCGCGAAGAACGCGCACCTCAACCTGAACCGGATGGGGGCGCGCGCCGACGAGTACGTGCCGGCGATGTATGGCGACGCGACCAACTCGCCGCTGCAGGGCGATATGCCCACCGATCGGTTCGTCGTCGCGTGGGCAGTGGATCCCGCACACGCCGCCGCGCCCTGCGACGCGCTCCCGGCATCGCTCCCGCTCGCGGTGACCGCGGACGCGAGCGAAGGGCCGCTCGTGGAGGCGCCGATGGTGGGGGTCCGCATCCCGCGTGACATCTCGGCGCTCGCCGCGACCGACCTCGCCGCGGCGCGGGCATGGCGCTTCGCCACGCGGCGCGCCTTCACGCACTACTTGGCGCACGGCTACACCGTCCGTGGATTCGTCCGTGATGCGGACGGCGGGACCTATCTGCTCTCGCGCCGGGAGGCGTGATGCGACTCGACCGACTCGTCCTGCGGGAGATCCGTCTCCCCCTCAAGGAACCCTTCCGCATCTCCTCCGGGGAGATGCGCGACCGTCGGATCCTCCTCTGCGAGCTCACCAACGCCGACGGCGCATCCGTCTGGAGCGAGTGCGTCGTGGATGATCTCCCGAACTACTCCCCGGAGACGCTCGACACCGCGTGGCCCACGATCGTGCGCGTCCTGGCGCCACGCCTCCTCGGGCAGCCCATCGCCGCGCCGGGTGATGTCTTCGCGCGCTTGGATGAGGATGTCCGCGGCCACCAGATGGCGAAGGCCGCGCTCGAGATGGGGATGTGGGGGCTCGCCGCGACGCAGGCGGGGCTCCCGCTCGCGCGGCTCATCGGCGGTACGCGCGAGCGGATCGCCACGGGGATCTCGCTCGGGATCCAACCGACGGTCGAGCGCCTCATCGAGAAGGCCCGCGAGTCGGTCGCGGCAGGCTACCAGAAGGTCAAGATCAAGATCGCGCCCGGGAAGGATGTCGCGTGGGTGCGTGCCGTCCGCGAGGCGGTCGGGCCCGACGCGCATCTGATGGCGGATGCCAACAACGCCTACACCCTCGCCGACGCCGACCATCTCGCAGCCCTCGACGACCTCAATCTGATGATGATCGAACAGCCACTCGCGCACGACGACCTCGTGCGCCACGCGACGCTCCAGCGTCGGCTCCGCACCCCGCTCTGCCTCGACGAGTCGATCATCTCGCTCGACCGCGCACAGGATATGGTCACGCTGCAGGCGGGCCGGATCATCAACATCAAGCCGGGCCGCGTCGGGGGCTTCGGGCCTTCACTCGCGATCCACGACTTCTGCCAGGCGGAAAGGCTCCCCGTTTGGTGCGGCGGGATGCTCGAGAGCGGGATCGGCCGTGCGTACAATGTCGCGCTCGCCTCGCTCCCGAACTTCACGCTCCCGGGCGATCTCTCGCCCAGCGCCCGGTATTGGGCGCAGGATGTGGTGACGCCGGAATGGACGATGGATGCGCACGGGATGGTGCGGGTCCCGCTCGACCGCCCGGGAATCGGCGTCGAGGTGGACCGCGCGCGCATCGAGGCGTTGACCGTGCGCACCGAAGAGCTGCGCGCGTGAGCGAGGGAGCCGCTGCCGATACGGTGACGGGACGCGCGACCGCGGTGTCAGGCGCCCTCGCTCAGTTCACAGCGGAGGAGCGCGCACAGGTACTCGCACTTCGGCGCGCGCTGCACGTCGCGCCCGAACTCTCGTGGCAGGAGCACGGCACGCAGCGCACCCTCCGCGCCGCGCTCGAGGCCGCAGGGATCACGGCGATCCGCGAGGTCGCGGGGACGGGGCTCGTCGCCACCATTCCCGGCACCGATCCCACCGCGCCGATCATCGCGCTCCGCGGTGACATCGACGCGCTCCCCATCGCCGAGGAGACGGGACTCCCCTTCGCCTCAACGCACCCCGGGGTGATGCACGCCTGCGGCCACGATCTGCACGCCGCGTGGACCGTCGCCGCGGGGATCCTTCTCGCGAAGGCGCCGGCGCCGGGGACGGTCCACCTCGTGTTGCAGCCGGCGGAGGAGGTCGGCGAAGGGGCGGCGCGCATGCTCGCCAGCGGCGCCCTCGATGGCGTCCGCGCGATCTTCGGCGGGCACGTCGACTGGCGGTTTCCCGTCGGCGAGGTCGTCGCGACGGACGGCGCGATCGCGGCGAGCACCGACACCTTCGAAGTCGTCTTCCACGGCCGCGGTGGGCACGGGGCCCGTCCACAGGATGCGCGCGATCCGATCGTCGCGCTCGCGGCCTTCGTGATGGAGGTGCAGACCCTCGTCTCGCGCCGTCTCGATCCCGGACTCCCCGGCGTGGTCTCCGTGACAATCGCCGAGGCCGGGAGCGCAGCGAATGTGATCCCGGAGCGTGCGCGTGTGGCCGGCACCATCCGCGCGACGACGCCCGCCGCACGCACCCTCCTCTGCGACGGCGTGCGGGCGGTGGCCGAGTCGGTCGCCGCGCTCCACGGGGTGCGGGCGGAGTGCACGCTAAGCGAGGGGACCCCACCGCTCCTCAATGCGCCGGTGGCCGCCGCCTGCGCACGCGCCGCGGTGCGCGAGGTGATGGGGGAGTCCGCGCTGACCGCTCTGCCGACCGCGAATATGGGAGGCGAGGACTTCGCCTTCTACACGGAACGGATGCCGGGGTGCTTCCTCCGCATCGGCACCCTCGGCGAGGGCCGGAGCGCGGCGGGCGTGCACACGCCTCGCTTCGATCCCGACGAGACCGCACTCTTCATCGGTGGGGCGGTGCTCGCTGCCTGTGCGCGCGTCGCGAGCGCACCGGGATCAGTGTTCACGACCGGCACGGTACGTTGACCGACGAGATGAACGCGTCCGCGCCGACGCACGGCGTGCTCCGCCCGATCGACCCCGCGCATCCGGATGAGGCACTGCTGCAGGAGGCCGCGGCGCTCCTCCGCGGTGGCGGGCTCGTCGCCTTTCCCACGGAGACCGTCTACGGGCTCGGCGCGCACGCGCTCGATGCCGCGGCGGTCCGGCGCATCTTCTCCGCGAAAGGACGTCCCGCCTTCAATCCGCTGATCGTGCACGTTCCCGACGTCGCGACGGCGAAGACGTTGGTGACGGCGTGGCCCGAGGTCGCCGATCGGCTCGCGGCACGGTGGTGGCCCGGGCCGCTGACGTTGGTGCTCCCCAAGCGTGCGATGGTGCCAGACGAAGTGACCGCGGGACGCGCGAGCGTGGCGATCCGGATCCCCGCACATCCCGTCGCGCGCGCGCTGTTGGCCGCGGTCGGGCTTCCGATCGCCGCGCCGAGCGCGAACCGCTTCACCGAACTCTCCCCCGTGACGGGGGCGCAGGTGGCGCGATCGCTCGGGGATCGGGTCGCGATGATTCTCGACGGAGGGCGGACGCCGGTCGGGATCGAGAGCACCGTGGTGGACTGCACGACGACACCGCCGACGCTGCTGCGGCCCGGGACCATCACGCGCGCCGAGCTCGAGGTGGTGGTGGGCCCGTTGCAGGATCCCGCGCCGGTGACGGATGCCGAGGCGCCACGCGCCGCACCCGGGATGATCGCGCGGCATTATGCGCCGCGGGCGATGGTGCGGTTACTCGACGCCGATGCGCTGGCACGCGCGGTGGCCACCGAGCGACAGCGCGGCACCGAGGCACCCGCGACCCGCGAAGCGGAACCTGTCTCGGCTGGAGCGAATCGTCCCGCGGCGATCACTTGGAGCGAGGCCGGCCGCGCCGCGGCGGCGGACCTCCACGTGCATCTCCATCTCGACGCGTCGCCGCTCGCGTATGCGGCGGAGCTCTACGCCGCCTTGCACGCGGTGGACGACGCGGGCTGCGGGACCGTGCTGGTCGAGCAGGTGCCGATGGATCCAGCGTGGGACGGGATTCGCGACCGCCTCGCGCGCGCCGCGCACCCCTGACGGCAGCATCCGGAGGCACGGGCCGCCCCCTTGCCCCGGCGCACGGCCCCGGCGATATCACGGCATGTTGCCAATCGACCTCCGCGGGAAGCGCGCCCTCGTCGCCGGCGTCGCCGACGACAACGGCTTCGGCTGGGCCATCGCCAAGTGCCTCATCGAGGCGGGCGCGACGGTCTGCGTCGCTACCTGGCCGCCGGCGCTCAACATCTTCCTGAACCTTCTCGAGCGCGGGAAGCTCGACGCCTCGCGCACCCTCGGCGACGGCTCGCTGCTCAGCTTCGAGAAGATCTACCCGCTCGACGCCGTGTACGACCGGCTCGAGGACGCGCCAGCCGACGTGCGCGAGAGCAAGCGCTACAAGGACGTGGGCGACTTCTCGATCGCCGGGCTCGCCGTACGCGCGCGCGAGGACTTCGGCGAGGGGTCGATCGACATCCTCGTCCATTCCCTTGCAAATGGCCCCGAGGTGAAGAAGCCGCTCCTCGAGACGAGCCGCGCCGGCTACCTCGCGGCCGTCGGCGCGAGCGCCTACTCTCTCGTGGCGATGCTGCGCGAGTTCGGGCCGCTGATGCGCGCGGGCGGGAGCGTCGCCTCGCTCACCTACCTCGCGAGCGAGCGCGCGATCCCGGGCTACGGCGGCGGGATGTCATCGGCCAAGGCCGCACTCGAGAGCGACACGCGCGTCCTCGCCTATGAGGCGGGCCGGAAGTACGGCATCCGCGTGAACACCATCTCCGCTGGCCCGTATGCGTCGCGCGCGGCAAGTGCCATCGGCATCATCGACGATATGGTGAAGTACTGCGAGGGGAACGCCCCGCTCAAGGAACGGCTCGAGGCGATCGAGGTCGGCACGGCGACGGCCTTCCTCTGCTCCCCGCTCGCCTCGGCGGTCACCGGAGTCACACTGTACGTGGACAAGGGGATCCACGCGATGGGGATGGCGGTGGACCCGAGCACAGTGCCGCCGATCGCGGGGTGACCGTGGTGCGGTGATACGATCGACATCGAGGCCATCCGCTCCGTCGTGGAGCGGATGGCCTCGAGCGTTCACACCGCGCGCTCGTACATCTGCACCGCGTACGCCCCGTCCTCAGACTCCCGCACGCCCATCGGCCGATACCCGAGTCGCTCGTGGAAGCGCTGGGAGCCGGGGTTCGGCGGCCGGAGATTCACCTCGAGCGTGACGCAGGGCCAACGACCGGCGACGGTCGCGTGCAGGTCGAAGTAGAGCGCGGTCCCCACCCCGCGGTTCCGTGCGCACTCCGCCACCACCACACGATCCAGATAGAGGAAGTCCGGGAGTCGCGCCGTGAACCAGGCGTAGTTGAGGCTCCAGTAGTCGAGCCCCGCCGGCACGCAGAGGATGAACCCCGCAATCCCCTCGGCGTCCACCGCCACTCGATAGTACGTCGCGTGCGCCACGAGCCACGCCCACTCCGTCGCCGTGAGCGCGTTCACGTTCGGCGTCGCGGCGTTGTTCATCGCGAGCACGGTGGCCGAGTCGGCTGGCGTCGCGTCGCGCACGAGAAGGGGGGCGCTCATCGCGCCCCCCGACCCGGCCGGGACTCCGGCATCCGTCACCGCGGGACGACCTCGTCCATCGTGTCGTCGTCCATCGTCACCGTCGGCCGCGTGACGGGCTTCTCCTCCGCCTTCGGCACGATCGGCTCGAGCCCAAGCTTCCGGAGCTCATCGTTGAACTTCTTTAGGTCGGTGTCGAAGACGCGCTGGAGCCGCGTGAGCTGCACGCCGAGCGCGGTGGAAAGCTCGGTCAGCACCTGCTCCGCCTGCGCCGTCGGCCGGTAGGGACCGGACGAGGCCACGCCCGAGAGCCCCGCGATGCGGTTGTTGAGGCGCACCGGATAGTTGAGCGGATCCTGCCCGCTCTGATTCTTCACCTGGTACACCTCACGCTCGATGCGCGACATCGCGGAGTCGAGGTCGGTCGCCATCCGCCGGAGCCGCGGCGCGGCGGTGAGGCGGTCCTGCATCTCGCCGCGCACCCAGCGCACCTGCTTCACGGCGTCGTTCGCCTCGCTGGTCTTGTCGCGCACTTTCATCAGGAACTCGAACTGCGCCACGAGGTCCGCATCGGTCGCCTCCGAGCGCGGATCGTTCAGGAGCTTGAACGTCGCCGTCTGCGGCGCCTGCCCCGCGACGGTCATCCGCACGGTGTACGTCCCGGCCGGCGCGATCGGGCCACGCGTGCCCCCCGCCCAGAGGATCATCCCGCGGAAGGTGCTCGCGTCGGGGTAGCGCATATCCCACGCGAAGCTGTTCATCCCCGCCGCGTTCGCGGGCCGCTGCGCCCCGCCGCCCCCGAACCGACCGCCGGCCGGTGCATTCGCCGCCGCGGCCCGCTCGGCCGCGAGCGTCGCGGAATCCGCCGACTCATACGCCTTGATCACGCTGCCATCGGGCGCGAGGAACTCGAGCTTCACCCCCTGACCCGCGGTGGCGAGGTGATAGCGCACGATGACACCGGTCGGCGGGTTCTGGCCCGGGTTCGACGCGCCGGCGCCCGGGCCGCGCATCCCACCGCCGCCGAAGCCGCCGCCCCACTCGATCCGATACGCGTCACGCGGCGCGAAGAGATGCGCCGGCTTCGCGAGCGCCTCAGCCGTGACCTGCCGGAGCGCCGAGAGATCGTCGAGGATCCAGAAGCTGCGGCCGTGCGTGCCAGCCACGAGATCCCCTTCCTTCACGACGAGATCGTGCACCGGCACCGGCGGCAGGTTCCCCTGCAGCGGCTGCCACGACGCGCCATCATCGAACGAGACGTAGGCCCCGCGCTCGGTCCCCGCGTAGAGGAGCCCACGACGGACCGGGTCCTCGCGGATCACGCGCGTGAACTGATCGGCCGGGATCCCGGCGACGATCTTCGTCCACGTCGCACCGAAGTCGGTCGTCTTGTAGAGGAGGGGCTGGAAGTCGTCGAGCTGAAAGCGGTTCGCCGCGAGGTACGCCGTCCCCTCCGCGTAGTGCGACGCCTCGATGAGCGAGATGCGCGTGAAGTCACCGATGCCCGGCGGGGTGACGTTCTTCCACGTCCGCCCGCCATCACGCGAGAGCTGCACAAAGCCGTCGTCCGTGCCGACCCAGAGCACATTCGGGCTCTGGAACGACTCGGCGAGCGTGAAGATCGTGCCGTAGGTCTCGACGCCCGTCTGGTCCTTGGTGATCGGGCCGCCGGAGGCGCCAAGCGTGCGCGGATCGTTGCGGGCGAGCGGTGGAGAGATGATCTCGAACGACTGCCCCTGATTCGTCGAGCGGAAGAGGCTCGAGCCGCCAGCGAAGAGGACCTTGGGATCGTGCATCGAGATCACGATCGGGAAGGTCCACTGGAACTTGTACTTGATGTCCTCCGACGACCATCCCATCGGATTGTCGGGCCACGCGTTGATGTTCCGCTCGAGCCCAGTGCGCATATCCTTGCGCGTGAGATACCCGGAGTAGCTCCCGGCGTAGACGATGTCCGGGTTCGTCGGATCGGCGGTCACATACCCCGACTCACCACCCCCCGCATCGTCCCAGTCACCGATCGAGATGCCGCCTGCCTGCCGGCTCGGACCGCAAAGCGTCGAGTTGTCCTGCTGCGCGCCGCAGACTTTGTACGGGAAGTGGTTCGTCGTGGAGACGTGATAGAACTGCGCGGTCGCGAAGTCCTGCTCGCTCCACGTCTGCCCGCCGTTGAACGAGACGTTCGCGCCGCCGTCGTTCCCCTCGATCATCCGGAGTGGATCGTTCGGCGCGATCCACATATCGTGGTTGTCGCCGTGCGGCACGCTGATCTGCTGGCGCCACGTCTTCCCGCCGTCGGTCGAGCGGAAGAACGACACATTGAGGCCGTAGACGACGTTCGTGTCCTTCGGGTCGGCGACAAGGCGCGAGTAGTACCAGGCGCGCTGGCGCAGGTTGCGGTCGCCGTTGAGGAACTGCCAGGTCGCGCCGCCATCGTCAGACCGGTACGTGCCGCCGGAATCGGCCTCGATCTGCGCCCAGACGCGACGCGGGTTCGCCGGCGAGACGGCGATCCCGATCTTCCCGAGCACGCCCTTCGGCAGGCCGGGGTTGTTCGTGAGCTCACGCCAGGTGACGCCGCCGTCGGTGGTCTTCATGATGCCGCTCCCGGGGCCGCCGGAGTTCAGCATCCACGGCCGCCGATACGCGTGCCAGAAGGTCGCGTAGAGCGTGTTCGGGTCGCTCGGGTCCATGATCAGGTCCCAGACACCCGTCGAATCATTCCGATACAGGATCTTCTTCCAGCTCTTCCCGCCATCCTCGGTCTTGAAGACGCCGCGCTCCGGGTTGTTACCGAAGGCGTGGCCAAGCGCGCCGACGTAGACGACGTCAGGGTTCGTCGGATGCACCCGCACGCGCCCGATGTGCCGCGTCTCCGCCAGCCCCATCAGGGTCCAGGTGCGGCCGCCATCGGTCGTCTTCCAGAGGCCGTCGCCGTGCGAGGTGTTGCCGCGGATGTCGGTCTCACCACCGCCCACGTACACCACGTCGGGATTCGACTCCGCGACGCCAATCGCACCGATCGTGCCGCCGAAATACCGGTCGGTCATCGGCTGCCAGTTCACGCCGCCATCGGTGGTCTTCCAGACGCCGCCACCGGTGGTACCCATCCAGTACTCAAGGGGACGGTTGGTGGAACCGGCAACGGCGACGGACCGACCGCCGCGCGCGGGGCCGAGTTCACGCCAGCGCACGGCGGTGAGCGCCGCGGAGGGCACCTGCGCCTCGAGCGCGACGGCGCCGAGGGCGAGCGCGCACCAAAGGCCGCGCAGGCGGACGGCGGAGGGAAGACGATGAGACACGAAACAAATCTCCTGAAGGGGGAAGGACGAACGACCGATTGATTCTACGGCATCTCGGGCAGGGACGCTGAACCGCGCTCGGCGCCACGCGACTCCACCTTCACCGCGAGGAGCTGGCGATCGGCGCGGTTGATGGTCTGGGCGACGGTCTCCGCTCCTTCCCTCGCGGCCCAGCCGAGCGAGAAGGGAACCGGTGCGGTGCGGAGCGCGACGTCGCGGAGACGCATCGCGACCCGCTCGGTCTGCTCGCGCGTGGCGCCGCGCAGCAGCACGATGAACTCGTCGCCCCCCACGCGGAACACCGGCTCCTCGGCGCGGACCTGCCGCATCAGGAAGCGGCTCATCCGGATGAGCACGTTGTCCCCCATCTGATGGCCGTGCCGCTCGTTGTACTGCTTGAAGCGATCGACGTCGACATAGATGCAGCCCCACGTCGTCTCCGCCGCCTCGCACGCCTCACCGAGCGCGGCGAGATGCCGCCGGTTGAAGCAGCCGGTGAGAGGGTCCCGCAGGCTGTCGGCGCGGAGCAGCTCCTCCTGCGCCTTGCGCGCGGTGATGTCGACCATCGTGCCGAGATACCGGACCTCCCCGTCGGCCCCAACCAGGCGATGGCAGCTCTCGAGCACGGTCAGGAGGCCACCGTCCGGACGGACGAGATGGAGCTCCCAGTTGCTCACCGCGCCGTCGCGGTCCACCGCCTCACGTTCAGCGTGGAAGACCTCGGGGTCGACAATCATCTCGTGCACGCCATACGTGCATAGGTCGTCGAGACGACGGACACCGAGCAACCGGAGGAAGGCGGGATTCGCGTCGAGGATATCACCGCGCGGCGAGGCCACATAGACGGCGACCCGCAAGAGCGCGACGGCCCGGCGCAGCAGCTCAGGGTCGTCGAGATGAGAGCGGAGCGGATCGGTCATCGGGTCGCGGCCAGGCCGGCCATCACGAGGAGATCGAGCGCGGCGTCGGCCGCGACGTGACGGAGGCCGGCGGTCCGCCAGATCGCGACACCGGCGCCGGCGAGGTCCGAAGGGGAGAGAGGGGAGGGCCCGGAGGTCATCACTACGAAGTATGCCCCCCGTGGTGGACGCCGTCGACGGGGACGGCTTTCTTTCCCGTGTGCCTTCGACGCCCGTGGCCGCCCTGACCGACGCACAGCGCCGGACCCTCGCCGCCGCCGCGCGTCGCATCGTCCCACACGCCTTCGAGGACGCCGCACGCGGCGCACGGCTCGTCGAGGCGCTCGTCGCCCGGATCGCCACCCTCGCGCCGCGGCAGCGCGGCGAGGTCGCCCTCGCCCTCACCATCCTCGGCGCGCGGGCGAGCGCCCTCACGGTCGGCCTCCTCCCGCGCCCCTTCGTCGACCAGCGCGACGCCGACCAGGACCACCATCTCACGCGCTGGCTCGGTTCCTCCGTCGCGGCGTTCCGGAGTATCGCGCAGGCGGTCCGGCGCCTCGTGATCCTCACCGAGTACCTCACCCCCGAGGCACAGGGCGAGATCGGGTACCGCGGGCCGTACCACCTCCGCCAGCCGGCGGTGGGATGGGAGGGCGCGCTCGACGGCCACCCCACTGACGCCGAACCGGTGCGCCGCGCCGCCGACCCCGCGAGCGCGCATCATCCCCCGCCCTTCCGTACCACCATCGCCCCGCTCGCGCTCGACGGCAGCGTCCTCCGCGCCGACGCGATCGTGATCGGCACGGGAGCCGGAGGCGCGGTGATGGCGGCGCGGCTCGCCGAGGCGGGACTCGATGTGCTCATCCTCGAGGCCGGAGCGCTCCGTGACGGCCGCGACTTCGCCGAACACGACGCGGACGCGCTCCGCGACCTCTACGCGGAGGGCGCGCAGCGCACCACCGACGACGTCGGTCTCTCGATCGTCCAGGGGGTCGGCGTCGGGGGCGGGACGAACATCAACTGGATGGTGATGCTCCGCACCCCGGACTGGGTGCTCGAGGAGTGGCGCACCGACCACGGCACCGAGGGGATGGGGGCCGCGGAACTGGCGCCCTACTTCGACCGGATCGAGTCCGAGGTGCACGCGCGCGTCGTCCCCGACGACGCGCACTCCCCGGCGAACCGCGTCATCCTCGACGGGGCGGCGGCGCTCGGCTGGTCGGCGCGCGCCGTCGCGATTAACGCCAAGGACTGCGTGCGCACCGGCTTCTGCGGCGCCGGGTGTCGCACCGGCGCCAAGCAGGGCGGGCTGCAGACCTTCCTCCCGCGGGCACACGCCGCGGGCGCACGGCTCCTCCCGCACGCGCGCGTCGCGCGGATCGAGCTCACGGAACGCGGCGGCCGCTTCCCGACCAAGCGCGTCCACTTCACCGAGACCACCACGGGCCGCGCCGGCACCGCCATCGCCCCGATCGTGATCGTGGCCGGGGGCGCGATCGAGACGCCGGCGCTGCTGCAGCGCTCACGGATGGGCGGCGGCGGCACGGGACGCTTCCTGCGCCTGCACCCGACCACCGGGATCTTCGGAGTGTACGACCGCGAGATCTACGGCGCGGGCGGGATCCCGATGACCACGATGTGCGACGAGTTCCATCGCCTCGACGCGCACGGCTACGGTGTCTGGATCGAGTCGCCGCCGCTGCATCCCGGCATCGGCGCGCCGGCCGCGCCCGGCTTCGGGGCCGCCCATCGCGAGATGATGCTCGGCTTCAACCAGCTCGCCGCGCTCGTGATCCTCGCGCGCGATGGCGCGCGGCGCGGGCAGTCGGACGGTGATGTGCGCGTGCGTCGCGACGGCTCGCTCTCCATCCGCTATGCGCTCAGCGACGCCGACGCGCGACACCTCGAGACGGGGATGGTCGGGGCGGCGCGGCTCCACTTCGCCGCCGGCGCCCGCGAGGTCCACTCCGGGCAATCGCCGTCGATCACGCTCCGGCACGCGGGCGAGGTCGACCGACTGCGTGGCCGACCGATGGGCGCCAACCAGCTGGCGCTCTTCTCCGCCCACGTGAACGGCACCGCCCGCCTCGGCGCCGACCGCCGCACCAGCGGCGTCGATCCGCACGGAGAGGTCTGGGACGCCCCCGGCGTCTTCGTCGCGGACGGCTCCCTCCTCCCGACCGCGCCCGGCGTCAACCCGCAGGAAACGATCATGGCGGTGGTGACGCTCATCGCAGAGCGGTTGCTCGCCCGCCGAAGCGCCACCACGGCCTGACCGCCGCACCCGCCCCTCTCCCGCGCGCCTTCTCCATCGCTTCCCGCCTTATGCCTTCAGCCTCCAGCGTCACGCTCGCGATCAACACCGTCCGCACCCTCTCGATGGATGCGGTGCAGCAGGCGGAGTCCGGCCATCCCGGCACGCCGATGGCGCTCGCGCCGCTCGCGTACGCCCTCTACACGCGGCACGTGAAGCACAACCCGGCCGACCCGCACTGGCCCGACCGCGACCGCGTCGTCCTCTCCGCCGGCCACGCGTCGATGCTCCTCTACTCGACGCTCTTCCTCAGCGGCTACGACCTCACCCTCGACGACCTCAAGGCGTTCCGGCAGTGGGGCTCCAAGACGCCGGGGCATCCCGAGGTCGGGCACACCGCCGGCGTCGAGACCACCACGGGGCCGCTCGGGCAAGGGATCGGCAACGCGGTCGGGATGGCGGTCGCGGAAGCGCAGCTCGCCGCGACCTTCAACCGCGACGGGCACACGCCGATCGACCACTACACCTGGTTCATCGCCGGCGACGGCTGCCTGATGGAGGGGATCTCGCACGAGGCCGCCTCCTACGCGGGCCACCAGCGCCTCAGCAAGCTCATCGGCTTCTGGGACGACAACGACATCACCATCGACGGCCGCGTCTCCCTCGCCTCTCGTGACGACGTCGCCGCGCGCTTTGCCGCCTACGGGTGGCAGGTGCTCCATCTCGCCGATGTGAACGATCAGGACGCGATCGACCGCGTGATCGCCGAGGCCAAGGCCGACACCACGCGTCCGACGCTCATCTGCACCAAGACGATTATCGGCTATGGCTCCCCCAACCGCGCCGACACGGCGAAGGCCCACGGCGAGCCCCTCGGGAAGGACGAGATCCTTCTCACCAAGCAGGCGTACGGCTGGCCGAGCACCGAGCCCTTTCACGTGCCGGAGGAGGCGCTCGCGCATTGGCGCGAGACGAAGGCGCGAGGCGTCGCGCTGCAGAAGGCGTGGATGGACCGCTTCATGGCCTTCACCAAGGCGCAGCCCGTCGCGGCCAAGGAACTCGGCCGTCGCTGGCACGGCGACCTCCCCACCGGGTGGGAGAAGACGCTGCCGAAGTTCGACGCGACGAGCGGGAACGTCGCGAGCCGCGCGGCGAGCGGCACGGTGCTCAACGCGGTCGCCCCGGCGCTCCCCGAACTGCTCGGGGGCTCCGCCGACCTCACCGGCTCCAACCTCACCGACGTGAAGGGTGGGTCGATCTTCTCGGCCGAGGACCGCACCGGGCGGAACTTCCGCTACGGCATCCGCGAGCACGGGATGGGCGCGATCATGAACGGGATGGCGTTGCACGGCGGCGTGATCCCGTACGGCGGCACCTTCCTCGTCTTCGCCGACTATATGCGCCCGGCGATCCGGCTCGCCGCCCTGATGAAACAGCGCGTGATCTACGTCTTCACGCACGACTCCATCGGCCTCGGCGAGGACGGCCCGACGCACCAGCCGATCGAGCATCTGACCTCGCTGCGCTGCATCCCGAACCTCCTCGTCCTCCGCCCCGCGGACGCGAACGAGGTGGCCGAGGCGTGGCGCATCGCGCTGATGCACCGCGACGGCCCGAGCGCGATCATCCTCACCCGGCAGAAGCTCGCCTGCATCGACCGCACGACGCACGCACCGGCGATCGACGCCACCAAGGGCGCCTACGTGCTCAAGGATGCTCCGGCGGGCACGACGCCGGCGGCGGTGATCCTCGCGAGCGGCTCGGAAGTCGAGATCGCGCTGCAGGCACAGACCGAACTCGCCGCGGGCGGCATCGCCACGCGCGTCGTCTCGATGTGCTCGATGGAGCTCTTCGCGGCACAGGACGCAGCATACCAGACATCGGTGCTCCCCACCGGGGTCCGGCGCGTGGCGATCGAGGCCGCGCACCCGATGAGCTGGCACCGCTGGGTCGGCGAGACCGGGACGATCATCGGGATCTCGACCTTCGGCGCGAGCGCGCCGGCCCCGACGCTTTATCGGGAGTACGGCATCACGGCGGAGGCGGTCGTGCGGGCGGTTCGGGGGTGAGGTACCCCGCGCGCCGGAGACGTCGATGAAACGCCTCCGCGTCCTGCTCCTCACGCACCCCGACCTCGTCCCTCCCGACGGCGCCGTCGCACGGGACTCGCGTGCCGGCTTCGAGATCAAGACCGAAGCCGACGTGCGCGACGGCCTGCGCGCCCTCGGCCACGAGGTGCGCGTCCTCGGGGTGCAATGGGACCTTGGACCGATCCGCGAAGCCGTCGAGAGCTTCGCCCCCGACATCGTCTTCAATCTCCTCGAGGAGTTTCACGGGGAGACGATGTACGACCACAACGTCGTCAGCCTCCTCGAGCTGCTACAGGTGCCGTACACCGGCTGCAATCCGCGCGGCCTCGTGCTCGCGCGCGGGAAGGCGCTCGCGAAGAAGCTCCTCACCTATCATCGCCTGCGGGTGCCGGAGTTCGCCGTCGTCCCGCGCGGCCGGCGCGCGCGGCGGCCGCGTGATCTCACCTTCCCGCTCATCGTGAAATCGCTCACCGCCGACGCCTCGATCGGGATCTCGAAGGCGTCCATCGTGGCGGGTGACGATGAGTTGGCGGCGCGGGTGCGATTCATCCACGAGCGGGTCCGCACCGACGCCATCGTGGAGCGTTTCGTGGATGGCCGGGAGCTCTACGTGAGCCTCCTCGGCGACGACCGGCTCCGCACCTTCGCGCCGTGGGAGCTCACCGCGCGCCCCACGACGCCCGGCGAGCCGCTGATCGCGACAGAGCGCCTCAAGCACGACCCCGCGTACCAGTCCCGGCACGCGGTGGCGATCCGCCCTGCGACCGACCTGCCAGCGGAGGTCACCGACCGACTCCTCCGCGACGCCAAGCGCATCTATCGCATCCTCGAGCTGAGCGGCTATGCCCGGCTCGACTTCCGGCTCGACGCCGAGGGGCGCGCCTGGTTCCTCGAGGCGAACCCCAATCCCGACATCGCCCGCGGTGAGGAGTTCGCCGAATCCGCCGCGCACGCCGGGATCCCGTATCCCGAGCTGCTGCAACGCCTGCTCGCGCTCGGGCTCCGGCGACATCGCTGACTCGGACCGCTGCGCGCGGGTCGGCCCGCCGATCCGCCGGCGGCATCGCCCAGCCACTTAGCTTTCACGAGCGGCCAGCGTCCCGCGACCGCCGCGCGTAACCCTTCCGTGACCCATATGCCCCGCCTCCTGCGCCGCGCCGTCCTGGCCGCGGTCCTGCTCCTCCTGTCCCCGTCCCTCCGCACGAGCGAGGCCCAGGGCGTCGTCGACACCCGGGTCCGCGTCTTCCTCGACTGCCAGACCTTCGGCTGCGACCGGAACTTCTTCATCACCGAGCTTCCGTTCGTCCTCTGGACGCAGGACCGCCTCGACGCCGACGCGCATCTCCTCGTGACACGGCTCGGCACCGCCTCCGGCGGCGGCGAATACACTGTCACGCTGTACGGGCATCGGCGCTTCGAGGGCCGCGCAGACACGCTCGTAACCACACTCCCCCCGAACACCACCGACGACGTGCGACGACGCGAGCTCGCCCGGCTCTTCAAGCTTGGGCTCATCTCGTACGTCACACGACTCCCGGGGCAAGAACGCTTCGCGGTCACCTACACCGCGCCCGCGAACGCGCCGGCGGCACCGAAGATGACCGAGGTGCAGGACCCGTGGAACCTCTGGGTCTACCGCACACGCCTCAACGGCGGCGGCGGCGCGGAGAGCCGGGCGAGCAATTACGAAGTCACCGGCAATATCACCGCCTCGCGCATCACCGAGGACTGGAAGGTCATCTTCTACTTCCAGAACGAGTACCGGTACAACCGCTTTAAGGTCACGGATACCACGTCGCGGGAGTATATCCGCCGCAACGGCGACGCGATCGCCCGGGTGGTCCGGAGCATCACCGACCACTGGTCGATCGGAAGTGGACTCGGCGGCGGCTACTCGGAGTTCCGCAACATCGATCTGTATCAGCTCGCCGACATCTCCGCGGAGTACAACCTCTTCCCGTGGGCCGAGGCGACGAGTCGCCAGCTCGTCCTCGCCACAGGGCTCGGTCTCCGGCGCTACGAGTATATCGAAGCGACGATTTACGGCGAGACGGCGGAGACACGACCGCTTGCCCGGGTGATGCTCGCCGGCGAATCGCGGCAGCCGTGGGGCTCCATCGACGCCGCCCTCCGGTACAACCGCTTCCTGATGGCGGACAACCGCTTCAGCCTCGCCTTCAACGGCCGCACCAACATCCGCCTCTCCCGCGGACTCTCCCTTGAGCTGCGCGGCGAGGCGGCAAAGGTGAACGACCAGCTCTATCTTCCAAGGGGCGGTGCCTCTGAGGACGAGGTCCTCACCCGGCAGCGTGCGCTCGCGACGGCCTTCCGCCTGACCGGGAGCGTCGGCCTGAACTTCACCTTCGGGTCGATCTACAACACCATCGTCAACCCGCGCCTCGAGGACTTCTGGTTCTAGCGCGGGCCTCGGGAACCCCACCGCTATGCGGCTCCGGCAGGCTACCGCCCTCATCGCGCTCGTCAACGCGCTCGTCGCGACCTATCTGCATCTCTGGAAGCTCGGCCTCGCCGGCGAGCTAAGCTGCGGCGGAGCCGGCGGGTGCGCGGTGGTGCAGTTCAGCAGCTGGAGCTGGTTCCTCGGCATCGATGTCGCTCTGATCGGCGCAGTCGGCTACACGCTCATCCTCGCGGTCGCGCTCTGGGGGCTGCACGAGACCCGCGTCGACGCCCGCGGACCTGCCCTCGCGCTCGCCGCGCTCGTCTACCCGGCGATCCTCTTCACCGTCCGACTCAAGTACGCAGAGTGGATCGTGCTGCGCACCTTCTGCCCTTGGTGCGCCATCTCCGCCGTCTCGATCACCGTACTCGGTGTCCTCGTCGCGCTCGAGCTCCGGCGGACATCGAGTCGTCAGCTATTTTTCTAGCCGAAAGAGTGCGTTACCGCGAATGGCCCGTGTCAACTCGTCGCTTTTGAGGTGTGGATATGCCGCTCAGGAAGGGTCAGATTGGCTTCGTGATACTTCTGTTTGTCTCGCTTCTTTTTGCTGATCGACGCGTGCGACAGAGGTTGAGTGCCTTCCTTTCCCCCTCAACTGCTTTGTCGGTTGTTGAGGCGCACCGGATAGCTGATGCAACGGCGAGAGCAGCGGATTCTGCATTTCTAAATGTTCCCGTTATGGTCGAGAATCCTTGGATTGGTCAGTTTATCTCAGATTCCAACTGGAGCGATATCGACGGTAGGACCCATCGGCGTCATGTAGTGTTGCAAGCCGGCACAACCAAAGGCAATTCTCTCGTTGTCTCTTTACAGGGGCTTGTCGATGAAACACCTTCGTATAACGTCGAGTGCGGCGCCAATGGATTTGTACCGGGCACTATGGAAAGAGCAATCGGGGCAGAGTGCAGTGTCGTCATCACCGGCGAAGATGGTCAATTGCAGCGACAGTCCGCCGTGTTCTACGCTGCTTATGTGCCCAGTGCAGACGTGTGGCGGATTTCTACCGCTGAGGGCGATATCACAGTCCAAAGAACCACGGCGCCGGTCGATATTCCGGACGTAAACCCGGTGGGTGGCTCAACCGCGAAGGTCACCAATGAGGCAGACGTCCCCGGCCGCGATGTCGCTGGCGGCGTGAACTCTGGCGTGGTAGGGAGCGGCGGCGCCCCGAACGCGGACCAGGCCTACTTCGACTTCCAGGTCGAGAAGCCGGTCGCGCCAATCCCGGGGTCGGGGGCGCCACGGTACCCCGACATCCTCCGCTCGGCCGGCGTCGAGGGCGAGGTCCTCGCCCAGTTTGTCGTGGACACCAGCGGGCGCGTCGACATCAGCTCGTACAAGGTGATCCGCACGTCGCACGAGCTGTTCGCGGCGTCGCTCTGGGCGGCCCTGCCCGCGATGCGGTTCATGCCCGCCGAGGTCGGCGGGCGGAAGGTGAAGCAGTTGGTGCAGCAGCCGTTCGTGTTCGCCCTCCAGCGGTAATTCTCGCCCGATTGGAGACTTTGAATACCGCCCTTGCCGTCAACGCTTTGCCGAGTTTTATCTAATTGTGAAGCTGTAATTATCAACGGCAGCGGCACCCTCATTTCTGGGGAGAGTACCACATATGGCGCTCATTGACGTTGTCCAGTGGAATCCCGGAGCCAAGCCCATCTACGCTTGGCGCTTCCCTGAGACGAACCTCAGCACCTACACCCAGCTGATTGTTGCCGAATCGCAGGAGGCGGTGCTCTTCAGCAAGGGGCGCATCGTCGGCCGCTTCGGCCCCGGCAAGCACACGCTAAACACCGAGAACCTGCCGCTCCTTCGCAGTCTCTTCGGCATCCCCTTCGGTGGCCGCAACCCCTTCACCGCCGAGGTCTGGTACGTCAATCGCGTCATGCCCCTCGATCTCGAGTGGGCGACGGACAATATGCGGTACCACGACCCGGATTATCAGACGATGGTCCCGCTCATGGCCGAGGGACGGTACGGCCTCAAGGTGGAGGATGCGGAGCGCTTTCTGGTGAAGCTGGTGGGCACGGCCACCGAGTACACGGAAGCGATGCTCACAGACCACTTCCGCGGCGCGCTCGTCTCCAGGACCAAGAGTCTCCTTCTGCAGGCGATGCAGTCGGAGCGGATCGGCGTCAAGACCATCGGCGCGTACCTCGAGCGATTCTCCACTGCGCTCACGCATGGGATGGCACCGTTCTGGGAGGACTACGGCCTCCGGCTCGTCGCGCTCTACGTAACGCAGGTGGACATCGATGCGCGCACGCCCGACGGCAAGCACATCCTCGAGGCGATGGCGCGACAGAGCGCGCAGACCATCGGCGGCTACACCTGGCAGCAGGGGCAGGCTTTCGAGGTGGCGCGCGAGGCGCTCACCAGGCCGGGCGACAGCGGCATCCTCGGCGCGCTCATGATCACCGGCGGACTCGGGGGCAACCTCGGACCCGGCCTGCTGCAGCCGCCCACCCCGCCGGGCGGGCAGACGGCGCCTCCGGGCGCGGGGATGCCGCCGGCCGGCATGGCGGCCGGCGGCGGTGCGCCGGTGCGTGAGGTCTTCTGCTCCAACTGCTCGCGGAAGTACGCCAATAGCTCGCGCTTCTGCCCGCACTGCGGCGACGTCTACTCCCCCTGCCCCACCTGCCAGGCGGACAACCGCGAGGGTGCGAGCCGCTGCGTGAGCTGCGGCACGAACCTCCGCGCATCCGCCGCAATGCCGGCCGCGTCGGATGCGTGCAAGCGATGCAACACCCCCATGAAGCCGGGGGTCGCCTTCTGTCCCAACTGCGGCCAACGCGCGGGGTCCTGATGCAACTCACGCCGTCCGACTGGCTCACGGTGGCCGTACTCCTCACCGTGCTGGTGGTCAACGCGAACATCTTCGGCCTCATCGGGCGCCCCACCGGCGCGATCGCCCGCCGCATCGGCTCGCTCGGCATCTCCATCGTGGTCGACGCGCTCTACACCACGATCGCGCTCGGCGGCCTAGTCGCGGCCTGGCGCTTGGGCTGGCCGTTCCAGTGGTCCCTTGCGGTCCAGCTCGTCGCGCTCGGACTCCTTGCCCTCTCCGCGCAGGTGGGACGGCGGGTCGATGCGCACGCGGCGGTGGTGCAGGGCGACGAGGCCCCGCACCTGCAGCGGATGGACGCGCTCCACGGCTGGCTCGAGCAGCAGGCGCCGGCGGTCCGGCTGCGGCTCGCCGACCAGCCGGCGATGGAGGCGCGGTGGGAGCGCGCGGTGGAGGACATCCGATACCTGCGGCCCGTGGTGGCGCCGGGGGCGCCTGCCCTCGAGACCGCGCTCCGCGCCTCCGTCGAGCAGTTCATCGCCCTGCCCACCGCCGAGGCGATGCAGCGCGTCGAGGACGCCATCCGGGAGCGCGAGGCGCTCCGTCACACCGGTGATCACGCGGAGTTCCTGCCATGAGCCCCAAGGTCCTGCCCGATTCGCTCGACATCCACGACGATC
Organism: Gemmatimonadota bacterium; assembly: GCA_016871895.1. Lineage (GTDB taxonomy): Bacteria > Gemmatimonadota > Gemmatimonadetes > Gemmatimonadales > Gemmatimonadaceae > Pseudogemmatithrix. Next base: position 63,319 of record VHBO01000005.1, read on the forward strand.
AGGCACGGGTCCTCGTCGATCACCTCGCCGACGCCGCCCGACGGATCGTCGCCGAGGAGGAACGCCTCGAGCAGGAGATGCGGGTGCGCGAGGAGCAGGCCACGCAGGCCGAGCGCACGCAGACGGAGAAGGAGCAGCAGGCGAAGGTCGGGTTCATCGCCGGCGTCCTGCTGGTCGTGGTCGCCTTCTTCTCGGTCCCCGCCATCGGCGCGCTGGGCGTGGGCGCGGCCATCTGGGCCTGGAACGCGCGGCAGGCGGCGCAGGCGGCGGCGGAGGTCGCCAGGACCAACTGGCGCTACAGGAAGGTCTTCAAGCAGGAGCACACGGACCTGCGGCGTGACTACAAGGTCCGACGCCTCGGCGTGGCGTGGGTCCCCGTCGCCTCGCAGGTCCCGCTCGAGGGCGGGCACTTCATCGTGGACCACTCGGGGAGCACCGCCGAGCGCCAGTTCAGCCTCAACAGCGTGAAGGACCCGTCGATGTTCGTCTCGAGCATCTCCGCGCTGGAGGGGATGGTGGGGGCGCTGCCGATCGTCGAGGGCTCGCAGGCGGTGGAGGACGTGGACACCTCCGACCTCTCGCGCTCCATCCAGAACGTGCCGCTCTACGACTACCTGGGCACGATGGACCGCAGCATGCGCGACGCGACCTACCTGCTGAACGACCTGCGCACGGAGACGGTCGCGCTCCCGGTGCTCGATCCGGCGGGTCCGCTCGCGCGCGCGCTCGACGAGCACGGCACCACCGAGCCGGCGGCGGGGGCGCGACTGGACGTCTTCCCCACCGACGCGCACGACGCGGGGATCGCCGCCTTCACCGCGCTCAACGCGCAGCGGCGGGCGATGGAGGGCGAGACGGCGCAGTTCGAGGAGTTCCTCCGGACGCTGATGCACCGCCTGGCCGCCACGGTGCAGGTGATCACCAAGTCCAAGATCGCCTCCACCACCACGCTCGCTGAATACGGCAACCGCGGGCTCTTCGCCACGCTCAAGGCGTCGTACAACCACTACTCGCCGCAGCTCGAGGCCGAGGAGATCGAGCGCATCCGCGGCGAGAGCTTCGACTACCAGGCGTCGGTCCAGGGCTACCGTCCCTTCGCGCTCAAGCAGAGTTCGCGCGTGCGCTACGACGTGCTCTCAGGCAACTGGGTGGCCGAGGACGGCCGCCGCACGAGCTTCCCCTTCGGCGTGCACCAGATCCACGAGGAGGTGCTCGCGCCCATCGTCGAGCAGCTCATGCAGGAGACGCGTCTGGAGCGCCTCCGGATCTACGAGAACATCAAGGACCAGAAGCTCGACTACCTCAACCAGTGGCACCGCGACACCGACGACTTCTACGGCCGCAACCGTGCCGAGGGGAGCAACCTCATCAACCTGATGCAGGGGAGCCTCACCGAGTTCATCGCGTCGTACAACCAGTACGAAGCGTTCGAGAAGACGCGCCAGTCGATGCGCTCGGGCGAGGGGTCGGCGGAGGTCTCGGCGGACGGCATCGACGCCGCCTCGCTCGTGGCGTATCGCGCCAAGATGGAGTCGTTCACGCGGCAGCAGGCGGAGTTCAACGACTTCGCGGAGCGGCTCAAGGAGGAGATCACCGAGCGGGCGCGCGAGTTCGGCTTCATCGAGTACTACGACGCGTCGTTGCGCGACGGCCCGGCGCGCCGCTTCGCCGAGGCGATGCACACGGTCGACGCGCTCGAGGAGCGGCGGCGCCCGCTCCTCTCGGTGAATCCGCTCTTCGCCTCCACGGCGGAGCTCCCGCCCGCCCCTCAGCTCGATCCGATGGTGCAGGACACGCTGCGGTTCGACCTGGAGGCGTTCGCGCGCGAGAGCCTGGCCCCGGCGGGGACCCCCGCCGCTCCGCCCGCCGCCTGAGGACCGCCCATGGCTTCCATTGATTGCATCGTTGACACGCAGCCGATGGCCGACAGCATCGAACGGGTGCGGGCCCACGTCGATGCCACCACCGCCGCGGTGATCGCCATGCAGGCCGCGACTATCGCGGCCGAGCAGGCGGCCTCCGCCTCGGTCTGCCGCGCCATCGACGGCGGGTTCCACACGCTCATCGTCTCGCAGCTCTCGCAGAAGAGCGCGCGCGCCAAGGCGATCGTGGACTCCAAGCTCGCGCAGCTCGCGCAGCTGGGGGAGTTCCTCACCCGCCTGCAGGGTCAGATGGAGTCGGACTTCCATCGGATCAAGGCGCGCTACACCCAGCTCTTCCTCGCGCTCGACCAGACCATGGCGCAGCGCGTCGCCGAGCTCGACCGCGGCGTCTTCGACGCGGCCGGCGCCCAGTCGCGGCGCCTCACCGACCGCATGGCCGCGATGGGGGTGCTCCCCATCACGCATCAGGGCGAGAGCCTCGCGCTCAGCCAGGCCGTGTCGATGGCCCGCACCCGCGCCTCGTCGCGCGCGATGATCGGCGCCTCCAGCGCGATCATCGAGAAGGGCGAGCATCTCCGGCGTCAGGTCCGCGACGTGGTCCGCCCCGGTGGCATCGCCGCGCGGCAGGTGGTGTATGTGCCGGTGCGCTACGCCGACGTGGACTCGGGGCCGCTCGCAGGGCTCCAGCTCGCGGCCCCCCGGCCCATCGACGGCAACGGCGAGCGCCTGGCGGCGATCCGCGATCGCCTCGCGGCGACGCCCGGTGCCCCCGTTGCCACCGAGGAGCGCGCCCGCGTGCTCGCGCGCGCCGCCGAGCGCGCCGCGCGCCTCGACCTGTCGCCGCGCGTGCGGACCATGCTCGACGGCCTCCTGAAGGCGCAGCAGTGGCAGGTGGCCGCCGAGGAGCGCGCGTCGTGACCTACTATCGCAGCTTCTCCACCGTCATCTCGGGGTCGGTGTCGTATCCCGCCAGCGAGAAGGGCGGGACCGTGAGCTGGAGCGAGACGGTCAACGTCAACATCGCGATCGTCGACGACCCGTTCCAGGGCGAGGTCAAGTCCCTCGGGCACCACGTTGACGCCGTCACCGGGAGCGTCGTCGCCACCGAGGCGGCGCAGATCGCCAGCAAGCAGGCGAGCGCCGCGGAGGTGGGAGCCGCCCTCACCACCGGCTTCCGCCGGCTCGTGAGCAGCGAGATCGAGCAGCAGATGGTGGAGCTCTCCACCGTCATGGCCGCACGGCTCGCCGAGCTACAGGCCTTCTCGGAACGGTGCGATGCGCTGCGCGCACAGATGCTCCTCGACTTCAAGCGCATCCAGGCGCGCTACACCAAGCTCTTCTCCGACCTCGACGCCGAACTCCGGCTGCGGGTGCGACGGCTCGACGATGTCGCGTTCGCGCTCCAGGACGAGACGTCGGCGCGCGTGCCGCTGGGCGAGCGTGCGCGCCCGGCGCTGCAGTCCACCGTGGGCGCGCAGGAGGAGGCGGCGTCGCGCGCCGCCCTCGTCGGCCACACCTTCCGCGTGCGCGCACGCGACCTGATCGGCTCGGCGCGGCGTCTCATCGCCGCCGGCGACGCCCTGCGCGGCGGCATCGGCGAGAGTGTCCGGGCCGGCGCCCGTCCCGAGGGGCGCGTCACCGTCGCCGTCCCCGTGCTCGTCGCCGAGACGGACGCCGGCGCGGCCGCGCGGCGCGTGGAGCTCCCGCCCGCACTCGCCGCGACGACGGCCGCGCCCGCGATCCGGCAGGCCGCCGACCGTCTGCTCGACGCCGCCGGCACGTGGACCGCCCCCGCGCCGGCCGACTGGACCGCCATCCGTGCCCGCGCCGAGGATCGCCTCGCCGCCGCCGGTCTCTCCGAACGCCAGCTGCGCGTCGCGCGCACCCTGCTCGCCGCCCAATCCGTCACCGCCCCCGCCGGAGGCCCCGCATGACCTCGCTCCAGGAACTCAGGTTCGATGGCCCGCAGGTCGTCCTGCGCAACAACGTGGTGAAGGGGCCCCTCCTCCCCCGCTCGTACGCCGAGATGGACCGTGATGTCCGCGTGGACGGCGAGGCCGTCGTGGAGGGCGCACTCTTCGCCCGCGGCCTGCTCGTCTCCGGCGGCCCGCTCACCGTGCAGGGTGCGGTCTACGCGCAGCGCGAGATCCACGTCCAGAGCGACTGCAACGAGCTCGTGCGCTTCGAGAAGGCCGTCGGCACCGCCGGCACCGTCTCCTGCCTCCCGACGACCGGCGGCGTGATCTTCGGCGCCGACATCAACGCCGCCAACGTCACGCTCAAGCACGCGTTCGTCGCCGCCAACGTCTTCGGCGACGACGTCACCCTCGAGGACTGCGTCGTGCTCGGCGGCGTCTTCGCGTCCAAGTCGCTCGCGATGACCAACTGCGTGGTCGGCACCTTCCACGCCCCCGCCGTCCGGCTCGCGCAGGAGCTCATCCTGCTGTTGCCGGCCGGCTTCTCCGTGGAGCCGATCTCGGCGCTGCCCGGCACCCGCGTGCGCAACTTCGCCCTCGCCGACCTCGCGGCGCTCATGCGTGGCACGCCCGAGCGCGAGAACACGGGGTGGGTGCGGATGCACGTGGACCGCGAGGAGCAGCGGACCGACCTGGTGGACGAGGCCGGGAATGCGCAGGTGGTGCGCAGCTACTCGATCGCCGCCAAGGTGCTCACCGCCGACCTGCTCGACCTCGACGCCCTGCAGAACCACTTCCTCCTCACGGCCGGGAGTCTCGGCAGCCAGATCATCCGAACCTACGAGCTCGGGGCCGGCCCTGACGGATCGCCTGTGCCGATCACGCCGGAAACACTCACTGCGTTCTTTTTTCGGCTACTCAGTGGGCAAATTGGTGCGCGTGAGCTCAGTGGACAGCTGTCTTTTGACGAAATCGTCTCAGCACTTGGTAGTACGCGGGCCGAAGGCATCGCACGCTACGAGTGAACTTACCGTCGCGCTCGGACGACTCAGAACGCCAACATCCGGGTGAACTTGAGCGCGAGCGTCCGCTCGCCGAGGATGCCGGTCTCAGCATTGCGCCGATCGGTGTAGACGAGGAAGACGTCGCTTAGGGGCGCATACCGGTAGTTGAGCCGCGCATTCGTCACCCACGTCGCCGACTGCGCGTTGTACTGCACGAACGCGCTCCCGAAGAGTTTCGTCGACCACGCATAGCGCACCCGCACCCGGCCGATGTCGGCGAGCACATCGCCGCTCGCGAGCGAGAGGTCGTTGCGCGTGTAGTTGAGCTCGAGCAGGAGATCGTACCGGGGACGCCACGTCACCGTCGTCCCCGCCGCCCGCCGCGTGCCATCGTAGAACCCACCAGTCGCGTACGACGCAGTGCCGTACAGGCGCCGCGCGCGACCCGTCGTGTAACTCACCTCCGCCTCACGCCACGAATAGCTCCCGGTCGGAACCGCGTATCCCGGCACCACCGTGAACGGCGCGTCGAGCCGGTCGAACTGGTCCTGCACCTCCATTTTCACGTTACCGTCGGGCTGGAAGAGGAGGTCGAGCCCCGCCTGCACCGTCCGTGTCGCGAGCGCCCCGCGCAGGTCGGCGATGTGGTCGAGCTCCACGTATGGGGCGATCTCCTGGATCCCGCGCCACTTCGGCCGCGCGTGCACACCGAGGGTAGCGTAGTACTGGTTCATATCGGCCCGGCGGACGAACCCGATCCCGGGGTCGAAGTCCTCGGAGACGCGCTTCCACATCGCGCCGGTGTTCCAGAAGGCGTCGCGGTACGCCGCCGAGAGGCGCGCCGTGTACCCGTCGGAGCCAGCCCCAGGGCCGTCACTCGCCGCGAAATACGAATTCAGGATCAGCGCGCTGCTCGGCCGCAGGTTCGCGTCGAACCCGTAGCTCAGGTTCTCATCCCCCGAGCCATCGGTCGCCGCACGACGCTGGACCAGCACGCCAACATCCGAGGCGTCCGAGACCTGCCGCTTCACACGCATCACGCTGAAGTTCTCGGCGGGCAGCGCGGACGAGGCCTGCGTCTGCATATCGAGCAGCCCGAGCTCCCACGCGCCGGCACGCCCGGAGACCCGCCCACCGCCGACGATCGGGATCGGGCGGCCGTCCGCCGTGAGGCCGATCTGCCGTGAGTTGAAGAAGGTGAAGTCGCGCGGCCCCGCCCCCATCCGATAGTTCCGCTCCTCGCTGTCCCCGAACATGAAGGAGCCCGCGTTCTCGATGAAGAACTCGCGCCGCTCCGGGAAGAAGAGGGAGAAGCGGGTGAGGTTCACCTGTTCCTGGTCCACCTCCACCTGCGAGAAGTCAGTGTTGTAGGTGAGATCGAGCGTCATCGACGGGGTGAGACCGTACTTCAGGTCGAGCCCGGCATCCTGTGCGGTGCCGAGTGCACTCGCCGGCACCTGTGCGCCGCGCGAGTCATTGCCGACGAGGTACGGCTTCAGCTGAAGGTTCCGACCCGGCCGGATCCCCTCGAGCCCCGCCATCGTCCCCGCCTTCGACATCCGATGCAACCGGTACTGCCGCTCCAGCGGCGCCCAATACGACGTCTCGTTCACCCGACGCACACGACGGATGAAGTTCACCCCCCAATCCTGCACCGGGAGCGCGCCGTCGAATCGCAGCGTGCGCATCGGGATCGAGAGCTCGGCGATCCACGACGAATCGGTCATCCGCGTGCGGAGCGTGATGATCCCCTCCCACGCCTCGACCACCGTGCGGGAGTCGTTGAACACCTGCTCGTCGCGGATCCCCCCCATCGGGTTGATCGCGAACATGAAGGCGTTGCGACGGTCGTGGAACGTGTCGAGCGCGAGCCCGAAGATGTCGCTGTCCGGCGTCTGAAAGTCCCGCTCGAGCCCCGCGCTGATGGCGCGTGACGGCTCCGGGTCGAAGTTCTCGGCCGCCACATACAGGTGATCGTCGTCATAGAGGACGCGCACCACCGTCTTGAAGGTCGGGCATCCCCCGGTGTTCGGCAGCTGCTGCCGGAAGTCCGTCAGCACCTCGGCGCGCGCCCACTCCGCCTCATCGAGCACAGCATCAATCGTCGGCGGACGCGTCACCTTGGTCGGATGCATCGAGGGCCGGGGTGCGAGCTCGGGGTTCACATACGCCGATAGCGCCGCGGGGCCCGCAGGGGCGGCGTCCTGCCCGCTGCCCTGGCCCAGCACCGGTGACGCGAGCAAGAGGAAGAAGAGGGCGCCCCTCACGGCACGAACGCGCGCACAGGGCGGATCCCATCGCCGAACGTCGTCGCCAGCAGCAGCGTCAGCTTCGTCCCCTGCAGCGCGCTTGGCCAATGCGCCCACTCACTCAGGGTGTGCTGGTCTCCGCCATACGAGCGTCCGATGGCGATGCTCGGCACCCCCGCCACCACGCCGATGTTCGCATCCGTGCTCCCGGTAGCCAGTGCCTGCTGGGCACCGGGCATCCCGAAGCGCACCCCGAGTTGCTGCTGGATGTCAATCGCCGTCTGCACGAGCGGGTGCCGCCGCGCGTCGGCGAGCATCCGCTCCGTCCCGCCGGCGCGGTTCTTTTGCTCGATCTCGACTGTGAGGCCGACGCGCGCCCGGTCCGCCGCTTCCTGCGCGATCCGTCCGATCTGCCGATCGAGGGAATCGAGGAGCACCGGATCGGACGAGCGGAGGTCGACCGTGAAGTAGAGGTCCTGCGGGATCCCGTTGAAGATCACGCCGCCGTGCACCTGCCCCACATTGATGACCGCGCCGTTCGGGAGCGCGGGGGGCTGCAGTTGATAGATGCGCTGCACCGCGTCGGCCATCGCGAGTACTGGGGTTGGCTTCCCGCGCGACTGCAACGTGTGGGATCCGTCCGACGTGTACCGATAGCGCGTCCAGTAGATGCCGAGCGCGCCATAGCTCACTGGGCCGAGCCCGCCGTCCATCGCGATCAGGAGGTCAGGCTTGGGATTGTGATCGAACCAGTACTGCATCCCGCGCAGCCCAAGCTCTTCCTGCACCGTCGCGACGAAGACGAGGTCCCCCTTGGTGACCACCTTCGCGGCGTTGAGTGCGCGGATGGCGGCGAGCATATTCGCCACGGAGGAGCTGTTGTCGAAGATCCCGGGGGCGCGGAGCGTGTCGCCGTCGCGCCGCACGGCGAGGTTCGTCTCGACGGCGTGCACGATGTCCATATGCGCCGCGAAGACGATTGTCGGGCCACCGCCGGTGCCCTTCCGGACCCCGGTGACGTTCCCCACGGAGTCGACGCGGACCTGCAGCCCCGCCCGCGTCATCTCCGCCTTCACGTAGGCGCCGCGCGCCTGCTCCTGCGTCGACTTCCCCACCATCTGCGCGATGCGGATCCATTCCTCGACCTGCTGCGGAAACTCCCGCTCGAGGTGGCCGAGCGCGGCCTTCACGTCGGGGCGGTTGAGGAGCGCCGGATCCCACGCGGTGGGATACGAGGGCGCTTGGGCGGTGAGGGGGGTCCCGCCGAGCGCGAGGACCAGTGCGAGAGCGAAAGAGATCAGGGGCATAGGCCCCTAACCTACGCGTCTTCGGCCGTCTTGGTTGACGTCACCCCGAGCCGCGGCAGCACGAACGCCGCCGCCCGCATCCCGGCGATCGGCGCCACCCAGTAGACCCAGTGGTTCGTCCAATCCCCGGCCAGCAACGCCGGCCCGAACGACCGGGCGGGGTTCATCGAGGCCCCTGTCAGCGGCCCGGCCACCAGCACACAGAGCCCGACCGTGAGCCCCACCGCGAGCGCGGCGAAGCCGCGCGGCGTCCGTTCATCCACGCCGGCGCCGAACACCGTCGCCATCACGAGGAAGGAGGCGAGAAACTCGACGACGAAACCGCGGATCGGGTCGACCGAGAGCATCGTCATCGCGACCCCGGCGTCGCGGCCCAACAGCCAGATGGTGAGCGCGCTCCCAGCGCTGGCTCCGAGGATCTGCGCGATGAGATGCGGCGCCACCTCGCGCGACGGCAGACGCCCCGTGGACCAGAGGGCGAGGGTCACCGCCGGGTTGATCTGTGTGCCGGAGACGTGCCCGAAGGTGTAAACGAGGATCGCGACGAGCGAGGCCCAGGTGATGGCGATCCCAAGGAGGCCGAGCGCGCCCTCGCGGAGGCCATCGACCATCACCGCGCCACAGCCGAAGGTGACGAGGAGCGCCGTGCCGAGGCACTCGGCGAGGAGACGGCTCCGAAGGGATGGGGGATGTGCCGTCATCGGGAGAAACCTCGGGCGGGGGGTGAGCGTACGATGGAGGAATCCTGCGCGCGGGGGATATCTTCCGCCAGCATGCTCACTTCCCAGAGGCCGTGATGCCCGTCTCGTTCCATCGCTCCGTCCCGTCTGTCGTCGCGCTCGTCGCGCTCACCATCGCCGCGGCCCCACTCGGTGGTCCCCTCGGCGCCCAGGGCCGCGCCGGAGTGCCGACCGCGGCCCCGATGACACCCGCCGCACTCCGCACCCGGCTCGAGGCCTACACCGCCGACTCGATGCGCGGTCGCCTCACCGGTACCCCAGAACACCGCAAGGCGCTCGACTACATCGTCCGGGAGCTGACGGCGATGGGGCTCGAGCCCGCCGGGGAGAACGGCACCTTCCTGCAGCGCGTCCCGCTCGCAACCCGGAGCCTCGACACCACGCGCGCCACGCTCACCGTCGCCGGCGAGTCCCTGCGACCGTTCACCGACTACCTCCCGCGTGATAACGGCGGCCGGCCACGCAGCATCGACGGCGCCCCGGTGGTCTATGCCGGCCTCTGGGGTACGCCGACCCTCCTCGAGGGCGGCGCCGCCGTCGCCGGGAAGACGGTGGTCATCGGCGTGACGGAGGAGAACAGCTCCGTCGTCCGCCTCGAGGCGATCCGTCGCTTCTTCCCCGCCGCGGGGATCGTCATCGCCAACTTCGACCTCCTCGATCCCCAGCTGATCGCCCAGCTGACCGCCTCGGGGATGTCACTCGACGCCGGCGAGGCGGAACAGGGCCCAGAGCTCCCGGCATACCTGCATCTCTCCCGCGCGCACGCGGCCAAGCTCCTCGGTGTCGCGAGTCTGACAGCCGCGACGCCCGGCCAGACGGCTGCCGGGATCCGCGGGAACTTCGGCTTCCGGAATGTGCCGGCCGAGAGCTGGAACGTCGTCGCGAAGCTCACCGGAAGCGACCGGGCGCGACGCGGCCAGTACGTCGCGATCGGCGCGCACAGCGATCACGTCGGGGTCGGCGAGCCGGTCGACCGTGACTCGCTCCGCGCCTTCAACCTCGAGTTGCGCACCAAGCAGCTCGCCAACAAGGGGGAGATCACGCCGGAGATCTTCGCTTCGATCCGCGTGAATATGGATTCCATCCGGCGCATCCATCCGACCCCGCGGCGCGATTCCATCTTCAACGGCGCCGATGATGACGGCTCCGGGTCGATGGGCGTCCTCGAGGTCGCGCGCGCCTTCGCGACCGCGCGCACGAAGCCGAAGCGCTCGATGCTCTTCGTCTGGCACGCCGGTGAAGAACTCGGCCTCTTCGGGTCGGAGTGGTACACCGACCATCCGACGGTCACCCGCGACAGCATCGTCGCGAATCTCAATTTCGATATGATCGGTCGCGGTGGGCCGGGCGAGGAGCCCGGCGGCGGTCCCAACTACGCGCAGCTCATCGGGTCACGCCGCCTCTCCACACAGCTGGGCGACCTCGTCGAGCAGGTGAGCCGCGAGAAGGGGTACGGGTGGGCGTTTGACTACCAGTACGACGTGGCGGGCCACCCGGAGCAGTACTACTGCCGCTCGGATCACTATATGTACGCGCGCTACGGCATCCCGATCGTCTTCATGAGCACCGGCGGGCACGCGGACTATCACCAGGTCACCGACGAGGTCGAGTTCATCGACTTCGCGAAGCTGTCAAAGGTCTCACGTTACGCCTACGATCTCGCGCGAGCGGTGGCGGACCTGCCGGCGCGCCCGGTGGTCGACAAGCCGACGCCCGATCCGAAGGGGCAGTGCGTGCAGTGACGGTGCGGCGGAGGGCGTGAAGACACGCCCTCCGCACAGCGCGCTCACCGCCGGAACGGGTCGCTGAACCGCAGATCCGCCGCGAGCGCGTCGTCGGTCAGCGTCCGCAGGAACGCCACCAACCCGGCCTTCTCCGCCACCGTGAGGTTGAGCCGCCGTGGGATCCCGCTCGGCGGCCCGCCCGGTGTGAGCGGCGGGAGCATCAGACGTGGATCAAGCATTGCGCTCACATTAGATGTAAAAGCAATGGAGCGAGTTGTAAGCGCCTGCTTGAGATAGAATAAGAAAGCTAAGAGAAGGCAGCTTAGGAATGTTATAATGTGATTGCTGCTACCACGAAAAAGGGGTGCTGCGCCGGCGCAGCACCCCTTTCTCTTTCCGAATGCAAAGGTGGTTGGGTTGCAGACTGAATGTAGCAGAAAATGCGCACTAACCGAACACGCCAGCGTGAGGTGGTAGTCTCACGCTAGTATATCGAATGCGAATAGGCGCTATTGTCTCACAATCGCAGGAACCTGAAAGGCGGTGAAGTGACAATCACCCCGCGAAGAATAAAGACTTATGCGAGTTCCTTCAGAACCAGGTCGTGTGTCACCACGTGGAAATAAGAGATATCTTAAAATGAGAAAACATTCTGAAAGTCATCCAGGCGCGCAGCGAGATTCACCCTGTCATAGTAGACACTCAGTGTGTTGATGCTGCGATGGCGGGTGAATTTGCTTGTAGTGATGACGTCGAAACCATTCTCCAAAAGCGACGAAGTGAAATACTTGCGCCAAGCGTGAACATTTGCTTTCAAACGACAGCGGCGATGCACCTGCTGAACAATGTTATGCACCTGAACTGTTGAGAGATGACCAGTGCGAGAACGTGAAGCGAAGCATCCAGACCTGCGCCACCTCGCGCGGCGGGCTGTAGCGTTCGCCGCGTGGGTCGAAGAGCGGTGCGTCGTCGAGGATCCACTCCACCGGCAGCTCGACGATCCCCGTCCGCTCACCGCGCTGCTCGAGTTCATACGGACGCTCATCCGCCATCAAAGAGCTCTCGTAGCGGAACCCCATATCGCGCAGGATGGAGAGCGTGTTCGGCGAGAAATTCCAGGACGGCGCGCGATACCCGACCGGCTTTGTGCCCGTCATCCGCGTCAAGTCGTCGACCGCCCGCTTCAACAGGGCACGTTCCACTGAATCGGGCAGCGTCGCGTTCATCTCGTGGACCCACCCGTGTACCGCGAACTCGTGACGGCCGCTCCGGGCGATCAGCGGACCCATCTCCGGATGGAGTGCCAGACTCACCGAGGGGATGAAGAAGCTCGCGGGGATCCGACGGGCATCGAGGAGCCGGACCACGCGCTCGAGCCCGACCCGCGCCCCATACTGCCCCATCGAGAGCGCACCGACCGAGGTCTCGCCGTAGCGGATGGTGACCGTCTCGTTGTCGACGTCGAACGAGAGCAGGACGGCGACCTTTTTGCCCCCCGGCCACTGACGCGGGTTCAGATTGCGGCCCGCACGGACGGCGTTCACGGTGGTCGTGATGCTGTCCATCGTCCATTTCCAGCCCGGGATGGCATCGGTGACCGGGACGGGTTGGGCCTGCGCCTGCAGGCACCACGGGGCGAGGAGGAGGAAGGCGGCGAGTCGGTTCATACCGCTGAACCTACGCGCCACGAGGCCAGCGGCCAGTGCGGAGGTGCGACGGCTCACGCAACCGGAGCGATTACCCCCGACGCGACATCACCGCCACGTCTCCCCGAAGAGGCGGAGCCAATTCCCGCCGATGATCTTCTCGATGCGGGCGCTGGTGTGACCGCGGGCCGCGAGCCGGTCTGCGATCCGCTCCATCCGGCGCGGCGAGTCGAGGTCGGGCACGTGGTTGAAGACCTGTTCGTCCTCGCCGGGCGCCGAGATCCCCTGCGCGCGACGCTGCTTCACGAAGTCCGCGTGCAGGGCACGGAACTGTGGGCTCAAATCGAGTGGCGTGATGGAGTTGTCGGAGCCGACCCCGACGTGGTCCTCCCCCATCACATTGACCGCGTGCTCGATATGGCGGATGAAGTCCTCACCATTCGGCTGTCCGCTCATCTGGAGGAACGGCATCATGTAGATGCCCGCGACCCCGCCCTTCGCGGAGAGGCGCCGCAGCTGGTCATCGGTCTTCGCGCGAGGGACGTCCGCGAGTGCGGCGCACGAGGTGTGCGTGGCGGCGATCGGGCGCGTCGCATGCGCGATCGCGTCATCGGTGGTGCGACGTCCGCAGTGACTGACGTCGACGAGGATGCCGAGCGTGGTCATCCGTGTCACGACGTCGCGGCCGAAGGCGCTGAGGCCGGCATTGCCGGGCTCGAGACAGCCGTCCCCGACGAGGTTACGGACGTTGTACGTCAGTTGGACGATGCGGACGCCGAGCCCGTGGAAGAGATCGACGCGACGAATATCCCCCTCGAGCATCGTGGTGTCCTGGAACCCGGCGATGAGCCCGACTCGGCGTTCCGCCTTCGCCTTCCGGATGTCGGCGACCGTCCGGATGCGTGCGAAGGCGTCCGGATGTGCATCGAGCTCGCGCTCGAGGAACGCGAGGTTGCGAATCGTCGACTCGAAGGCGGCGCTCCCGGTGTTGCCGCCACCGCTCAACGTCACGTTCACGGCGGTGATCCCTGACGCCTTCGCGTTCGCGACCATCGCGGGCGTGTAAGGGACCGCCGTGCTGTCGGGCACATTGAACGGTCCAGGCGTCGCGAGGTTGTCGATGACGATCGCCGCGTCGTAGCCGGCCCAGCCGTGCATTGGCCCATCGGTGGGGTGGAGGTCGAGCATCGAGCCCGCGATCCCAAGGGCGGTCATCGAGGTGAAATCTCGGCGGGTGATCGGCGGCATCGTCGATGCGCTCCTGGAGTGAGGTGGCGTCCTACGGGTTAGCGGTGGTGACTATTCCACGGTTTGTCAGGGAAGCATCCCCGCCGTAATGTGCCAACAGACGCGGATCCATCACACGGCGCCAGATCGGCGGGACGAAGGCCAACAGGACCATCGCCGCGTAGCCCTGCGGCAGGCGCGGTGCCTCCGTCACGTGTCGCAGCGCCTGGTACCGACGTGCGGGGTGCGTGTGATGGTCGCTGTGGCGCTGCAGATGGAAGAGGAAGATGTTCGACGCGAGATGGTCGCTGTCCCAGCTGTGCACGTGCCGGCAGCGTTCGTAGCGCCCATCCGGGCGTCGTTCGCGGAGGAGCCCGTAATGCTCGAGGTAGTTGACCGCCTCGAGCAGGGTGAACCCGACCACCGCCTGCAGCGCCAGCCAGGGCGCGACCGTCGGACCGAAGGCGAGCAGGAGTCCGCCCGCGAGGATCGCCGTCAATGCCCAGCCCTGCACCACCTCATTCGCGAGCGTCCATTGGCCTCGTCCGAGCCTCCCGAGGCGCGTGCGCTCGATCGCGAGTGCAGAGCGCAACGACCCGATCATCGTGCGCGGCCAGAAGGCGTAGAAGCTCTCGCCGTAGCGCGCGCTCGCCGGGTCGACGGGAGTCGCCACGTGCACGTGATGCCCGCGATTGTGCTCGATGTAAAAGTGCCCATAGGCGCTCTGCGCGAGGGCGAGGCGACTGCACCAGCGCTCGACGGCATCGTGCTTGTGCCCAAGTTCGTGCGCCGCATTGATCGCGAATCCTGCGACGACACCGACTGTCAGCGCGAGCCCGAGCGCGTCGGCCACGGAGAGGCTCCCGGAGGCCCACAGCGCACAGGCGAAGACCAAGCCGGCGTACTGCAGCGGGAGAAACGCCATCGTGCACCAGCGGTAGTAGCGGTCATCCTCGAGCTGCGCGATGACGCGGTCCGAAGGATTCGTCGCATCGGTGCCAAGCCACAGGTCGAGCAGGGGGAGCACGAGGAAGCTGACGATCGGCCCGAGGTACCACGCGACCGTCGATCCCGTCACCCGGGCGAGCAGCGCCGCGACGAACGGGGAGAGCGGGATCGCGAGGGCGAGGAGCCAGGCGTACCGCTTGGGGTCAGGGTGACGGAGGCCACCGGATGGCATGCCGCAACTTATCCCGTGGAACACAGACCTGCCCGCCCGAGTTGGTTAAACACGGGGCGTCAGGCGCTCCGGACCCTTGTCCCGGAGCCACTCGTGCACACGCTCGCGATCCTCGTACAGCTCGCCGTCGCCCTCTCGGTCTTCTACGTGTGGATCTTCCGCTTCGACACCATCACCAGCGACTTCGAGCGCTTCGGCTACCCGCTCGTATTCCGGAACGCCGTCGGGGTCGTAAAGCTGGTGATTGCCACCCTATTGATCGTGGGATTCTGGTCGCCTACGGTCGTACCGGGCGCCACCCTGGGGATGGCCGCCCTGATGGTCGGGGCGCAGTGGTCGCATTGGCGGGTCGCTAACCCGATGGCCAAGCGGGTGCCGTCGGCGATTCTGCTCGTGGGCTGCGTACTGATTCTGATGGATGCGCGCGGGTTGTTCGGGTAGCGAGGACGCATCCCCGCTACACCGCCCGCTCGAAATAGAGGGCGGCGTGGCACTGGCTCTCGCGGTACGACGCGATTGGCCGGAACCCGAATCGTTCGTACAGGGCGATGGCGGGCGTCAGTTCCGGCGCGGTGTCGAGCCGAAC
The DNA here is from genome assembly GCA_016871895.1 of Gemmatimonadota bacterium. Lineage (GTDB taxonomy): Bacteria > Gemmatimonadota > Gemmatimonadetes > Gemmatimonadales > Gemmatimonadaceae > Pseudogemmatithrix. Next base: position 78,781 of record VHBO01000005.1, read on the forward strand.
GTGCCGATAGCCGATGTGGCGAGCCTGGTCGAGGAGCGCCTCGAGGAGCGCCGCGCCGACGCCGAGCCGGCGCGAGGCGGGTCGCACATACATCCGCTTCACCTCACCGATCGACGGCTCGAGCGCACTGAGGCCGACACACCCAAGCGGCTCGTCGTCCTGCCAAGCGATCAGCAACGCGCCCTGTGGGGCCGTGAACGGCTCGGGGAGCGCGGCGATGTCCGCGTCGATGGTGTTCCACCGACCGCAGACGTGCGGGAGTGTGGCGTACTCGCGCATCAGGACGCGCGCCGTCTCGATGTGTGATGCGGAGGCATCTGCCCCGATGACCTCGAGCCTGATCATCGGCCCTCGCGTCACGCGAGTGACTGCGGCGGACGTCACGAATGCGCCCGAAAATGCGCCACGAGAGCATTTGCGTGGCCGTGGCCAACGCGATGCTCACGCTTCAGGAACGCGACCATCTCCATATGCTTCTCGATCTTGGCCGCCTTGAGGATCTTCATCCAGGCGTCAACCGACTTGCCGTACGTCTTCTCGATTGACGGAAAATAGAAGGCGGGGCCCTTCACCGGTTGAGTCATGCGAGATCGTGCTCCGCGGCGACGACGGCAAACCGGTCGAGGATAGCCTGCCATCCCTGCGCCTGCAGCTCCCGTGTGTGCGCCTGTTCGGCTTCGAATCGTACCTCCACGTCGACGCCGCCCGACGCCTCGGTGAAGGTCACAACGACCGCGCGCCCATCACCGATCCGATACGTCAGACGACGCGGGGGTGTTACGATCTCCACCGTCCCCTCAAAATCGAAGCCCATCGACCCATCACGCGCTTCCATCCGGTAGCAGAATCGCCCGCCGGGCCGCAGTTCAAGGACGGCTGAAGTGGTGTGCCAGTCATCGGACGCGGCGTTCCACCGGCAGATGTCGGCCGGGGTGGTGTACGTCACGAAGACGTGGCCGAGCTTGGCCCCGGGGATGTGGGTGCGGACGATGATTGGATTGTTCATTAGAACTTCGGAGTTGGGAGCGTTATCGAGAATCTATCTCCCCTGCCCTGCGGGACGCATCAATTCAGAAACGACCTAGGGGAGACGATCACTCGTCCCCCCCAGTTCGGATGCATGTCGTGCGAAGCGGCACGACTCAAACGGCTTAAGTTCTCGATTCACAATGCCTCCGGCCCCCTGCCTGGGGCGTCGCAGATCACCCACCCGTCCCGATGACCAACCGTCCCTGAGTGTCCCCATTGAGGACATTCGGTGCAAAGAAGCCGAACTGCCTTCCCCCATTGATAGTCGTTGGATGCCAGACGAGTAAGGTCGTCCAGTACACCGTTGATGAAACGCGACCGGGAAGATCGAGCACCCACTGATACACCCCGGTTGTGCTATTAATGAATGGGGTAGTGTTTCGAGCCGTGTCGCAGCCGCCTTGACCACTAGTGCCCGTGCTACTCAACGGCGCTGAGCAGATCAACAGGCCGGCGTCAATGTGTGCCATTTCAAGCAGGGAACGCGACGGATCTTTGATTTCCCAGACAAATCGTGTACTCGCAAACACCCCTGCTGATGTTGGCGCTTGAACCATGGTGACGTGAACGGCCGGCACATCCATCACCAGCTGTCGCTGCTCTCCGACACCCAACGTGGACGCGACACCGGTGATGCCATTGGCGACGAGTCGACCCCCACTAGAAGTGATGGAGCGCGCATCGATCGAAATCGCCCTGACGGAATACGGAACGGAGGGGCTCGGAGGCAATTCGAGGAACGCAGTCCCAGTCCCCGTTGGTGAGGGCACATAGGTCCAGAAGGATTGTTCAACTTGACCGGGCGACAAGAGCCCACCGCCACTCACCCGGACATAGAAACCTCCGGTGTTTGCAGGGCCCGTCAAGGTGAGTGCCATACCAGACGGCTGGGACGTGACGAGCACTCGGAGTGTGGAAGACACCCCCTCGCTCGTCGCCGTAACGATACTGCTTCCGGGTTGCCGGCCTGTTACCAGCCCTGCTTGGTTGATGGTCAGGATCGTGGAATCTGCTGATGTCCAGGTGATCGTGCGGCCGATGAGGGCCGTCCCGGAACTGTCTTGTAGTGTCGCGGCGAGCGGGACCGTCTCATTCACCACAACGGTGTTTGCCCCTGTGATGGCGATCGTCGCCACTGGTACCGGCGTGACTCGAACCAGCGCCGTTCCTACCACCGCACCGAGGGAAGCGGTGACAGTCGCCTGACCAAGGTGTCTCGCATTCACGACGCCGGACGGGAAAACCCGAGCGACGAGCGTATCACTGCTTTTCCAAATATACGGGACACCGCTCATCGGCTGGTTGCTGTCATCGAGCGCCGTTGCCGTGAAGAGCTGAGCTGACCCAACCCGAAGCACGGTAGAATCCGGGTTGACCACAATGCGCCTCGGCAGCGTTCGCACAATCACCGGGATACGTCCCTCGACGCCTTCTGAGGACGCGACGAGCGTGGTACGCCCTGCCGTAATCGCGGTCACCATCCCTGTGGAAGACACACGCGCAATCCCCGTATCACTGACAGACCACACCACGGCCCGCCCGGCGAGTACCCCACCGAGGCTGTCGAGTACCTGGGCAGTGACACCGAGCGACTGTTCCGGAAATATCCAGACGGAATCAGCGTGAAGCTGGATTCGACGGACTGGAACCGGAACCACGCTCACCACTGTCGTGTCGCGCTTGTCTTCCGCCGAGACCACGATCCGCGCTGTACCGGGTGATGCTTTCGCTGTCACCCGCCCAGTGGACGAGACGGTCGCGAGCAGGGTGTCCAAGCTGCTCCACGACACTGCGACTGTGACAGCGGAGTCGGCGATGACCGACGCTGTTAACTGCACGGACTGCGTGACAATGACCGAGACGGAGTCGGGGATAGAAGCAACCGACTGCACGCCGATCACCGTCGCCGTCGATGTTCCGGTGACACCAAACGCAGAGGCCGAAATAGTCGCGTATCCCCGTCGGAGCGCGGTCACTTGACCCGCTGGGGAGACAGTTGCGATGGAAGGGTCTGACGTTGACCACGTGAGGCCGGTGGGTGGGTGAAGCAGTCCTTCCGTCGATTTGAGCGTGGTTGACAATTGTACCGATTGCCCTGGACGGAGATTCCCACTCCCACCATTCACCACGATCTCGGCGACGCCGATCGGCTCCGTGATTGGTTCTTGGCAGGCGCTCAGCCCGAGCACGACGGCACCAAGGAGGACGCGAACCAGCGGACGGTCAAGTTGTGACATGATATACGGTGCTCGCTGACGTATGGGGTTTCTCGGTGACGACGAGGCGAAAGACGATCTGACTTCTCGACGAGTAGGCGACTCTTACTTAAGAGTTCCTTGTGCGATACGTTATCGATTGAGTTGACAGATGCTAGCTCTTGTTTTCTTGCACCTGTAGATTTTCTAGCTTACCTCACCAGGAGAACTGATGAAACTGCGCATCGTGCTCGTTCTGGCCGCCGTCCTCGCGACTACTCCGTGTGTCACGCGCGCGCAGGCGGTCGCGCGCAAACTGCCGGGCTGCACCGGTGTCACTGCGGTGGTGCGAGTTTCGTCACTCACGGGTTCGATGGCACAGTTCGAGGCAGCGGTCACGGCGCACCGCCAGTGGTACCGGGATCGTGGTATCACATTCAACGAACAGCGTGTGGTCCCAATCTACAAGGCGGTTGACAGCACGGTGGTGGTCGATGGTGCGCAGGTGATGACGATTCACACGAACCCACCTACGACCAACCCGCCGCGTGATGCGGCTTGGGATGCCTTCACGAAGATGTACTCGGACGTATCGAAGGTAACCTCACAGACGGTTGTCTGTCTACCGAAGACTTTCTAGCTCTTCGGAATTGCGAATAGGCGGACATCGCGTGCTTTTCACCTCTCCTCTTTCCTTCTAAGGTCCTATGAAAGCAACCACGTTTCGCCACCTCATGCTTTGGGGCACCACACTGATGGTGACGGCATGTGCGTCAGAGAACGACAAGCGTGCGGCCGTGGGCAATGCCAATGTTTAGTACTACGCCCGTGTCTGGGAGGTCGCCATCAACCAGGGCAATACCGCGATATTGGATTCGGCCTATGTCGAGGATGCGGTGCTACACTCGTTGCCTGAAATCCGCGGCAAGGCGAATGCCAAGGCGTACTATCAAAACTTCGTTGATGGCTTCTCTGAACGATCATTCATCGTGAAGGAGATCTTTGCCGACGGAGACCGGCTCGTGAAGTATTGGCAATTCAAAGGCAAGCACACCGGTGTCTTCTTTGGCATCCCTGCAACCGGCAAAGATGTCGATGTGATCGGCGCCACGCTGGTGACGATGCGAAACGGCAAGATCGCGGAAGAGCAAGATTTCATGGACAATCTCGAATTTATGCGACAGCTTGGAATTATTCCGCGCTAGGGCCAATCCATACTGGGGTTGGTGATTTGCCCAGGAAAGGTCACCCCGCCAATCGTGAAGGAGCCCCCTCGACCATTCCCAATCAAGTCAGAGCGCTGGATACGGCTTCATTTGCTTCATCCAATTCCGGTTAATAGGAAGACGCAATCGAAGAAGCTTTGGCGCATCGACCTTATAGGATTTGGGCTCAGCTATTTGTTTGCTCTGCTTCCATCGCAACCAACCTGTGAGCCTCTGGTCCTGCGTCTACTGTTCTTGTGCAGAACGTTTTCTCAAAAGTATCTGTTTCCGCTTGGTGGAATTGCTGAGTGCGTAAATAGGGCATAAATATTTCAGAACATTTTTCCTAAACGAATGACTTTTATATACTATTTTTCATATCATAACAAATATTATTTCTGAATGAGATGTCGAATATCTACTTCTTCACGGGTTTTTCCCTTACGC
>VHBO01000006.1 GCA_016871895.1 Gemmatimonadota bacterium
GCGGGACTTCCTGCGCGAGGTGCGCCGTCCCGATGGCTCCGGCACCGCGGTCCCGCTCGTCCGTCTCGAGCGCACCCTGTACACGGCGCGGCGTGCGCCCGAGGCGTCGACGGCGCAGGGACTGTCGCTCGGGCCGATGGGGCCGCTCGCCGCGGTCTGGTTCCTCCTTCTCGTCCCCGTCTCCGCCGCTGCGCGGCGGCGGAGACGGGGGGTCGCCGCGGTCGCCGTCGGGCTCTGGTGCACGGTCACCGGTCTCGTCGGCCTCATCCTGCTCGGGATGTGGCTGGGGTCCGCGCACGTCTTCTGGTATCGCAACCTCACGATGCTGCTGGCGTCACCGATCGCCCTCGCGCTCGCCTGGCCTGCCGCGCGCGGCGTCTGGCGCGGGGCGGCCGGGCGGTGGGTGCGGACGGGGACCCTCGCCCTCGTGGCCCAGACCGTGCTCGCCGTCGTCCTCGCGCCGCTCGTCGCGCAACGTCTCGCCGGACCGCTGATGCTCTTCGCCGCGGCGAACCTCGCGATGGCGCTCGTGGTCTGGCGGCACGCCGTCGCACCGCCGACCCGTCCGTGACGACCGGCACCGACCGCGTCGCCGGCGTCGACGTCGGCGGCACCTTCACCGACGGCGTCGCCCTCGCCCCCGACGGCCGCATCGTAGCCGCGAAGGTCCTCTCCACACCGGAGGACCAGGGCATCGGCGTCGTCGGGGTCCTCGACGCGCTCCTCGATGCCGCGATTCCGGTGGGGCGATTGATCCACGGCACGACGGTCGTCACGAACCTCCTCCTCGAGCGGACCGGTGCGCGGGTGGTGCTCTGTGCCACTGAGGGCGCGACCGATCTGCTCGAGTTGCGCCGGCAGGATCGCGCCTCGCTCTACGACCTCGGCGTGCAGCACCCGGCGCCGCTCGTGCCGCCGGAGGACGTGGTCCCGGTGCCGGAGCGCCGGACCCCGGAGGGTGTGCTCCGGCCCCTGACCGCGGAGGGGCTCGCGTCAGTCGTCGCTGCGGTGCTCGCGCACGAGCCGGAGATCGTGGTGGTCTCGCTCCTACACGCCTATGCTGACGACGCGCACGAGCAGGCGCTCGCGGCGGCGTTGCGCGCGGCGTGTCCCGGCCTCGAGGTCGTCACCTCGGCCGATGTGCTCCCCGAGATCCGCGAGTATGAGCGCACGGCGACGGCCGTGGCCGAGGGGTACGCCCGCCCGCGGGTGATGCGCTACCTCGAGGGGCTGTCGTCGCGGCTGCTGGCGAGCGGGAGGCCGGCGCCGGCGGTGATGACCTCGGGCGGGGGGATGCGTCCTGCGGCCGATGCCGCGCGGCAGGCGGCGTCGCTCGCGCTCTCCGGGCCAGCGGGGGGTATCGTCGGTGCCGCGGCGGTGCTCCGCGCATTCGGCCGGCACGAGGCCCTCACCATCGACATCGGTGGCACCAGCGCCGATGCGGGGCTCATCCTCGATGGCGAGCCGCTCGTGGAGCCCGGTGGTGTGGTCGCCGGCGTTCCGATCGCGCTACCGCGCGTGCTCGTTGACACCGTCTCCGCCGGCGGCGGCAGCATCGCGTGGATCGACGATGGGGGCGCGCTGCGCGTCGGGCCGCGGAGCGCGGGGGCCCGGCCGGGGCCCGTCGCGTTCGGCCGCGGCGGGACGGAGCCGACGGTGACCGATGCGCAGATCGTCCTCGGCCGCATCGCGGCGCATCGCTTCGGCGGTGCTGTCGCGCTCGATGTCGATGCGGCGTCTCGGGCCATCACCGCGCTCGCCGCACGCCTCGGTGCCACGACGGAGCGGACCGCCGAGGCGATCCTCTCGATCGCCGACGCCGAGATGGCGCGCGCGCTCCGCCGGGTCAGCGTCGAGCGCGGCATCGATCCGCGCGACGGCGCCCTCGTCGCCTTCGGCGGCGGCGGACCGCTCCACGCCTGCGCGCTTGCCGATGCCCTCGCGATGCGGACGATCATCGTCCCGCCGTTCGCCGGGGTGCTGAGCGCGCTCGGGCTCGCGATCGCGCCGGAGCGCCGGGAGGTCGCGATGGCGGTCCTCCGTCCGGCGCGCGACTGGACTGCGCCGGAGATCGCGGCGGCCTGCGAGCGGCTCGCATCGCGCGCGGAGGGTCGCGAACGCCGGTGGAGCGTGCGTGCGCGCTATGTGGGGCAGGGGCACGAGCTCGAGGTCCCCGTCACGCCCGGCGAGGACGGGTCGGCCGTCGCAGCGCGCTTCGCCGAGACGCACGCGGCGCGCTATGGCTTCACGCTGCCGCAGGCGGTGGAGTGCGTCGCGCTGCGGCACATTGCGAGCGATCCCGGTGCGGTGGTCACGTTCACGCGGGATCGCTCGGCCGCCGCTGTCGATCTCGTCGCGGGCATCGATTCGGGCGGTCCCGCGACCGTGGAGGCCGTGCCGGGCCCGCGGAGTCTCGCGCTCCCCGACGCGACGCTCTGGGTGGGTCGTGGGTGGCGCGCCACCGCGCTGGCGATCGGCGGCTGGCGTCTCGACCGGAAGGACGCGTGAGCGCGCCGGAGTCCGTCGACGCCCTGGAGCTCGCGGTCTGGGCCTCCGCCGTCGCGATGATCGCCGAGGAGATGGGGAGCGTGCTGATCCGTGGCGCGCTCTCCCCCAACATCCGAGAGCGTCGCGATGCCTCCTGCGCGCTGTTCGACGCCGAGGGGCGGATGATCGCGCAGGCCGCGCACATCCCGGTTCATCTCGGCGCCCTCCCGGAGGCGGTACGCGCGGTGCGGGCCTGCGGGCCGCGCCCCGGCGATGTCTTTCTGCTCAACAGCCCGTGGGCGGGGGGATCGCATCTCCCCGACCTCACGATGATCGAGGCGATCGCGGACGGCGATCGGCTCGCGGGGTTCGTCGTCGTGCGCGCGCATCACGCTGATGTCGGCGGGATGAGTCCGGGGTCGATGCCGCAGGGTGCGACCGAGCTCGTGCAGGAGGGACTCGTCCTGCCCCCCGTGCGGCTCGAGCGCGAAGGGGTGCCGGATCCCGAGTTGCTCGGACTGATCCTTGCGAATGTGCGCACGCCCGACGAGCGTCGTGGGGATCTTGCAGCCCAGCGGGCCGCGTGCGCCGCGGGCGCGGCTGGCTGGCGCGCCCTTCTCGCCCGGGTCGGTGCACCGCGGCTCGGCGCGGTGGGTGAGGCGCTGGTGACGTACGCCGAGCGTCGCGCAGTCGCGCGCCTGCGCGCCCTCGACGGGGCGGTCGGACGGGCGGATGATGTGCTCGAAGGGGATGGGATCGACGAGACGCTCGTCCCGTTGCAGGTGGCGCTCAGCATCCACGACGGCCGGCTCCGGCTCGATTTCACCGGGACCTCGCCGATGGTGCGCGGGAACGTGAACTGCCCCATCCAGGTCACGCGGGCCGCCGCGCTCTTCGTGCTCCGGTCGCTCCTCGATGATGATGTCCCGACGAACGCCGGCATCGCCGCCCCGATCGATCTCATCATGCCGGACGACTGCTGCATCGCGGCGCGCGCGCCGGCGGCGGTGGCGGCAGGAAACGTCGAGATGAGCCAGCGCCTCACCGACCTGCTCTTCGCCGCGCTCGCCGACGCCGGCGTCGCCGTCCCCGCGCAGGGGCAGGGGACGATGAACAACATCACCTTCGGTGGTGCGGGCTGGACGTTCTACGAGACGCTGGGCGGCGGGCAGGGCGCGAGTGCGCGCGGCCCGGGGCCCGACGCGGTGCACGTGGGGATGAGCAACACCCGCAACACGCCGATCGAGGCGCTCGAGCGCGCCTACCCCATCCGTATCGAGACGTATGCCGCGCGCCGTGGGTCCGGTGGGGCGGGCATCCATCGTGGTGGCGATGGCGTCGTCCGCGCGTATCGCGTGCTCGCCCCCTGCACGGTCACGTTGCTCACGGAACGGCGCGCGCGTGCACCGCGTGGCGCGCAGGGCGGGGTTGACGGCGCGGTCGGTGAGAATCGATTGAATGGCGCGCCGCTGCCGGCGAAATGCCGGCGGACGCTGCAGCCCGGCGATCTCGTGGAGCTCTGGACGCCCGGCGGTGGCGGGTGGGGCCCGCCTAGCTGATCAACGAGGGCCGCGAGCGTCCCGAGGAGCGGCGTTGCGGTGATCCGACGCTCTCGGGCACCATCGAGAAGACCCCGGCGCCGATGAAGATGCCGAGGAGGTGCGCATCGAGCAGCCCGCGGTCGGCCTCGCCGCGGAGGATGTCGAGCGCACGCTCCGGGGTCACGGCCCGCTTGTAGGGCCGGTCCGCGGCGGTCAGCGCGTCGTAGATGTCCGCAATCGTCATCATCCGCGCCTGCACCGGGATCTCCGCCGCGCGCACCCCGTGCGGGTACCCCGAGCCGTCGAGCTTCTCGTGATGCCCCTGCGCGATCTCCGGGACCGCCGAGAGCTCGGGCGTCCAAGGGATCATCTTGAGGAAGCGGTAGGTGTTGGCGACGTGCGACTCGATCTCGCGCCGCTCCCGTACGTCAAGGTTCCCTCGGGCGATCGACAAGAAGCGCACCTCGGCCTCGGTGAGCACGGGGTGGACGATGCCCTGCCGGTCGACCCACGTTTGCTGCGCGATCTGCTCGAGCTCCTCGGTGGCACCCTCGGGGAGGATTGTCGGTTCATTCGACTGCGCAATGACGGTGAGCCAGTGCTGCAGTTGCTGCTGCCGCCCGGCGCGCGACGCGTCGAGCCGCGTCAGGGCGTCGGCGTAGCCGCTGGGGCCGTTCGTCAGGAGCCACTCCGCACGGTGCCGCTCGAACTCGAGGTCCGCCTGCTGCATCAGCATCTCGAACCGTTGGCGCAGGATCGCGAGATCATGCCCGTAGAGCTTTTTCTGTTTCACCAGGACCTTTTCGCGGACACCGACTTTGCCGAAGTCGTGGAGCAGGGCCGCGTATCGTAGTTCGCGGAGCTGGTCGCGGGTGAAGAGCTGGTCCGCGTACGGCCCATCCCCGACGCGGTCGACCGCCTCGGCGAGCTGGATGGTGAAGTTCGCCACGCGAAGGGAGTGACCCGACGTCGCTGGATCCCGGGATTCGATTGCCGAGACGGCGGCGGTCACGAACCCCTCGAAGAGGTGTTCGATGTCCTCGTAGAGCGAACTGTTCTCGATCGCCACCGCCGCGTGCGCGGCGAGCGCCGTCGCGAGCCGCATGGTCCGGCGGTCGAACGGGAGCACGTGCGCCTCGGCCATCACCGGGGTCGCGAGCCGCACCTCGGGGTCGCGCTTGCGGTTGATGAGCTGCAGGACGCCGATGGTCTGGTCCCGATGCGACCGCATCGGAATCACGAGCATCGACTTCGTCCGGTAGCCGAATCGTTCGTCGAACGACCGGTTGAGTTGGTACGGGACGTCGGCGCCGAGCTCATACACGTCGGGGATGTTCAGTACCTCCCCCGTCGCGGCGACATACCCCGCCACGCTCCCGTGGTCGATCGGGATGTCGAACTGCACCAGCGGGAGGTCGGGGAGCGTCAGGTTGCGCGAGAGCGTGAAGTGCAGGACGCGCGTCTCGCCATCCTCGGCGTGGCGCACGAGGTAGAGCGAGACGGCGTCTGCGCCGGTGAGCCGGATGGACTGCCCGACGATCATCCCCAGCAGCGCATCGAGATCACGCTCCGTGGCGAGGGCATCGCCCACGGAGGAGAGGTCGATCAACTCCTGCTCGTTGATCTGCTCGAGGCGCTCGGCCCGTGCGGCGGCGACGAGTGATGCGGCATGGCGGAGCGCTCCCTGAATCTGCGTCCGTCCGATGGTTGGTGAGGCGTCAGCGGGGATCCAGCTGGTCAGCGGCAGGGCGGCGAGGGCCGGATGTGGTTCGGCGACTCCGGACTCACCGAGTCCGACGAGCGCCGTCACGCGGGCGAGCGCCTCGATCACTTCAGGAGCGCACCCTGGCAGATCCTCAGCCGCGATGAGCAGCACGATCGGCCGGTCGTGGTCGAGCGCGTCAGCGGTCGGTATCGTCGCGACGCGCTGGACCTCGACCTGAGAGAGGGCGTCGAGGTCCGGGAGGGCGGCGAGATCCCGGTCGCCACGGAGGATGAGCAGTGGGCGCATCGGCGACCCGCCGGCGGGTCAGCGACCGCCCTGCAGCCGCGCGCGCGCCGCCTTCGCGTCCGCGAAGTCGGGGAATCGGTCGATCGCTTGGCTGAACAGCGCGATTGCCTCGTCGCGACGCCCCTCATCCTGCGCGCTGAGCGCGCGTGAGTAGAGCATCACTGCCTGGAAGGGGGCACGGCGCTGCGTCTCGGCGTGCGCGGCGCTCGTCTGGCGCGCCTGCGGGGTGAGGGCGGGGAGCCGGAGCCCCGTGTTTGCCGCCGTGCTCACCTTGGCGATCAGGTCCAAGAACTCCTCGGTCTTCCCCTCGCCGCGGTGCGTCCACATGATGCGGCCGGTCTCGCTGTCGATCGACTTCAGCGTGATCACCATCTTACCGCTGCGGTCCGTGATGAACGCGCCCGTCACCATATGCTTCGCCCCGAGGAGCTTGCCGATCCGCGCGGCGGTCGCGTCATCCACGCGTCCATCCTGACCGAGCCGCTGCTCGTCGAGCAGGCGCTGGATGTTCTCACGCTCGACCACGCGGATCCCGGGATTCTGGCCGAGGTCCGTGATCAGCAGGTCTGCGATGCCTTTGGAGAGGGGGGCGAGCTCCGCGTTCGCTGCGCCAATCGCGCTGTTCACAAACGGAAGGACGGCGAGGGTCGGCCGCGCATCGTCCTGTGCGGCGAGGGAGCTGGCGAGCAGGGTCGCGAGGGCAACGCGGGAGAGCAGCGAGCGCATCAGGGGCTCCGGTGTGAGGACGAGTCCAAGGTGAGACCTTCGGCCGCGGCGAGCACCTCGAGCCGCCCGCCCAGCGACCGGACCTGCGCCCGGCACTCGGCCAGGCAGACATCGAGCGCGTCATCCGAGCGACGCGGTTCGTGATGGAAGAGGATGAGCGTCCGCACCCCCGCCTCGAGCGCGAGCGCGACCGCCTCCGCGTACGTCGAGTGGCCCCAGCCGTGATGATGGCCGTGCTCTGCCGTGGTGTACATCGCGTCGTGGATGAGGACCGAGGCACCGGCAGCGAATGCGATGAGCCGTGCGCGCCAGTCGGGGTCGTGGTCGTACTGCGGATGCACGGCAAGCTCGTTGTCCGGGATGTACACCACATCCCCGTCCGACGTCCCGGGCGCGTGGAGCCGGAATCCAAGTGCGCCCCCCGGGTGCTGGACGGCGAATGCCGTCACCTCATACCCGTGCCCCGGGGTGCGGGTCCCATCGGCGAGGTGCCGGAAGTCGATGGCGGCTGCGAGTTGCTCGAAGGCGACCGGGAACACGACCGGGGACATCTGATCACGCACGACCTCATCTACCCGGCGTTCCATCGCCGCCGACCCCCAGATGGTGAACCGATGTCCGCGGCCGAAGATCGGCGCAAAGAATGGAAGCCCCTGGATGTGGTCCCAGTGCGCGTGGGTCAGGAAGATGTCCCCCGCGATGAGCGTGCCCGCCGCCTCGTCGAGGAGACGGCGACCCAGTTCGCGGATCCCCGTCCCGGCATCGAGGATGATCGGCCACCCCTCGGCCGTCCGGAGTTCGACGCAGGAGGTGTTGCCACCGTAGCGCACGGTGTCCGGGCCGGGCGTCGGGATCGATCCCCGCGTACCCCAGAAGCGAATGGTGAAGGTCACGAGACCTTTCTCATACGGAGACAAGATGCGCTGCGGGCCCAGGGGGGCGAAAGGCGACGGCGCACGTTATCCGCGTGATCCACATCACCCTGGGTCGGCAGGGCCCTCAGGCCCGTTGCTGGGCGCGCCGCTCGAGCGCGCCCCGGTCGACGAGCCGAATCCTGCGGCGCTCGGTCGCGATCCACCCCTGTTGGACGAACTCTCGGAGCGCGCGCGAAACGGTCTCGCGACTCGCCCCGATGAGGTGCGCGATGGTCTGATGCGTCAGCGGCTTCTCGATGAAAGGTCCCCCCGCTTCGACGGCGGCCTCGATGAGGAGGTGCGCGATGCGCCCGGGCACGTCGAGCAGCACGAGCGCCCCGATCTTCTCGTCCGCGCGCCGGAGCCGGCGAGAGAGTTCTTGCAGGAGCGCCCACGCAACTGCGGGGTTCTCCTCCACCCGGCGACGGAAATCCTCGCGCCGCAGCACCAGGAGCTGGGCGTCCTCCATCGCCACCACGTGGGCGGAGCGGGGCTGGTCGTCGATCAGGGCGAGCTCGCCGAAATGCTCACCGACCCCGAGGAGGCCGAGGATGACCTCGCGTCCGTCCGGAGCGATCAGGACGACCTTCACCCGCCCCTGCCGCACCACGAAGAAGGCATCCCCGGGGTCATCCTCGAAGACGATGACGTTGCCGCGAGGGTACCCTTTCTCACGGACCAGCTGGGCGAACCGGGCCGTCTCCGCCGCGTCCAGGTCGCGGAAGAGCGGCACGCTGGCCAGGAACTCGACGGTGGAGGACATCACGCGGGTGGGGATGGGAGAGGGGGGGGTGCCGGCGCGAACATACGGCGGCGCTGTGGGAGAGTCAAACTTCCAACCCCTTGTCGGCTTGCACGTTACGAGGCCCAGCGGTTAGACTTCTGGGCTCGGTTCGACCACGCCCGAACCAGAGGTTCCTTCTTCCAGCACAGGACGTCCCGCGATGAAGCCCGAGATCCATCCGACCTACGCGACCGCCACCGTCCGCTGCGCCTGCGGCAACACGTTTCAGACGCGGTCGACGCACGCGGAGATCCAGACCGACCTCTGCGCCGCCTGCCACCCGTTCTTCACGGGCAAGCAGAAGCTCATCGACACCGCCGGCCGTGTCGAGCGCTTCCGCCAGAAGTACGGCAAGGCGAGCGCCTGAGCCTCCGCGACCGTCTCGCCGACGCGCTCCGGCGCGCCGCCGAGGTCGAGCGCGACCTCCTCGATCCCAAGACCGTTCGCGACGCCAAACTGATGGCGTCGCTTGGGCGCGAGCATCAGCGCCTCGGCCAATTGGTCGAGCGCGCCGGGGAGCTGGAGCGGATGGAGACGGAGCTCGCGCAGGCGCGCGAGCTCGCATCGTTTGAGGACCCCGAGCTCGCCGCCGAGGCGCGTCAGGAGGTCGATCGGCTCGGAGCCGCGATCGCCAAGACCGAGGAGGCGCTCAAGCCCCTCCTCATCCCCCCCGACCCGCTGCACGATCGCAACGCCATCGTCGAGATCCGCGCCGGCACCGGCGGGGACGAGGCGGCGCTCTTCGCCGCAGATCTCCATCGGATGTACACCCGGTACATCGAGCGCCACGGCGGCTGGCGCCTGGAGATGATTTCCCTGTCCGACGGCACGCTCGGCGGCCTCAAGGAAGCGATCTTCAAAGTCAGTGGGCCCGGCGCCTTCGGTGACCTCCGCTACGAGTCCGGCGTGCATCGCGTGCAGCGCGTCCCCGCCACCGAGGCCGCCGGGCGCATCCACACCTCCGCCGCCACGGTCGCTGTCCTCCCCGAAGCCGAGGAGATCGACCTCACCATCGAGGAGAAGGACCTCCGCATCGATGTGTTCCGCTCGTCGGGCCCGGGCGGGCAGAGCGTGAACACGACCGACTCGGCCGTCCGCATCACGCATCTCCCGAGCGGCCTCGTCGTCTCGCAGCAGGACCAGAAGTCTCAGCTCCAGAACAAGCTGAAGGCGATGGAGGTCCTCCGGTCGCGCCTCCTCGATCTCAAGATCGCGGAGCAAGAGGCCGAGCGCTCGCGGATGCGGAAGAGCCAGGTCTCCACCGGCGACCGCTCGGCGAAGATCCGGACGTACAACTACCCGCAGAGCCGCGTGACCGACCACCGCATCGGCTTCACCACGCACGACCTCGCCGGGGTGATGGACGGGAAGCTCGATCCGCTGATGGAGGCGTTGCGCCTCGCGGACCTCGAGGAGCGTCTCGCCGGGGACGCGGGATGAGGGAGACGGTCGGCGCCCTGCTCGATGCGCTGGCCGTGCGGCTCGCGGGACCGGGGCGGCCACCCGCGCGGACTGAGGCGCGCGACCTCATCGCCGCCGTCCTCGACGCTCCGCGGCACTGGCCCACCGCGCACCGGGAGGAGGTCCTTCCCGCGGCGGTGGTCGCGCGCATCGACGAGGCCGCCGCGCGTCACGCGGAGGGGATGCCGATGCCGTACGCCGTCGGGCGCGCCGCCTTCCGGCACCTGACGCTCGCAGTGGATCGCCGGGTGCTGATCCCGCGTCCTGAGACGGAGCTGCTCATCGATCTCGTCCTCTCCCTCACGAATGGCGGACGCGGCGTGGCGGTCGACGTCGGGACCGGCTCGGGTGCCATCGCGCTCTCGCTGGCGTTTGAGGGGGCGTTTGAGACGGTGCACGCGGTCGATCTATCCCCCGAGGCGCTGGCTGTGGCTCAGGCCAATCTTGCGGCGATCCCGGAGGCGTGCCGTGCCCGCGTGCGATGGCATCAGGGCGACCTCCTCGCGCCGCTCCGTGGGATCGCCGTCGACGTGGTGGCGTCGAACCCACCCTATATTTCCCCCGAGGAGATGCCGGCGTTGCCGGCGCTCGTGCGCGAGTGGGAGCCCGCGATGGCGCTCGTCGCGGCGGAGGAAGGGATGGCGCTGATCCGGGCGCTCGTGCCGCAGGCGGCGGCGGTGCTGGTTGCCGGCGGGTGGCTGGTGATGGAAGTGGATGCGCGGCGTGCCGATCTCGCGGCGGCCGCGGTGCGGGACGACGGGCGCTTCGCGGCCGTCGAGGTCCGCGCGGACCTGACGGGCCGCCCGCGATTCGTCGTGGGGCGGCGAACGGAGACGTGATGCTGAGCGACAAGGCAGGGGAAGTCGGCCGTCTGATCGGCCAGAGCGCGGAGTATCAGGCGCTGAAGCGCGCCAACGAGGCGCTCAAGGATGAGGCGCCCCTCGTGGCGGCGCTGCGTCGGATGGACGGCCTGCGCGACGAGGCGCAGCAGATGATCGCCCGCGGCGAACAGCCGACCGAGGCGATGGAGCAGGAGCTCGAGCAGCTCCTCGGCGCGGTCCAGGCGAACACGCTCTATCAGCGGATGCTCGCGGCCAACGAGAACTTCGAGAAGCTGATGGTGCAGGTGAACCAGTGGATCGGCGAGGGGATCCAGCGCGGTGCCACCAGCTCGATCATCACGCTCGGCTGATCGTGCCCGGGCGCGGGTGGTTGGTGGTCTTCGAAGGGGGCGAGGGCGTCGGGAAGTCGACGCAGCTCGCCCGCACCGCCAAGCGTCTTGCCGCCGCAGGGATCCCGCATCGCGTCTGTCGGGAGCCCGGGGGGACGCCGCTCGGGGATCGGGTACGCGACCTCCTGCTGCATGCCGACGTGGCCGTCGCCCCCGCGGCGGAGGCGGCGCTCTTCGCCGCGTCTCGCGCCCAGCTCGTCGCCGAGGTGCTGCAGCCGGCGCTCGTGGCGGGTGAGGTGGTCCTGCTCGATCGATTCCTCCTCTCGACGTATGCGTACCAGGTGGGCGGCCGTGGCCTCCCGGAAGGGCCGGTGCGCGAGGCGAACCGCCTCGCGACGGCGGGGATCGTCCCCGACCTCACCTTGGTGCTGACGCTGGGGCCCGGCGCCGGGCTGGCGCGCGCGACAACGCGCGGCCCCGCCGACCGGATCGAGCGCGCCGACGCCGGATTCCACGCGCGCGTCGCCAACGCGTTCGGCACATTCGCCGATGCCGCGTGGCAGGCCGCGCACCCCGAATGCGGCCCCATCGTCGCGATCGATGCCGACGGTCCCGTCGACGTGGTGCAGGCCCGCATCGCCGAGCGACTCGCGGCTGCGATCCCGGCCTGTGGTGCGCTGGTGGGGGGCGTGTGAGCCGGCTCCGTTCGATCGCCCTCACCGGACTCGCCCTCGGCGTCGCCTGGGCCGCGACCGGTGCGCTCCGCGACGCCGTGCGGCCGCGTGATCCCTCGGGGCCCGACGGAGCGCGCCTCCTCGAGGCGGTGATGGAGCGCGTCCGTGCCAATTACGTCGACTCCGTCGATGACGCGCGCCTCTGGGAGCTCGCGACCCTCGGACTCCTCGGTGAGCTCGATGACCCGAACTCGAGTTATCTCACGCCGGCGCGGCGCGTGGCGCTCGAGCGCACCATCACCAACAGCTATCCCGGCGTCGGCGCGCAGGTCGAGGTGATGGGTGGCGTCCCGGTCATCGTGCAGACGCGCCCGGGGACACCGGCGGAGCGGGCGGGACTCGAGGAGGGGGATGAGCTTCTTGTGGTCGATGGCCGGAGCACGCGCGGCTGGAGCGACGCCGAGGCCCGCGCCGCCCTGCGCGGACCGCGCGGCACCTCGGTGCGGCTCGAGGTCGATGGCCCGGCCGGTCGGCGCACGCTGACGCTCGTCCGCGATCAGATCCACGTTAATGCGATCGCGGGGGAAACACTCGTCGAGGCGGACGTCGCGTATCTCGCCGTCAGCACCTTCAGTGATTCCACCGCGGTCGAGCTGCGGCGCGCGGTGGACTCGCTCGTCGCGCGGGGCGCGCGGTCGCTGGTGCTCGACCTGCGCGGGAATCCGGGCGGCCTCCTCGCGCAGGGCGTCGAGGTCGCCGACCTCTTCCTCGGCGCGGGGGCACAGCTCGTCACCACCGCGGGGCGCACCGCCGCATCGCGGCGCGTCTACACCGACTCGACCACCTCGGCCTGGTCAGCCCTCCCGGTCGTCGTGCTGGTGAACGAGCTCACCGCGAGCGCCGCGGAGATCGTCGCGGGGGCGCTGCAGGACAACGATCGCGCACTCATCCTCGGGCGTGTGACGTACGGCAAGGGGAGCGCCCAGGGCGTCTACGGTCTCGACAACGGCGCGGCGATCTCACTCACCAACGCGCGCTGGTACACCCCGCTGGGCCGCAGCATCGAGCACCCGGTGCCGGCGGATGACGTGCAGGCTGACGCGCCCGCCGAGGCGGACACCACGCGGCCCGTGCTGCGGACGCCGACGGGGCGCGTCGTGAAGGGTGGGGGCGGCATCGTCCCTGACCAGGTCATCGGCGACACCGCCGGCCTGGCGACGGACCGCCGGCTCGCGGCGGTGGTCCGCCGTCGTGATGATGGGTGGCAGGGCGCGCTGCGGGGCGATGCGGCGGTGGCGCGTGCCGTGGTGATCCTGCGTCGCGCCCGCGCACCGCGCGACGTCTTTGTCGACTGAGGCGGCCGCCGCTCAGCGCGGTGCGACGCCGCCGAGCAGCGCGGCCTGATCGATCACCCGGACGCCCGACGGCGGCGTGAACGTGAACGCGTCCGCGGGGAGCCGCGTGCCGAGCCGGACCTCGGAGAACGTCAGCGCCCGGACGAGTCCGCTCGGCTCTCGGAGCGTTGCCGCGACGATGACCCGCCGCGCGGCATCGATCCGGAGCGTCGCGCGCGAGAACGGCGCGCCGCCAGCCCGGGGTTCGAGGGTCACCTGCGCCTCGCGGCGGCCGGCGACGAGCGTATCGGGGAGGCGGCGGACGACGTAGCGGCGCGCCGGCTCGGGGAGCAGCGCGGCGACGAGATCGAGTCCCGCGCCGGCGCCGACGCCGCGGGGGAGGCGGATCGCCTGGCCGCGGAGCGTGCTGGGGAGGTAGATCCACACCGCCGCGCCATCGGCGATGATGCGATCCTCGGCGGGGTCGCTGAAGCGGAAGGCGAAGCGGGCGGAACCGGCCTGCAGGAATTCGCCGCGCGAGGTCATCGCGGCGCCGCCGCTCGCGGGCGTGAGGGTCTGCGTGAAGCGCGCTCGCAGTGTGCGGGCGCCACGATACGCGCCGGCGACGCGGTCGAGGAGGGCGATGGCGGCGGAGTCCCCCGGGTTCGCCGCCACCTGCGCCCGGAGCGGTGTCGGCCGTGCGACGCCCGCGAGGAGGACGCTGCGAGCGCCGTACAGCGCGAGCGGGCCGATCGCACTCAGCCCGACGAGCGCCGCGGCAGCGACCCGGCGCACGCCGGCGGCCACGGCCCCGCTCACGCGAGCCGGCGGCCGAGCACCGTCGCGATGCCGGCGAGCTGACGCATCGTCTCGGTGAACTGGGCCGGCGTCTGCGATTGCGCGCCGTCGGACATCGCCCGCTCCGGCTCGGGGTGCACCTCGAGGATGAGCCCGTCCGCGCCCGCCGCGAGGGCGGCGCGCGCCATCGGCATCACGAGGTCACGCCGGCCTGTGCCGTGGCTCGGATCGGCGATGATCGGCAGATGGCTCACTTGATGCACCACCGGGATGGCGGTGAGGTCGAAGAGGTTCCGCACCGTCGCGTCAAAGCTCCGCAGGCCACGCTCGCAGAGGATGACGCTCGGATTCCCCTCGTTCAGGATGTACTCGGCGGAGAGGAGCAGGTCGGCGATCGTCGCCGCCGCGCCGCGCTTGAGCAGTACGGGGCGTCCGAGGCGGCCCACGGTCTTCAGGAGTGCGTAGTTCTGCATATTGCGCGCCCCCACCTGGATGCAGTCGGCGACCTCGGCGACCTGGCGGGCTCCCTCGTCGTCCATCGCCTCCGTCACGATCGCGAGGCCGGTCGCCTCGCGGGCCCGTGCCAAGAGCGTCAGCCCCTCGGCGCCGAGCCCCTGGAAGGCGTATGGCGAGGAGCGCGGCTTGAACGCGCCGCCACGGAGCGCGACCGCGCCGGCCGCCTTCACCTGCTCGGCCGCCCGGATGATCTGCGACTCGGACTCGACGGAGCAGGGACCGGCGATCACCGGGACCTGCTCCCCACCGAAGGCCACGCCCGGGGCGATGGTGACGATGGTGGGGGAGGGATGTGCGGCCCGCGCCGCCTTCCGGTACGGCGGGTCGACCTGCAGCACTTCCGCGACGCCGGAGAGGCCCTGCAGGGCGGCGCCGACGGCGCGTCCCTCGACGCCGTCGATCGCGACCGCGGTCTGCGCGCGCCCCGCCATCACCTGCGGGGTGAGCCCGCGCTCCCGAGCGAGGTCGCAGACCCGGGCGAGGTCCGCCGGGGTCGCCTCCGCCTGCATCACGACGAGCAGCATCGCGGCCTCAGCCCGCCGCAGCGGGCGCCTCGACGTCCACCGCGGGCCCGCGCATCCGTACGCTCACGAGCGACGAGACGCCCGGCTCCTGCATCGTCACGCCGTAGACGGCGTCGGCGGCCTCGGTCGAGGTGCGCGGGTTGTGCGTGATGACGATGAACTGCGTCCGCTGCTTGAACGCATTCAGCATCTTCACGAACCGACCGATGTTCGAGTCGTCGAGGGGCGCGTCCACTTCGTCGAGCAGACAGAAGGGGCTCGGCTTCGTGAGGAAGATCCCGAAGAGGAGAGAGAGCGCCACGAGGGCGCGCTCGCCGCTGGAGAGTAAATGGATGCGCTGCGTCCGCTTGCCGCGCGGGCTCGCGTGAATCTCGATGTCACAGTCGAGCGGTGCCTCGGGGTTCTCAAGCCGGAGATCGCACTCGCCACCACCGAAGAGCGTCATGAAGATGTCTCGGAAGTGCGTCCGCACCTCCGCGAAGGTCGCGAGGAACATCTCGCGCGCCGTCACGTCGATTTCCTTGATCGCCGCCTGCAGCTGGGTCTGCGCCTGCGTGAGGTCGGTCCGCTGTGCGGTCAGGAACTCGAGGCGCTTGGTCTCCTCCTCGTGTTCCTCGATGGCGAGCGGGTTCACCGGCCCGAGTTGCTCGAGCTGCACCCGGAGTCCCTCGGCCTCGGCGCGGAGCGCCTCGTCCTCGATCTCGAGGACGGTGTGGCTCGCCAGCAGCTCCTCGAGCGGACGACGCCACTCCGTCTCGAGGCGCTCGCGGATCGCCGTGCGCTTCCCGGAGAGCTCCGCGAACCGGAGCTCCGACAGATGCAGCGCCTGCGAGCGCTCGTCGGTCCCGCGTCGTGCGACGTCGAGCGCCTGCTCCGCCTCGGCGAGCGTGGCGTCCGCGGTGCGCACCGCCTCCTCGGCGGCGCCGAGAGTCGCCTCGGCGTCCTCCTGCACCGCGCGGCGCGCGGCGAGCTCCTGCTGCCACGTCGTCAGCTGCGACGCGAGCGAGCCATCCTCCGCGGCGAGCGTGGCCAGCTCCCGGTCGAGCGCGGCGAGCCGCTCGGTCGCACTGGCCGACTCCCGCTCAAGGCGCTCGCGGCGCTCCGTGGCCACCTGGGCCCGCGCTTCCGCCTGCGCGTGCGAGACCTGCTGCGCTGCGCGCGCCTCGCGCGCCTGATCCTGCGCCTGCTCGGCCGCCATCAGGAGCGCGCGGGCCGTCGCCGCCGTCTCGTCGGCCACCACGAGCTGTCGGGCCGTCTCGTCCTGCGCGGCGAGACTCCGGTTCACCCGGTCGCCGAGCTCGCTGTGGCGCCCGGCGAGACGCTCGGCCAGCGCGACGGCGTCGGCGAGCTCGCGGGCGGCGCGATCCCGCACGCGATCGCGGTCGCTGCGCGTGGTCGCGGCGTCCGCCGCCGTACGCTGCGCGGTCGCGGTGCTCTCCGCCGCCGTCGCCGCCGCTGTCTCGGCCTGCACCACCTCGTCGTGGACCTGCTGCGCCGACGCCTGCACGGTGGCGCGGCGCCCGGCGATCGCTTCCACCTGCACCTTCAGTTCGTCGAGCTCCGCGCGGCGCCGCAGCGGGCCGGCACCCGACTCGCGGGCGGGGAGCCACACCGCGCCGCGTCCATCGACGAACGCCGATCCATCGGCGAGCGACCGCACCTTCCCGAGCAGCGTCCGCACCCAGCCGGCGGCCGCGCCATCGCTCCGCACCTGCGCGCCGAGGTCGCCGGCCTCCGCCGCGCCGCCGTCACGGATGGCATCGAGCGGGAGGAGGAGCAGGGCGCCGGGGTTCGCCTCGGTGTGCCAGGCGCGAATCGCGTCCGCGGCGGCGCGGTCCCGCACCACCACGGCGTGCACCGTCGCGCCGAGGAAGCGCTCGACCTGTGCGGCGATGGCGGTATCCGCCCCGATGAAGTCGGAGAGCGGCCCTAGTACCGCGTCGCCGCCGAAGCGCTCCCGCTCGCGCAGCAGCCGCGCGGCGGCGGGGGCGAGCCCGACCCGTTCCCGCTCGAGGCCCTCGAGCGCGGCGAGGCGCCCGTGGATCGCGGTGTGTTCCTCTTCGACACGGCGCACATCGGCGCGCGCCGCCGCTTCACGGTCCCGGGCCGTGCGCACCGTCGCGCGCGCCTGATCGAGCCCGTTCTCGGCGGCCGCCGCGGCTTCGCGCGCCCCCGCGAGGATGTCGTCCGCGGCGGCGAGCTCACGCTCTGCGAGCGCGAGACGCGCGGCGAGTCCCTCGTGCTCGACGCGAAGCGCGTCCGTCCGCTGCGCCACCTCGGCGAGCTCGCGTTCGGCGTTCTCCCGCTCGAGCTCGAGCCGGCGGGTGCGGTCGCGCAGTTCCCGCGTCGCGCGCTCCGCCTCCTCGGCCGCGGTCCGTGCCGCGGTGACCCCGGCCCGCGTCTGCTCCTCCGCGGCCTGGCGGTCCGTCAGCCCCTGCGCCGCCGTGGCCAGCGCCTCGACACACTGCGTCTCCTCGGCGATCGCGGTCGCCTGCTCCATCCGCATCCGGTCGCCGAGTGCGAGCCCCTGCTCACGCTCCTGCACCGTGCGCTCTCGGCGCGCGAGCGCGTTCCGGTGCCGTTCTTCCGCGACGGCGAGCTCCTGTTGTAGCTCGAGCACGGCCTGCCGCGCCGCAGCGGCGATCGCCGCCCGCTCGTGCCGCGTCGTCTCCGCCGCCGCACGTGCCGCGTGCGCCGCATCGCGTGTGACCTCGGAGAGGCGGACTGCCTCCTGAGCTGTCGGCACCGCCTCGCGGAGCGCGCCGAGGCGCCCCTCGATCCCCGCCAGCTCCTCGTGCCAGGCGCCCATCTCGCGCGCGGCGAGCGTCAGTTCGACGTCGAAGCGACGTGCCATGATCTCCGCGTGGCGCTCGGCCCGCTTCCGCTGCCGTGCGAGTGAACGGACCTGCGTCTGCACCTCGCCCATCAGGTCGTCGATGCGCAGCAGATCCGCGCTGGTCGCCTCGAGTTGACGCTCCGTGCTCCGGCGGCGGTCGCGGTAGAGGCCGATCCCCGCCGCCTCCTCAAAGAGCTCGCGCCGATCGTCCGGGCGATCCGAGAGGAGGAGGTCGATCATCTTGCTCTCGATCACCACGCCGGTGTCGGCGCCAAGGCCGGTACCGCGGAGCAGGTCCTGGATGTCGCGCAGCCGGCACGGCGCGCGGTTCAGCAGATATTCGCTCTCGCCGCTGCGGGAGAGGCGCCGCGTGATGACCACCTCGGCGAACGGCACGGGGAGAATCCCCTCATCGTTCGAGAAGTGAAGGGAGACCTCGGCCACGTTCACCGCACGACGGGCGGAGGATCCCTGGAAGATGACCTCCTCCATCTTGGCGCCGCGGAGCAGGCGCGCGCGCTGCTCGCCGAGCACCCAGCGCACCGCGTCGGAGACGTTGGACTTGCCGCAGCCGTTCGGGCCGACGATCGCCGTCGCGCCCTGGTCGAACGTCAGGACGGTCGGGTCCGCAAAGGACTTGAACCCGTGTAACTCGAGCTTGGTCAACCGCACGCCGAACGCTCTCCAGAGACGAGGGACAGGGTCGAAAGATGTACCGGACCGCTCGGGCGACGCTACGTCGTGGGGCCCATCGGCGAGGGCTTGACGCGGGGTCAGGGACCCGCTTCGAAGACCCAGAAGGGGCGGTCGCTCGCGATCCCTGCCCGCTCCGCCGCCTCGCGGCTTGCATACGGGCCGGCAATCACCCGCCAGGCGGGGGCGCCATCGCGAGTGGCTGGGACGAGTCGGGCGCCGCGGATCCCCGCGGCGAGCCGCCGAGCCGCCGCCTCTTCGCTGAGGGTCGCAAACCCGACCATCCACGCCTCGGCTAGGCCGGAGAGGGGCGCCCCGGGGGCCGATGGGCCGAGGCCTGCTGTGGCCCCGGACGCGTCGTTGGCCCCAGCGAGGGCACTCGTGTCGCCCACGAGCGCGGTGTCGGCCACAACGCCGTAGCGGGCGCGGACCATCTCGGCGAAGGCGCTATCGGCCGCAGCGCTGTCCGTCACCGCATCGACGCTGAGCCGGTCATCGAGATTCGCTCGCCGTGGGCGGAACCCATCCCAACGGACGAGGCGCCAGAGGTCGGCAGCACCATCCCGGTGCCGGACCTTTTCGCGCCCCGACACGATCTCCCGCTCCACAACGTCACGTCCGTCGCGCACCACGATCGTCGCGGCCGGTGTCACCACCGGGAGGTCTGCTCCCCAGGGCGCGTTGATGGTTGCGATGACCCGGCCCGTCCCGACGGCGATGACATAGACCTGCTCGAGCCCCTCCGCGCCGGCGAGCAGATACGCACCCTCCGGATCCATCCGGAGCGAGGTGACCTCGGCGGGGAGATCGATCGCCGTCGCCTCCTCCTGAGCGAACCGGTCCACGACTTGGAGGGCGCGTGCTGCCGTCGCCACGTAGAGGCGGTCCCCGCTCGGCGTGGTCTCGATGGCGCGAATGCGGCCGCTGACCCCCTCGCGGAATACCTCAGTCAGGTCACGGACCCGCACGGCGATGATGTCGTCGTCGGCGACGCCCCAGACGAGATCGGCGGCGGTCGTCCGGCGCCACATCGTCGTGGCCGGGAGATCGAGGCTGTCGACCGGGGTCGGATTCGGGGGACGGATGCGGCGGACCACCGAGCCTACGCCCTCGGTCGTCGCGATCACGAGTGCGCCGCCGTCGAGGAGCGGGACGAGCGCGTCGGGCGTCTGGGGCGGCCGCCACGTCCACCGCTCGATGGGGGTGAGCCGCTGCAGCGTGGTATCGGCGATCGTCGTGAAGACGGCGGCCCCCTCGGTCGCGATGAGCGGGCCGAGCGGCGCGGTGCCGAAGCGCTCCACTGCACCGACGCGCAGGCTCATCCCGAACGGCCGCCCGCCGCTGTCCTGCGCGACGAGGGTCCCGAGATATTCGTCGAAGCCGAGCAGCGCCTGCGTGGGCGGGGCGGGCTCCCGAGACCGCCAGAGCACCGAGTCGCTGCCGGGACGGTGGACCGAGACAACCCCGCCGTCCGTCGGGACCTGCAGCAGGAGCGCCTCGAATCCACCGCCGCCGGCAAGGGTCACGGGCGGCGGGGCATCATCGCCGCATGCGGTCAGCAGTGCGAGGGCGAGGTGGATCGAGCGGGAGGCGGGGCGGCGCACCTAGGGAATCTAGCCGCCGCGGCTCAGAACGACTGCCCGAGGGTCCAGAACCAGTAGCCGTTCTTCAGCGAGCCGTCGCGCGGGATCGAGTAATCCCACCGAATCAGCGCGATGTTGAAGAGGTTCATCCGCACGCCGAAGCCGTAGCTACGGAGCGGATAGCGCTGCGTCAGGAAGTCGTAGTTCGCCGGGCGCGTCGCCGAGATGCTCTGCCCGCGCGACCACGCCATCCCGAAGTCGTAGAAGAAGAGCCCGTCGACGGGGGGCAGGGAGACCGGCAGCACCCCGAGGACGAAGCGACGGACGAGCGGGAAGCGGAGCTCGACGTTGGCGAAGGCGACGCGGCTCCCGAGGAGCTGGGTCGCCTCGCACTGATTCGGGTCAGTCGCGGAGCCCGCGCAGTTCGACGTGTACAGCTCACGGTCGTAGCCGCGCACGAAGTCGGGGCGGCCGATGAACTTTGGGAACTCCGTCTCGTCGGGACCGGCGGAGATGTTGAATGACACGCGGCTCGCGAGCGTGAGCAGGCTGAAGAGGATCGGGTCGTAGCGCCGGAGGTCGAGCCCATACGTGGTCCACGCGACGTTGCCGGCCAGTTTCTCGATCGACGCACGGTAGCGGTGCCCGAAGATCGCGCCCGTCCCGCTGAAGAGCGCGTTGTCCGAGACGTACGCGACGAACGGCGAGACATAGTTCAGCGAGCCGGCCCCGACGATGGAGTCGATGTAGAAGCCGGTCGAGAGCCCGAGGTTGAGGTCAATCCCCTGGCTGATGTACATCAGCGACCGGTCGACGTTCTGGACATTCGCGCCGACCTCGAACCGGGTGAATCGGTTGAGGGGGAAGATCCCGTTTGCGTACGCGGACCGGGCGATGAAGCGGGCGAGCACCTGCGTTTGCAGGAACTGTGCCCCATTCCCCACCTGGCTGGCGCCCGCGAGGAAGAAATAGGGCATCTGCTGCGCCCCGAGCTGGTACTGCAGGCGGCCGCCGAGGTTCGTGTACTCCGCGAAGACCTGGGCCTCACTGAGGCGACCGTTCACCCCACCGGCCAGCGCGAGGCGCTCATTCCCCACCATATCGGCGAGGACGATCGTCGTGCCGCCATAGACGCCGCGGCCGAAGTTGTCCTGCGCGTATCCCACCTGCGGGCGGGCGACGTACTCGGCCTTCAGCCGTCCCTCGTACCGGCTCGCCGTGAACGAGGCCGGGTCGGGAAGGGCCATCGTGCTGTCGAGGAGCGCGGCGACGGAGAGTCCGGCACGCTCGGTGCTCGGGAGCAGGCCGGCGGGGCGGAACCCCTCGGGGCCGCGGTACATCGCACGACGCCGCGTGGCGTTCGCGGTCGCCTTGCGGAGGGCGATGCTGTCGAGGATCTCCTGCGCTACCGCCGTCGCGCCGCCGCGCACGGGTGCCGCGGCGGTGGTGTCGACCGCCGCCACGACCGCGGGGGCGCGGTACGGCTCCTTCTTCAGCTCGCGCGGGTTCACGATGCTCCAGATCGTGAACTGCCCGTCATCGTGGTAGGTGAAGGCGAGCTTGTCCGCCTCGCGCGCCCACGTCATCACCGGGCTGATCTCCGTGATGGAGAGCACGCCACCGACGAACCGGGTGAGCTGATAGTGCTCACGCGTCCCGAGGTCGTAGAGGAAGATCTGCGCGATCCCCGTGCGGTCCGAGACGAAGGCGACCGACTGGCCGTCCGGCGCCCACTGGGGATTGATGTTCTTGCCGGCCTGCTCGGGGAGGACCTCGACCGTGCCACTCGTCAGGTCGAGGACGCTGATGCGCCACGCGCCGAGGGTGAGCGAGGCGAGGTCGGTCCGCGGCCCGCGCTCGCTGACGAAGGCGATGCGCTGCCCGTCGGGCGACCACTGGGGCATCAGGTCGCCGTAATGGTCGTTGGTGAGCCGGGTCAGGTTCCGCCCGTCGGCGTCGATCATATACAGGTCCGAAAACCCACCCGAGGCGCCGCTGAAGACGAGCTTGCGCCCGTCCGGCGACCAACTCGGTCCCATCATCGCCTGCAGGTCGGTGTCGAGGCGCCGCGCCACCTGCTTCCGGCGCACATCGTAGACGTAGAGGACGTCGCGACCGCGCCGCTGTGCGGTGAAGGCGAAGTAGCGCCCATCCGGCGAGAACGCGCCCTGCGAGTAGAGGTAGCGCAGCTCCTCGAATTCCGGATCGAGGGTGCTCTTCGTGAGCCGGGCGAGCCGCTTGCCGGTGGTCGCGTCCGCGAGGTAGAGGTCGAGGAACACCTCGGCGCGGAGGAGGCTCCCCGTCGAGATGTAGGCGATCTGCTTGCCGTCGGGGGAGAGCGACGGCGCGACGTAGACGGGGATCACGCCACCGGTGCGCCGCGCGTTCAGCAAGGGCGCCGCGGTGCGGCGCGGCCGCTCGAGCTGCGCGACCTGCGGGAGGTACCGCTGCTGCACCTCCTCGCGCCACTCCTCGCCGAGGTCCTCGAGGTCAAGCCCGAGGAAGCGACGGAAGGCCCGGTCCACGCCGACGCTCGCCGAGGCCCGGAGGATCTCGCCGACGACCTCGTCCCCCCAGCGGCGGCCGACGTACGACCAGAGCGCCTCGCCGAACCGGTACGGGAAGTAGAGGTCGGGGCGCTCCGTCATCTCCTCGACCGTCGGGATGTTGCCGTTCAACGCGGCGTCGCGGAGGATCGCGTCGGTGTAGGTGTGCGCGGGGCCGATCGACAGGTACTCCGCCATCCCCTCGACGAACCAGAGCGGGGGATTCACCTGGGCGAGCCCCTGCAGATCGCCCGTCTGTCCACGGGCGAGGATGTCGTACTGGAAGACGTGCACCATCTCGTGCGTCAGGACGTGCTCCGCCTCCCCGAGGTCGCCGGAGAAAAAGAACATGTTCCGCTGGCGGAGCGCGTCGGTGACGCCCCCCGTGCCTTCGCCGAGGTCGCCGGTGACGTTGTTCTGCGCGAACTCGGTGCGCGACCCGTAGATGAGGATCGGCTTCCGCTCGCGGAACTCGTGCCCGAGGAGTCGGGAGAGTCGGGCGTACGACCGCTCCGCCATCTGCCCCGCGTACCGGGCTGCGGTCTCGAGCTCCGGGTAGTAGTGCACATCGAAGTGCTCGGTCTTCAGGACCTGCCAGTCGAAGGTGCGGTACTGGACGTGGTTCTGCCCGAAGTAGCCCCCTTGGGCGCCGAGCGCGGGCGCGATCAGGGCGAGGAGGAGAGCGAGGGGGAGGCGGAACGACAGTCGAGGGCGCACGCGAAGGTCACGCGGAGGGAGCGGGGAGCGGGACGACGGCGGCGTCGCCCCAGAGGCGTTCGAGCTGGTAGTAGGAGCGCAGCGACGGGTGGAATAGGTGCACGACGACGTCGACATAGTCGAGGAGGACCCAGCGGCCCTGCTCGAGCCCCTCCACCGAATGGACGGTCATCCCCTCGGCCTTCAACCGGTCGAGTACGTGCTCGGCGGTCGCGCGGACGTGCGTATCCGAGGTCCCGCTGGCCACGAGGAAGTAGTCGGCCATATCGGTGACTCCCCGGAGGTCGAGTAGGGTCACATCGACCGCCTTCTGATCGGAGAGGACGGTCGCGGCCTGGCGGGCGACCTGCAGGACGGCAGCGGGAGCGGAGACCACGGAGAGACTCGGGTGGGTGGTGGAGCGAACCCGGGATGGGTCGAAAGGTTCCGTCAGGGGCGGAGCGATGCAAGCGCGGGGAGGGCCGAAGGGGCGGCCCCGCCTCGCGGGACCGCCCCTTCGGCTGCCGCCCGTGGGGCCGGACTCAGGCCTTGATGACCCAGACCTTGATCTCGGGCTTCACGTCGGCGTGCAGCCGGATCGGCACCTTGTAGACACCGAGCGCTTTGATCGGCTCGTGGAGGTCGATCATCCGCTTCTCGACCTCGGTGAAGCCCTGCGCCTCGAGCTGGTGTGCGATGTCCGTCGCGGTGACCGAGCCGAAGAGCTTCCCTTCCTCGCCGACCTTCGCGGAGAAGGTGAGGGAGACCTCCGCGAGCCGGTCCGCGATGGTTTGCGCCGCGGCGCGGCGCGCGTTCTCGGCGGCTTCGAGCCGCTCCTTCTCCTGCGCGATGCGCTTCTTGTTCCCGGGGGTCGCCTCGAAGGCGACGCCGCGCGGGAGGAGGAAGTTCCGGGCATAGCCCGAGGACACCTCCACGATGTCCCCGGGGTGCCCGAGGTTGTCGACCGCCTGCCGAAGGATGACTTCCATTGTTTCACTCCACACGTTGGGATTCTCGCCGCGGGTCGCGGCGCCAGACGAACCAGGTGTCGCCGAGCCCGAGCCCGACCGCCACCGCCCCGATCACCGGCCAGAAGAGCAGGGTGAGGACCCCCCACGCCACCTTCTGCCACCATCCCGGTGCCAGGAACCACACCATCACGCCCACCCCGCGGATCGCGTAGAGGGCGCCGAAGACCACGAGCAGATTCCCTCCCCCCTGCTGGACGAGACCGCCGCCGGGCAGGGCGACGAGCGCGAGCCCGAGGACGACGCCCCAGACGACACGATCGTCGAACCGGAAGCGACGTAGCGGCGACATCGGCGGACCGACCCGCCGCCGCCCGAGCCGGTGCACCAGCGCCCACGACAGCGCGAGGAGCAGGAGCGACTGAAGCACGACGAGGGCGGGGAAGAGCGGCCGGACCCTCGCGGGCCAGGTGCCGAGCTGACGCTCCACCTCGGTCGCCATCTCCGCCCACGCCGGCGACGAGGTCGCCAGCTCCTGCCAGGCGGTCGTGGCGGTCATCGCCTGCCACTCACGGCTTGCCGAGAGGGACCGGGCGCCGAGCTCCTCGCCGACGGCGGTGACGGCGCCGGCGAGCCCGCCCGGTGCGATTGTCAGGACCAGCAGCGTCGCCGCTCCGGCCACTCCCACGCTCCACGCTGCCTGCGTCAGCATCGGCCGATCGGGCCAGCGGACGAGACGTGCGGTGAAGGCGAGGGCGAGAAGCAGGAGCCACCCGCCGGCGAGGGGCGCGAACGCCCCACCCACCTGCAGGAGCCGCCAGAGGAGGGCCGCCGCCGTCGTGCACCAGAAGATCGGCAGGACGGGGAATCCTCCCTCGCGCCGCCATCCCGCGAGCGCCGCGGCCGCGACGAGCGGGGCCAACGCCACCAACGGGACGGTGAAGGGAATCAGGATGCGAAACAGCGGGACCTGCCCGAGATACGAGAGGAGGATCAGGATGCCCAATGGGGCCCAGATCCCACGCTCCCGCGGCGGCTCGACGTGCTCCGCCACGCCGACCTCGGTTACTGCGCCGACTGGCTGCGGGTGTACGGGAGCAGCGCGAGGTAGCGGGCCTTCTTGATCGCCTTCGCGAGCTGCCGCTGATGGCGCGCATCGACCCCGCTCAGCCGGCTCGGGAGGATCTTCCCGGTGTCGGTGATGAAGCGGGAGAGGAAACGCTCATCCTTGTAATCGATGAAGCGGATGCCGGCCTCGGTGACCGGGCAGACCTTTCGGGAACGGCGCATGGGTTACTCCTCGTCCTCGTCGTCGTCGGCATCGCGCGCCCGGCGGGCGGCGAGCTGCTCCTCGGTCATCGGCGGCGCGCCGAGCTCGTGCTCGTGCACCGAGACCAGGTAGCGGATGACCCCATCGTCGAGCTTGAGCGCGCGCTCGAACTCCGGCAGGGCCGCGGCATCGGCGTGGAACCGGGCGACGACGTAGTAGGCCGTCTCCTTGGTGCCGATCTTGTAGGCGAGCTGGCGCCGGCCCCAGTGATCGAGGGTGATGGGCGCGGTGGTGCCGAGGAGCGCGTGGTACTTCTCCAGCTTCTCGGCGATGGCGGTGTCTTCGAGTCCGGCGTCGAAGATGTACACCGCCTCGTATTCACGAGACAATGTGGCAATCCTCCCTTTGGTCGTGATCGCCCCCCGCGGGTTGCCGACGCGGGAGGAGAGCGGGGCTGATCCGCCGACGGACGTCGGCGCGGGACCCCGGATGTGAACAGCCGATAAGTCTACCCGAACACGCCCAGCCGGGTCAACCGGCCTCGCCTGGGGCTGGGTCAGGGCCGCCCCCGGCGTTCGACGAGGGACGCCCAAGCGGCCTACGGGAGCCGGCGCAGCCCGCGCTCCGCCGCCAGCACCCCGAAGCTCGGCGCCGGGTTCCCGGCGAGCACCCCTTGCCACGCCGCCTGAGCCTCAGCCGCTCGACTATTCGCGGCGTGCCACTGCCCCATCCCGTTCCCGATCGTCTGGCGCTCCAGCACGCTCGCGTCGGCGGGGAGCAGACGCTCCGCGGGAAGCGCGCCCTTCATCCAGAGCAGGAGCCGGTGGTAGCTCCCGTTCTCGATGATGTCCCAGGCTGGGTCGATCGGGGCGAGCACCTGCGCAACCTCCGCGCGGCGCCCGAGGTGCGCCAGCGAGAGCACCCACCAGTAGGTCGCGGCCACGCGCTGGTCGAGGTTCGACGCCACGCGGGCATCTTCCGCCCAGATCGGCTCGGCGAGGGCGAAGTCCCCATCGAGGAAGTAGGCCAACGCGAGGTGGTAGCGGATGTTGGAGTGCAGCGAGCTCGTCGGGATGCCCCGCGCGTTCGGCTGACCGTCGGGCTCGACGACATCGGGCCAGGCTCGGACCACGTCCCACGCGCGCTCTAGGTCTGCGCGCGCACGGCGCGTATCGCGGATCGAGAGGAAGCGGTGACCGCGATGGCGGAGGAGGAACGGGGACTCGGGGTGGCGCTGCAGCCCGAGCGTAAAGAGATCGATCGCGCGCTGGTAGGCGCCGGTGTAGCCGATGCGGCGCCCGAGCCAGATCAGCGCGTCTCGGTCCTGGGGCGCCCGGTCGTACGCCACCTGGGCGGCGGCGAGGTCGGGCGGGATGGGGAAGGTGGGGTCCTGTGCCGCGAGGCGGACGAGGGGGACCGCCGATGCCACAAGTGTCGTTATGAAAAGCTGCATCGAAAAATCTGAAGAGGACCGACTACGTGGCGGCACTGTGCTAGGAATATTATACCTGCGGGCAACCCAAGCAGCTTAACATGGCAAGATAGTCGTACTGAAAAGCCCAAACCGTGGCTAGCAACCACGGTCGAAGTGAAAATAACGGTGAGCTATTTCATGAACGGTCACGGGGCTTGCGTTCCCGAGTATCTGGGATCCGAATTATATAATGTAGATGGATCTCTCAAAAACCTTTGGCTCCCAATACACATCACGAGGTGAACATGAGTGAACACAGCCCTTCACGTCGAATACTGCTTCTCTGTGTGGCCATGCTAGGAGGAAGCATGTTACCAGCTCAGCAGGTAGTCAGTGGGGTGATCCCAGGTCAGACGAATGAGCAAACGGCGGTCGCGATCGTAAAGCTCGACGGTCTCGATATCGAGTTCGGGGAGGATGGAGATTGGAACAAGATGTACGCCACCTATCGGCAACCTGTCGCCTTCCCAGATCGCCAGGGTTTTCGCCGCGCGTACACCATAGCAGAGGAGCGCGCGAAAGCTCAAGTCAGCCGATTCATCTCTCAGCAAGTGCAGTCTGAGCGATTGGTCACACAGGTCGACAGTTCCTTACAGCTCGCTCAAAGGAGCCAGGTTGGCGAGGCGGATGCAATTTCGAAATCCACGCAGCGGACCACGGTCGAGTCGGTCAGAGAATTCACGAGATCTTTTTCTGAGGCGACGCTCCGGGGGTTGACCGTCGTCGAGCAGGGATACGACGAGGCCGCTGAAGAGGTATGGGTCACCGTCGGGCTCTCGAAGTCTACGATTCAAATCTCGAATCGCCTTCGCTCTGCGCTGCAGGCACCATCCGCCCCCGAATCGGGTGAGAAGCGTAGCGGAGGCACGTCCCCGCAAGCTGAAGCAACCCGGCGTAAGATTCCGTAACAACAGCTTTCAGAGCCTGGTAGAGGCGCTCGGTATGAAATTTCTCGTCAGGGACACGCAACGATCGCGCCATCGCAAGATTCGCGGCTTTCTGACGGCGGAATCTGCGACGATCTCGGTGCTACTCGCGTGCGTCGATTTTGAATGGACGGTGCGGCGAGGCATCTACGCGCTCGGTACGTCGCCCATCCGGGCATTGCGAGCGGAATTCATTTCCGGCCTAAAGGGCTACGCTCTGCTATGGAATCGTGAGGTTTCTGTATCGCCGAAGCGTCCGCTTGAGGAAGTCGTCGGAAATTGGGGTCTGTTGCAGCAGGCAATGCAGCTGCGCAATGCCATCGTGCACGGGGCCGAAGGGGCCGTGGGGGTCCGATACGCCTCGCCGCGTGTGGAAACCTTGCTTGCCGCCTCTGTGGCTGTGGCAGACTATAGCCGGGGCATCGGGGTGGACCTGTATCGTGTCCTTAGAAGGGCTCGTCGCCCGCGGACGGAGGAATGATGAGTGTGCGTCAAGTCGCGAACATTGAGCAAGGCCGATGCCTCCGGTCTGGGGCGTTCAAGCTGGCCCTGAATGCTGTTCTTGTCGGCTTCTTCAGTTTGTGCTGCCCCGCTCTTGCGGAGGCGCAGCAAGAAATTCAAGACTCAGTTATCGTCGAGGTCGTCGGCATTGGGCCGACTCGCTGGTCGGCCCAGTCGAATGCCGCGCGTATCGCGCTGCAGCAAACGATGCAGCAGCTGGTCCTCGCCGACAGGGTCGTGTCTGACTCTGAAGTGCTCAAGGATGACGTCATTTCGACTCTGAATGGTTTTGTGCGCCGAATCGAAGTCGTCGATGAGCGAAGGGTAGAGGGGGATTTCGAACTTCGGTGTCGGGTTGTGGTCTCTCCTTCTGCCGTCACCAATTACATCTCTCGCGCATCGGGCGAACAGTCGGCGAGGCAGGTCGATGCTGGCGCTATGCTCGGCGCAGCACTGGCGGTCAGTGAGCGGCGCAGGGCGAATTACCGATTGCTCGAGCGCGTGCTAAAGGGGGAGGGGAACGCCGTGGGGGCGCGCGTTCATGAAATTCAGGCCGATTCGAGAGCCGACGCCGTGCGTGTTTCCCTAAGCTTCGCGCTGGACACCGGCTGGATTGCACATATGGAGAGCGTCGGTCGAGCTATGCGAGACGGCCCTTCCGACCCGAACTCTTCCGAATTTACCGTTCATGCCGCAGTGCCGCTCCCTGGCTACAGGCCGGAAGATCTGGTGTGCAATGGCTCGTGCGCTCTCCAGCGGGCCACGGGGCAGTTCAAGTCGTTGTTTTCGTTTGACGTCATCGGAAGGCTCCCCGAAGACTTTTATAACCGCCAACTAAGGGTTTTCGCACTTATTGCTGGGCCGCAGCTCGCGGTGCTGTGGTACCCAGTACCGACTTCGCTCGGTAACAGCTGGGGCCCCTTGGGGGTACGTTACAGTGAAGATGGGAACCTATGTAACACGGTTTTTTCTCCGCGCCAGATGATGGGCGAAAGTGGTGTCTGCATTTCTGGCATGATAAAGAATTGGGATGTAAACCTCCCGACGGCATTCTTTGACGGCGCTCAAGACGTGACTGTTGTCGTCCTCCCTTTCGTGCCAGGCTGCGAGGGGGGGTGGGGTCAGATTGGACCCGCCAAGACAATAAGCCTCCGGGAGTTTGCAAGGGATTGTTTGTTATGGGGGGTCATGTCCGAAAACTATACTCTCAGTTCGGGGGAGGTTCGTTCACGGTATCGCCCCTCGGAGAGGCCATACACTTTCCGATTCTCCGGTGCTTCCTGGAAGCTTGAAGCGGCAGACTTTGGAACGGTCCGGGGGGATGGGGTTCAAGGCAGCGTGAGTCTGTTCCGAAGGGTTCCTTGACGATCCTTGTAGACGTTGGCGGTAGTAGTTCAGGCATTCCAGGATAATGAATGGATGAGTCGATTTATCGCGAGTCTCGAGCAGTCATCCGCGTCCTTCAGACGTTGAAGCGGAAGAGCAGGACGTCGCCATCCTTTACGAGGTATTCCTTCCCCTCGCTGCGGACGGCGCCCTTCTCCTTCGCGCCCTTCCACCCGCCAAGCGCGACGAAGTCGTCATACGCGACCGTCTCCGCGCGGATGAAGCCGCGCTCGAAGTCGGTGTGGATCACCGCCGCCGCCTTCGGCGCCGTGTCCCCCTGCTTGATGGTCCAGGCGCGGACCTCCTTCTCGCCGGCCGTAAAATACGTCTGCAGGCCGAGCAGGTGATACCCGGCGCGGATCAGCCGGTCGAGCCCCGCCGACTCGAGGCCGAGCGAGGCGAGGAAGTCCGCACGGTCCTCCGCCGGGAGCTCGGCGAGCTCCGATTCGATCTTCGCGGAGAAGGTCACCACCTCCGCGGGCTCGTGGTCTGCGGCGATCGCGGCGCGGAGCGCCGTGACGTACGGACCTTCCGTGCCGGTGAGTTCGGCGTCGGTGACGTTCGCCGCGTACAGGATCGGCTTGAGGGTCAGCAGTTGGAGGGGCTTGAGGAGCTCGCGCTCCTCCGGCGTGAGGCTCACGTGCCAGAGGGCGCGACCTTCTGCGAGCGGCGCCTGCGCCTTCTCGAGCGCAGCGGCCTCGGTGGCAGCAGCCTTATCCCCCGTCTTCGCCGCGCGCTTCGCCTTGTCGAGGCGCTTCTCCACGACGGAGAGGTCCGCGAGGGCGAGCTCGAACTCGATCGTCTCACGGTCGCGGGCCGGGTTCACGCTCCCGTCCACGTGAATCACGTCAGGGTCGTCGAAGCACCGGACGACGTGCACGATCGCGTCGGTCTCGCGGATGTTCGAGAGGAAAGCGTTCCCGCGTCCCTCACCCTGCGAGGCCCCCTTCACGAGCCCGGCGATGTCGACGAACTGCACCGCCGCCGGCACCGTCCGCTCGGGGCGCACGATGTCCGCGAGCCGGTCGAGGCGCGGATCCGGCACGGTCACGACTCCGACGTTCGGGTCGATGGTGCAGAACGGGTAGTTCGCGGCCTCGGCCTTGGCGGCGGTGAGGGCGTTGAAGAGGGAGGACTTGCCGACGTTGGGGAGGCCGACGATACCGAGGCTTAACATCAGGGAACAGGGGTCAGGGGTCAGGTATCAGACATCAGGTGACAGGTCTCAGGTGCTAGGGTACAGCGGTTAATAGCCGAGAGTGTCGGTACCGATTCTGTCGGAAGATAAGGGAACTCGATGGAAGGAATCGACGATGATGCTCGCCGGCGCGGGTGCATCCTCCTCGCATGGCATCCTTCCGAAAGCTCGCGGTCTGGGAAAAGGCCCACACCCTCACGCTGCTGACGTATCGCCTGGCCGAGGAACGACTGGTCCGACGCCACCCCGAGCTCGCCTCGCAGCTCACCCGAGCCGTCGCTTCGATCCCCGCGAACATCGCTGAAGGCCTCGCGCACCGGAGCGATGCGCAACTCAATCGCTTCCTCTCCATCGCGTATGCATCGGCACAGGAGGCGGACTATCACTTCCTGCTCGCCAAAGATCTCGGAGTCATCCCCGTCACCGACTATGCCCATCTCGAGGCGCGCCTGACCGAGGTGCGTCAGATGCTCTCGGGACTACGGCGGCGCGTCCAAGCTCGCGTCCGAGTCAAAGGAAAAAGGGGAGGCCGAACGGCCTCCCCTCTGACCCCTCTCACCTGACCCCTCGGCTCAGCCGAGGAACCAGGGTGCCAGCACTAGGCTCACCACACTCATCAACTTGATGAGGATGTTCATCGCCGGACCGCTGGTGTCCTTGAACGGGTCGCCCACGGTGTCGCCCACGACGGCGGCCTTGTGCGGGTCGGAGCCCTTGCCACCCATCAGACCACCTTCGATCGCCTTCTTGGCGTTGTCCCACGCGCCGCCGGCGTTCGCCATGAAGAGCGCCATCATCACGCCCGTCACGGTGGCGCCAGCGAGGAGGCCGCCGAGCGCCTTCACGCCGAGCACCTTGCCGACGACGACCGGGAGGAGCACCGAGGCGACGCCGGGGAGGATCATCTCACGCAGCGCGGCCGTGGTGGAGATGTCGACGCAGCGCGCGGAGTCGGGCTTCACGCCCGGCTTCCCCTCGAGCAGGCCGGGGATCTCGCGGAACTGGCGGCGGACCTCCTCCACCATCCCCTGCGCCGCGCGGCCGACGGCGGTCATCGTCTGCGCGCCGACGAAGAACGGCATCACGCCGCCGATGAAGAGGCCGATGACGACCATCGGGTCGACGAGGTTCAGGCCGTCCTTGTCGAGGCCCACGGCCGAGGCGTAGGCGGCGAACATCGCCAGCGCGGTGAGCGCGGCGGAGCCGATCGCGAAGCCCTTGCCGATGGCGGCGGTGGTGTTGCCGAGCGCGTCGAGGCCGTCGGTGATCTTACGGACCTCGGGGCCCAGGTGGCTCATCTCGGTGATGCCGCCGGCGTTGTCCGAGATCGGGCCGTACGCGTCGACCGACATCGTCACGCCGACCGTGGCAAGCATCCCCACCGCGGCGATGGCGACGCCGTAGAGACCAGCCGCCCAGACGGAGACGAACATCGCGCCGCAGATGAGGAGCACCGGGACGATCGTCGACTCCATCCCGACGGCGAGGCCGGCGATGATGTTCGTGGCCGGACCGGTCTTCGACGACTCGGCGATCCGGATGACCGGGCCCGCCGCAGTGTAGTACTCGGTCACGAGACCAATCGCGACACCGGAGACCGTGCCCGCGATGACGGCGAACCAGGGGCCGAGGGCCGGGAAGGCCTCCGCGGTCTCGGGGTTCACCATGTTGAGCGGGATCTGCTGCGTGAGCACGTACGCGAACGCGAGAAAGAGCCCGGCGGCGATGAAGGTCACCGCGCGAAGCGCATTGGCCGGATCGCCCTTGGAGAGCACGCGCATCAGGAAGATGCCGATGAGCGAGGCCGCGAGGCCGGCCGCGGTGTAGCCGATCGGAAGGAGGAGTGCCGCGAAGCGGGTCTCCTCAGGGATGAGCGTGGAGGTCGCGGCGAGGGCGATGGTCGCGATGATCGCGCCGACGTACGACTCGAAGATATCCGCGCCGAGGCCGGCGACGTCACCGACGTTGTCGCCGACGTTGTCGGCGATGGTGGCCGGGTTGCGCGGGTCATCCTCGGGGATCCCCGCCTCGACCTTGCCGACGAGGTCGGCGCCGACGTCCGCGGCCTTGGTGTAGATGCCGCCACCGACGCGCGCGAAGAGGGCGATCGAGCTCGCGCCCATCGCGAAGCCGGAGATGATCTCACCGAAGGTCTGGTAGCCGGAGCCCCCGAGGAGCCCCTTCTGCCAGAGGAAGACGCCGGTGACGCCGAGGAGGCCGAGCGACGCGACCGCGAGGCCCATCACCGCGCCGCCACCGAAGGCGATGCGGAGCGCCGCCGCCTGGCCCTGCGCCCGTGCGGCCTCGGAGGTGCGGACGTTCGCCTTGGTGGCCGACGTCATCCCGGCCCAGCCGGCCATGATCGAGCAGAGTCCGCCGACGATGTAGGCGATCCCGGTCTCGATGTTGAGCGCCCAGGCAAGGAGGCCCGCCACGACGAGGAGGAACGGCACGAGCACGGTGTACTCGCGCTTCAGGAACGCCATCGCGCCCTTGCGGATTTCCTCGGCCAGGTCCTGCATGGCCTGCGAGCCGGGGGCGTTACGCACGATGCCCGCATAGGTGAGGTAGCAGGCGATGAGGCCGGCCACCCCGATCCCGAGGGCGTAGATCGTCAGATTCTCGAGCATGGGAGGGAGGGGAGGGGAAAGGGGGACTACGGATGAAAGAAGAAAGCTGAATGCTGCAAGCTGAAAGTTCGACTGCGATGGTGACACGCGACGGGCGATAACGCCCGACCGTCACCGATTGAACGCGTTCATCACCGGGAGGATGCCGTCGGCGGTCCACTGCCGCAGCGCCTGTTCCAGCGTCGGGAAGAGGGCCCGCACGTCGGCGGCCTCCTGCTTCCCGAAGTCCCCGAGCACGTAGTCAGCGAGGTCGCCGATGCGGCGCTGGGGGTCGTTCGGTCCGACGCCGATGCGGAGTCGGGCGTAGTCCTGGCCGCCGAGCGCCTGCTCAATGCTCTTCAGCCCGTTGTGCCCGCCGGCGGAGCCCTTCGCTCGGAAGCGGAAGGCGCCCACCGGCAACTGCACCTCGTCGGAGATGACCATCAGGTCGGCGACTGCGGCCCAGAACGGTCGCCGGAGCCAGGGCTTGAGGACCGCCCCGGAGAGGTTCATGAACGTCAGCGGCTTCACGAGCCGCACCTTCACGGCGCCGACGGTGCCCGACGCGGTCATCGCCTCGCCGTCCTTCCGCCAGCCGTCGCATCGCCACGCCTCGGCGAGGTGGTCGACGATCCACCACCCCACGTTGTGCCGCGTGTCGACGTACGCCGCGCCGGGATTGCCGAGCCCGAGGATGACTTTCATCATCGCGCTCGGCGCCCCCGACGTCGGGCTTACTTCGCCTCGGCCGACTCGTCGGCCTTCGCCTTGCGGATGAGCTCGGGCTCGCCCGCGCCCGCCTCACCGGCTGCCGGCTCGGCCTCGACGCGCGGCGCGGCGCAGACGCAGACCGTCGCGTCGGGCGTCGAGTGGAGCGACACGCCGGCCGGGAGCGGGACCTCGCCGGCGTGGATCGACTGCCCGATGCCGAGCGCCGTCACGTCGAGGGAGATGTGGCCCGGGATGTTCGACGGGTCGCAGGAGACCTCGAGCTCGTGGAGGACCTGGTCGAGGAGGCCACCGCCGAGGCGCACGCCCTCGGGCGTCCCGGTGAAGTGGATCGGGACGCGCACCGTCACCTTCTCGCCGGCGACGAGTTCCTGGAAGTCGACGTGCACGATCTGCTTCTTGAACGGGTGGCGCTGGATCTCGCGGATGAGCGTGTTGCTCGTCTTGCCGTCGATATCGAGGGCGATCACGGTGCTCTGGTACGGGTGCTTCTCGAGGAGGAGCTGGAGCTTGTGGTGATCAAGCGCGATCGGCTGCGGCTGCCGGGCGTGACCGTAGATGACGGCGGGCACCTGACCGGCGGCGCGGAGCTTACGGGCGACGCCCTTGCCGGTGGTGTCGCGGCTGGTGGCGGAGAACGGAACAGTCGACATCGGAACTACCTCGTGAGATTCGGCGCGCTACGTGGGTGCCCGGGAGATCCGGCCCAGCGTCGCGCCAAGGGAAACGGGACGAACATCTGCTACCTGCTACCTGACACCTGCCTCAATCGAACAGCGAACTCACCGACTGGTCCGCGTGGGTGAAACGGATCGCCTTCGCCAGCAGATCGCCGACAGAGAGGATCGCCAGCGTCGGGAAGCGCTTGTGCTCCGGGGTCGCGAGGGAATCGGTGATCGCGACCTCGGTGATCGGCGCGTCACGGAGCCGCTCGACGGCGGGGCCGCTGAGGAGTCCGTGCGTCGCGCAGACGTAGACGTCGCGGGCGCCGAGCTTCTTGAGCGCCCGCGCGCCCTCGCTGACGGTCCCGGCGGTGTCGATCATATCGTCCACCAACAGGCAATCGCGCCCCTCCACATCACCCACGACGTTCACCACCTCGGCGACGTTCGCCGCGGGGCGCCGCTTGTCGATGATTGCGAGGGAGGCGTTCAGGCGCTTGGCGAAGCCACGGGCCATCTTCGCCGCGCCGACATCCGGGGCGACGACGACCGGGTCGGTCAGGTTCTTCTTGCGATAGTGCGCGGTGAACACCGGCGCCGCGTACAGGTGGTCGACGGGGATGTCGAAGAACCCCTGCAGCTGATGCTGATGGAAATCGAGGCCGAGGACCCGGTCGGCGCCCGCGCGCATGATCATGTTCGCGACGAGCTTGGCGCCGATCGCGACCCGGGGCTGGTCCTTCCGGTCCTGCCGCGCGTACCCGTAGTACGGCATCACGACGGTGATGCGCGCCGCGGAGGCGCGCTGAGCGGCATCGATGAGGAGCAGGAGCTCCATCAGGTTGTCCGCCGGCGGGTTCGTCGGCTGGACGATGAAGACGTCGGCGCCGCGGACATTCTCGTCAAGCCGCACGAAGACCTCGCCGTCCGCGAAGCGCGTCACGGTGGTCTTGCAGAGGTCGATGCCCAGCGACGCGGCGATCCCCTCCGCCAACGGCTGATTCGCCGTGCCGGTGAGGATCCGGATGCCGCGGATGGGGACTGAGAGGCCGTCCATGAGCGTGGTCGCCGCGCCGAGGTCAGGGAGGGAACCGAAAGCCCCGAAAGATAGGCGGGACCGGAGTCGGACGGCAGGGGGGCGCGGTCACGCAAGTGCCGATGGCGCCCGCAGTTGCCCCGCAGCGGCCCTCTCGGATTGCCCCTGGTGGATTCGAACCACCATTCTCGCATCCAAAGTGCGATGTCCTGCCGTTGGACGAAGGGGCAGCGGCGAACGAGTCGAACTTAGTCCAGGGGCTCGATCGGAGCCACCTCCCCGACGAGACGGCCGCGGACGAACCGGGTCCCCTCGGGCGCCCCTGCGACGGCGAAGGGCGCCTCCGCTGCGAAGACACCGAACACGGTCGACCCGGACCCGCTCATCCGTGCGACCTCGGCGCCCGCCGCCATCATCGAGTCACGCAAGGTGGCGAGGCTCGGATGCCGAGCCTCGACCGGCCCCTCCAGATCGTTCCGACTCCACGCGGCGACGCCGGACCAGGTGGCGACCCGCTCGGCGGTGACGGGCGCGGCGGGCTCGACTGGCGACCCGGCGCGCGTCTCGGCCATCCACCCGAACGCCGATTTCGTCTCGACCCCGAATGGCGGGAGGGCGAGCAGAATCTCACGTGCCGGCAACGCCGTGACGGGGATGAGTCGCTCCCCGCGTCCCCAGGCGAGGGCGAGGGGGGCGGTCGTTGCGAGGAAGGGCACATCGGCACCGAGCCCGAGGGCGATTGACGACATCGCATCCTGTGGGAGGGGGGTCGGGGCCATCGCGTCAAGGAGGCGCAGGACGGCCCCGGCGTCGGCACTCCCCCCGCCGAGGCCGCCGCCGGCGGGGATCCGCTTGGTCAGTTCGATCGCGAGCCCGGTCGCCCAGCCGCTCGCCTCGAGGTACGCGCGGGCCGCGCGGAACGCGAGGTTCCGTTCGACGGGGCCGACGTCGGCTCCCACACAGTCGAGCGTGCAGCCGCTGGCTGTCCGCGTGATGGCAAGGTCGTCGGCGAGGTCGATCCGGGCGAAGAGGGTCTCGAGCTGGTGGTACCCACTCGGTTCTCGCCCGAGGACGCGGAGGCCGAGGTTCACCTTCGCCTGCGCGGCGAGCCGAGCCCGCGTCGGCCTCATGTGCCGCTCCGAGCGCGCCCGATGAGGTCGCGGAGACTCCACGGCTGCCGGGCGAGATACCAGGCGCCGAGCGCGGTGATCGGCACGAAGGAGAGCAGGTGGAAGCCGAGCGCCCAGGTCACCGCCGGCTCCGCGGCGATGGCGTAGAGCGCGAGCCCCGCCTTCCCGGTGGCCTCGAAGACCCCGAAGAACCCCGGCGCCTGCGGAATCGAGACGCCGATCGCGATCACCCCTTGGAGGAAGAGCGCGGCGCTGAAGGGGGCGTCGATGCCGAGCGCGCCGAAGCCGAGCCAGAACGCCAGGGCATTGGTCAGCCAATGCAGTAGCGTCCACCAGGCGACCTCTCCCACCAGGGCCGGGGAGCGAAGCACCGCGATGCCGGCGGCGAATGACTCGATCAGTGTCCGAAGGCGCGTGGCGACCGACGGCGCGAGACGTCCCACCGTCTGGTCGATCAGCCCCGTCACGAGCTCCGGCGCGAGGAGGAGCAGGACGAGTCCGAGGAGGACGACGCCGAGGACCGCGGCCGCGGCGAGGCCGATCTCGCCGGCCCGCCAGCCGAACACCGTCGCCTCGGCGGGGAATGCCGGGTCGAGGGTCCCGAGGAGGAGCAG
Source organism: Gemmatimonadota bacterium (assembly GCA_016871895.1). GTDB lineage: Bacteria > Gemmatimonadota > Gemmatimonadetes > Gemmatimonadales > Gemmatimonadaceae > Pseudogemmatithrix. The sequence goes on from VHBO01000006.1 coordinate 37,799, forward strand.
CGTCAGCACCATCGTCCCGTCGAAGAGGCGGTCGACGACGAGAGAGCCGAGGGTCGCCCCGAGTCCGAGCGTCGGGTGCCGTTGAGTCAGGCTGAGGGCGCGCGCGAACTCACCGGCCCGGGCTGGGACGACGTTGTTCACCATCATTCCGATCGCGGTCGCCTCCCAGAGCGGCGCGAAGGGGACCCGCGGTCCGAGCGGGGCGAGGATCGCCTGCCAGCGGCGCGCGCGGAGCGGGAAGATCGCGGTGGCCGTGATGGTGCAGAGGGCCCAGAGGAGCGGGTCGGAGCCGCGGAGGCGTGCGGCGACGTCGGCGAACGCCACGTCGCGGAGGGTGAGCCAGAGGAGCGCCGCGCTGAGGGCGATGCCGAGGATGGCACGGAGATCGAGGCGCATCGTCACTCCTCGGCGAGGCGAAGGAGATCGTGCAGTTCGTCTATCGCGGCGGGGGTCGCGGCGCGCTCACCCCGTTCGAGGGCGTCACGGAGGGCCCGCGCGGCGGCCCGGGCGCTCGGGCCACGGTGGGCGAGCTCGGTGGCGTCGGGGAGTGAGGCGGGCGCCGCGAAGGCGGCGATGCCGTCTCGGAGCAGGTCGGCCAGTGTCGCACCAGCGGGCGCCGTCATCACGGGGGGGGGCATCACCGGTGGGGCGGCACGGACGAGCGCGGCGAGCGCGAGCACCGTCGCCCCGTCGGCGGCGGGTACGAGCCCTGCGCCGAGCGCCGCCGCGCCCTCTTGGAGGGCCCGGCTCGCGAGTTCGAGGGTCGGCTGGACGAGCGTGGTCGGGGGCGCGGTGGCGGGCGTCGCGCCCGCGAGCTGACCGACGACATCGAGGACCGCGCGCAGCGGGGAGGCGGCATCGAGGTGAGCGACCCCGCGCAGCTCGGCGATCGCGACGCGCTGCGGCGCGAGGGAGGCGATCGGGTCGGCGGATCGGGCGGCGACGTCGATGGCGCTCGCGAGCGCGTCGAGGCGACTCACGATCCAACGCAGCGCCGTGTCGTCGGGCGCGTTGGGGCCGGTGACCGGAGTGGTGGGGGTCGGCATCGGCGTGGTCAGGGGGCGAGCCCCGGCCGGGCCGCATCCATCGCGGTCCGCATCCGACGCACCGCCTCCGGAAGCCCGTGGAAGAGCGCGTCGGCGATGATCGCGTGTCCGATGTTGAGTTCCTCGCAGGTGGGGATCGCCGCGACGGGGCCGACGTTCGCGAGGGTGAGACCGTGCCCGGCGTGGATGGCGAGCCCCCGCGCCGCGCCGTCGGCCGCCGCCGTCTGCAGCGCGTGGAGCGCGTCGGCGTTTTCGGGGTCGTGGCAGTAGGTCCCGGTATGCAGTTCGATGGCGGCGACGCCGAGGGCGTGGGCCCGCTCGATCTGTCGGAGGTCGGGGTCGATGAAGAGCGCCGTGCGGATCCCGGCATCGTGCAACGCCGCGAGGGCACGCCGGAGTCCCTCGGGGTCGCGCGCGAGGTCGAGGCCGCCTTCGGTGGTGACCTCCTCGCGCCGTTCCGGCACAAGCGTGACCTGGTGCGGCCGGAGCCGACAGGCGAGCGCGATCATCTCCGGGGTGTTGGCGATCTCGAGATTGAATGGGGTGCGGAGCACCGACGCGAGCGTGACGATGTCGGCGTCCTGCATATGCCGCCGGTCTTCGCGAAGGTGGGCCGTGATGCCGTCGGCACCGGCGTCCTCACAGCGTTGGGCTGCGACCACCGGATCGGGGTAGGCGACCCGCCGGGCCTGCCGGACCGTCGCGACGTGATCGATGTTGATGTAGAGGCGCTGCCGGCTCATCTTGCGTCGACCTTCTTCAGGGTGGAGCGCTGCACGTGCGACGATCGAATCTGATGGTGTTGGTGGCGGTGCTCGGCGGCGTCCTCACCGGGTGTCTCTCGGCGGGGGGTGCCAGGACCGGGGCGGCGACGCCGGAGGAGGCGGTGCGGCGCTATGTGACCGCGGCTGACGCGAAGGACGTCGACGAGCTCGCCGCCGTCTGGGGCACGGCGCAGGCGCCGCTCGCCGACCGCGCGTCGCGCTCGGAGGTCGAACGGCGGGCCTTCATCGTCTTCTGCCATCTGCAGCACGAGACGGTCGAACTCACCGGCCCGGCGCTCGGTGAGGGGGGACGGCAACTCTTCCGGGTGGCCCTCCGTCAGGGCGACCGGTCGGCCACCACGACGTTCGCGACGATCCAGAACACGCGCTCCAAGCGCTGGTTCGTCGAGACGTTCGACCTGTCGGCGGTCGTGACCCTCTGCACCCATTAATATTCCGTGAGTTCGACCAGCACACCGGCCGTCGAGGCGGGGTGCAGGAAGGCGATCCGCTTCCCTTCGGCGCCCATCCGTGGGCGCTCGTCGATGAGGCGGATCCCCGCGGCCCGACACCGCTCGAGGGTGCCCTCGAGGTCGTCGACCGCGAAGCAGAGATGGTGGATGCCGGGGCCGCGCTTGTCGATGAACTTCCCGATCGGCGAGTCGGCGACCTTCGGCTCGAGCAGCTCCACCACCGCGTCACCCGCCTGCAGCCCCGCGATGCGGGCGCCGTCGGCGTCGTCGAGCGGGACCTCGGGCATCCCGAGGACCTCTCGATAGAAGGGCAGGATCGCCTCCAGCGACGCCACCGCCACGCCGATGTGGGCGAGGCGGGTGCCGCGGCGGGGCGAGGGATCAGAAGCGTTCATCAGGCGGACGGACCCTGGGAGACGGGCGGGACGCAGGGGACGTCGGAACATTAGCGAGGCGCGCCGGACCCCGACACCGGGCGCCGCACCAGAGGAGCAGGCGATGAGCAAGCCGGTGGTGGTGACGGATGACAACTTCGCGGCCGAGGTGGAGCAGCAGGCCGGCGTGACGGTGGTGGATTTCTGGGCGACCTGGTGCGGGCCGTGCCGGATGATCGCCCCGATCCTCGATCAGCTCGCCGCCGACTATGACGGGCGCGTGAAGGTGACGAAGCTCGACGTCGACGCGAACCAGCGGACCGCGGCGCGGTTCCAGGTGCGCTCGATCCCGACGCTGCTGTTCTTCAAGGACGGCAAGCTCGTGGACCAGCTCATCGGGGCGGTGCCGAAGCCCCAGCTCGCGGCCAAGTTCGATTCGCACTTGACGTGAGTGCGGGCGGCGAGAGGGTGCCCGGCACCCTGTTCGTCGTCAGCACCCCGATCGGGCACCTCGGCGACCTGAGTCCGCGGGCGGTCGAGGTGCTCCGGTCCGTCGCGGCGATCCTCGCCGAGGACACGCGGCACACGCGGCATCTCACCGATCGCTTCGACATCCCGACGCCGCTCGTGAGCTATCACGAGCACAACGAGGCCGAGCGCACGCCCGGCCTCGTCGCGCGTCTGCACGCGGGCGAGTCGCTGGCCCTTGTCAGCGACGCGGGCACGCCGCTCCTCTCCGATCCCGGCGCGCGGCTCGTCGAGGCGGTCGTCGCGGCGGGGCTCCCCGTCTCGCCGGTGCCGGGACCCTCGGCGCTCCTCGCCGCCCTCGTCGGTGCGGGGCTCCCCGCCGACCGATTCACCTTCTTCGGGTTCCTCCCGCGGAAGGGACGCGACCGGCAGGAGGCACTTGGATCGCTCGCGGCGCTCCCGCACGTCGGCGTGGTCTACGAAGCCGCCAACCGTGTGGCAGAGACGCTCGCGGAGCTCGCGGCGGCGGGCGCGGGCGAGCGGCCGGCGGTCGTCGCGCGGGAACTGACCAAACAGTTCGAGACCTTCCATCGCGGCACGGTCGCCTCCCTCGCGGCGTCGATGGCGGCGGAGCCACCTCGGGGCGAGGTGGTGCTGGTGATCGGGGCGGGCGCGCCGGCGCCGGCGCCCGACGAGGCGACCCTCCGGGCGCACGCGGTCCGCTGTCGCGCCGAGGGGATGAGCGCCCGCGAGGTGCAGCGCGTATTGATGGACGAGATGCACGCGCCGCGGAACCTCGCCTACCGGATCGCGCACGGATGACGCGCCGTCCTCGCCGCTTCTTCGCTGCCGGCGCCGTCGTATTGGTCGTCGCGCTCGGCGTGGCCGCCCGCCCGATCGGTTCTGGTGCGGTGCCGCGCCTCGCCGTCGCGCGGCTCCAATACGATGGTGACGATTGGTATGCGAACCCTTCGAGTCTGCCGAACCTCATCCGCGCGATCCGCGAACGCACCGCGCTCGCGATCGAGCCGCGGGAGGTGCGGGTCACGCTCCTCGACGACCGGCTCTTCGATGTGCCGTTCTTGCACCTCACCGGGCACGGGAACCTGACGCTGAGTGACGCCGAGGTCGTGCGGCTGCGGGAGTATCTCCTCCGCGGGGGGTTCCTGCACGCCGACGACAACTACGGGCTCGACGCGGCCTTCCGTCGAGAACTCGCGAAAGTCTTTCCCGACCGCCCGCTCGTCGACGTCCCGCTCTCGCACCCGATCTACCGGATCGTCTATCCGTTCCCGGAGGGGGTCCCGAAGATCCACGAGCACGACGGGCAGCCGGCGCGCGGGTATGGCCTCTTCATCGGGGATCGACTCGCTGTGTACTACTCTCACGAGGCCGACCTCGGGAACGGATGGGAGGACGTCGGGACCTATGCGGACGATCCGCCTGAGGCGCACGAGGCGGCGCTGCGGATGGGAGTGAATCTTTTCGTGTATGCCGTGACGAGCGGGGTGGGGCGATGAGGATCGTCGCGCTCGTCGCCGACGAATCTGCCCGGCTCCGTCGGCTCGCCGCTGCGACCACGCTGGCGTGGCCCGCGGCGGTGGGCGTCGCCCTGCTCGCCGCGGGCGCGTTCGCGCTCGCCGACGGACGCTGGCTCACGGTGTCCCCGCTCTGGCCCTTCGCGGTCTGGGGGGGTGCACTGCTGGCGTGCGTCGGTGGGTGGCGTCTGCTGCGCCGGCGCGTCGGCGCAGCGTCGGCCGCGGCGCGGGTCGCGATGGCGATCGAAGCGGAGCAGGGGCAGCGACGCGGTTCGGTCGAAGGATTCCTCGAAGTCGCCCCGCTCGGCGGCGCGCTCGTCTCGCACGCCGACGCGCGCCTCGCGGCGGGGCTGCGCGCGGTCGCCGATGCGCCGGCGCCGCGGCATCGGCGCGCCGCGTGGCAGCGCGGCGGTGCCGGCGTCGTGGTGTTGCTGGGGATGCTCGGCCTCGCCGGGCTCACGTCGCCGGCGACGGCGGACGGCTGGCGCGCGCTCGCCCATCCGGTGCGCGCCTGGCGTGGCACGCTCGTGGCGCCTCTCGCCGTGGAGGGACTCCCGTCCCGCGTCGTCCGCGGCGGGACGCTCGACGTCCGGCTCGCCGCACCGGGGCGCCGCGCGATCCGGCTGCGCTGGCGGCAGACCGGCGGTGCGTGGCGCGATTCCGCGGTCGTCGTGACCGCCGGCCACGCCGCGGTGCGGGTGGGGCCGATCGACGCGGACCTCGTGCTCCTCGCGACCGACGGGCGTGCGACGACGGACACGCTCCGCACCCGGATCGCCGATCGTCCGTTCCTCGGCGAGGTCGTCGTGCAGGCGATCTATCCCGCGTATCTCGGGCGCGCCGCCGAGCGGCTCGCCATCGATGCGCCGATCGCGGTGCCGGAGGGGACGCAGCTCCGGCTCGAGGGGCAGGCGTCGGAGCCGCTGTCGTCGGTGCAACTCGTCTCCGCCGCCGGTGCGCGGGTCGCGCTGACGGTTCGTGGCGTCGCCTTCACCGGAGGCTTCCGGCCGTCGGGACTCGACGCGTGGCGCTGGGAGGCGCGGGGCTCTGCCGGGCCGATCGAGGATGTGCCGACGCCGCTCGAGATCGAGGTCGTCGCGGATGCCGCCCCGCGGGTGGAGATCGTCGAGCCCACGGGCGAGCCGAAGGTCGGGCCCGAGGATCGGGTCGGCATCGAGATCGTCGCCCAGGATGACCAGCAGCTGCGCGGGGTCTGGCTGCGACGCACGGTGTTCTCGCCGAGCGGCGATTCCACCGATGTCACGGAGTATCGGTTGAGTGACGCGCGGGAGTCGGAGTGGGTCGGCGGCGCGGTGCAGGCGTTGGCCGACCTCGCGCTCGCGCCCGGGTCGGCGGTGCGATTCGAAGCCGTGGCGCGGGATGCGGTCCCCGGCCGACCGGAGACGGTGAGCGCACCGTTGCTGCTCCGCATCCCGACGGCGGCTGAGGAGCGCGCTGCCGCACGCGACGTGGGGGATGCGGCCGCGGCCGCGGCGCGCGCGGCGGCACAGGCGCAGGCACAGCTCGCCGAACGCACCGCCACCGAGGCACGCACGCGGTCGGATCGTCCCGCCGCACCGACGGAGGCGTCACCGACGCGCCCGGGCGCGACCCCGCCCGCCGCGAACGCCGCGACGCCGATGCGCTACGATGGCGCGGAGCGCGCGCGCGAGATCGCGGCGCAGCAGCGGGCGATGCAGGACCGGGTGAGTGGGCTCGAGGAGACCGCCCGCGAGATGGAGGATCGCCTGCGCGAGGCGGGGGCGCTCGACACGTCGCTCGCCCGGCAGCTGCAGGATGCGCAGCGCCTCCTGCGCGAGGCGATGACCCCTGAGCTCGCGGAGGCGCTCCGGCGCGTGGAGCAATCGGCGAACGACCTGAACGCGGAGCGCACGCGGCAGTCGCTCGCGGATCTCGCCGCGCAGCAGCAGCGGATGCGGGAGGCGCTCGAGAAGAGCGCGGAGATGCTCCGGCGCGCGGCGCTCGAGGGGGCGATGAAGACGACGGCTGATCAGGCGCGCGACCTCGCGCAGGCGCAGCGCGCCTTCGCGGACAGCGCGCGCCGACGCCCGCCGGAGGCGCGCGAGGCCGAGGCGCTCGCGCGGCAATCGCGGGAGCTCGCGGAGACGATGGCGGCGCTCCAGGAGCGGCTCGCGCAGTCGCGGGCGCGCACCGGTGCGTCGCAGACCGAGCGGGCGTCGGCCGAGGCGCGTCGGTCGGAGTCGGCGCTGCAGGAGGCGATGCGACAGGCGCGTGAGGCGGCGGCGGGCGCGCGTCCCGCGTCGCGGGACTCCGCGCGGCGCGATGCACAGGACGCGGCGGCACAGGCCGCGCAGGCGATGGCCGAGGCGGCCGCGGCGATGCAGCAGGCGCGCGCCGGCCAGGTCGCGGAGTGGAAGGGCGAGCTGACGCAGGCGCTCGATCGCTCGGTGCAGGAGATGATGCAGCTCGCGCAGGAACAGGACGCGCTCGCCCGCGACGCCCAGCAGAATCCGTCGGATCCCTCGCTCCGAGGGCGCCAGTCGGCGTTGCAGCAGGGGATGCAGACCGCCCAACGCCGGCTCGCCGAGCAGGGGAAGCAGAGTGCACTCCTCTCCGCGCGCAGCGAGCAGATGGTGCAGCAGGCACAGCAGCAGGTGAGCGAGGCCACGCGCGACGCCGCACAGTCGGCGTCGGGCCAGTCGGCGCAGTCGATGCAGGAGGCGGCCGACGCGCTCCGGCAGGCGGCGGCGCAGCTCACGCGGGACCGCGACCGCGCCGCGTCCGCGCAGTCGGCGTCGGGGGTCCCGGAGATGCTCGAGCAGCTGCAGCAGCTCGCCCAGCAGCAGGGGCAGCTGAACGGGCAGATGCAGAGCCTCCTCGGTGGCGCACAGGCGCGCGGGTCGCAGGGCGTGGATGCCGCGGCGCGGGAACGGGCGCGCGAACTCGCGCGCTCGCAACGGGAGGTCGCGCGCGCGCTCGATCAGGTCGCTGACGCTGATCCCACTGGGCGGGCGCAGGAGATGGCGCGCGAGGCGCGCGTGCTCGCGCAGGCGCTCGATCAGGGGATCGCCGACCCCGCCACGCAGGCGCGTCAGGAACGGCTCTTCCGCCGGATGCTCGATGCGGGACGCGCCCTCGAACAGGACCAGCAGGACGAGGCGCAGCGTCGGGAATCCCGGGCCGCGCGTGGGACGGCCCGCTTCACCCCGGCCGATGGACCGCAGCGGGGCGCGGCGGCAGAGCGCTATCAGCTGCCGACGTGGGAGGAACTGCGCGGGATGAGCGCCGAGGAGCGCCGCCTCGTGCTCGAGTACTTCCGCGCCCTGAACGCGGGGAAGGTGCCGTGAGGGGTCTGCTTGGGTGGCTGCTCCTCGGCGGCGCGCTCGCGGCGCAGGAGGCCGCGCCCGCGGGTGCCGCGGCGCTCAGCCGCGGACTCGACGCGGAGAACGGGAACCGAGCGCGCGAGGCCGTCACCGCGTATCGCGAGGCGATCGCCGCTGGCGCGGTGGTGCAGGGGGTCCTCGGGCTCGAGCGCGTGTTCTCGCTGACGATGCAGGAGGACTCCGTGCTCGCGGCGCTCGACACGCTGTTGCCGCGCTTCCCCGGCGAGAGCGCGCTCCGAGGGGTGCAGCTCCGTGCCCTCGTCTCCCTCGGTCGGCCGCGCGCGGCCGACGCCGCGTTCCGGGCGTGGTGTGCGACGCGTCCGAGCGACCTGGCCCCGTACCGCGATTACGCGCGGATCCTCCTCTTCAACAACCGCGCCGCCGCGGTGGACACCGTGTTGCGCGACGCCGCGACGGCACTCGGCTCGCTCCAGGGGCTGGCGCTCGAACTCGCGCAGATGCGCGCCGGGCTCGGTCGTTGGGAGGAGTCGGCGCTCGCCTGGCGCACCGTCGTGCAGGATGAGGCGTATTACGAATCGGCGGCGGTCTTCTCGCTGACGCCCGCTCCGGTCGGGGCCCGCGATGCCGTGCGGGCCGCGCTGATGACGGGACGCGGCACGGCGTCGAGTGCGACGGCCGCCGCGTCCCCGCCGACGATCGGTGTGCGACAGGTGCGGGCGCTTCTGGATGTGGCGTGGGGCTCGCCGCGCGACGGCTGGACGGTCCTCGCCGCCGTCCCCGTGACGGATACCGCGGTCGTGGTTTGGCGGCAGTTCGGGGAGGAGGTCGAGCGCGCGCAGGCGTGGGGGGTCGCCCGTGATGTCTGGGCCGCGGTGCATCGCGCCCGTCCTGAGGCGTCGGACGCGTGGCGCGGGGCGCAGGCGGCGCTCCGGGCCGGCGATGCGACCGGAGCGCTGACCCTCGTCCGCGGAGCGGGCGTGGGGGATTCCACGACGCGGGTCGATGTGGCGGTGCCGCTCGAGCTCGAGGCGCTCGCGCGGCTCGGGCGCGGCGCCGAGGTGACGGCTCGGCTCGCCGCCGAATCGGCGGCGCTGGGCCCGGACCGCGTGCGGTTGATGCAGCGCGTGGTCGCCTGGGCCTGGATCCGCGCGGGGGATGTGCCGCGCGCCCGTGCGGCGCTCGCCGGCGCGACGCTCGACGCGGAGGACGAGGTGGCCGGCTGGCTCGCGCTGTACGAGGGGGATCTCGTGGCGGCGCGACAGGCACTGCGCCACGTGCCGACGCCGGAGCAGGACGTCGTGCGCGCCCTCGCCCTGCTGAACCGGACGACCGTCCCCCGTGCGCCCGCCGTCGGCGCCGCCTTCCTCGCCCTCGGGCGTGCCGACACCACCGACGCGGTCCGCCGCTTCGAGTCGGCCGCTGCCGACCTCCCCGATGCGGCGCCGGTGCTCCTCGCGATGGCGGCCCGCCTCGAGACGGGGCGTGGGGCCGACGCGCGGGCGCGTCGTCTCTGGCAACGCGTCGCCGTGGAGCACGCGGCGGCACCCGAGGCGGCGGAGGCGCACCTCGAATGGGCCCGTGGGCTCCGGCGCGCCGGGGACGGCGACGGCGCCCGCGAACATCTCGAGCATCTCATCCTCACCTATCCCGGGAGCGCGCTCGTGCCGCAGGCCCGCCGCGAACTCGACGCCCTCCGCCCGGGGGTGGCCGCGTGATCCTCCGTGTCCTGCTGATCGGACTGCTGCTCGTCGGACGAGCGGTGGGCGCCCAGCATCTCCTCCTCCCGATGGACGAGGCGCAGGCGAATCATCTGAAGGCGTATGGCGTCGTCTTCGGGGCGCTCGTCGACAACGTGCGCAGCGAATGGTTGATCAACTATCGCGGCGGCGCGTTCCTCGTGCCGGATCTGCCGAGCGTGCGCCGGGCGGCTGCGCTCGCGGGGGTGACGAGCGAACCCGTCGACGCTGGCACCCTCGCGACGATGCGGCGGGAGATCGCCGAGGGGAACATGGACGCCGTGCCGCTCGAGCGCGCGCCGCGGATCGCCGTGTACACGCCGCCGGATGCGCCGCCGTGGGATGACGCGGTGACGCTCGCGCTGAGCTACGCGGGGATCAAGTACGCGAAGATCTGGGACGACACGGTGCTCGCCACCGACCTCGCGCAGTTCGACTGGATCCATCTCTTCCACGAGGACTTCACGGGGCAGCAGAACAAGCTGCACCTCGGGTTCCGCGATGCGCCCTGGTTCGTACAGGCACGCGAGCGCGACCTCGCGATGGCGCGCGGCCACGGGCTCGCCGACATCCCGACGCTCAAGAAGGCGGTCGCGGAGAAGCTGCGCGCCTTCGTCGAGCGCGGCGGCTTCCTCTTCGCGATGTGCGGCGCCACCGAGACCCTCGAGCTCGCGCTCGCCGCGGCCGGGATCGACATCGCCGGGCCGTATGCCGACGGCTCCCCCCTCGATCCCGCGGCCGATGCCAAGCTCGCCTGGGACCGGAGCTTCGCCTTCCAGGGCGCACGACTAGAGTTCGCGCCCGGGATCAACGCGATGAGTGACATCGACGGGCATCAGGTGAATGTCCCCGCGCGTCGGCAGCCCCTCGGCACCTTCTCGCTCTTCGGCTTCTCGGCGAAGTTCGATCCCGTGCCGACGATGCTCGTGCAGAACCATCGCGCGGTGATGCCCGACTTCTACGGCGTGACCACCTCCTTCACGCGACGCACCCTCAAGCCCGGGGCGACGGTGCTCGCGCAGGAGGAGGGGGCGCCCTGGGTGAAGTATCTCCACGGGTCGTATGGTCGTGGCTCCTGGACCTACCTCGGCGGGCACGATCCCGAGGATCCGCAGCACAACATCGGGGCGCCACCGACCGACCTCGCGCTGCATCCCAACTCGCCCGGCTACCGGCTGATCCTGAACAACGTCCTCTTCCCGGCCGCGAAGAAGAAGACGCTCAAGACGTGAGCGCGCGCGACGAGGCGGAGACGGAGGGGCCGGCGCCGTCGGGCACGCGTGCGGCTGGCGGCGCAGGGCACGGCGAGCCCGGACGGATCGCGCCCGGCGCGGCCGCCGCGGTGCGGACGGCGATCCGTCTCGCCGGCGGGCGTGAGGTCTGCTTCGTCTGCACCATCGACGAGGCCGGGCTCGTGGTCAGCGCCCGCGTGGCGGCGCGCGGCGATGTGTCGAGCGTCCTCGCGCTGCCGGGCTTCGCGAACCGGGGCGAACTCCTGCTGCATAACCATCCGAGCGGATGGCTCGAGCCGTCGGACGCGGATCTCGCCGTGGCGGCGCGTCTGCACGACGACGGAATCGGATTCGCGATCGTCGACAACGAGGCGAGTCGGCTGTACGTGGTGGTCGAGGTCCCACGCGCGCGCCCCGCGGCGACGATCGCGCCGGACGATATCGCCGGGCTACTCGGGCCCGACGGACCCGTCGCGCGACGGTTGGGCCGCTACGAGGACCGCCCGAGCCAGCGTGAGATGGCGCGGCTCATCTCGTCCCTCTTCTCGCGCGGTGGGGTCGGGCTGATCGAGGCGGGGACCGGCGTCGGCAAGTCGCTCGGCTACCTCGTCCCCGCGCTCCGCTGGGCCGCCGAGAGTGGCGAGCGCACCGTCGTCAGCACCAACACGATCACGCTGCAGGAGCAGCTGACGGGGAAGGACCTCCCCTTCCTCGCCGAGGCGCTCACGGACCAGAAGGTGCGCTTCGCGCTGCTGAAGGGATGGCGGAACTACCTCTGCCTGCAGCGCCTCGAGCAAGCGCGGGCGCAGGGGCCGGCACTCTTCGACGACGCCGCCTCAGTGGAACTCGCGGCGATCGAGGCGTGGGCGGAGAAGACCACCGACGGCTCACTCGCCGATCTCCCCGACCCGCCGCGTGGCGAGGTGTGGGATGAGGTCGCGGCGGAAGGGGACCTCTGCACGCGCCTCCGCTGTCCGCACTTCGAGCGCTGTTTCGTCTTCACCGCGCGGCGCGCCGCGGCGCAGGCGGACGTGATCGTCGTGAATCATCACCTGCTGATGGCCGACCTCGCCGTGCGGCGTGCGTCGCAGCGCTGGGACGAGGCGGCGGTGCTACCGGCGTTCAAGCGTCTGGTGATCGACGAGGGGCACCACCTCGAGGATGCCGCAGCGTCGCACCTCGGGCAGGAAGTCTCACGGCGATCGCTCGAGCGGCTCTTCAATCGCCTCGACCGCCGCGGGAAGGGACTCCTCCCCGCACTCGAGCGGGCCCTGTCGAAGGGGACCGACCTCCTGAGCGTCGCGAGCCTCGACCTGTTGCGGGCGCGACTCGCGCCCTCCCTGCACACGTCGCGCGTGAAGGCCGCGGCGCTCTGCGATCTCCTCGCCGGGTGGCTCGCGGTGCGGGACGAGCCGCAGGTGCGGCTCACGGATGCCTTCGCCGACGACGCGATCTGGGGGGACGGCCTGGGCGTGGCGCTCGACGACCTGCTCGCGGAGATCGACCTCCTCGGCGACGGACTCCGGATGGTGCGAGAGCGCCTCGAGAGCGATGAGCGGCGCGCCGAGGAGCTCGCGCCGTTGCTCAACGAAGTGCGCGGGGTCACGCGTCGCCTCGCCGGCGCGGGCGACGCGTTGCGGGCGGCGCTACGGCCCGACCGCGACGGGCTGCCGCGCGTGCGCTGGCTCGAGCGTCGCGGTGGGGAGGGGAACGTCGGCGCCACCGCGGTGCCGCTCGATCTCGCGCCGGTGTTGCGCGAAGACCTCTTCCGTCGGGTCGAGACGGCGGTGGTGACCAGCGCGACCCTCGCCGTCGGTGATGGCTTCGACTTCCTCACGAAGCGCCTCGGCCTCGACGATCCCGAGCTCGAGCCGGTGACCGCGACCCTCGCCTCGCCGTTCTCGTATCCGACGCAGGCGGTCCTCGCCATCCCGAGCGACTTCCCGGCACCGAACCTCGATGGCTCCGCGCACTTCGCGCGCACGCTGAGCGCCGCGGAGGATCTCATCGCGTTCGCGGGCGGAGGCGTCTTCCTCCTCTTCACGAGCCATCGGGACGTGCGCGAGGCGGCGCGGGTGCTGCGGGAGCGTGGGGTGGCGGGGGCGCATCCACTCCTCGTCCACGGGGAGGCCCCGCGGGATGACCTCCTGCGGCGCTTCCGTGCGCACGGGGATGCGGTGCTCGTGGGCACCGCGAGCTTCTGGGAGGGGGTCGACATCCCGGGCCGCGCGCTGCGCGGGCTCGTGCTCGCACGCATCCCGTTCCGCGTCCCCACCGAGCCGGTGACCGCGGCGCAGTGCGAGGCGATCGAAGCCGAGGGGCGGAGCGCCTTCGACGAGTACATGATCCCCCACGCCGCGCTGCGGCTGAAACAGGGATTCGGCCGGCTCATCCGCACCGCGGACGACCGGGGCGTCGTGGTGATCTGCGACCCGCGCGTCGTCACCAAGGGGTACGGCCGTCGCCTCCTCCAAGGGCTCCCCCCGGCCGCCCGACTGCAGGGGCCGTGGGCCCTCCTGCGTGACGGGCTTCGGGCGTTCTACGCCGGGACCGAACCCCCGTCCCGCGGGTAGATTCCCCACATGACTCGTCCGGGAAAGCTCGTCTGCGTGGGCCGCAATTATCGCGAGCACGCGAAGGAGATGGGGAACGAGGTACCGACCACGCCGGTCGTCTTCCTCAAGCCGCCCTCGTCCGTCATCGCTGACGGCGAGGCGATCGTCCTGCCGCCCGAGGTGGGACGCGTCGACTTCGAGGGGGAGATCGGCCTCGTCATCGGGACCCGTCTCTCGAAGGCCACGGCGGCGGTGGCCGCTGCCGCCGTGCGGGGGATCGTCGCGGTGAACGACGTGAGCGCGCGCGACCTGCAGAAGTCCGATGTGCAGTGGTGGCGCGCGAAGGGCGCTGACACCTTCGGGCCGATCGGTGAGGAGCGGCAGGGCACGCCCGACTTCGCCGCGCTCGAGGTGATCACGCGGGTGAACGGCGTCGAGCGGCAACGCGGGCGGAGCGCCGATATGCTCTTCACCATCCCCGACCTGCTCGCCTTCATCTCGGCGTGGGTCACGCTCGAGCCGGGCGACATCGTGCTGACGGGGACGCCGGAAGGGGTCGGGCCGTTGGTGCCGGGCGATGTCGTCGAGGTCGAGGTGCCGGGCTGGAGTCGTGTCAGCAACCCGGTGCGCGCGGGCTGATGTCTCAGGGGCGGCGGGCGATCCTCCCGACGCGACCGCGCCGTGACCCGCGCGCGTCGCTGGTGGCGCTCGTCATCCAGCTGGTGGTGGTCGTCGTCCTCGCACGGATGGTCGTCTTCCCGGCGGCGATGGACCTCTTCGGTGGGCTCAGCGACCTGATCCGGGAGCAGCGGGTCACGTACGTGGTACCGGCCCCGGTCCGCGCCGGCACGCCGGGCGCGCGCCCGCGCGACGGTGGAGATGGGCGACGCGCGTCGGAGACGCCGCCGGAACGGGTGGTCGAGCCGGAGCCGATCACCGCGCCGGTGGACGTGCCGAGCGGGCTCCCCACGCGCCCCGGCCGCGCGGCGCCGATCGGACCGGGCTCGGGCCCGGTGATCGGTGGAGGCGGACCGTTGCAGGGGATCCAGCCCGGGTTCACCGACCCGCGCCTCTGGCCCACGCCGCGCCCCTACGACGAACCACGCCCATTCCCGATGAATCGCGCCGACTCGCTCGAGGCGGTGCTGCACGCCTTCGGCGAGCGCTTCGTCGACTCCGTCAGTCGTGCGGCGCCCACCGGACGGCAGCCCGGTGACTGGACCTGGGAGCGCAACGGTCGGAAGTATGGGATGGATCCGCAGTACATCCGGCTCGGCAAGTATTCGATTCCGACGGCGCTGCTGGCGCTGCTCCCCCTCAACGTGCCGGCGAACGGGCTCGAGATGGAGCGTGCGCGGCGCCTGAGTTCGATGCGCAGCGAGATCATGGAGCAGGCCGAGCGACGTGCGCGCGATGACGACTTCTACGCCGCCGTGCGGGCGCTCCGCGAACGGAAGGAGCGCGAGCGCCGGGAGGCAGAGGCGGCGCGTCGCGGGAGCGCCTCGCCCGCCTCCGCCACGACTACCCCTCGCCCCCCGATGCCATGACGTTGCCCCGACGCCGGTTCGTCGAGCAGGCCGCCACGCTCGCCGCACTCCCCTTCGTCGATCGATGGCTCGGCGGCGGACTTGGCTCGGGTCTCCCCCGCGACATCGACCCGCTGCTCGATGCCGCGCCGCTGCGCGCCGACGGTGCGTGGGTGAACGCGGCGCTCGCGCGCTTCGACGCCATCGGGCGCACGGCGAGCGGGATCAACCGCGTCGCCTACTCCGAGGGGGATCTCGCCGGCCGCGCGTTCACGCTCGACCTGTATCGGGCGGCGGGGCTGACGCCGCGCATCGACGCGGCCGGCAACATCATCGCGCGCGTCGCGGGGAGCGATCCGCGTCTCCCCGCCATCGTCATCGGGTCGCACGTCGACTCGGTCACCGACGGCGGGAACTACGACGGCCCGGTCGGCACCTTCGGGGCGATCGGGGCCGCGCGTGCGCTACAGGCGCAGGGGGTCCGGCTCCGTCATCCGCTCGACGTGGTCTGTTGGCAGAACGAGGAGGGCGGCACCATCGGGAGCAAGCTCGCCATCGGCGCGCCGGTGGACCTCGACGGCGTCGCTCGGTCGGGGAAGACGATCCGCGAGGGGATCACGCTCACCGGTGGCGACCCGTCGCGTCTCGCCGAGGCGGTGCGGCCGCGCGGGAGCGTCGCGTGCTATCTGGAGCTGCACATCGAGCAGGGTGGGAATCTCGACCGCTCGGGGACGCCGATCGGCGTCGTGCTCGGGATCGTCGGGCTCAAGTGGTTCGAGGTGACGATCGACGGGTTCGCGAACCACGCGGGCGCCACGCCGATGGACCAGCGGCAGGATGCGATGCTCGCGGCAGCGAAATTCACCATCGCGGTGAACGAGGCCATCCGCTTGGAACCGGGGCGTCAGGTCGCGACCGTGGGGCGCGTGGTGGCGCTCCCGAACACGCGCAACGTGATCGCGGGGCAGGTTCAGCTCACGGTGGACCTGCGCGACCTCGACGCCGCGAAGGTCGCGCGGTTCGCGGCGCGATTCCAGCAGATCGGTCGGGAGATCGGTGCGGCGACGAACACGACCTTCACCTTTCGCGAGGCGACGAGCAGCGAGCCGGCGATGGCCGACCCGCGCGTGATGGGGTGGATCGAGGCGAGCGCTGGGGCGCTCGGGCTCGGGACGCAGCGGATGCCGAGCGGGGCGGGGCACGATGCGCAGGAGATGGCGCATCTCTGTCCGATGGGGATGATCTTCGTGCCGAGCGTCGGCGGGATCAGTCACTCCCCGAAGGAGTTCTCGCGGCCGCAGGACATCGCGAACGGTGTCGACGTGCTGCTCAACACCGTGATGGGCGCGGACCGCGCGTTGGACGCGTAGCGAGCGATTGCTCGGGTGCCGTGCGGACGCGCGGCGCCCGAGGCATCACCCCATCGTACCGAGCATCGCTTCGGCGTCCGCGATCCGCTTGAGGGTGCGGTCGCGGCCGAGGGCGACCATCACGTCGAAGATCCCCGGCGAGACGCCGAGGCCGGTGAGCGCGACCCGCAGCGGCTGGAAGATCTTCCCGCCGCCGACCCCCTGCGCCTCGGCGAGGGCGCGGAGCGCCTCCTCCATCGCGGCCGGTCCCCAGTCGGCGAGTGCGGCGAGCGTCTCGCGCGTCGCCGCGAGGAGCGGGCGCACGACCGTGGGCTCCTTCCACTGCTTGGCCACCGCGTCGGCGTCGTACTCGATCGCATCGCGGAAGTAGGGCACCGCCTGCCGGACGATATCGTCCACGAGACGCGACCGGACACGCAGGAGATCGAGGAGCTTCAGGTACCAGTCGCGCCGTGCGGCGAGGTCATCGGCGGTCGCGAGCCCCGCCGCCACGAGCAGCGGCGTCACGCGCGGCTCGAGCGCGTCGAGAGGGAGGCGCGAGAGGTGCTGGCCGTTCATCCACTCGAGCTTCTTCGGGTCGAAGACACTCGCCTTGCGGAGGAGACCGTCGGTGGAGAACGCCTCGATGAGCTGCTCGAGCGTCATCACCTCGTCGAAGTCACCGCCGGGGGACCAGCCGAGGAGGGCGAGGAAGTTCACCATCGCCTGCGGCAGGATGCCGAGGTGCTGGTAGTCGCCGACCGCGGTGGCCCCGTGCCGCTTGGAGAGCTTCTTGCCATCGGTGCCGTGGATCATCGGCAGGTGGCCGAAGCGCGGGAGCCGGGCGCCGAGGGCTTCGTAGAGCAGGATCTGCTTGGGTGTGTTCGAGATGTGGTCGTCGCCGCGCATCACGAGCGTGACGCCCATCGCGATGTCGTCGGAGACGACCGCGTGGTTGTAGATCGGCGTCGCGTCGGAGCGGAGGATGACGAAATCCTCGATGTCCTTGTTCGGGAAGGTGATCACGCCGTGGACGAGGTCGTCCCACGCCGTCTCGCCCGCGGGGACGCGGAAGCGGAGCACGTGCGGCACGCCCGCGGCGACACGGCGCTCCACCTCGCCGGGGGGAAGGAGATCGCAGCGGCGGTCGTACTTGAACGCTTCCTTTCGGGCCTCCGCCTCCGCGCGGCGCGTCGTGAGCTCGTCGGGGGTGCAGAAGCAGCGGTAGACCGCTCCCGAGGCGAGCATCGTCGCGGCGTCAGCGCGGTGGCGTTCGAGGTTCGCGCCCTGAAAGACGACTTCCTCGTCCCAGTCGAGCCCGAGCCAGGTGAGGCCCTCGAAGATCGCGCGGGTAGACTCGTCGGTGGACCGCGCCTTGTCGGTGTCCTCGATGCGGAGGAGGAACTGGCCGCCCGTCTTGCGGGCGAGGAGCCAGTTGAAGAGGGCGGTGCGCGCCCCGCCGACGTGGAGGTAGCCGGTCGGGGAGGGGGCGAAGCGGAGGCGCGGCGGAGTGGGTGCGGTCATCGGGGTCTGGATGTGCGAACGGGCCCACCGGCGCATTGGACCGGCAGACCCGTACCACGGAGACGGAGGGATTCGAACCCTCGATACAGGTTTAAGCCCGTATAACGGTTTAGCAAACCGTCGCCTTCAGCCTCTCGGCCACGTCTCCTTCGCGCCGGCATCACGATGCCGAGCGAACGCGAAATGTCGCGGGTGCGACGGGGTGGGGCAAGGCAGAGGGTCACATCCGATGCCGAATCGGATCGGTTCGCTGGGCCTTGGGCACGCGAGGCGATTCGGATGCCCCGAGCGTGGGTAACTTGGGGGCCGCGGCGTGTTGCTGCGTCTCGTGGCGTTGTGTGGTGCGTCGTCGAGCGGAGGGCCTGGGATTCGAACCCAGAAGTCCTTTCGGACGGCGGTTTTCAAGACCGCTGCAATAGCCATTCTGCCAACCCTCCCGATGTACGGCGGGGCCGCCATCGCGCCTCGAAGATAGTCAGCGGGTGGGGGTCGGCGAGATGGGTGGATGGGCCGCTCGGTGGCGGGCAGCGGGATACTTGACAGAAATCATCTGGATTAGCCATCATCCCGCCGATGTTCAGTGAGAATCGTTCTCATCTCAGGCGAATAAAGGGGAGTGATTTGTTCCCGTCAGCAGATCTTCAGCAGACCAACCATCGCCGCCGGAAGAGGCGTATCCCATTCTTTTGCAACGGCTTGGGTCTCATTGCCATCGCCCTGACCGCCCCCCGCCAAGCGACCGCACAGGGATCCAGCATCACCGACCCGCAGGGGGTCGATACCGTCCGGATCCTCGCTACCAAGGACGGCTACCGCGCGCGCACCACCCGGTCCCTGACACGCACCGCGACCTCGCTGATGGAGACCCCGCAGGCGGTCACCATCGTCACGCGCGACGTCATCGAGGACCAGGCCATCATCGGTCTCGGCGACCTCGTCCGATACGTCCCCGGCGTGACGATGGCCCAGGGCGAGGGACACCGCGATGCCCCCGTGCTCCGCGGCAATGTGAGCACGGCCGACTTCTTCGTCGATGGGGTCCGCGACGACCTCCAATACCTCCGCGACCTCTACACCGTCGAGCGAGTCGACGTCATCAAGGGCCCATCCGCGCTGACCTTCGGGCGCGGCACCGGCGGGGGCGCGATCAATCGCGTGATGAAGACCGCCGATGGCCGGCGCGTCCGCGCGCTCGATCTCACGGGCGACGGCTTCGGGCAGGCCCGCGTGGCCGGTGACCTCGGCGGGGCGGCGGGAGCACGCCTCGCCTGGCGACTCAATGCCGTCGGCGAGGAGAGCCGAACCTTCCGAGATGCGATGGCGATCCGCCGTCGCGGGATCGCGCCCGTCGCGCGGCTGACGCTCGGGGCGCACACTAGCCTCGAGGTGCAGGGGGAGCTCTTCGCCGATGACCGGACGGTCGACCGCGGCGTCCCCTCCCTCGACGGCGGGCCGTGGCGTGGAGCCGCCGAGACCTTCTTCGGCAATCCGCAGGCGTCGCGCAGCGCGATCGACGTCGCCACCCTGCGCGCGGCCCTCGACCACGCGTGGGGTGAGGCGCTCACGCTGCGGACCGTCGTCTCGGTCGGCGACTACGCGAAGTCCTACGACAACGTCTTCCCGGGTGGCGCCGTCTCCGCCGCCGATCGCACGGCGCCCATCGCGGCGTACCAGAGCGCTACCGATCGGTTCAATGCGCTCGCACAGGCTGACCTCGTCTGGACGCCGACCCTCCGCGGGCGGCGGCACACGATGCTCCTGGCCATCGAAGGGGGACAACAGCACAGCGGCAACCGCCGCATCAACGCGACAGGCATCGTCGCGAGCCTCCTCGACCGCGGGCGCGGTTTCGTTCCCGACTTCGGCCGCCCGGCGGCCATCAACAACGCGAACGCCCTCGGACTCGCGGCGGTGGTCGCGCAGGATCAGTTCGCCCTGACCGACCGACTCAGCGCCGTCGCCGGCGTGCGATGGGAGCGCTTCGCGCTCCGCTTCGACGATCGCCGCGCTGGGGCGACGGACGTCCAGCGGACCGATCGCTTCGCGTCGCCGCGGCTCGGGCTGGTCTGGGCGGCGTGGCCGGCGCTCGCCCTCTTCGGCGGCTGGACGACCGCGGCACTCCCGCAGTCCGGGGAGCAGTTCAATCTCCTCGATGCCACCCGCGCGGCGCTGACGCCGGAGCGCTTTGAGAACGTCGAGCTCGGCCTCCGGTGGGAGCCTCGGCCGACGCTCCTCGCGAGCGCGACGCTGTATCGCCTCGACCGCACCAACACCATCGCACCCGGACCGACGGCGGGGTTGGTGGTGCAGACGGGCGCGCAGCGCTCGGAGGGGCTCGAGGTCGCGCTCCAGGGCGAGGTCACGCCGCGCTGGCGGACCATCGGGGCGTTCGCGGTGCAGGAGGCGCGGATCACGCGCACCACGCGGGCGGCCCCGGCGGGGCGTCGCGCGCCGCTCGTCCCGCGCCTCAGCGCCTCGCTCTGGAATCGCGTCGAGGTGCACCCGCGGCTCGGCGTCGCGGTCGGCCTCATTCATCAGGGCGCGCAGTTCGCGTCGATCACGAACGCGGTGACGCTCCCAGCCTACACCCGGATGGATGGCGCGCTCTCCGTCGAACTCACGACGGGCCTGCGGCTACAGGTGAACGCCGAGAACCTGACCGGCAGTCGCTACTGGTACACCGCCCACACCGACGACAACCTCTCGCCCGGCGCGCCCACGCTGGTCCGCGTGGGGCTCTCGCTGCGCTACTGACTGTCGGGCTACGCGGCCGGACTCACTCCGGCTTCGCGGCCGTGTCGGGCGTCGATGCTGGCGCGGGGGCCGGCGCGGGTAACTGCGCCTCGAGGCTCGCCGCGATGTCATCGAAGCGCATCGCACGGGCGATGTCGCGCACGGTGCCGACCATCTGCTCGGCCTCGGCGCGGAGCCCGATCTGATTGAGTGCCTCGGCGGTGCTGATGCCGGTGCTCACGAGCAGGAAGGGGATGCCGCGCGACGGGGCGTCGACCCAGCCGCTGCGCCGGATGAGCGACGCGGGACCCTTGAACTCATCCCAGAGCTGCTTCGAGCGGAGCACATCGACGTACCCCTCGCCCGGGACGGGGACGATGGTCGCGCTCGGCGTCACCGGCCGGTTCACCACGCGGCGCGCGTGGCCCTGCATCACGACGTACGCGCCGAGGCCGAGCGTCTCGGCGAGGTCGGCGGAGGTCCGGCTGAAGTGAATCGTGCGCTGGTCGTTGTCGAGCAGCATCTGCAGGACGAGCAGCTCGGCGAGCGGAATCACACGCGGCTCGACGACGGTACGGATGCTGTCCTTGATGATCGGGAGCGGGTTCCGGAGCTCCGAGAAGAGCTGCGTCCGTGCGAGTTCCGTGCCCTGTGCCATCGACATCGCCAGCACCGGCTTCGTCGGCTTCGGCCAGCTCCGGTCGGCATAGGCCTTTGGCCCGTTCGCCGAGTCATAGTCGAAGATCGGGCGGCGGATCATCTGCCGGACGTACCACTCGGTGTTGAGCAGCGAGGTGTTCGCGATCACGACATCCTTGCGGACCCCGAGGACCTCCTGCGCATACCAGAGCGGGAAGGTGTCGTTGTCGCCGACGGTGACGAGGATCCCGTACGGATCCACCGAGTTGAGCATATCGATGGCGAAGGCCGATGTGTCGTCTTGCCCCGCGCGCGAGGCGGAGGACCAGTTGGCGACCATCGGGATGAAGGCGACCGCGAGCAGCGGGGCGCTGAGGAGCCAGCTGCGACGCGTGGGGAGGTCGAAGCGCTGCGTCCCGACCTGCGTCGACTGGTGTCCGAGGGTCACCGCGACGGATTCCCAGAGGTAGATCAGGCCGAGCGCGGCCCAGACGCTCCAGGCGGAGAAGCTCCAGAGGTAGAAATAGTCGCGGTCGCGGACTTCGCGATTGACTGTCCCGCCGAGTTCCGGCGCCTGAGAGGCGCCGTACTTGAAGTTCAGGTAGAAGATCAGGCCGAGCGTCAGCGTGAGCATCAGCGGCCCGAAGAAGGCGAAGCTGTGTGGGTCCCGCTTGTAGTGCACCCAGCCGCCCAGCAGGCCGAGGAGGAGGAAGAAGGCGGCGACCGCTCCCTGCAACCCTGGGCGCTCCGCGTACGCGTCACGGATCCACTGCCACTTGAAGTAGAGCCACCACATCCCGATCTGTGCGGAGAAGGGGGCCATCCGCTCGTACACCGGGGGCTTCTGGTACTGCCCGCGGTTGAAGTTGTACATGAACTGCTCGTAGGTTTCGCGCGAGAAGGTGCAGGAGGCCTCGAGCTGCTCCCAGCACCCGGTCGGCTCGCCCTCGCTGATGGCGGGGAAGTGCGCGGCGCGGATGGGCTGCGTGGCGAACGGGGTGGCCCCCAAGACCGCGGCGCCGACCATCGCGAGGAGGAGCCGCCACCGCATCAGCACGGCGGGGCGACGCACGAGGATCGCGAGGCCCAGCGCCGGGATGGCGAGCATCCCGGCCATATGGTTCGCGTAGCCGAGGCCGCAGAGGTAGGCGACGAGGACGAGGAGGCGGTCCGCCTTCGGGGCGTCCGGCTCATCACACCACCGCACGACGAGCCACGCGCAGATGGCGAGGCCCGCGAGCGAGACGGTGTAGACCTTCTCGTTCACCACCGAGTTTCCCCAGACGGTGAACGCCGTGGCGCCGATGAGGACGGCGAGCGACCCGCCGACGATGCGCTGCCACCGCTCGGCGAGCCACCCGACGAGGACGCGCTCCGTGATGAGGAACCACATCCCGGCGCTCACGGCGCTCGAGAGCGCGGCGAGGAGGTTGACGCGCATCGCGACGTTCGGCGCGATCGGGAGGATCGATGCCACGCGGCCGATGAGCACGAAGAACGGATTCCCCGGCGGGTGCGGGAGCCCCATCGTGTACGCCGCCGCGATGTACTCGCTCGTGTCCCACATCGCCGAGTCGGGCGAGAGCGTGACGATGTAGAGGAGGAGCGTCAGCCCCGCCGCGATGGTGGCGGCGAGGTAGGAGGGGCGGTAGTCGAGCGTCGTCGAGGCCATCGGGTCGTCGGCTGGGGAAGCGAGGAAAGCTAGGGGGCGTCCGAGGAGGGCGGGAGCCGCGCCGGGCATCGGGCGCGGGTGGAGGCGCGGGGCTGCTAGTGCCGGAAGGTGCGGCGCCCGGTGAAGATCATCGCGATGTCGTGCGCATCGGCGGCGGCGATGACCTCGGCATCGCGTACCGATCCGCCGGGCTGGATGATCGCGCGGACCCCGGCGGCCGCCGCCTGCTCGACGCCGTCGGCGAAGGGGAAGAAGGCATCCGAGCCGAGCGCGGCGCCTTGGGTCTCGTGCCCCGCGGCCCGCGCCTTGTGCGCCGCGAGGAAGGCGGCGTCGACGCGTGACATCTGGCCCGCGCCGATCCCCAACGTCGCGCCGTCGCGCGCGAGGACGATCGCGTTCGACTTCACGCTCGCCACCGCGCGCCAGGCGAAGGTGAGGTCGGCGCGCTCCGTCGCGGTCGGCTGACGCCGGCTCACCACCGTCCACGCCGTCTCATCAAGGGGCGGGGTGGCACGTTCCTGCACGAGGATCCCGCCGCGCACCCCCTTCACGTCGAGCGTGGGGACGACCTCGGCGGCGGAGCCCTCGAGGATGCGGAGGTTCTTCTTCGCCCCGAGTGCGGCGAGCGCCTCGGCGGAATACGCGGGGGCGACGACGCACTCCACGAAGAGCTGCGCGACCGCCTCCGCGGCGGGGAGATCCACTGCCTGCGAGAAGGCGATGATTGAGCCGAAGGCAGAGACGGGGTCGCAGGCGAGCGCCTTTCGGTACGCCTCCACTGCCGTCGCGCCGACCGCGAGTCCGCAGGGGGTCGTGTGCTTCACGATCGCGCAGGCGATCTCCCCGCCGAACGGCGCCACCGCGAGCATCGCCCCTTCGAGGTCGAGGAGATTGTTGAACGAGAGCTCCTTCCCGCCGTGCTGTCGGAGCGCACCGAGGCCGCTCCCCTGGCGCTCCACGTAGAACGCGGCCCCCTGATCGGGGTTCTCGCCGTAGCGCAGCGGCTGCGCGCGCTCGAAGGCGAGGGTGAGGCGCTCCGGGAAGCGGTCGCCGCGCTGCGAGGCGAACCACCCGGCGATCGCCGCGTCATACGCCGCCGTGTGCGCGTACACCTTCTCGGCCAGGTCGCGGCGGAGCACGGCGTCCCCGCCGATGGCGAGGGCGTCGAGCACCCGCGCGTAGTCCGTCGGGTCGACCACCACGGTGACGGCGGCGAAGTTCTTCGCCGCGCTGCGGAGCATCGACGGGCCGCCGATGTCGATCTGCTCGATCACCTCGTCCGGCGCGATCCCCGGCGTCTCAGCGGTCCGGACGAACGGATAGAGGTTCACGCAGACGAGGTCGATCGGGGCGATCCCGTGTGCGGCGATGGCGTCCATATGCGCGGGGAGGTCGCGCCGCGCAAGCAGCCCGCCGTGGACCGCGGGGTGGAGCGTCTTCACTCGCCCATCGAGCATCTCGGGGAAGCGCGTCACATCGGCGACGTCGGTGACGATAAGGCCCGCGGCCCGTAGCGTCTTCGCGGTGCCACCGGTCGAGAGGAGCGCGTAGCCGAGCGCGTGCAGCCCCTCGGCGAAGGGGACGAGGCCGGTCTTGTCGGAGACGGAGAGCAGGGCAGCGGGCATCGACGGAAGGTTCAGGCGGGGTGAGGAGGCGAGGCGTCCGCGGAGACGAACCGCTCGAACGAGAGGGACGGGTCCGCAACGACCCGCCCCGCCTCGAGGCGGAGTGCGCCAGCACAGAGCGCGGCGACGCAGCGAGGATACAACTGATGTTCGACGGCGAGGACGCGCGCCGCGACGGTGTCGGCGTCGTCCGTCGGGCGCACGGGAACGGCCCGCTGCGCGATCACGGCGCCTTCATCATAGTGCTCGTCGACGAAATGGACCGTGGCCCCGGTGGTGGCGGCGCCGGCGCGGACGACGGCCTCGTGCACGTGATGCCCGTACATCCCGGGGCCGCCGAAGGCGGGGAGGAGCGCCGGGTGGATGTTCACGAGGCGGCCACGGAACGCGGCCACGACATCGGTCGGGATCAGGCGCAGATAGCCGGCGAGCGCGACGTGCGTCACGCCGGCCTCGGTGAGGCGTTCGAGGAGCCGGTGGTTCTCGCGCGCGGGGAGATGCACGGTCGGGATCCCCGCCCGTCGCGCACGGTCGAGCGCACCGGCCGCGGCGCGGTCGCTCACCACGAGCACCACGTCGCCCGGCGCGGAGGCGCCGAGCGCGGCGAAGTGGTCGAGGATCGCCTGCAGGTTGCTGCCGCCGCCGGAGGCGAGCACAGCGAGGCGGGCACGCGGGGCGGTCACGCGGGCGATCCCGACGGCAGGATGGCAGCGACGACGGCGCGACGATCGGGCACGCACTGCGCCTCGCGCCCGGCGCGCGCCACCTCGTCGGCCGGAGTGTCCTCGCTCGGCACGAGGAGGCCGCGACCACCGAAGACGAGCGCCGGGGCAACGTCGTGCCAGCGGTCCCCGATCCACACCGACTGCGCGAGGTCGAGTGCGAGGTCGCGCCGCGGCCTCGTGTAGAGCGCCGTCCCTGGCTTCCGGCATCGGCAGGGACCGGTGAACTCGGGGTGGTGCGGACAATGGTAGGTCGCGTCGAGCGTCACGCCCTCCGCCGCGAGGAGCGCGTCGAGGCGCGCGCGCACGGCCTCGTACTGCGCCGGCGTGATGAGTCCCCGCGCGATCCCCGCCTGATTCGTGACGACGACGAGCGCCCATCCCACCGCGCGGCAGGCGCGCAGCAGCTCCACGGTGCCGTCGAGGAGACGGACCTCCGCCGGGTCGCGCAGATAGTGCGCGTCGTGGATCAGGGTGCCATCGCGATCACAGAAGAGCGCCGGCCTCACGCGAGCGCCTCCCGAACGAGCGCGACGAGCATCGCGTCGTCCTCCGGCGGGAGGCTGCGCAGGTCGAGCCGGACGCGGCTCTCCGCGATTCGCGCGATCACCGGGAGGCGTCCGGCCCGCAGCCGTCGTTCGATCGCCATCGCGTCGCCGGGCAGGGTGACCGCCGCCGACGGGATGCGCGCCGTCGGGAAGGCGCCGCCGCCGACGGAGGCCTCGCTCGCCTCGACTGTCGCCGACGGTCCGATCGCGGCCGCCACCGCCGTCGCGCGCACGTGGATCGCCTCGGGCGCGGCGGTCAGCATCGCGAGGGCGGGGATCTCCGCGCGGGCGCGCTCGGGGTCGCGGTAGAGCGCGAGCGTCGCCTCGAGTGCGGCGAAGGTGAGCTTGTCGACGCGGAGTGCCCGCGCCATCGGATGGCGGCGCAGCGTCTCGATCGCGGCACGCGTCCCCAACACGATCCCCGCCTGTGGGCCGCCGAGCAGCTTGTCGCCGCTCATGATGACGAGTGTCGCCCCCGCGCGCACCGCGTCGGCGGCGGTGGGTTCGCCGGTGAGGCCCCAGGCCGAGAGGTCGAGGAGGAGACCGCTCCCGAAGTCGTGGATGAGCGGGAGCCCCGCACCCGACGCGATCGGCACCAGGTCGGCAATCGTCGCCTCGGCGACGAACCCCTCGAGCGCGAAGTTGCTGCGGTGGACCTTCACGATCGCCGCGCTCCGCAGGCCGAGGGCGCGCGCGTAGTCGGCGGCGTGGGTGCGGTTGGTGGTCCCGACTTCGACGAGCGTGGTCCCGCTCGCCGTCATGATCTCCGGGACGCGGAAGCTCCCGCCGATCTCGACGAGCTCACCGCGGCTGACGAGCGTCTCGCGGCCGGCGGCGAGCGCCTGCAACGCGAGCACGAGTCCCGCGGCACAGTTATTGACGACGAGCGCGTCCTCGGCGCCGGTGAGTTCGCGCAGGAGCGCAGTGGCGTGGGCGTGCCGGTCGCCGCGCGCACCGGCGGCGACGTCGTACTCGAGGGTCGACCCGCCGCGCGCCACCGCGGCCATCGCCTCCAACGCGGCGGGGGCGAGCGGCGCCCGCCCGAGATTCGTGTGCAGGACCACGCCCGTGACGTTCAGCACGGGGCGCAGCGAGGCCTGCGTGCGTGCCTCGAGGTGACGCGTCACGGCGGCGGCCCACGCGGCGTCGTCGGCGGGGAGGGGGGCGCCCGCGCGCGCCGCGGTGAGGAGCGCGCGCACGGCGTCGGTCACCATCGCGAGGGTCCAGTGCGCCGCACAGGCCCGCACCTGCACGCCGTCGAGCACCGTACCCACGGCGGGGAGCGCGCGGCGTGGGTCGGTCACGGCCGTCGCGGCCGCGCGGCGGTGGAGTCCTTCGGCGCTGGCGGGCGGACGCGGATCTCGCGCTCGGAGTCTCGCACGCGGCCGGTCAGGCCGCGCACCTGCTGCACCTTCAGTCGATACGTCCCCGGTGGGAGCGGTTGTTCGAGCGGGACGACCCAGCCGAGGATTGGGACGGGGCGGTCGAGCGTCGGTGCGGGACGCGGCGCCGGCGCCACCGAGTCCACCGCCGTCGTGTCCGCCTCGAGCGTGTCCGCAGCGGCGGCCCGTGCGGCACGGAGCGAGTCGAAGCGCGCGGCCGGCATCGCGAGGCCGATCGGGACCCGCGAGGAATCGACCCGCTGCAGCGTCACCGTCGTGGCGACGGGGGCCCAATCAGGCGACGGGGCCCGGTCGAACTTCAGACGGAGGCCGGTCGAGTCGACGAGCTCCACGCTCTCGAGACGGGGCCCGGTGGTGTCGTGCTCGAAGGCGTAGAGGGCGCGTGTCGCGGCGTCACCCAACGTCACGGTGACGGAATCGAAGGCCTCACGGCCGTCGATCGACCCGTTCTGGTTCTGGTCGATCCATCCGCGCAGCAGGTAGCGGCCTGGCGAGAGGCTCGGGAGGACGAAACGTCCCGACGAGTCGGTCCGCGCGCGCCAGCGGAAGGTGGTGTCGCCCGGCACGAACGCTTCCAGCCGCGCCGCGGCCGCGGGCTTGCCGCCGACCCAGTCGAAGACGACCCCGTCGATGGCGCTCGTCGCGAGCGCGGGACCGGTGGAGAAGACGAGGGCCGCCCCGTCCTTGCGTGCGTTGCCGCGCAGATCGCTCAGGCCCGGCAGGAGGGCGATCCGATAGGTAGTGTTCGGGCGGAATCCACCACGCGGTTCGATCTCGATCGCCTCGCGGCGCCACCGGACCCGCTCGCGCCCATCACTCGGCGAGATGGCGAACATCACCGCGAGTGAAGCCTCACCGCCCATCGAGGCACCGCCGAACCCGCCGCTCGCGCCACCCATCCCTCCCGACGTGCTCGATCCCCCCGTTCCCGGCGTGGACCGCTCATTCACGACCTCGTCGAAACGGAAGACCACGCTCGTCGCGCGGACGCCCACGGCCTGCGTGTCCGGGGTGATCGCGACGATCGCCGGGGGGTCCCGATCCGGCGGCCCCCCCGGCGGCGTGCCCTGCGAGGCACACGCGGTGATCGAGGCGGCGAGCCACCCCAGCAGCGCCGTCGGCGCGATCGTGACGCGACCCGCGCGGCGGCGCGCGAGCCGGGCGACAGAGATGCGGACGGCGCCGGCCACCAGGGTCACCCGCCGAGCTCGGCGACCTTCGCGCGGAGCTGCTCGACTCGCGCGGCCCACTCACGTTCCTTCGCCCGCTCCGCCTCGACGACCGCAGCGGGCGCCTTGGCGGTGAACTTCTCGTTGCCGAGCCGGTCGCGGAGCGCCTCGAGCTGCTTCGCCAGGCCGTCGGCTTCGGCGGTGAGTCGCGCCCGCTCCTTCGCGACGTCGACCATCCCGGCGAGCGGGAGATCGAGCGCGAGCCCGTTCGGCAGCATCGCGTGCGCAGCAGCGCCCGGCGGGAGCGGCGCATCGACCAGCTCGCAGCGTGCGAGGCGCTGTACGAGGGCGGCGTCGGCGAGGAGCGTCGCGCGCCCCGGGCCGCTCCCGACGAAGGCGCGGATCCCGGTGCCCGGCTGCACGCCGTATTCGGCGCGCAGCGTGCGGATCGCGTCGATCGCCTGACGCACCACCTCGAACCCGTCCGCGTCGACCGACAGCGCCGCATCGGGGCGCGGCCACGCGGCGGTCGCGAGGAAGGCGCCCGGCGTGGTGTTCGGGAGCCGCTGCCAGAGCGCCTCGGTGACGAACGGCATGATCGGGTGCAACAGACGCAGGCCGTGGTCCACCACGTGCACAAGCACGGCGCGCGCGACCTCGCGGTCGGGGCCCGGCTGCGCGAGGCGGCCCTTCACAGCCTCCACGTACCAGTCGGCGAGCTCGTTCCAGCAAAAGCGGCGCGCCGCCTCGGCGTAGGCGTCGAGGCGCAGGCCGAGCTGCCGCTCCGCCTCCGGCCACGTGCCCGCGGCGGGGCGCGCCGGTCCGAGCATCGCGTCGCACTCGGCGATCGTCGCGCGCAACCGCCCGAGGATCCACCGGTCGGCGAGCGTCAGCGATGCCGCGTCGACCTGCGCGAGCGGTGTCACCGGCTCCGTGCCGACCTGCAGCAGGATGAAGCGCCCGATGTTCCAGAGCTTGGTCGCGAAGTTGCGTCCCGGGGCGAACGATTTGTCGAGGTCGTTCGGGTCGAGCATCACGTCGACGCCGAGTCCCATCCCTTGGATGAGCGTCCAGCGGAGCGCGTCGGCGCCGTAGCGCTGCACCACGTCAAGCGGATCAATTCCGTTGCCGAGCGACTTGGACATCTTCCGGTGCTGCATATCGCGCACGGTGCCGTGCAAATACACCGTGTGGAACGGCGCACCGCCGCCGAACGCATACCCGGTCATGATCATCCGGGCCACCCAGAAGAAGAGGATCTCCGGGGCGGTGACGAGCACGTCGGTCGGGTAGAACGCCTTGAGGTCCTTCGCCTCGGCGTCGGGCCAGCCGAGGGTGCTCACGGGCCAGAGCCCCGACGAGAACCAGGTGTCGAAGACATCCGGGTCCTGCGTGAGCGCGGCGGAGCCGCAGACGGAGCAGGCGGTCGGATCCTCGCGGAGCGCCGCCACGTGGCCGCAGTCGCCGCAGGTCCAGACGGGGATGCGATGGCCCCACCAGAGCTGCCGCGAGATGTTCCAGTCGCGGATCCCCTCGAGCCAGTTGATGTAGACCTTCTCCCACTTCTCGGGGAGTAGCCGGATCGTGCCGTCCTTCACCGCCTCGAGGGCGGGGGCAGCGAGCGGCGCCATCTTCACGAACCACTGCGGCGAGAGGCGCGGCTCCACGACGGTGTCGCAGCGGTAGCAGCGACGCACGCTGTTCGGGTGCGCGGCGACCTTCACGAGCGCGCCGGCCGCCTCCAGCATCTCGGCGGCCTTCTTGCGCGCCTCGAAGCGATCGAGCCCCGCAAGCGCCTCGGGGATGCGCCCCTCGGCGTCGGCGACCGCGGCGATGCGCCCCTCCGCGTCGATCACGACCGGCATCCCGAGGCCGTGCCGCTTCCCGACCTCGAAGTCGTTCGCGTCGTGCGCGGGCGTGATCTTGAGCGCGCCCGTGCCGAAATCCTTCTCGACGTAGCCGTCGGCGATCACCGGGATGCGGAGGCCGACGAGCGGGAGCGTCAGCGCCTTCCCGACGAGGGCCGCGTAGCGCTCATCCTCGGGGTGCACGGCCACGGCGACGTCGGCGAGCATCGTCTCGGGCCGCGTCGTCGCGATGGTGATCCCCTGCGACGGGTCGTCGGCGAGCGGATACCGGATGTGGTAGAGCTTCCCCTCGCTGTCGTGGAACTCCGCCTCCTCGTCCGACAGTGAGGTGAGGCACCGCGTGCACCAGTGGATGACGCGGTGTCCGCGATACACGAGCCCCTGCTCGTGCAGGCGCACGAAGGCTTCGCGCACGGCGCGCGAGAGGGCAGGGGAGAAGGTGTAGGCGGTGCGCGACCAGTCCGCCGAGCAGCCGATGGCGCTGAGCTGTCGGAGAATCGTGCCCCCCGTCTCCTCGACGAAGGCTTCCGTGCGCTTCACGAAGGCCTCGCGCCCGAGGTCGAAGCGCGTCTTCCCCTCCTTGGCGAGGAGCTTCTCGACGACGTTCTGGGTGGCGATGCCGGCGTGGTCGGTGCCCGGGACCCAAAGGGCCTCGTCCCCGGCCATCCGGCGCCAGCGGACGATCACGTCCTGCACCGTGTTGTTGAGGCCGTGGCCGACGTGGAGGACCGCCGTCACGTTCGGCGGCGGGATCAGGACCGTGAACGGGTCGCGGTGGCCGCCGAGGCGGGTCGTACGAGTGGCCTCGGCCCGGAAGAGGTGGGCCGCCTCCCACGCCGCCGTCAGCGCCGGTTCGGCGGTGGCGAAGTCGAAATGGGTGGGGAATTCCGGAGTCGCGGACGTCGGTTCGCTCATTCCTGTAAAGTAGCCCGCCCGCTACCTTTGCTGCATGGTCGACGCCGCGCCCCTCGTCCTCACCCTCCCCGACGGCGCCACCCGCGAGGTGGCCCCTGGGACCCTCGCTCGCGACGTCGTCGCGACGATCGGCCCCCGCCTCCTCCTCGCCGCCATCGCGGTGTCCGTGGATGGGGAGGTGCAGGACCTGATGACGCCGATCCGTCAGGGCGGGGCGTTCCAAGTCATCACTGAAAAGGATCCGCGCGCGCTCGCCGTGCTCCGGCACTCGGGGGCGCACATCCTCGCGACCGCGGTCCGGCGCCTCCGCCCCGACGCCAAGATCGGGTTCGGGCCGGCCATTGACGACGGCTTCTACTACGACTTCGAGGTCGCCAATCCCTTCACGCCCGAGGACCTTGAGGCGTTCGAGGCCGAGATGCGAAAGGTCGTCGCGGAGAAGTTCGTCTTCGTGCGCGCCGAGGTGACGCAGGCGGAGGCGAAGCAGGTCTTCGCCGACGATCCGCTCAAGCTCGAGCGCCTCGAGGACTTCGAGGGGTCGGACGAGGTCATCTCGACCTATACCGACGGGCCGTTCACGGACCTGTGCCGTGGCCCGCACGTCCCGGACACGTCATATCTCAAGCACTTCAAGCTCCTCTCCGCCGCGGGCGCGTATTGGCGTGGCGATGAGAAGCGGCAGATGCTGCAGCGCATCTATGCCACCGCCTTCTTCAAGAAGGAAGAGCTTGAGCAGTACCTGCACCGGATGGAGGAGGCGCGGAAGCGGGACCACCGCGTCCTCGGCAAGCAGCTCGACCTCTTCCACTTCTTCCCGCACGCTCCGGGCGCGGCCTTCTGGACGCCGAAGGGAACGCAGCTCTGGAATACGCTCGAGGGCTTCGTCCGGGAGCGGCAGCAGGACGCGTTCCTCGAGATCAAGACGCCGTTGATGTACCACAAGCGGCTCTGGGAGCAGTCGGGGCACTGGGGCAAGTACAAGGAGAACATGTTCCTCGTCCTCGACAACGAGACGGGGGAGCACGACTTCTCGCTCAAGCCGATGAACTGCCCGTCGCATCACCTGTACTACGCGTCGGACAAGCATTCGTATCGCGAGCTGCCCAAGCGGTTCGTGACCTTCGATGCGCTCCACCGCAACGAGGTGTCGGGGGCGCTCTCCGGGCTCACGCGGGTACGACAGTTCTCGCAGGACGACTGTCACGTCTACCTGCGCGAGGACCAGATCGCGGATGAGGTGCGGTTCCTCACCGACTTCATCCTCTCCTACTACGACACCTTCGGGCTCGAGGCGCGGCTGAAGTTCGCGACGCGTCCGGAGCAGCGGATCGGGTCGGACGAGCTCTGGGATCGCGCCGAGGGGGCGCTGCGCGCGGCGCTCGAGTCGACAGGGCGTCCGTACGAACTCAAGGCTGGCGATGGGGCGTTCTACGGCCCGAAGATCGACTTCGACGTCCTCGACTCGATCGGGCGCGCCTGGCAGCTGGGCACCATCCAGCTCGACTACAACGCGCCGGAGCGGTTCGATCTCAGCTACACCGGCGAGGACAACGCCGCGCACCGGCCGGTGGTGATCCACCGTGCCGTGAGCGGGTCGTTCGAGCGCTTCCTGGCGATCCTCATCGAGCACTTCGCTGGCGCGTTTCCGGTCTGGCTGGCGCCGGAGCAGGTGCGGGTGCTGCCGATCTCCGACGAGGTCGCACCGTACGCGGCGCAGGTGACGGCGACCCTCAAGGCGGCGGGCGTCCGTGCGGTCCTCGACGACCGTGGCGACACGCTCAACTACCGCATCCGCGACGGCGAACTGCAGAAGACGCCGTATATGCTCGTCCTCGGCAAGCGTGAGGCCGAGGCGGGGCAGGTGGCGGTGCGGGTCCGTGGCGCTGGGAAGAAGCAGGAGGTCGTCGCACTCGATGCCTTCGTCGCACGGGTGACCGACGAGATCCGGTCCCGCGCGCTCACCCCGTCCTCCGCGGGCGCCGAGGCGTGACGCACCGCGCGGCGACCGGCCTCGTGCTCGCCGCCGCGCTCTGCGCCGGGCTCGGCTCCGCGCGCCCGCTGGGCGCGCAGGCCCTTGAGAAGCCGCGGCTCGACGCGGGCCGCGTCACCGGTGAGGTCCTCGCCGGCACCTACGCGGGGATTGGTGGCTTCCTGATCGGTCGCGCGACGGCCGTGCGCATCGCCGAAGGCGTCGGGGCCGTCGAGGAGCCGACGCTCCGTCGAGCCGGGTGGGCTGGGGGCATCCTCGGCGGCGGCCTCGCGACCGCCGGTGTCGTGTACGGCATCGGCAGGCTCGGTGAGACCGCCGGTGACTTCGACGCCACGTGGCTCGGCTCCGGCGCCGGGTTCGTCCTCTCCGCGACGGTGGCGCGACTCCTCTTCGGGGCGGATGGCGCCCCACCCGAGGGGATGCGCCCCGCCGCACGCTGGGCGACGATCAATGCCCTCGCGCTCCTTCCCGCGATCGGCGCCACCATCGGCTTCAACTCCACGCGGCGCATCGCCGCGCCTCCCTCCGCCCAATGAGCCTCTCTCTCCCGCCCGAGCGGACGCCGGTCATCGTCGCCGCCGCCCGCACGCCGATTGGCCGCTTCCTCGGCGGCCTCTCCACCCTTCCGGCGCCCGAGCTCGGGGCGATCGCCATCCGCGCCGCCGTCGCGCGCGCCGGCGTCGACGCGGCCGCGATCGGCGAGGTCATCATGGGGAACGTCCTGCAGGCCGGCGTCGGCCAGGCCCCAGCGCGGCAGGCCGCGATCCGGGCCGGGATCCCCGGGGCCGTCCCGGCGGTCACGATCAACAAGGTCTGCGGCTCCGGGCTGCAGGCGGTGATGCAGGCCGCGCAGGCGATCCGCGCCGGGGACGAGACGCTGCTCGTCGCGGGCGGGCAGGAGTCGATGTCGAACGCGCCGCATTACGTGCGCGGGATGCGCACCGGGGTGAAGTTCGGCGCGCAGACGATGGACGACGGCCTCATCGCCGACGGGCTCTGGTGCGCCTTCCACGCGCGGCATATGGGCGGGCACGCCGAGTACACCGCGAAGAAGGCGGGGATCACCCGTGCGCGGCAGGACGAACTCGCGCTCACCTCGCACCAGCGCGCTGTCGCGGCGATCGCCGAGGGGCGGTTCCGCGAGGAGATCGTGGCGGTGGAGGTGCCGGGGAAGAAGGGGCCGACCGTCGTCGACACCGACGAGGGGCCGCGCCCCGATACCTCGCTCGAGGCGCTCGCGAAGCTGCGCCCCGCCTTCGGCAAGGATGCTCCGAAGGAGATGACGCCCGACGAACTGACCGTCACCGCCGGGAATGCGCCGGGGATGAATGACGGCGGCGCCGCGCTCGTGGTCGCCTCCGAGGCGTATGCGCGGGCGCACGGCCTCCCGATCCTCGCCCGCATCACCGGCTACGCGTCGGGCGGCGGGGCGCCGGAGGACCTCTTCTTCGCGCCGATCGTCGCCGTGCGGAACCTGATGGCGAAGACCGGGGCGCGTATCGAGGACTACGACCTCATCGAGGCGAACGAGGCGTTCGCCGCCCAGGCGCTCGCCGATGGCGACGCGCTCGGGTGGGACTGGACCCGCGTGAACGTCCACGGCGGCGCGATCGCGCTCGGTCACCCGATCGGGGCGAGCGGCGCCCGCGTCCTCGTCACCCTCCTCCACGCGCTCCGGCAACACGATAAGCGCACCGGGCTCGCCACGCTCTGCCTCGGCGGCGGGAACGCCGTCGCGCTGAGCGTCGAGCGCGTCTGACCCGCCGTTCGGCTCCATCCCTCTGCTGACGCTATGACCACGACCTCCTCCCCCGACCGTCTCGCCGTCATCGGCGCCGGCCAGATGGGCAACGGCATCGCCCACGTCTGCGCCGCGAGCGGCTTCGACGTCACCCTCATCGACGTCTCCGCCGACGCGCTCGCGAAAGCCGTCGCGACCATCGAGAAGAACCTCGACCGGCAGGTGAAGAAGGGCGCGATCGACGCCGCCGCAAAGGCGGCGGCACTCGGCCGCATCCGGACGGCCACGACGCTCGATGCCGTGGCCGGCGCGACCGTCGTCGTCGAAGCCGCGACGGAGCGGAAGGCGCTCAAGCTCGAGATCTTCCGCGAGCTCGATCGCCTCGCCGACGCCGGCGCGATCCTCGCGACCAACACCAGCTCGATCGCCATCACCGAGATCGCTGCCGTCACGCAGCGCCCCGAGGCGGTGATCGGGATGCACTTCATGAACCCGGTGCCGGTGATGCAGCTCGTCGAGGTGATCCGCGGCCTCGCGACGAGTGACGCCGTGAACGCGCGCACCGTCGCGCTCGCAAAGGCGCTCGGCAAGACGCCGGTCGAGGCGAATGATTTCCCGGGCTTCATCGCGAACCGCATCCTGATGCCGATGATCAACGAGGCCTGCTTCGCCGTGATGGAGGGCGTCGGGACGCCCGCCGCGATCGACGAGGTGATGAAGCTCGGGATGAATCATCCGATGGGTCCGCTGACGCTCGCCGACTTCATCGGTCTCGACACCTGCGTCGCCATCCTCGAGGTGCTGCACGAGGGGCTCGGCGACCCGAAGTACCGTCCCTGTCCGCTCCTCAAGAAGTACGTCGCGGCCGGCTGGCTCGGTCGCAAGACGGGGCGCGGGTTCTACGCATACCCCGCGAGCTGACCCCGCCGCCACGATGCCCTCCGCCTCCCCCCGGGTGCCCGTATGACGGATCCTCTCCTCGACCTCACCGAGGAGCAACGCGCGATCGTGGACACCGCGCGCGCCTTCGCCGATGAACGGCTACGCCCCTTCGCCGCTGCGTGGGACCAGGACGCGCACTTCGAGGCGAGCCTCGTGCCCGCCCTCGGCGCCCTCGGCTTCCTCGGGATGCTCCTCCCGCCCGAGCACGACGGGATGGGGCTCGATACGCGCAGCTACCTCCTCGCCCTCGAGGAGATCGCGGTGGCCGACGCCTCGACCGCGGTGCTGATGTCGGTGCACAACTCTCTGCCGACGCAGATGCTGCTCCGCTTCGGGACGGCCGACCAGCAGGCACGGTTCCTCGCACCGATGGTGCGCGGAGAGCGCCTCGGCGCCTTCGCCCTCTCCGAGCCCGAGGCCGGCTCCGACGCCGCGGCGCTCCGGTGTCAGGCGCGCCGCGACGGCGATGACTGGATCCTCGACGGCGTGAAGAGCTGGGTCACGAGCGGGTCGCACGCCGGCGTCATCCTCGCGATGGCGCGCACCGACACCGCCGAGGCGCGGCGCGGCGCCAAGGGGATCTCCGCCTTCGTCGTGACGCCGGACCTCCCCGGCTTCTCGGTGAGCAAGAAGGAGGACAAGCTCGGGCTCCGGGCTTCGCCGACGGTGCAGCTCGTCTTCGACGGGATGCGCGTCCCGGGCGACCGCCTCCTCGGCGCGGAGGGGCAGGGCTTCACCTACGCGATGCAGTCGCTCGAGCACGGGCGGCTCGGCATCGCTGCGCAGGCCATCGGCATCGCCCGTGCCGCCTTCGAGGCCGCCACCGCGTATGTGCAGGAGCGGAAACAGTTCGGGAAGCCGATCGGCGAGTTCCAGGCGGTGCAGTTCAAGCTCGCCGATATGCTCACGCGCATCACCGCGGCGCGCGCCCTCGTGCACGCCGCCGCTGCCGCGAAGGACCGCGGGGTCGC
Source organism: Gemmatimonadota bacterium (assembly GCA_016871895.1). Taxonomy (GTDB): domain Bacteria; phylum Gemmatimonadota; class Gemmatimonadetes; order Gemmatimonadales; family Gemmatimonadaceae; genus Pseudogemmatithrix. The sequence continues at coordinate 74,648 of VHBO01000006.1, forward strand.
CATCGGCCCGCAGGCGTCGATGGCCAAGCTCTTCGCTAGCGAGACCGCGATGTGGGTCACCACGCAGGCGGTCCAGCTCTTCGGCGGCTACGGCTACGTGAAGGAGTATCCCGTCGAGCGCTACTTCCGTGACGCCAAGGTCACGGAGCTCTACGAAGGGACGTCCGAAATCCAACGCATCGTCATCGGGAGAAGTGTCGCGGTATGAAGATCTTCGATACCATCGCCAAGCTCGGTCACGAGCAGCTGGTCATCTGCGCGGATGAGTCCGCGGGGTACCGCGGCATTATCGCCATCCACGACACCACGCTGGGCCCCGCGCTCGGCGGCACGCGCTTCTGGAACTACGCCTCCGATGAGGAGGCCATTGTCGATGCGCTCCGGCTCGCGCGCGGGATGACCTACAAGAACGCCGTCGCGGGGCTCAACCTCGGCGGCGGGAAGTCGGTCATCATCGGCGACAACCGCACCGCGAACCGCGAGATGATCTTCCGCGCGCACGGGCGCTTCGTGGAGTCGCTCGGCGGGCGCTACGTGACCGCCGAGGACGTCGGGACCTCCACCGCAGATATGGATTACGTCCATATGGAGACGGGCTACGTGGCGGGGCTCGCCACCAGGTCGGGCGACCCGTCGCCGGTCACCGCGCGCGGAGTCTTCCGCGCGATCCAGGCCTCGGCGATGCATCGGTGGGGCTCCGCCGACCTCGCCGGCAAGACCGTGACCGTTCAGGGGATGGGGAACGTCGGTACCTACCTCTGCAAGGAACTGCACGCCGTCGGCGCGAAGCTGATTGTCAGCGACATCCGCCCCGAGCGGGTGCAGCACGTGGTCGACACCTACGGCGCAACGGCGGTCGAGGGCGATGTGATCTACGCCGCGAAGGCTGACATCTTCGCCCCCTGCGCGCTCGGCGCGATCCTCAACGACACGACCATCCCCGCCCTCAAGGTCGAGATCGTCTGCGGCGGAGCGAACAACCAGCTGCTCGAGCCGGAGAAGCACGGCGCCGAGCTCGAGAAGCGCGGCATCGCCTACGCGCCGGACTTCGTCGCGAACGCCGGTGGCGTCATCAATGTCTACGGCGAGCTCGCCGGCTGGACGCGTGAGCGGGCCCTCCGCAAGGCCGACGAGATCTACGACACCGTCCTTGGTGTGTACGAGATCGCCAAGGAACGGGGCGTCTTCACCTACCTCGCGGCCGACACGCTCGCCGAGCGCCGCATCGCCGCGGTGCACGGGATGATGCGCACCTGGCCGCAGCACCCGCGGAAGGACTGACGATGACCGAGCGCATCCCGATCGCCTCCGACCACGCGGGGTTTGAGCTCAAGGAGCAGCTCGTGCGGGCGCTCCGCGCGCTCGGCTATGAGCCCGATGACCTTGGGACCCACTCGGCGGCCTCGACCGACTACCCCGACTACGCCCATCCCCTCGCCGAACAGGTGGAGTCGGGGCGGGCGAAACGGGGCGTTCTGCTCTGCGGGACGGGGCTCGGGATGTCGTACGCGGCGAACCGGCACAAGGGCGTCCGCGCGGCGGTGGTCTGGAGCCCGGAGGTCGCGGGCTTCGCCCGGTCACACAACGACGCGAACGTTCTGGTGCTCCCCGCGCGTTTCCTGTCGGAGGGGGATGCGGTCGCGATCCTCAAGACGTGGCTCGAGACCCCCTTCGAGGGCGGGCGGCACCAGGCGCGGGTCCAGAAGATCGAACGGGAGGCGTGATGACCGGATTGGATTGGAATCGGTGGGAACGGCGACTGCCGGGCGCGGCCCTGCAGGGCGTCGACCCGGAGATCGCGGCGCTCGTCGGCGAGGAGGTGCGCCGGCAGTCCGAGGGGATCGAGCTGATCGCGAGCGAGAACTTCGTCTCGCCGGCGGTGCTCGAGGCGCTCGGCTCGCAGCTCACCAACAAGTACGCCGAGGGATTACCCGGGAAGCGCTACTACGGCGGGTGCGAGGTCGTCGATCGGGTGGAGCAGCTCGCCATCGACCGGGCCAAGCAGCTCTTCGGCGCCGATCACGCGAACGTGCAGCCGCACTCGGGCGCGACGGCGAACGCGGCGGTCTTCCTCGCCCTCCTCAAGCCCGGCGACACGATCCTTGGCCTCGATTTGTCGCAGGGCGGGCATCTCACGCACGGCTCGCCGGTGAACTTCTCGGGGCTGAATTACCGCGCGGTGCACTATGGCGTGACCGAGGATGGGGTGATCGACTACGCGCAGATGCGCGAGCTCGCGCGCCGCGAGCGCCCCAAGCTCATCATCGCCGGCTACAGCGCCTACTCCCGCGTGATCGACTACACGCAGTTCGCGGAGGCCGCGTTCGAGGTCGGCGCGGTCTTCATGGTCGACATGGCGCACTTCGCGGGGCTTGCGGCGACGGGGGTCTATCCAAACCCGGTGCCGTTCGCCGACGTCGTCACGACGACGACCCACAAGACGCTCCGCGGGCCGCGCGGCGGACTCATCCTCTGCAAGGCGGCGCACGCGAAGGCGATCGATAAGGCGATGTTCCCGGGGACGCAGGGCGGACCGCTCGAGCACGTGATCGCCGCGAAGGCGGTCGCCTTCCACGAGGCGCTGCAGCCCGCCTTCTCCGAGTACTGCCAGCGGGTCGTCGCGAACGCCCGGGCGATGGCGGCGGCGCTCGTCGCGCGCGGGGTGCACGTGGTCTCCGGCGGCACGGACAACCACCTGATGCTCTGTGACCTGCGGACGCGCGATGCCGCGCTCACCGGCAAGGTGGCGGAGCAGGCGCTCGATCGCGCCGGCATCACCGTCAACAAGAACACGGTGCCGAAGGAGACGCAGTCCCCCTTCGTCACGAGTGGTATCCGCATCGGGACCCCCGCCGTCACGACGCGCGGGATGGGGGAGGGGGAGATGGTCCGGATCGCCGAGCTCATCGACCGCGTCCTCGCCGCCCCGACGGACGAGGGGGTGCTCGCCGCCGTGAAGGCGGATGTGCACGCCCTGACGCGTGCCTTCCCGCTCTATCTCTGACCGCCAGTTGACGCCCGTGTCGAGTACCGTTCGCGCCGCCGATGCCTGAACTCGCCTTCCGCGACGGGGTGATGGACCGCATCCGCGTGCGGGAATCGCGCTTCGACGAGAAGGCGTTCCTCTTCGTGCTCGCGGGGATCGAGTTCTGCCAGCAGCGGCTGACGGAGCGTCGGCATCTCAGCGGGCGCGAGCTCGCGTTGGGCTGTCGCGATCTCGCGCTCGAGCGCTACGGCGTCCTCGCGCGGAGCGTGCTCGAGCACTGGGGGCTCACCAGCTCGGCGTCGATCGGCGAGGTCGTCTTCGCGCTCGTCGACGTGGGTCTCCTGTCGGCGCAGCCGACGGACAGCGCGGCGGATTTCCTCGACGTCTTCGACTTCCACGAGGCGTTCGACCGGAACTATCCCTGGCGCGCCGTCCCGACCGTTTAGCGCGCGACGAGGAGCGGTGAGGCGCGCGCGGGTGCTCCGTCCGGAGGCGATGCAGGCCTGGGAGGTCGCCTCGCTCGCGCCGGGCGCCGAGTCCGATGCGCTGATGTGCCGCGCCGGCGAGGCGGCGGCCCGACGCATCCTCGCGCTCGTCCCGGCGGTCCGTACCGCGGGCGCCGTCATCCACGCGGGGCGTGGGAACAACGGCGGGGATGCGTGGGTCGTCGCTGGCGTGCTCGCGGAGGCCGGTTGCCCGGTCCGGGTCGTGGCGCTCGGGGAGCCAGCGTCGCCCGTCGCCCAGCGCGCACGCGCGCGGGGGCGTGACCGCGTCGCGGGGGCGTCGCCGCCGGCGGATGTGCCCGCGGTCGTCGTCGATGGGCTCCTCGGGATCGGCGCCTCCGGCCCCGCACGCGCCGACGTGGCCGCGGCCATCGTGGCGATCGCGTACGACGCGGCCCGCGGGGCGGTCGTCATCGCGCTCGATCTCCCGAGCGGCATCGATGCCGCCACGGGCGCGGGGGCGCCGGTGGTACGCGTCGATCATACGCTCGCGTTCGGGGGCCTGTCGTGGGGCGTGCTCCTGCGACGTGACGAGGCGGGCGCCATCGAGGTGCTCGACATCGGGCTCGTGGAGGACGCTGCGCCACCGGCGCCGGTGCTCGTGGACGGGGCGTGGGTGCGGACGCAGGTGCCGGTGCTCCCCGCCGATGCGCATAAGGGCGTCCGGCGCCGGCTCGCGATCGTCGGCGGGGCGGAGGGGATGGCCGGCGCGGCGGTCTGGGTCGCACGGGGGGCGCATCGGACGGGGATCGGGATGACGCGGTGCGCCGTCGCGCCGGCGAGTGTGCCGGTGGTGCAGATGCTCGTCCCGCAGGCGACCGCGAGTCGTTGGCCGATGACGGAAGAGGAACTCGAGCCCCTCGTCGCCTGGGCGCACGCGATGGTCGTCGGTCCGGGGCTCGGCGAGGGGACGAAGAGCCGCGCGCTCGTCGAGCGACTCCTGGTACGCTGGCGGGGCCCTGTGGTGCTCGATGCCGATGCGCTGAACGTCTTCGCGGGGGAGCCGCGGACGCTGGGGACGCTCCTCGCGGGGCGGCCCGCCGTCGTGACGCCGCACCCCGCCGAGGCGGCGCGGCTCCTCCGCTGCGAGGGTCCCGCGGTGCTCGCCGACCGCGAGGGGAGCGCGCGCGAGCTCGCACGCATGCTCGGCGCGACGGTGCTCCTCAAGGGCCCGCCGACGGTGATCGCCGGGAGCGATGGCGCGCTCGCGGCCTCGGCGAGTGGGTCCCCCGTGCTCGGGACCGCGGGGAGTGGCGATCTCCTCGCCGGCGTCGTCGGCACGCTGCTCGCGCAGACGCTTGACCCCTTCCACGCGGCGCAGGTGGCGGCGTGGGCGCACGGTCGCGCGGGAGAGCTCGCCGCGGCGGCGGTCTCCACTCGGGGGGCGTCCCTCGACGATGTGGTCACCGCGCTCGGACGGGTCTGGAGCGAGGCGGCGTCGCCGTCGGACGCGGATGTGCTCGCCACGCTCCCTGCGGTGGGGCGCGCACCGTGAACCCGCCGGAGACGCCCGCCGTGGGTGCGCGCGCACACAGGTTGGCGCACACGCCCGCGCACACGCCAGAGACCTCCCATCTCCCGCTCGGCCCCGGCGCCGAGTTCGACGCCGTGCGGGCGATGCTCGACGTCTGGGGGGCGCAGGCGCGCGGCATCGGCGATGACGGCGCGCTCCTCGATGTGCCGCCCGGCACGCGCCTCGTGGTCAGCACCGACACCTCGGTGGAGGACGTGCACTTCCGCCGCGCGTGGATGACGCCCGAGGAGATCGGATACCGCGCCGCGATGGCCGCGCTCTCCGACCTCGCGGCGATGGGGGCCGCACCGCTCGGGCTGCTCGTGGCGGCGACCGTGCCGACGGACTGGCGTGACGTGCTCACCGAGGTGGCGCGCGGGATCGGCGCCGCCGCCGCCGCGACGGGGAGCCCGATCGTCGGCGGGGACGTGACGGCGGGGGATCGGCTCGCGCTCGGCATCACCGTCCTCGGCGTCACCGCGCAGCCGATCTCCCGCGGCGGTGCGCGGGATGGGGATCGCCTCTTCGTGACCGGGACGCTCGGTGGGCCGCGCCGTGCCTTGCTGGCGTGGGAGTCGGGCGGGGTGCCGCGGCCGGAGGACCGCGCCCGGTTCGTCGCACCGACCGCGCGGATCGCGGCGGGGCAGTGGCTCGCCGCGCACGGTGCCACCGCGATGCTCGACCTCTCCGACGGCCTTGCCGGTGATGCCGCGCACCTCGCGGAAGCGAGCGGAGTTCGTGTGACGATCGATCTCGACCGACTGCCCCGCGTCGAGGGTGTCTCGGGTGTGGAGGCGGCGCGGAGCGGGGAAGAGTACGAACTGCTGGTGGCGGGGCCGGCCGCGCTCGCCGAGGCGTGGCCCTTCGCGGCCGCGGGGCTGCCGCTCACCGAGATCGGGGTGGTCAGCCTAGGGGCCGGCGTGGCGCTCCTCGGCGACGCGGCCGGTGCGCTCCGGGCGGATGCACACGATCACTTTCGGCACGACATTCCCTGAGATGGCTCTCCTTCGTGGTCTCCTCGTTGCGCTCGGTATCGCCGTCGGCACGATCCTCTTCGGCAGCTCCTGCATCGTCGCGGCGCTCCTCGGCGTCCGCGACCGTCGCGGTGGCGTGTATGCCTGGGCCCCGCGCTCGTGGGGGCGCCTGCCGCTCTGGCTCGGCGGCGTCCGCGTCGTCGAACACGACGTGCAGCACAAGGCGGTCGGACGGATCTATGTCGCCAACCACCTCGGCAACTTCGACATCTTCGCGCTCGCGTCGGTGCTGCCCTGGGTGAAGTTCGTCGCGAAGGCGGAGCTCTTCCGCATTCCGTTCTTCGGGATGGCGATGCGGCGCGCCGGGATGGTTCCGATCGAGCGGGCGAACCGGAAGTCTGCGTTCGCGTCGTATGAGTCGGCGGTGACGCGGATCCGGCAGGGGGCCTCGGTCGGCGTGTATCCCGAGGGGACGCGCGGCCACGCGTACGCGCTCCGGCCGTTCAAAAAGGGACCCTTCGTCTTCGCCATCCGGGCGCAGGTCCCCGTGGTGCCGGTGTACATCCACGGCGTGCTGGAGGTGCAGCGAAAGGGGCAGCTCGCCGTCCACCCCGGGACGCTCCACGTGCACTATCTCCCGCCCATCGAGCCCTCGGGCCTCGGGTACGAGGACCGCGAAGCGCTCGCCACGCGGGCCTACGAGGCGATGGCCGCCTGCGCCCTCGAGCGGTACGGCGTCGTCTCCCCGCCGGCACGGGCGCGCTGAGTATCTTTCAGGCGTGGGTGCTCTCCCCGTCGCCTGACGCCTGTAACCTGACCCCTGACACCTGACACCTGACTCCTGATGTCTGTCATCCTCGCCATCCAGGCCCGTGAGATCCTCGACTCCCGCGGCAATCCCACCGTCGAGGCCGACGTCATCCTCGAGGATGGCACCTACGGCCGCGCCGCGGTCCCCAGCGGCGCCTCGACCGGCGAGCACGAGGCCAACGAGCTCCGCGACGGCGACGCCAAGCGCTACCTCGGCAAGGGGGTCCGCAAGGCGGTGCAGAACGTCACGAAGCTCATCGAACCCGAGCTCGTCGGGCTCGACGTCACCGACCAGCTGACGATCGATCGCGCGCTCCTCGCGCTCGACGGCACCAAGACCAAGGCGAAGCTCGGCGCGAACGCGATGCTCGCCGTCTCGATGGCGTCAGCGCGCGCCGCGGCCGCGAGCGTCGACCTCCCGCTGCACAAGTACCTCGGTGGCCCGATGGCGCGTACGCTCCCGGTGCCGCTGATGAACATCCTGAACGGCGGGGCGCACGCCACGAACACCGTCGATTTCCAGGAGTACATGATCGTCCCGGTGGGCGCCGGGAGCTTCTCCGAGGCGCTCCGGATGGGGACCGAGGTCTTCCACAGCCTCAAGAAGGTCCTCGTGAAGCGGAAGCTCTCCACCGGCGTGGGTGATGAGGGTGGCTTCGCGCCGGATCTCACGAGCGATCAGGCCGCGCTCGATGTGGTGATCGAGGCGATCGAGGCGGCGGGGTACGAGCCCGGGACGCAGATCGCGCTGGCCCTCGACTGCGCCGCGAGCGAGCTCTACGCGAAGGGGAAGTACTCCTTCAAGAAAAGCGGCGGCGGAGTGAAGACCGCCGAGCAGATGGTCGAGATGTATGCCAAGTGGTGCCAGAAGTATCCGATCGTCTCCATCGAGGACGGGCTCGCCGAGGGCGACTGGGACGGTTGGAGCCATATGACCGATGCGATCGGCGACCGCGTGCAGCTCGTCGGCGACGACCTCTTCGTGACGAACACCGAGTTCCTCGCGCGAGGGATCGACGAGGACGTGGCCAACGCGATCCTCATCAAGGTGAACCAGATCGGGACGCTGACGGAGACGCTCGAGACCATCGAGATGGCGGGGCGGAACGGGTATCGGTCGATCATCTCGCATCGGTCGGGGGAGACCGAGGACACCTTCATCGCCGACCTCGCGGTCGCGACGAATGCGGGGCAGATCAAGACCGGCTCCGCGAGCCGGACCGACCGCGTGGCGAAGTACAACCAGCTGTTGCGCATCGAGGCCGAGCTCGGCCCGCACGCGGAGTTCCCGGGCGGCGCGATCTACGGCATCGAGGGCTGACGCGCGTGGCGCGTGGCCGCTCGACCGCTGCGGTGGGCGCCCCTGAGCCCCGTCGGCCCCGTCGGGCCGGCGGGGCCTTGCGCACCCCGGAAATCGTGCGGCGCGTGCTCGGGGTGGCGGCGGCGCTCTTCGTGCTCTGGTGGGCGGTACAGGGCGGGGAGTACGGGACGACCGACCTCCTTCGCCAGCGCCGGGCGATCGCCGCCGAACGGGCGCGCATCGACTCACTTGAGCGGGTCGTGCGCGGCTTGCAGGCGGCGAAGCGGCAGGTGGAATCGGACCCTGTGACGCAGGAGCGGATCGCCCGGGAGGAGTTCGGGATGATCCGCGACGGGGAGATCCTCTACCGCTTCGTCGATACGGCCGCGACGGGGCGTCCCCGCTGATGGCGTCGTGGCCCGCTCTGGGGCGAAGCGGGGTGGGGGCGACCGGGCCGTTGTGACGCTGGCGCTCCCGGCCGCTTGAATCCGGTGCGCGCCCTCACTATCCTTCCTTCACTGCCGCGGGGTGGAGCAGCCTGGTAGCTCGTCGGGCTCATAACCCGAAGGTCGCGGGTTCAAATCCCGCCCCCGCTATGCCCGAGGCGGTCGGTTCTTCCGAACCGGCCGCCTCGTGGTTTGTGAGATGGTGTGGCTGGGTAGCTCAGCTGGTTAGAGCACGGCACTCATAATGCCGGGGTCGCGGGTTCGAGTCCCGCCCCAGCTATCGTGGTAAGTCCCCGTAGCCTTATGGGT
>VHBO01000007.1 GCA_016871895.1 Gemmatimonadota bacterium
ACGAGCAGAAGGGAGCGCATTGGGGCTGGAGGCTGGAGGTTGAAGGCTGGAAGCTGGAAGCGAGGGGGCAGGTATCCGGTGTCAGGCATCACCGACGACAGAGGGCGGGTGCTCAGCGCCTCCCGCGGCCGCGGAGCGGCACGAGGACCGGTGCGCCGACCGCAGGATCCCGGCTCACCACGAGGGGCCAATCGTACACCGACTCCAAGACCTCACCGCGCATCACCTCGTCCGCCGACCCATCCGCCGCGACGCGGCCCTGCTGCAACAACACGATGTGATCGGCGAACCGCGCCACGAGGTTCAGCTGGTGGCTCACGAGCAGGACCGTCCGGCCCTCGCGCGCGAGCGCGTCGAAGAGTTCGAAGGCCGCCATCTCGTGGGCGACATCGAGGAAGGTCGTCGGTTCGTCGAGCACGAGGACCTCGCCGCCCTGGGCGAGCGCGCGCGCCACACGGACGCGCTGCCACTCGCCCCCCGACAGCTCGGCGGTCGACCGCGCGAGGAGCGACGTGACGGACGCCCGCTCCGCCGCCGATGCGATGGCGTCACGATCGTGCGCGGTCTCGCCACCGAATCCGCGGCCGTGCGGATGCCGACCCAAGGCGATGAAGTCACGCACCGGGAGCGCGAAGGCTGGCTCCTCCCGCTGGGGGACGACGGCGAGCCGCCGCGCGAGGGCGCGTCGCCGCGCGGGATCGAGCCGCGTGCCGCCGGTCTCGATGGCCGGCTCTCCCACGTGGCCGTTCGTCGCATCGTGCGGCACGTTCCCTGCTTCAGCGTTCGCACCGGCGCGTGCACCGACGCTCACACCGGCGGCCGCGACTGCGCCGCGCACCCGGATCGTCCCCGCCGAGGGCGCGACGCGCCCGAGGAGCGTGCGGACGATCGTGCTCTTGCCCGACCCGTTCGGACCGACGACGGCGGTCAGCGCCCCCGCGCGCGCCGTGAACGAGACGCCCTCGAGCGCGGGACGCGTGGCACGCGGATACCGCACGGTGAGCCCATCGATCTCGATCATCGTGCCGCCGCGGCGCGGAGCCGCCAGACGAAGAACGGGACACCGAGGAGTGCGGTCACCGCACCGAGCGGCAGCTCGGCGGGCGTGACGGCGCGGCGCGCGACGGCATCGGCGAGGACGACGAGTGCGCCGCCGATCCCGGCCGAAACGGCGAGCGCCGGTCGCACGCGCGTGACGCCGAGGGTCCGTACGAGCGACGGGACGACGAGCCCGACGAAGCCGATGAGCCCCGCACCAGAAACGGTGGCGGCCGCGACGAGTGCCGCGACGAGGAAGAGCCGCCGGGTGACGCGGTCGACGTCGAGCCCGAGCGCCGCGGCGGGTTCCTCGCCGAGCGCCAGCACATCGAGATCGCGTCCCCACCAGAGGAGGAGCCCGCCGCCGAGCGCCACATACCCTCCGACCCAGCGGACATCCGACCAGGTGGCGTCGGCGAGTGACCCCATCATCCACCAGAGGGCACCACGGACCGTGCCCTCGGGCGCGGTCGCGAGCGCGACCATGATGGCCGCCGTACAGAAGGCGCCGACGATCACGCCCGCCATCACGAGGATGCGCGGGTCCGACGCGCCGCCCGCCGCGCGGGCGACAGCGAGCACGAGGGCGACGGCGCCCATCGCCCCGACGAAGGCGGCGAGCGGGGTCAGCGTGGGGGCGAGCACGCCGGCGGCGGTGGCAAGCACCGCTCCGACCGCCGCGCCGCCGGAGACGCCGAGCAGGTAGGGCTCTGCCAAGGGATTCCGCAACGTGGCCTGCATCGCGCCACCGCTGACGGCGAGCCCCGCACCGACGACGAGTCCGAGCGAGACGCGTGGCAAGCGGAGGTCCCAGAGGATGGCACGGGCGACCGGATCCCCCGGTCCGCGCAGTGTGTCGATGATTGTCCCGAGCGCCATCGGGACCGCGCCCACGGCGAGACCGATGACGACCGCGACCGCGACGAGGCAGACGGTGTGAAGGGCCACGCGCGACGTCACCGCGTGCTCACGCCGGCGGCGAGCAGCGCGCGCAGATGCACCGCGGCCTCCCCCATCCGCACCCCGGGCTTCCCGACGAGGGCCGTGTCGACGACGAGGATCCGTCCTTCGCGGACCGCACGGACCGCTTGCCACGCAGCACTCGTCCGAATCCGCTCGGCCCCCGCAGGGCCGGCGAGGACGTACATCGGGTCGCGGCGGACGATCTCCTCAAGCGCGACCTGCGGGGAAGCGGCCGGGAGGTCGTGGAAGATCGACCGGCCGCCGGCCGCCTCGACGAGTTCGTCGAGGTAACTCCCCGCCCCGATGGTGATCACCGGCGCGTCCCAGATATGCCAGAAGAGGGTCGGTCGCTGGGTCGGGGTAGTTGAGGCGACGACGGCGGCGATCGTCGCGGCGACGGAATCCGAGGCGGCGTGTGCCGCCGAATCGAGCCCCACCGCGGCCCCGACAATCGGCGCCACGCGCGCGAGGTCGGCGACCCGGTCGGTGCGGAGGGTGAGCGTCATCACGCCGGCTGCACGGAGCCGTCGCGCCGCGGGGCGATTCGACTCGCTCTGATAGAGCAGCACGAGGTCCGGCCGCTGCGCGAGGATCGCCTCGACGTTCGGCTGCATCCCGTCGCCGACGTCGGGGACGTCGGCCGCCGGGCCGAGGTCCCAGTGCGTGCGGCCGACGAGCCGATCGCGCGCACCGATCGCGAGCAGGAACTCGGTCATCACCGGATTCAGCGACACGACCCGACGCGCCGGGGCCGCGAGGCGGACGGAGTCGCCGAAGTCATCAACCACGACGGCGCCCGCGCCCGCGGCACGCTCGGCTCGCGTACAGGCCGCGGCGACGCAGAGCCAAGCGACGAACAGGAATCGGACGCATCGCACGAAAAACGCTCCACCGAGAGAATCGGAGGAGCGTTCAGATGCACGTGGCCCGTCCTCGGCCACGACTGCCCGAGGTGTCGGCGACGCCACCAACCCTCCCCCGAGGGTCGATCATGGCGCGGACGTGGGTCGTCTCCTGGCTCCGGGCCGTCGCGCCCGCCTTCCCGGGGTCGTCCCCAGTGGCGTCGTGAGCGTGACGTGCTGCTGCCCGATACAGTGGCGGGGCCGCGCCGGCATTGCACCGGCTTCCGTCTCCCGCGTCCGCGTTCAGTTGTCGGACGGAGGTTACACCGTGCCGCCGGGTTTGGCAAGGACCGCGGCGAGACGTTCGGTGAGCCGGGCCCGCGTCATCGCGTGCACCGCCCGCTCCTCGTCGGTCGGAGCCGGCATCGCGGCGAAGCGCTCATCGAGGGCGGCCACCTCGAGCGCGAGGCGCGCCGCCGCGTCGGGACCGCCCGCCGGCCGGCGCGGCGCCCGCTGCCGCCAGGCGCGCCCGATGCCGAAGAGGAGGCCCGCCGCGAGGACGATCGCCACACCGATGACGATCACCGTGACGCGTCGATCGCCGGCCATCGGATCCGCCGGCACCACGATCCGGAGCGTCTGCGCCGCGGTGACGTCCTGCGCGAGGAAGCGCTTGAACGGCCGCCCCTCGATCTCGACGGGGTCGGTCGCGGCGAGGCCGGCGCCGGTCACGGTGGCGCGCGCGTCCTCGACGAGGACCTCGAGCACGGGGACCGCGACCTCGACGAGGATCTCAAGCGGGGCCTCCACCGGCACCGTGTACGAGAACGAGAACTGTCGGAGGCCGGGCGAGAGCGGCGCGTCGACCCGCACGCGGCCGCCGACGACCCGGATGGCATCCTCGGAGACGTCCCCCTGCCCGGGCGCCACGGCATCGACGCCCGGGGGCAACGGCGCCTCGAAGGTGAACCCCTCCGCCCCGGCGACGCGCGTCACCGCGCCGTCGTTACTGAGTTCATAGGCCTCGAGGACCATCCGGCGCGCACTCCCCGTGTCGGCGGCGGTGACGATCACGTGCCGCCCGCGCACGGCGATCGGCAGCGGCGCGCTCGACGTGTCGTACACCATCAATTCGGCGATACCATCCCGCACCACCCGCTCGCGCACCGGCGGCGTGAAGTAATTCACCCCGCCACGGTTGGTCGAGACGAAGTAGACCGCCAGCGTGTCGCCGGTGGCGCGATACCGAAAGGCAAAACGTCCGTCGGCCCCGGTCCGCATCGAATCGACGGGACCGGCGGCATCGGGACCGACACGATGTAAGGTGACCCAGGCGCCCGCGACCGGTCGGTCCCCCGACGCGTCGGGGCGCGCGATCCGGCCGGCGATGCTCCGCGCCTCGCCGGCGGGGATCGACTGCGCGGTGAGCGGACGCGCCGAGAGCGACGCCATCAGCCCGACCACGGCCCCGATCACCACGAGGGCGCGCCGGTGACGCGTCACCGCGTCACCGCGCACCGCGCGCACCGCACCGATCCGACGCGCCCGAGCGCCCCCCGGCCGCACCTCAGCCGCCGCGGACGGCGCGACGGAGCTCGGCGACCTTGTTCGTGCGCTCCCAGGTGAAGAGCGACACCGACTTCCCGAACCGCGTGGCCTTCTCCGGCGACCGACCGAAATGCCCGTAAGCGGCGGTCGGGCCGTAGATCGGCTTCTTGAGATCGAGGGCGGTGATGATCCCGCGCGGCGTGAGGTCGAACACCTGCTCGACCGCCTTCATGATCACGCGCTCGTCGACGGCCCCGGTGCCGAAGGTGTCGACCATCACGGAGACGGGCTTCGCGACCCCGATGGCGTAGGCGACCTGCACCTCGCAACGCGTGGCGAGCTTCGCCGCGACGATGTTCTTGGCCACCCAGCGCGCCGCATAGGCCGCCGAACGATCGACCTTCGACGGATCCTTGCCGGAGAACGCGCCCCCGCCGTGCCGCCCCATCCCGCCGTACGTGTCGACGATGATCTTGCGGCCCGTGAGGCCGGCATCGCCGTGCGGGCCGCCGATCACGAAGCGCCCGGTCGGATTGATGTGGACCTTCATCTTCTTCGCGCGCAGCTCAGGCGGGATGACCGCCTCGATGATGTCGCGCTTCACGGCGGCGTGGATCGCCTTGTTCCCCACCGTGTCAGCGTGCTGCGTCGAGATGACGACCGTGTCCACTTCGACCGGCCGTCCATCCTCGTACACCACGGAGACCTGCGACTTCCCGTCGGGACGCAGCCAAGGGAGCGTCCCATCCTTGCGCCGGTCCGCGAGCGCCTGCGTGAGCTTGTGGGCGAGCGTGATCGGGAGCGGCATCAGCTCCTCCGTCTCATCGCAGGCATACCCGAACATCATCCCCTGGTCACCGGCGCCACCGGTGTCGACCCCCTGCCCGATGTCCCGGGACTGCTGGCCGAGCGCGTTCAGCACACCGCACGAATCGGCATCGAAGCCGATCCCGGCCTCGGTGTACCCGATCTGCTTGATCGTCTCGCGCACGAGCCCGCGCAGGTCCACCCACGCCGCCGTCGTCACCTCGCCGAAGATGGTCGCGAGCCCGGTCGTGACCATCGTCTCGCACGCGACGCGCGAGTGCGGGTCCTGCGCGAGGAGCGCGTCGAGCACGGCGTCGGAGATCTGGTCGGCGACCTTGTCCGGGTGCCCCTCGGTGACGGACTCGGAGGTGAAGAGATGGCGATGCAGCATGAGCGCGGGGATGAGAGTGGAGAAGCGGTTCGGCGTCGACGAACAGAACTAGAACGATACGAGACTCAGCCGAGGCCGAGCAACCCGTCGAGCGTCGACTCGCCGAGCTCGCCGACGAGCGCCGCACGGAGGCCGCGTTCGACATCGGCGGGCGTCGCCGCCCGGAGGGCCTCCTGCGCAGCGGCGGTGGCGGCGGCGAGCGAGACGCCACGCACGAGGCGCTTCACGAGCGGGATCCCCGTCGCGGCCACGCTGAGTGTGCGGACGCCGAGCCCGAGCAGCGCGAACGCCATCAGCGGTTGCGACGCCATCTCGCCACAGACGCTGACCTCGACTCCGCTCGACGCCCCCGCCTCGACGGTGCGGGCGATCAGCCGCAGCACGGCGGGGTGCAGCGGAGTGAAGCGCGTCACGAGCGAGGCGTTTCCGCGATCCACCGCGAGGGTGTACTGCACGAGGTCGTTGGTGCCGAGGCTCAGGAACGCGACCTCCCCCGCGAAGGTGTCAATGGCGATCGCTGCCGCGGGCGTCTCCACCATCACGCCGAGCGGGACATCGCGGCGGTGCGGCACGCCACGCCGCGCGAGATCGGCCGCGGCCTCCTCAAGGAGGAACCGCGTCTGACGCACCTCGTCGACGGAGACGACGAGCGGCAACATGATGCGCACGTCACCCTCGGCCGCGACGCGGAGGAGCGCCTGCAGCTGCACCGAGAAGATCGCCGGCTCGTCGAGACACATCCGAATGGCGCGCCACCCGAGGAACGGGTTCGGCTCGTGCGGGAACCCCCCCACCGGGAGCTTGTCGCCACCGACGTCATAGGTGCGGATCACGACGGGCTGCCCCGGGAACGCGCGGAGCACGTTGCGATACGCCTCCACCTGCTCCTCCTCGGTCGGCATCGCCGCGCGCCCGACCACGAGGAACTCGGTCCGCATCAGCCCCACTCCTTCGGCGCCCGACTCCACCGCGCGCACCGCCTCGTCGGGGAGGTCGACGTTCGCCCGCAGCGCCACGCGATGGCCGTCGGTCGTCACCGCCTCCCCCACCGCCTCGGCGGAGAGCACCGCGAGGGCTTCCGCCTCCCGCTGCGCCCGGTCGGCGAAGGCGCTCAGCTCCGCCGCGGTCGGCTTCGGCAGCAGCACGCCGTTGGACGCGTCGAGGATGACGCGCTCCCCAGTGCGCACCCGCTGCGTCGCGTCGAGCAACCCGACGACCGCCGGGAGCCCGAGCGAACGCGCGAGGATGGCGACGTGCGACGTGCGCGTGCCGGCATCGGTCGCGATGCCGACGATCGCCCGCCGGTCGAGCTGCACGGTGAGGCTCGGCGTGAGGTCGTGGGTGACGAGGATCACGCCGTCCCCCCGCGCGAGATCGACGGGATCGTGGTCGGGGAGGCCGAGGAGGAGGGTGAGCAGCCGGATCTGCACGTCGATGAGGTCACTCGCTCGCTCGCGCATCAGCGGATTCGTCGACCGACCGAAGCGCTCGCGCCATTCGAGGAGCACGAGGTCGACTGCCTTCTCCGCGGCGAGGTTCTGCCGGATGAGCGCCTCGATGCTCTCCCGTAGGCTCGGATCCTCGAGCATCGCGACCTGCACCTCGAAGATCGCGGCCTCCGCGGGCCCCGCGTTCGCCTCGGCGCGCGCGTGCACTACCCGCAGACGGTCGATCGCCGCGGCGACGGCCTCGCGCAGCCGCTCCAGCTCGCCGGCGACCTCCCCATCCGACACCAGCCGCGACGGCACCTCGGGCACCTCCCATCGCAGGAGATGCACCGTCCCCGAGACGATGCCCGGGGAGGCGGAGACGCCGTGGAGCGGCGCGCCCATCGTCAGCGCTCCCCGAACTTCCCGTCGACGAGCGCGACGAGGGCGTCGAGCGCCGCCTCGGCATCCTCCCCGTCGGCACGGAAGACGATCGTCGCGCCCTGCTCGGCCGCGAGCATCATCACGCCCATGATGCTCTTCGCGTTCACCTCGAGCCCGTCGCGGGCGATGGTGATGCTCGAGCGGAAGCGCCCGGCGACCTTGACGATCTCGGCGGCGGGACGGGCGTGGATCCCATGCGCGTTCTGGACCTGCAGCGTGCGTTCGGGCATCAGCGCACCAACGAGAGGAAGGTGAAGAGGGCGAGCACGATGATCGCGAGCCGCCACCCCGCGATGCGGCCCTGCAGGGCCGTGATCAGGGCGGCGCCGGCGACGACGACGCCGAGGACGAGGCCGAGGACGACGCGCCCCGGACCGATGATGCCGACCGCGGCGCTCGGCAGCGCCAGGCCCGCGAGGAGCGCGGTCGCCCGGGTGACGTGCGCGGGGCCACGGCGCAGCACCGGCGTGCCGAGGGCCTGCGCGACGTGCAGCCCGTGACGCCATCCCGCCCGCAGGCCCCACGCACGGAGGGCGAGGTGCACCGTGTTGTAGGCCCCGAGGAAGAGCCCCACCACGAGGATCGGCGACGCGCCGAGCCCAAAGGCGAGGAGGGCGAGCGCGGAGCAGAACGGGAGCCACCCAGCCCAGATGAGACGATCCCCGACGGAGCCGAGCGGCCCCGTCGCCGCCACCTTGAAGCGCTCGATCTGCGCAGGTGGAACGCCATCGAGCTCGGCGCGCGCGAGCGCGCCCACCGCGACCGCGGCGAGGTACGGATGCGCGTTGAAGTATCCGCTCTGGCGTGCCATCGCCTCGCAGTACGCGGGACCGCCCCGTCCGCCGGGGAGACGCCGGAGCGCCGGTTCGAGGGCGAAGGCGATCCCGTTGCCGGTCATCGTCTCGTAGTTCCAGGCGCCCTGGATCGCGAAGAGGCGGAGAAACATCGCGCCGTGCACGTGTGGCGGGAGCGTCGGAGGCGCGGCGGTCACAGGAGCCCTCCCGCGAGCGCGAAGCCGGCGAGCAGGCCGGCCCCGAGGTACCACGGGGCGCCGGGCGTGGTGCGACCGAGCTTCCAGAGCGCCGCCAACCCGACGGCGGACGCGGTGCCGACGACCATCGCACGCGAGAAGGAGGCGGAGATCGTCATCGCCGCGAGCGCCGAACGATACGCCGGCAACGCCACGAGGAGCACGCCGCCAGTGAGCAGCCCCCCGCGGAGGACGTCGGCGGTGAGTCCGGCGAGCTGCAACGCCACCACGGCACTCCCCGATCCGCGGGCGATCCGGACCTGCTGCCGCTTCGCGAGCGCGGCGTTGACCCGTCGCAGCAGATGCATCGACGCCCCACCGAGCCCGGCCGTGCCGAGGGCGAACAGCACGGCGAGGAGCATCGCCCCCGTCGTTCCATCGGCCACGGAAGTGAAGAGCGCACTCCCAACGACGGAGGCCGAGCCCCACTCAGGATAGCGGGTGGCGCCGAAGGGCATCGCCTCGAGGGCGAAGAATTCGAGGGCGACGCCGACGAGGAGGCCGCGGTCGGGGGCTCCGAGGAATCCGCCGACGAGCGTCGCCGCGACGATCGGTCGCGAGACCATCGCCTGCGGGAACGCGACGACATCGAGCCCGAGGAGGGCGCCGAGGAGGGCGAGCGGTACCAGCTGACCGACGAGGACCTCGATCACTCGGTTCCGTCCGCCGCGAGCACGGCCTCGAGAGGGATCGGCGCCGAGGTCGGCACATCCTGTGCCGACACGTGCACGCCGCGCGCTGCGAGCCCCCGCAACGCCGTCTCCTCGCTCGGCGAGAGGAAGACGAACCGGAGACGAGGCACGCGGTCTGTCCGGTGATGCAACCCCCCAATCGTCACCTGCTGGACCGCCGGCACCGAGTCAACCAGTCGCACCATCGTCGCGACATCGGCGGTGAGGAGCATCCCGGCGCGCGCATCCGCCTGATACCCCGGGAGTGCCGCGGCGGCCTCATCCACCGTCGCGAACCGCACCTCCATCCCTTCCGGCGTCCCCATCCGATACAGCTCCTGCTCCCACGGCGCCGCCGCGATGGCATCATCGACGACGACGAGAAAGCCGAGGGCGTGCGGAAGCCCCCACCCGATGACGACCTGGCCGTGCACAAGGCGGTCGTCGATGCGGAAGAGCTCGAGCGTCACGCGCCCCCCCCGACGACGGCAAGCGCGCCCTGGCCGGCGCGCACCGCCGCGGCGACTTCGCTCCCGGTGACGTACGCCAAGAGCACGGGGAGCGAGACCCCGGTGACGACGACGAGCTCAGGCCGCGCGCGCGCGATGCGCCGCGCCGCCATTGTGCAGCTCCCCGCCGGGAGGTCGGTGAAGAGCACCGCCGCCCCCGACGCGTCGAGCGCCGCCTCGAGCGCGGCGCGGATCTCGTCGGGGGATCCCCCCTCGTTGCTCACCGCCACTAGGGCGTGCTGCGTCCCGACGATCTGCGTGACGGCCGAGCAGAGCCCCGCCGCGACGCTTCCGTGTCCCGCAACGACCGCGGCGCGGACGTCACTCATCGTCGTCGAGGAGGTACCGCTGGAGGTCGACCTTGTCACGAACCTCGCCGGCGAAGGTGTCACGCACCGCGCGACCGTCGCGCTTCTCGACCAGGTGCGACCGGAGTCGCTCGTCGAAGCGGCGCGCGGGGTGCTCGCCGCTGTAGCGCATCAGGTGATTCATCGCGATGACCTCCGCGATGACCGTGAGGTTCTTGCCGGGATTCAGCGGAATGGTGATCTGCGGGACCTCGACGCCCAGGATCTCCGTCGTCGTGGTATCGAGCCCCGTGCGATCCACGACCATCCCCTCCTGCCACGCCTGGAGCACGACGACGACCTCGATGCGCTTCTGCTGGCGCACGGCGCGGATGCCGAAGATCGACCGCACATCGATGAGCCCGATGCCCCGGATCTCCATGAAGTGCCGCTGCATCGGGTGCCCGGCCCCGATGAGGATTCCCGCCCCCTTCCGCCGCACCATCACGAGGTCGTCCGCGACGAGCCGATGGCCGCGCTCGACCAAGTCGAGCACGCATTCGGACTTGCCGATCCCGCTCGCGCCGGTGACCAACAACCCAACCCCGTACACATCGGCGAGGGACCCGTGGAGGTTCGCGGTCGGCGCGAACGCCGCTTCGAGATACGGGGTGATCCGCCGATAGAACTCGTGCGTCTTGAGGCGCGACCGCAGGATCGCGACCCCCGCCGCGGTCGCCGCCGCCTCGAGCCCCTCGGGGAGGTCGAGCCCCTTTGTCACCATCACGCAGGGGATCGGGAAGGCGAGGAAGCTCCGCAGAATCCGATCGCGCTCCGCCGGCGCGAGCGAGCGGAGATACGTGACCTCGGTCTCGCCGAGCACCTGAATGCGCTGATGGACGAACCGCTCCACGAACCCGGCGAGCACCATCCCGGGCCCCGAGGCGTCGGGCATCGTGATCTCGCGGGCGAGCCCCTCGCGGCTCCCGAGGACCTCGAGCTCGAGGAGGTCCTCGGTCTGCTCGAACAGGCGCGCGACGCTGAGACTGCTCATCGCACCCCCGCCGGGCGCGCCACGACGTCGCGGAGGTGGGCCTCCGTCTCACGGGCGCAACGCTCCCAGGTGAAGCTCTCGGCGAAGGTCCGCGCGGCGGCGCCCATCCGCGCGACGAGCGCCGGATCCTGCGCGAATCGGTCGAGGGCTGCGCCGAGCGCCGCGACGTCGCCGTGCGGGACGAGGAACCCGGTCTCGCCGTGCCGCACCGACTCCCGGATCCCCGGCGAGTTCGAGGCGACCACGGGCGTACCAGAGGCCTCGGCCTCGACGTTCGTGAGCCCCCACCCCTCCTTCGGGGAGGCGAGGGCCACCGCCCACGCGCGACGCAACAGCGCCAGCTTCTCCGCCTCGGTCACGAATCCAAGGAACCGCACGCGCGCACCGAGGTCAAGCGAGGTGACGAGCCGTTCGAGTTCGGGGCGATAGTCCCCCGCTCCGGCGATCTCCAGCACGGCGTCCGAGGCCCGCACGCGCGCGAAGGCGCGGATGATCAGGTCGACACCCTTGTAGCGCTTCAGCCGGCCGAGGTACGCGAACGTCGGGTGCGCCGCCCGCTGCGCGGCGTCGGGGGTGTAGTAGTTGAATGAGACGCCCGGGGGGATGACGACGACGTCGCGGCGCGGGATCCCGCGCGCGACGAGGTCGTCCGCAGTGCTCTCGCTGATGGCCTGAAACGGCACGCCCCGATACATCCACGGGATCGGGCGCTCCGCCAGCCAGACGGCGGAGGCGAGGGCGGGATGCAGCTCCTGGAACGCCGCCTCGCCGAAGAGATGCGGCACCACCGCGACGACGCGCGGGACCCCCCAGCGCGTCGTGAAGAGCGGGACCTTGTTGATGTCCTCGTACAGCACGTCGAACGCACGTGACCGCAGCTGGGCGTCGAAGTAGCGGCGGACGAGGAAGGGGAAGCTCTGCCGCGTCCCCACGCGATGGATCTCGACGCCGTGCCGCGCGGCGCGGGGCGGGCATCCCGGCCAGCCGCCGCAGAGCAACGTCACCTCGTGTCCCCACGCCGCGAGCCGCTCGAGGATCTCGTGGAGATGCGTCTCGGCGCCACCCGCGAGCGGGTTCTCGAGGTCCTGCCAGTTGACCGCCAGCACCTTCACGTCAGTCGGCCCATCCGCCGCGCCAACGCGTCGAGCACGCCGTTCACGAAGCGCGCCGCCGTCTCCGTACCGAACCGTTCGGCGAGGCGCACCGCCTCTTGGATCACCACCCGCGGCGGCGTGCCCCCCTGCATCAGCTCCGCAGCGGCGACGCGGAGCACCGACCGCTCGATGTGCCCGAGCCGGTCGAGCCGCCAGTTCGTGGTCACCTCGCCGAGCTCGGCGTCGATCCCGGCCTGCTCGGCGGCGAGGAGCCGCACGAGATCCGAGGCGAAGGCCCGCTCGTCGGGCGCGACCCCGAGATCGTCCCAGACCGTCTGCGCGACGCGCAGCAGGTCGGCGTCGGCCCCGCGGACATCCCACGCATAGGCCGCCTGGAGGGCGCGGGAGCGCCCACGCGTCTCAAGCCGCGCCGGCATCGTCGTCCTCCGCGGTCGCGAGGTCGAGCCGCGCGAAGAGATCCGCCATCTCGAGGGCCGCCACCGTCGCGTCCCACCCCTTGTTGCCGTGCGCGCCCCCGGCGCGCGCCTCGGCCTGCGCCATCGTGTCGCAGGTGAGCAGCCCGAAGCCGACGGGAACGCCGAACTCCCCCTGCAGCAGGGCGAGCCCGCGCGAGGCCTCCCCCGCCACGAAGTCGAAGTGCGGGGTGTCGCCGCGGATCACGGCCCCGAGCGCGACGCAGGCATCGTAGCGGTCGGTCTGCAACGCCTTCGCGACCGCGGGCGGGAGCTCCCACGCCCCCGGCACCCAGAGGATGTCGACGTCGTCGAGCGCCACGCCGTGCTTGAGGCACGCCTCGAGCGCCCCCTGCACGAGCGGCTCGGTGATCGTCCGGTTGAACTGCGCCGCCACGACGACGACGCGCTTCCCCGCCCCCTCGGGCATCCCGATGAATTCCGGCATCAGACGGCCCTCAGGTGACCGAGTTTGGTACGCTTCGTCTCGAGGTACCCTGCGTTCTCCGCCGTGGGCGGGGAGATGATCGGCACCCGCTCCCCGAGGCGGATGCCATAGCCCTCGAGCCCGACGAGCTTCCGCGGGTTGTTGGTGATCGGCCGGATCGCGGTGACGCCGAGATCGAGGAGGATCTGCGCCCCGATGCCGTAATTGCGCAGGTCCGGCGCGAACCCGAGGCGCTCGTTCGCCTCAACCGTGTCGGCGCCGGCGTCCTGGAGCGCGTAGGCCTTCAGCTTGTTCAGCAGGCCGATGCCCCGTCCCTCCTGATCGAGATAGACGATCACGCCCTTCCCCGCCTCCACGACGAGACGCATCGCCTCGTGCAGCTGCCACCGACAATCGCATCGGATGGAATGGAAGGTGTCGCCGGTCAGGCACTTGGAGTGCATCCGCACGAGCACATCCTCGGCGTCCGCGACGTCACCGTAGACGAGCGCGACGTGCTCGCGGGCGTCGACGTCGTTGCGATACCCGACGAGTCGGAACTCACCGAACTCGGTGGGGAGTCGGACATCGGCCTCCCGATGCACGAGCCGCTCGTGACGCAGACGGTAGGCGACGAGCTGGGCGACCGTGACGAAGGTGAGCCCGTGCCGCTGCGCGAAGGTCTCGAGCTGCGGTCGACGCGCCGAGCTGCCGTCCTCGGTGAGGATCTCGCAGATGACGCCGGCGGGCCGGAGCCCGGCGAGCCGCATGAAATCGACCGCGGCTTCGGTGTGGCCCACGCGCTGCAGCACCCCGCCCTCGCGGGCGCGGAGCGGGTGGACATGCCCGGGGCGCCGCAGATCGGTCGGCACGGTGCCTGGGAGCGCCAGCAGCCGGATCGTCGTCGCCTGGTCGGAGGCGCTGATCCCGGTGGTGACGCCGTGCGCGGGAGCGGCGTCGACGGTCACGGTGTACGCGGTCCGAAGGGCGTCGGTGTTCTCGGACCCCATCGGCGGGAGGTCGAGCTGGGCGACGCGCTCCGGTGAGAGCGCGACGCAGATCATCCCCTTGGCCTCCATCAGAAAGTTGACCATCTGGGGAGTGACGAACTCAGCCGCGCCGACGAGGTCGCCCTCGTTCTCGCGGTCCTCATCGTCCGCGACGACGATGAACTTGCCCTGCCGCAGGTCGTCGATGGCCTGCTCGATGGTGCCGAACATGATCAGGAGGTCAGGAGGGGCGCCGCGAGGCGCTGGAGATACTTCGCGAGGATATCGGCTTCGAGGTGGACGCGGTCGCCGGCCCGGCGTTCCCCGAGGGTGGTGTGGCGCATCGTGTGCTCGATGATCGAGAGCTGCAGCCGGCCCGGGGCGGGGAGCGCATTGACCGTGAGACTCACGCCGTCGACCGCCACCGAGCCGAGCGGCACCAGAAGCGCCGCCACCGCATCGGGAACCTCGACGTCGATGAGCCACGCATCCCCGACCGCACGGGTCTCGAGGACGACGCCGACCCCGTCGACGTGGCCCTGCACGATGTGGCCGCCGAGCCGATCACCGACGGCGAGCGCGCGCTCGAGGTTCAGACGACGTCCGGGCGCCCACGCGCCGGTCGTGGTGCGGTCGAGCGTGGTGACGACGGCGGCGACGGTGAACCATCCGGGGCCGTGCGCGCGGACCGTGAGACAGGCACCGTCACAGGCGATGCTCTCGCCATCCTGCAGCCCCTCATACGGCGCCTCGATGACGAACGTGCGCCCGGCGTCCGTGGTGGACACCTCGCGGACGCGCCCGATGGCGGTGATGAGACCGGTGAACATCGCGATGGACGGCAGAAGGGGTGGAATCAGCGGTCGTCAGGGGCCCAGACCGACTCAACGTCGGCGCCGAGGGTCCGGCGCGAGACCAGCCGCCATCCCTGCGGTGGTCGGCCCCCGGCCGACGGCGTCCCCGGCGGCGCCGGGATCGCCCCGGCCCCGAGCAGGACCGGCGCCTCAAAGATAACCAGACGATCGACCAATCCAGCCTCCAGCAGGGAGGTCCCGAGGGCCGCCCCGCCCTCCACGAGCAGGTGCCCCACCCCGGCCTCCCGGAGGCGCTCGAGCTGGCCGGCGAGCGTCGGGGCCCGCAGCACGCGCACGCCGGTGGGCGCCTCGGCAGCGGCCTCCGACGTCACCACCCAGGTCGGCCGCCGGCCGGCGGTCCGCACGAGCGCGCACACCGACGGGAGATGGTCCGGCGAGCCGAAGACCCCGCGGACCGGGGCGACCCGCGGGCGCCGCCCGTGCCGCACCGTCAGCTGCGGGTCGTCGGCGATCGCGGTCCCCATCCCCACGGCAATGGCGTCAACACCGGCGCGGAGCCGATGCACCGCGCGCATCGCGTCAGGCCCCGTGAGCTGCATCCGCGCCCGATTGGCCGGCGCCACCATCCCATCGGCGGAGATCGCGAGCTTCAACGTCACGAACGGCCGACGGGAATCCCGATAAGAAAAGAGGAAGGGCGCGTTCAGTTCCGCGGCGGCCGCCCGCTCGACACCGGTCGTGACCGCGATCCCCGCCGCGCGGAGCATCGCCACCCCACCGCCCGCCTGCGGGTTCGGGTCCTCCACCGCGACGATGACGCGCGCGACACCGGCCGCGATGATCGCCTCGGTGCACGGCGGCGTCTTGCCGTGATGCGTGCACGGTTCGAGGGTGACGTAGAGGTCGGCCCCACGGGCCAGCGACCCGGCGGCGGCGAGTGCCATCACCTCGGCGTGCGGACCACCGTACGCGGCGTGCCACCCCTCGGCGATGACCGCCCCATCACGAACGACGACGGCGCCGACCAGAGGGTTCGGCGCCGTCCATCCCCAGCCGCGCCGCGCCACCCGGAGGGCGCGACGCATCCGGGCCGCGTCGCGCGGGCCCGGCAGCGGGGCGAGTCCCTCGCGGGTCAGAAGCCCGCGCGGATCCCGATCGACCCGTACAGGCGCTTCGCGTTCGGACCGGTCGAGAAGGTGTTGTAGGTGGTGATGTCCCCGCCGGAGACCTGACCGACCTCCGCGACGATGCGCGCGATCAGCAGGTTGAGCCCGAGCGAGCCGTACATCGTCGTGCGCTTGGTGGCCACCGATGCGTTGACGTTCGGGATGGTGAGGCCGGTCGCCGTCACACCGATGTTCGCCGAGGCATCGTACGAGTCTTGGCCGTAGCCCGCGGCCACCTGGAGCATCAGGAGGTTCTTCTGCGCGCTGAGCCGCCACGAGCTCGTCGTGAGCGCGAAGTCCTGCATGTTGAAGTTCACGCCGCTCGCCCCGGCCTGCAGCGACACGGTGGGGAGGTCGCGCTTGAGGTACGAGAAGGTCACGCCCGGCACGATGAGCGACTGCTGGAGCAGTCCGACGCGGACGCCATAGCCGATCTTCAGTGCACCGTCGGCCGGGGCGATCGAGACGGCGCCGGCATCCACCTCAGGGACGTAGGTCGCGCTCGCGAGGAGGTCGACGCCGCCGACGCGCGTCACGCCGAGCCCGATTCCCTGAAAGACGCCAACCGAGGCGTCGACCGTCGGGAACGCCACCATCGCGTCCTTGGTGCCGAGGTTCGTCCCCGGGGAGGCGTTCGCCGAAGTCAGGGGGCCGAGCTCTGGAGCGGAGCCAAGAACCGCGTTGAGTCGGACCGCGACGGCGAAGTGCGGGAGCCCGCCGACGGTGGTGCCGAGCCCGAGGGTATGACTCCCGCCGGCGACGGCGGTCCCGAGCTGCGGCGCCATATAGGCGAAGAGGTCGGCGGCGTTGCACTGCAGGTCGCGCGTCTGCGTGAGCGCCCCGGCAGGGCACCCGTTCTGCGCGAGCGCCGGCGTGGCGGCGACGGTGAGGGCGGCGAGGGCGACGGCGAGGCGACGCATCGGTGAGCTCCTGAGGTCAGACGAGGTAGACCCGCCCCGTGCCGGGACGGAGGTGGCCGAGCATACAACTATCGACGCCGGCCCGGGCGGAAAGGTCACGGATGCGGGGCGCGGTGGCTGTGTCGCAGGTCACAATCATCCCGATTCCCATGTTGAAGGCACGGAACATCTCGTCCGTCGCGACCTGCCCGGCCTCCTGCAGCACGCGGAAGACGGACGGCACGGCCCACGCCGACGTCTCCACCACGGCATCGAGATGCGGCGGGAGGGCCCGATCGAGATTCCCGGGGATGCCCCCACCGGTGATATGCGCCATACTGTGCACCTCGCCGAGCACTGGGCGGAGGATCGGCAGGTACGATCGATGGACGGCGAGCAGGACGTCGGCGACGGTCGCGCCGCCGGCGTCAGGGAAC
Source organism: Gemmatimonadota bacterium (assembly GCA_016871895.1). GTDB lineage: Bacteria > Gemmatimonadota > Gemmatimonadetes > Gemmatimonadales > Gemmatimonadaceae > Pseudogemmatithrix. The sequence continues at coordinate 17,312 of VHBO01000007.1, forward strand.
GGGTCGTGCGGCCCGAGCCGGAGCCGCTCGGACACGATGCGCCGCGCCAAGGAGTAGCCATTGGTGTGCAACCCGGTCGAGGCGAGCCCCACAAGGACATCCCCGTCACGGGCGCCGGCTGAGGTGATCACCGCCTCCTCCTCCACCACCCCGACGATGAATCCGGCGAGGTCATAGTCGGGCGCGGTGTAGACCCCGGGCATCTCCGCCGTCTCCCCGCCCACGAGCGAGGCCCCGTTCTCGCGGCACCCGGCGGCGACGCCGGCGACGATCGCCTCCACCACCGAGGGCACGAGTGTCCCGAACGCCACATAATCGAGGAAGAAGAGCGGGGTCGCGCCTTGGACAAGGATGTCGTTGACGCAGTGGTTCACGAGGCAGTGCCCGATCGTGTCGTGGCGATCGGCCTCGATGGCGACCTTGATCTTCGTCCCGACGCCATCGGCGCTCGAGACGAGCAGCGGACGCCGCACGCCGTCGGGGACGCGGAACATCCCGCCGAAGCCGCCGAACGCCCCGCGCGCACCGGCCGTGAAGGTCGACTCGACGAGCCGCTTGATGCGGTGCTTGGAGTCCTCGGCCGCGACGATGTCGACGCCGGCGGCAGCGTAGGTCAGGGCGTCGCTGCTCACGCGTCGAGCGCCTGATCGAAGCTCACGAGCCGATGGAAGTCGGCGACGCGTCGCTCGATGTCGGCGCGCGAGACCTCGAGGAGGCGAGTGATCGAGAAACCCTCGACGACGAACGAGCCCATCGCGGAGCCGAGCACCACGGCGCGCCGCAGGTTGGCATCGGTGAGGTCACGCGTCCGGGCGAGCCATCCCATAAAGCCGCCGGCGAAGGAGTCCCCCGCCCCGGTCGGGTCGAAGACCGACTCGAGGGGATAGGCCGGGGCGAAGAAGACCGAGTCGCGGGTGAACATGAACGCGCCGTGCTCTCCCTTCTTGATGAGCACCGTGCGCGGCCCGCGCGCGAGGATCCATCGCGCCGCCTGCACGAGGTTGGCCTGCTCCGTCAGCTGGCGCGCCTCGCCGTCGTTCAGCGTGATCAGGTCGACCTGGCCGAGCAGCTCCAGCAGATTGGCCCGCCGCGACTCGATCCAGAAATTCATCGTGTCGCAGGCGACGAGCTTCGGCTTCCGGACCTGCCGGAGGACGTCGAGCTGCAGCCGCGGGTCGATGTTCGCGAGGAAGACGAACTCCGCGTCCCGGAAGCCCTCGGGGAGCTTGGGCCGGAAGTGCGAGAAGACCCCGAGCCGGGTCTCGAGCGTCTCCGCCGAGTTGAGATCGTGCCGGTACCGCCCGCGCCAGCGGAACGACTCCCCCTCCGCCCGCTCCAGCCCGCTGAGGTCGACGCCGCGCGCCGCGAGGGGTTCGAGCTTCTCCACCGGGTAGTCGCTGCCGACGACACCGACCATCTGCACCGGAACCTGATGCGAGGCCGAGGCAGAGAAGTAGTTGGCGGAACCGCCGATGACCTCCTCGGCCTTGCCGAAGGGGGTCTCGACCGAATCGAGCGCGACGGAGCCGACGACGAGAAGCGACATTGGGCGACGGATCAGGGGTGGGCGTGCAGCATGCGGCTCACATCCGCTCGGGCGCGGAGATCCCGAGGAGGGCGAGGCCGTTGGCGAGGGTGATGCGGGCGGCCTTGGCGAGCGCGAGCCGGGCGTCCATCACTGCCGGCGCCTCGCCCAGGACGTGGTGCTTGTGGTACCAGGTGTGGACAAGGCGCGCGGTCTCGAGGAGCCAATTGGCGACGCGATGCGGCTCGAGCGCGTCGGCGGCCCCCGCGACGAGCGCCGGCCAGTCGAGCAGCGCCTTCACGAGTGCGCGCTCCTCGGGCGTGTCGAGCACCGCCCACGAGACGCCGTCACCCGTGACGCGCGACGCATCGACCTCTCCGACGCGGAAGATCCCGCAGAGACGCGCGTGCGCCATCTGGATGTAGTACACCGGGTTCTCCTCTGACTGCGCCCGCGCGAGATCGACGTCGAAGACGAGCTGCGAGTCCCCCTTCCGCATCAGGAAGAAGTACCGGACCGCGTCACGCCCGACCTCATCGATCAGATCGCGCACGGTGACGTAGCTGCCGGCGCGCTTGGAGATCTTCACCTCGTCACCGCCGCGCACCACCGTGACCATCTGATGGAGCACGTACTCGGGAGAGCCGACGGGGATCCCCACGCCGAGGGCCTGCAACCCGGCCCGGACGCGCGCCGTGGTGCCGTGATGGTCCGCCCCCTGCACGTTGATCGCGCGCGAGAAGCCGCGCGCGAACTTCGTCACGTGATACGCGACGTCCGGGACGAAGTAGGTGAAGGTCCCGTCCCGCTTCCGCATCACGCGGTCCTTATCGTCGCCGAACGCCGTCGTCCGGAGATAGAGCGCGCCGTCGTCCTCGAAGGTGTACCCCGCCGCGACGAGGTCGGCGACGGTCCGCTCGACGCGCCCGTCGGTGTAGAGCGACGACTCTAGGTAGTAGACATCGAAGCGGACGCCGAAGGCCCGCAGATCGAGGTCCTGTTCCTTCCGCAGTTCACGGACCGCGACGGTGCGCACCTGCTCGAGGTCGTCCCCCCGCGCGTCGGCGGAATGTTCCGCGGCATACCGCTCCGCGATCTCCGCGATGTAGGCCCCGTGATACCCGCCCTCGGGAATCTCGAGCGGGAGGCCAGCGCGCTCGCGGAGCCGCGCCTGCACCGAGCGGGCGAGATTCGCGATCTGCACGCCGGCATCGTTGTAGTAAAACTCGCGTGTGACGTCCCAGCCTTGCGCGGTGAGCAGGGCAGAGATCGCGTCGCCGAGCGCGGCCTGCCGACCGTGGCCCACGTGCAGCGGCCCCGTCGGGTTCGCCGAGACGAACTCGACGACGACGGTGCGGCCGAGCGGGGCGTCGGCGCGCCCCCACCCCTCCCCGGCCTCGAGGATGCGGGCGAGCCCGGCGGCGAGGTCACCGGTGTCGAGCCGGAAGTTGATGAACCCCGGACCGGCGACCGAGGCCTCGGCGACACCCGCCGCAGCGAGATCGAGGGCGGCGACGAGCGCATCGGCGACCTCGCGCGGCTTCCGCCCGAGGGGCTTGGCGAGGGTCATCGCGACATTCGTCGCCCAATCGCCGTGGGACGGGTCCCGCGGACGCTCAAGGGCCGGCGCGACGTCCGCCGGCGCGCCCACGGCGACGGCGGCGTGGACGAGGGCCGCGCGCAACCGATCGACGGCGCTCACGACGCGGACCCGCTGGATGACGAGCTGGAGGAGCCGCCCGAGGCGCTGCTCGAGGACGACGGACTCGGCGGCGCTTGGGGCGCTGCAGGGGCAGGCGACGCGGCGGTGTCGGGCTTCGTGGGAGCCGACGCCTCCGACTTCGCGGCCGCCGCGCGCTGATCCTTCTTCCCGTCCTTGCCGTAATCGGTGATGTAGAACCCGGAGCCCTTGAAGAGGAGCCCCCCGCCAGCCGAGACGCGGCGCGGCGCGTCCGCCCCGCAGGTCGGACACGGCAGCGCCGTCGCGGCGGCACTGATCCGCTGGACGAACTGTTCGAAATCGTGCCCCGCAGGGCAGCGGTACTCGTAGGTCGGCATCGGCAGGGGTCGGCGTAACACGTGGAACCGGTAGAAGTTAGATGTCCTCGAGAGCCCCTACAAGCGACGGCTCACCCTGCGCGATGCTCACCCCAGACGCCGCGGAGCACATCCGAGATCTCCCCCACGGAGGACCGGGCACGGACCGCGTCGATGAGCGCGGGCATCAACGGTGCCGGCGCCTCGGTCCCGAGGTAGGCCGGCGCGATCCGGCGGATCGCGTCGAGCGCGGCCGTGACGGCGGCGCCGTCGCGCGCCGCGCGCACCGCCGCGAGCTGTGCGCGCTGTGCGGCCTCCAGTCGACCGAAGTCCGGGGCCGGGACGATGGGCGCCGCCTCACCGTCGGCGAAGCGGTTCACCCCGACGATGACGGTGTGACCCGCCTCGACGGCGAGCTGGTACTCGTACGCCGAGCGGGCGATCTCGTCCTGGAAGAATCCGGCCTCGACCGCGGCGACCGCGCCGCCGATCCCCTCGACCTGCACGAGGAGCGCCCGCGCCCGCCGCTCGAGCTCATCGGTCAGTGCCTCGACGTAGTAACTCCCCGCGAGGGGATCCACGGTCTGCGCCACGCCACTTTCGTGCGCGACGATCTGCTGGGTGCGGAGCGCGAGGGTCGCCGACTCCGCCGTCGGGAGCGCGAGGGCCTCGTCGTAGCCGTTCGTGTGCAGCGACTGCGTCCCGCCCAGCGTCGCGGCGAGGGTCTGCACCGCAACCCGCACGACGTTGTTGAGCGGTTGCTGTGCGGTGAGCGTCACCCCGCCGGTCTGCGTGTGGAAGCGCAGCTTGCAGGCGGCGTCGGACGCCCCGAATCGCTCGCGCATCAGGGTCGCCCAGAGCCGCCGGGCCGCGCGGAACTTCGCGACCTCCTCGAAGAGATCGTTGTGGCAGGCGAAGAAGAACGAGAGTCGCGGCGCGAACGCATCGACGTCGAGCCCGACGGCGCGGGCCCGCTCGACGTACGCGAGCGCGTTCGCGAAGGTGAAGGCGAGCTCCTGCACCGCGGTCGCCCCCGCCTCGCGGATGTGATAGCCCGAGATCGAGATGGGATTGAACTGCGGGACCTCCGCGGCGCAGAAGCGGATCGTCTCCGCGATGAGCGCGAGCGAGGGCGTGGGCGGGAAGACGTAGGTGCCCCGCGCGATGTACTCCTTGAGGATGTCGTTCTGGATCGTGCCGCTGAGCGCCGCGCGCGGGACGTCGCGCTCCTCGCCGACGACGACGTACATCGCGAGGAGGATCGCCGCCGTCGCGTTGATCGTCATCGAGGTCGAGACGCGGTCGAGCGGGATGTCGGCGAGGAGCCGATGCAGGTCGTCGACGGTGTCGATCGCCACACCGACGCGCCCGACCTCGCCGAGGGCCCGCGGCGCGTCGGAGTCCATCCCCATCTGGGTCGGCAGGTCGAAGGCGGTCGAGAGCCCAGTCTGCCCCGCCTCGAGGAGGAGGCGGAACCGGGCGTTCGTCTCCTCGGCGGTGCCGAAACCCGCGTACTGCCGCATCGTCCAGAGGCGGCCGCGGTACATCGTCGGCTGCACGCCGCGGGTGAACGGGAAGGCGCCGGGTGCGCCGAGGGTGGGGGGCACGGACCCATCCGCCGCGGAATAGACAGCGGCGATGGGGAGGCCGGCGGGGGAGAGTCGTTCGTCGGCGCGCGGAGCGTCAGGCATCTGGGAAATCTGTCACCGGCGCGCGGCGCGCGCCGTCTCAGCCGCCGTCTCAGCCGCCGTCTCAGCCGCCCGCGAGCAGCGCCGAGGCGATCGCGACGTCGGCCTTGGAGCCGACGAAGTACGGCGAGCGCTGATGGAGCGCGGTCGGCGCGACATCGAGGATCCGCTGCCGTCCGTCGATGGCGGCGCCCCCCGCCTGCTCGCAGATGAAGGCGAGCGGGTTGCACTCGTAGAGTAGCCGCAGCTTGCCGGTGGGGCTCTTGGTGTTCGCCGGATACGCGAAGAGCCCCCCGCCGAGGAGGTTGCGATGAAAATCGGCGACGAGGGAGCCCACGTAGCGCACGTTCATCGCCTCGCGCTGCCCGTCCATCCCACGATAGCGCTGGATGAGCGCCGCCACCGTCGGGGTCCAATGCTGCTCGTACGCCTCGTTGACCGAGAGGTATCGGCCGTGCTCGGGGATCCGGATGTTCGGATGCGACAGCAGGTACTCCCCGATCGCCGGATCGAGCGTGAACCCGTGCGCGCCCTGGCCCGTGGTGTAGACGAGCATCGTGGACGAGCCGTAGATGACATAGCCGGCGGCCACCTGCCGATACCCGGGCTGGAGCATATCGGCGACGGTACCGACCCCGCCCTCCGGCGTCACCCGGCGCAGCACCGAGAAAATGGTCCCCACCGGGATGTTGACGTCGATGTTCGACGAGCCGTCGAGGGGATCGAACAGCAGCACGTAGCTGCCGCGATCGAAGCGGTCAGGGATCTCGATGATCCCCTCCTCCTCCTCGGATGCCATCGCGCAGAGCCGACCGCCGTGGTCCAGCGCCTTCACGATGATGTCGTTCGCGATGACGTCGAGCTTCTGCTGGATCTCGCCCTGCACGTTCGACGTCTCGCGCGCGCCGAGCACGTCGGCGAGGCCGGCGAGCCGCACCTTGTTCGCAATCATCTTGCTCGCGAGCGCGAGATCGTAGAGGATGCCGGAGAGCGCCCCTGTCGCCTCGGGATGCTTCCGCTCCTGCTCGATGATGAACCGCTCAATCGTGACGACGGAGGTGGCGGTATTGGTGACCACGGGGCACTCCGTGACGAGGGTGGGGCGCGGGGAGGGGGCCCGTCACCGGGAAAGCTCGCCGGGAGGCGCGGGCGGGGGCAATGGCGGCGTTATCACCCAGCGGCGCCCCGCAACTCGTGCCTCCCATCGGACACCGTCGGTCCGCAGCCGCACGACACCCAGCTGATCGGTGCGGAACACGGTCGTGCCCTGCTCGAGGAGGCGCCGCATCACGGGTGGCGCGGGATGCCCGTAGCGATTCGTCGCGCCGACGGAGACGAGCGCGACACGCGGCCGCACCGCATCGAGGAACGCCGCCGTGGAACTCGTCGTGGAGCCGTGATGCGCAACCTTGAGCACGTCCGCGCGGAGCTCCGCCGGCGCGTAGCGCGCGAGCAACCAGGCCTCCTCATCGGCCTCGGCATCGCCGGTGAGCAGAAGACGCGCGGCGCCGAACTGCAGCCGTACGACCGCGCTCGCGGAGTTCGGGTCCACGAGGCCGGCGGCCCAGGCGGAGTCGGGGGCGAGGAAGGTGCAGGTGATCCCGTCGATGCTAAGCACCTCACCCGGTCGGACCCTCGCCCATCGCACGCCCTGCGCCTCGATCGCGGCGAGCGCCTCCCGATACGCTCCATGCGCCGCGACGAAGCCGCCATCGCGCACCTGCGCTGGCCGGAGCGCCCGGATCACCGACGCGGCGCCCCCGATGTGATCGGCGTGGGGATGCGTGAGGACGAGGAGGGCGAGCGCGCCGCCATGCCGGCGGAGCGCGGGAAGGACCGTGCGTCGGCCCGCATCACCGCCGCGCCACGCGCGCCCGGCATCGACGAGGATCCACCGACCCCGCGGGGTGCGCACGGCGATCGCGTCCCCCTGCCCCACGTCGAGAAGCTGCACCTCCATCGCCGGACGCCCATCGAGCTGCGGCCCCCACACCGGCCACCACGGCATCGCGGCGAGGCCGATCGCCCCCACCAACGCGGGGGTCCGCGGTCGTGTCGACCAGACCGCGGCGAGGAGGGAGACCGCGGCGACACCGGCGAGCGCCGCTGCCGCGAGCGACGGCACGACGGAGAGACTTGCCCACGACGGCGCGCTCGCACCGATGGCGACCCCGTCCAGCGCGTGGAGGAGCGGGCGGGCGGCCGCGGCGGCGATCGACGCGCCTCCCCGCTCGGGGAGGATCATCGCGAGGAAGAGGGTCGGCTGGAGCGCAGCGACGATCGGTCCCGCCACGACGTTCGCGAGCGGACCGATCAGACTGAGCCGCCCGAAGTGCCACGCCACGAGCGGCGCGGCGACGAGCGTGGCGACGGTTCCCGCCAGAAGTTCGCGGATCACCGGCGCCATCGGCGCCTCCGCCTCGTCGGTGCGTCGACGCACGAAGCGTCCGACCGCGACGAGCGCGGCGTATCCGGCAACGGAGAGTTGCCACCCGAGGTCGCCGACCACGGCGGCATCGAGCGCGACGGGGACGATCGCCCCGAGCGTAAAGGCGCCCCACGGGTGCACGGGCCGCTGGCGGGCCCGCGCCAGCGCGATGGCGGCGAAGAGGACGAGGCTCCGGACCGCAGGCGCCGGCGCCCCGATCGCGGCCACGTAGAGCACGGCCACCGCGACGGCGGCCGCATCGGCGGCACGACGGGAGAGCCGCATCGCCCGGAAGGCGAGGGTGAGCGCGGCGCCGACGATCGCGACGTGCAGACCGGAGATCGACAGCAGGTGCACGAGCCCCGCATCGGCGTAGCGGTCGCGGAGCTCGGGCGTCAGGCCGTCAGTCTCGGCGATGAGCAGGGCGCGGACGATCCCCGCGTCCTCCCTGAAGAGCCGGTCGAGCCGCACGGACGTGCGACGGCGCCACCCGTCGAGCGCCGCCGCGGTCGCCGCGATTGCGCCCTCGGTGGGTACGGCCGGCACCCCGGACTCCACCCCAACGGACGGTGGACGCCCGTCGCCTAGCCCTGCGGAGGTACCGAACGAGAGCGCAGCGAGGACGAGCACCGACGCGGGCGCCACCGTCCGCCCGCGCCCCGTCGCCGCGGCCCACACGCTCACGAGGCAAACGAGCGGTGCGCCCCACGCGACCGGCACGCCGGCGCGCGCGAGGAGGAGCCCGACGACCCAGGCGGTACCGGCCACGAAGTTGAGCGGCATCGCGCGGCAGCATCGGAGGTCGCGCGCGCCTCGTCGTCATCGCCGCCGCGCACGCGTCATCGTGTCGCGACGGCGCGTGCGTTCGCTACCCCGCCATCGGGAGCGGTCGGCGCTCCTCGACCGGCGTACCGGTGAAGGTCGCGCCGCTCGTGCCGGTGAGCTCCACCGTCAGATAGCGGCCGATCCAGCTGGTCGGCCCGGCGACGAGCACCGTCTTGAAGTCGCGGGAGCGCCCCTGCACCAGCTCCCCGCCCTTCCGCGCCTCCTTCTCGATCAGCACCTCGAGGCGGTCCCCGAGGCGCGCGAGGTTCCGCTCCCGCGCGATTCCGCGCACCGTCGCCACGAGCGCGTCGTACCGGGCGTCCATCACCGCCGGGGAGATGGTCCACTCGGGAGGCATCCGCGTGGCCGGCGTCCCTTCGCGCGCCGAGAACTTGAAGGTGAAGGCGTCGTCGAAGCGGACCTCCCGGCAGAGCGAGAGCGTCTCCTCGAACTCGGCGTCGGTCTCGCCGGGGAAGCCGACGATGATATCGGTGGTGAGCGTGAGGCCGGGGATCGCGGCGCGCAGCCGCGCCACGGCATCGAGGTACTCCTCACGCGTGTAGCGCCGCAGCATCCGCTTCAGCATCGACGTGCTCCCGCTCTGCATCGGCAGGTGCACGTGCTCGCAGACGGTCGGCGTCTCCGCCATCGCCGCGATCACCCGGTCGGAGAAGTCATTGGGATGCGGACTCGTGTAGCGGAGGCGCCGGAGCCCGGGGACGGCGCCGACCGCGCGGAGGAGGTCGGCGAAGTCGTGGGTGCCGTCGTGGTACGAGTTGACGGTCTGCCCGAGGAGGATGACCTCGTGGATCCCCTGCGAGACGACGGCCTCCGTCTCGCGCACGACGTCCGCGAGCCGCCGGCTCCGTTCGGGGCCGCGCGTGGTGGGCACGATGCAGTACGTGCAGCGGTAATCGCAGCCTCGCTGCACCGGGATCCACGCCTTCACGCCATCGAAGCGCCGGGCGGTGACGTCCTCGTAGTGCTCCTCGAGGTCGAAGTCGGTCGCGACGCGTCGCTCGCCCTGCCGCGCCCCGTCGAGGAGCGACGGGAGCATCCGGTACGCGTCGGGCCCGACGACGAGCTGCACGCGGGTGTCGGTCTCGAGCAGCCGGGGCCCGAGGCGCTGCGCCATACATCCCGTCACGCCGAGCACGGCCCCGACCTTGAGGTCGCGACGGAGCTCGCCAAGGCGGCCGATCACACGCTGCTCGGCGTTCTCGCGGATGGCACAGGTGTTCACCAGCACGACGTCGGCCCCGATGGGGTGGTCGACGGCGTCGTACCCCTCACGCGCGAGCGCGCCGTACATCAGCTCGGAGTCGCTGACGTTCATCTGGCAGCCGTAGGTCTCGATGTAGACGGTGCGGCGGGTCACGGGCGCGGCGGGGCTGGGGTGAACGGCAAGAGGAGATGGAAGATACTGCCCCGCCCCTCTTCGCTCTCGACCCAGATGCGGCCGCCGTGCGACTCGACCGCGATTCGGCAGAACGCGAGGCCGAGCCCGGAGCTCCGAACCTTCGGCGCGTGCGGACCACGGACCTGCTCGAACTTCCGGAAGATCAGGTCCTGGAACGCCGGCGGGATCCCGGGGCCGTCATCGGCGACGGTGAGATGGATCCCCTCTGCCTCGCGGCGCGCGCCGAGCGTGACGGTCACGGGCGCGGCCGAATGTGTGACGGCGTTCTGGATGAGGTTCGAGAGGACGCGCTTGAGGAGCGTCTTGTCAGCCTCGAAAACGGGGGCATCGTCTTCGACCGCGGTACGCGCGGTGGCCTGCTCCTGATGGAAGCGTCCCGCCCAGTCGTGCACGAGCTCCGCCATCAGCGCCCCGGGCGCGATGGGCTCCGGCTGTAGCGCGAGAGTCTGCTCGGCGACCCGCGACACATCGAGCAGATCCTGGATGAGCCCGAGCAGGTCCTCGGCCTTCGCCTCGACATCGGAGAGGGCGCGGGCCGGGCCGGGCGGGACGACGCCGAAGTCCCCGTCCCGGAGCATCTCGAGGGTCGCGAGCACCGCGGTAAGCGGCGTCTTGAGGTCGTGGACGATCATCCGCACGAGATCCTCACGGGCCTGCTGGGCCTCGCGGAGCTCGAGGAGGCTCCGCTCGAGGGCGTCGGTCGCGCCCTTGAGCTTCAGGAGCGCGCGCACGCGTGCGCCGAGGACGTGCCGGTCGTGCGGCTTCAGGAGGAAGTCGTCGCCGCCCGCCTCGATCGCCTTGAGGCGGACCGTGCCGTCGTTGAGCGCCGAGACGAAGATGACGGGGATCCGGGCCGTGCGCGGATCGCGCTTCAGTCGGCGGCAGACCTCGAAGCCGGTCTCTCGCGGGTCGACGCCGAGGTCGCCCGCGGGCATCGAGACATCGAGGATACAGCAGTCGGGGCGGTCGAAGGTGGCGCGTGCGAGGGCCTCGGGGCCATCGGCGGCGCTGATGACGCGAACCCCCAGCCCGGCGAGCTGATCGCGCAGGAGCTCGACGTTCGCCTCGACGTCGTCCGCGACGAGCACGAGCGCCCCGGCGCCACCCGACGGCTGCGACGGGGTGCTCACCGGCGTCATCTCAGGGCCGGATACCGAACCCGAGCGAGACGAGCCACGCCCGTTCCGTGGCACCATCCGTGCGGCGCGATGCTCGCTGGACGGCGAGGTCCACCTGACCGCGCCCGCGGGACACCGGGACCCCGAACCCGCCGCTGAAAGCGCGTTCGTCGACGACGGCGGTTCCGACGCCGAACGGGAGGGTGCGGTCACGGACACCGAGGCGGACGAGCGACGCGATGCCGGCGACCTTAGGGCCGGCGACCTCGAGCCCCGCGCCGATTTCCGTGGCGTCGAAGGTCGACATCGCCGCGGTCCCGAGCGCATCCATCTGCGACCATCGGACCCGTTCGATGCGCGCGGAGAGCGCGGTGTTCGGGATCCCGACGTACGACGCCCCGATCCCAAGGCGCGACGGGACCCGCGCCGACGCGAGTGAGGCGTCATCCTGACGGACGCTCAACGGCCCGGAGGTACGCAGGGAGGCCCCGACGACAAGACTCTTGATCGGCGCCGCCACGATCCCCAGAGAGAGGGCCCGCCCGCCGTAGCTGAGCACCGACGATTGCTCGACGCTCCCGAGGCCTGAGCTGTCCGGAAACGAGCGACCGAAAGCGATCCGATTCTCCCCGACGATGGCGTGCACCGCGGCCCCCACCTGCACCTGCGGGAGCAGTTGCATCGCGACGGCGAAGCGCGCGTCGGTCATCGCGCCGTTGCTCGACGCGCCGAGGACCGACGGGAGCGTCTCCCCGGCGACCACCTGATTGTCGGCGTACGCGTTGCTGAACGTCCGATCCAGGAAGGTGCTGAACGAGGCGCCGAAGGAGACCGGCCCCACTGCCCCGGTGGCACTGAAGATCGGGAACCGGACGACGCGCGCCGATGCCCGATCGGTGCCCGCGGTCGTCCGTCGCGTCTCCGGCTCCACCTGCGAGTAGATCGAGTACCGTGCCCCCGACGCGACGGTCGCCGGATTGATCGGTGAGGCCGGATCAAGCTCGGCGCCGGCGCCACCGCCGCCGAGCGCGGCGGCGCTGAGTTGACCCGTGGGGTAGCCGAACCCCTGGACCGCGATCGCACCCTGCGCGTCGAGTGGAGCCGAGACGAGCGCCACGGAGGCGAGGGAGGCCAACGCGCAGGCGGCCGGGAAGAGGCGAAGTCGCATCACGGGCGTCCGTAGCGGATGGCGGGGACGTAGCTGATCCGCAGCCGCGGCCGGAGGCCGGCGGGCGCCTCAGCGGAGAAGAAGCGGACGCCAGGAGAGTCGGTGCCGTCGACGTCGGGTCGGAGGACGATCGCCGTCGGGAAGGGCGACGCGCCATTCACGGTGCGCCACTGCCGGATGGCCCCGTTCATCTCGAGCTGGACCGTACCCGAATCCCCCGCCGCGGTGACGATCGAGTCACTGATGGCCGTCCCCGCCGGCGCGAGCAGGCGCGCCGCGCGGCTGAGGTCGGTCATCGCGAAACCGGCGAGCACGAGCTGTCCGCGCACCTTCACCGTCCGCGCCGGATCGAGCGCCCGCAGGGGGTCCTGTACGAGCTCGAGGCGCGCGCTGAGCACGGCCACGGAATCCGTGAGCCAGCGCGGGAGCGCGAACCGGATGTAGGTCCGCCGGCCCGGCAGTCCACCAACAAGCAGCCGCGCCGGGGCATCGACCGCTGGCGCGCGCACGACGTAGGAATAATCCGCATACTCCGACCGCAGGCCCTCCGGCGCCGTCGGTGTCTTGGAGCTCGGGAGGACGGTCTTCGCCGCCACGATCGAATCCGGCGCGACGCGGTACCGTAACACCGGCCCGTTCGCCCCTGACTCAGAGGCGCGCACCTGGACCGCGACGGAGCCCGCGGCGCGGATCCGCAATCCGATCCGCAGCGGACGGCCCGAGTCGGCGAGGATCGCGCGGAACTTCGCCGTATCGAGGGGGATGCGAACGGTCAGCGAATCGCCGAACCCTGCGCTGTCCACCTGCACCGTGCCGAGGAGCTGTGCCGCCGTGAAGCGTGGGGTCAGCTGCGAGGGGAGCGAATCCACCGCCGTCGTATCGGTCACATCGAAGGCGTCGAGGAACGCCGTCGCCGGTAGCTTGACCGCGGTCTTCAACAATTGAACACGCAGCGCGAGCGAATCGAGATAGGTGATCGGCCGCGCAGTGTCCCCCACCGGCGCCCAGACCCGCGTCAGCGTGTCGAAGCGCACGATCACGCGGACATCGAGCGTATCCCCGCGGCTCGCCAACAGCATCGGGGACTCGGTCCCCTGGAATGGGAACCCCCCAATCGCGCTGTCCACCGCGACGATGTCCGCGAGGACGGTATCGAGGATGTCGAGCGTCTGCCCGGGGCAGAGGACCGGGCAGGTGGCGCCGGTGTCGAGCCGCTCGGAGCACGCGCCGGTCGCGAACACGACGGCGAGCACCCAGGCGAGGGGGGCCCGAAGGAGAGGAGAACGCATCATGCGTGGAGCTGCGAAGGCGTGAAGGGAGCGGGCAGCAGGTCGCGCAACGTCCAGCGCGCCTCACGGCCGGCGGCGGTGCGGGCGATGACGGCGAGATCGAGCCCGAACTCGGCGAGCACCTGCCGGCACATCCCACAGGGGGGCGTCGGCGTCTCGGCAGCGGTGCTGATATACACCGCTACGAAGCGCCGATGTCCCGCAGCGACGGCGGCCGCGATGGCCCCGCGCTCGGCGCAGATTCCCGAGGGGTATGCGGCGTTCTCGACGTTGCACCCGGCGATCACCTGCGCGTCGGCAGTCAGCAGAGCAGCCCCGACGTGGAACTTCGAGTACGGCGCATAGGCGCGGGCCATCGCCTCGTCGGCGGCGGCGCGCAGGGCGGCGAGGTGCGGCGCGACGGGATCGAGCGTCATCGGACGACCGTCGACAGGAACGACGTCCCGCACCCGCGGAAGGGGACGCCAAGCCACTCGGCCACCGTCGCCCCGAGATCCGAGAAGGTCGACCGGCGCCCGATCGGCCCAGGGACGACCGCCCCCCCGAGCGCCAGCACCGGCACGCACTCGCGCGCGTGGTCCGTCGAGGGCGTGGTGGGATCGTTCCCGTGGTCGGCGGTGATGAACAACAGATCGTCCTGGCGGAGGGCGGCGATGAGCTGGGGGAGTGCGGCGTCGAAGGCACGCAACGCCCCGTGGAACCCCGGAACGTCGTTCCGGTGCCCGAAGAGCTGGTCGAAATCTACAAGGTTGGCGAACAACAACCCATCCGGCCCCCCGTGGAGCCACTCAAGGATCCGCGCGATGCCGTCGGCGTTGTCCGCCGTATGCCCCCCCTCGAGCCCACGCCGGGCGAAGAGGTCATCGACCTTCCCCACCCCGGCCCGCGGGATCCCCGCCGCGGCGAGTGCGTCGAGCAACGTCTCGGCGGGCGGGGCGATCGCGAGATCGCGACGGTTCGCGGTCCGCCGCCACGCCCCGGGCACGCCAACGAAAGGCCGCGCGATCACCCGGGAGATGTCGTGCGGCGCGACGAGCATCGCCCGCGCCGTCTCACAGGCGGCGTAGAGCTCCTCGAGCGGCACCACCGCCTCGTGCGCGGCCACCTGGAAGACGGAGTCCGCGGAGGTGTAGACGATCCAATCCCCGGTCCGCTGATGCGCCTCGCCGTACGTCTCGAGGACCGCGGTCCCGCTAGCGACCACGTTGCCGAGCACTCGCCGTCCCGTCCGCCGCGCGAACTCCTCGACAAGCGCAGCCGGGAACCCCTGCGGATACGTGGGGAACGGGCGCGCCAGATGCACCCCAGCGATCTCCCAGTGGCCGGTGGTGCTGTCCTTGCCCGCCGATCGGGGCTCCAAGAGGCCCCAGGCCGCCGTCGGCGACTCGACCGCCGCGACGCCCACCAACGGTGCGATGTGCCCGAGGCCGGCGCGCTCGAGGTTCGGCACGTGCAGCCCGCCGACGGCGCGTGCGAGGTTGCCGAGGGTGTGCGAGCCGACGTCGCCGTACGCCGCGGCGTCAGGCGCCTCGCCGATGCCGACGCCATCGAGCACGAGGATGATCGCGCGCCGTGCCATCAACCGCCCCGATGGAGGCGCGGCAGCCGGAGCCGGAGCCCCGTCAGGAGCTCGTAGGGGGAGATCCCCGCCCCCGTGGCCACCGCCTCGACCGTGCGGAGCGCCGCCCCGTTCCGGCCAAGGAAGGTGATGGTATCACCGAGCGCGCACGCGACGTCGGTAACGTCGAGCATCGCCATATCCATCGTGACGACGCCGACGATCGGTACCGGCTGCCCCTGGCAGAGCGCGGTGGCCGCATTCCCGAGCGCGCGCCGCACGCCATCCGCGTACCCGCAGGCGACGGTCGCGATGCGACGCGTGGTGCGGGCACGCCAGGTGGCGCCGTAGCTGACCGACTCCCCGGGCGCGACCTCACGCAGCTCCAGCACGCGGGCGTGGAGCGCCGCGACCGGCTCCGGCTGCAGTGCCGCGCCGGCCCCGCTCCCGACGCCGTAGAGGAAGACGCCAGGCCGGACCGCGTCCCACGCGGAGGGACCGCGCCGTACGATGCCGGCGCTGTTCTCCGCGTGGACAAAGGTCGGCCGCTCGGGGAGCCGCGCGAGCGCCGCACGGAAGCGCTCCTCCTGCCGCTCCATCGAGCCGTCATCGGCCTCGGCCGAGTGGAAGTGCGTGAAGACCCCGGTCGGTGGGTGCGCCGAGAGCGTCGCCCGCAGGCCATCGAGCTGGTTCCAGTTCACGCCGGCCCGATGCATCCCCGTGTCGATCGCGAGGTGCCACGCCCCACCCTCGTGCGTCCACGCGGTGATCGTCTCCGCGGTCGAGAGGGTCGGCGTCATCCCCGCGGCACGGAGCTGGGGGAGATCGTCCACCCGGACCGGGGTGAAGCAGAGGATGGGCCGGGCGATGCCGGCCGCGCGCAGCTCCTCTCCCTCCGCGATGGACGAGACGCCGAACGCATAGGGATCGAGGCGGTCGAGCGCCCGCGCGACCGGGACGGCGCCGAGCCCGTACGCATCCGCTTTCACCATCGGGATGAGCGGCGCACGCGCGTGTCGGGAGAGCGCCTCGGCGTTGCGGACGACCGCGCCGAGGTCGACCTCCACCCACGCGCGCGGCGGGACGGGCGGACTAGATTCTGCTCCCATGCGAAGCCGAAAGAGTACCGGAGCCCTCTGAGCCATGCAAGACAAAGCCACGCTTGATGATGCGCTCGCGATCATGCGCGACCTCCGCGCCCGCGATGCCTGGGATCGGGCCCAGACCCACGAGTCGCTCCGCCCCTACCTCAACGAGGAGATGCACGAGCTCGACGAAGCGCTCCGCGACCACGACGACGCCGCGATGTGCGGTGAACTCGGCGACGTCCTCCTGCAGGTCCTCTTCCACGCGGTGATCGCCGAGGAGCGCGGCGCCTTCGGCCCGGAGGAGGTGGCCGGCTCGCTCGTCGGGAAGATGCGGCGGCGGCACCCGTGGCTCTACGGCACCGACACGGAGCGCACCCCGTGGGAGCAGATGAAGGCGAAGACGCGGGGATCGCTCGCGGAGGGGCTCCCCGCCGGTCTCCCGGCGCTGCACCGCGCGCACCGGCTCCAGGAGCGGGCGGCGGGGGTCGGCTTCGACTGGCCCGATGTGGCGGGCCCGCTCGAGAAGGTCGCCGAGGAGCTGGAGGAGGTGCGCGCGCAGATCGCGCAGGACGGCGCGCACTTCGACACGCACGGGGTCCCGAGCGCCGACCCGCGGCACGCGGCGCTTGAAGAAGAGCTCGGCGACCTGCTCTTCGCCGTGGTCAATCTCTGCCGCAAGGCGGGGACACATCCCGCGCTCGCGCTCGACCGGGCGAATGCGAAGTTCCAGCGCCGGTTCGAGTCGGTGGAGCAGCGCGCCGTCGCGCGCGGGCTCGACGTTCGGACGGCCGGGCTCGAGGCGCTCGACCGGATCTGGGACGAAGTGAAAGCAGCCGAGCGGGGCTGACGCCCGCCGATCAGATCGGCTTGTAGAGCGCGAAGTAGGTCGCGAGCCCGATCAGCAGCGGGGCGAGGAGGAGCATCGGCATCCCCCACGTGGGCCGGCGATATGGGAGCAACATCACCGCGCCGAGGAGCGCCCACACCGCGAGCTTCGCCCAGAGCCATCCCGGGAACGCGACGACGCCCGCGCGCGCGATGCCGAGGCGCGCGAGCATCCCGAAGCCACCGAGCAGGATGAGGAAGAGGCCGCCGCCGTAGAGCGCGACGAGGACGCGGCGCGCCCGCGGGCCCCGCCGCGTCCCGCCCTCGAGCGCGTGCAGCGCGGTGGCCCCGAGCGCCGCCATCGTGAGGGCGATGCCGATGAGATGGATGATCTCGTACAGGTCACGTGGGAACATCGTTCACTCGCCGTAGGGGACCCAGATGTTCTTGACGTGCGTCGCCTCGCGGAGGAAGGCCGGGGCGTCGGGGGTGGCGAACCAGTCGACCGCCCTCGTGTGACACCAGGTGCGCTTCAGGTTGCCGATCGACGCCGCTTCAACCGCCGTGCGGCCCGCCGCAGTGCCCCAGTACCAGAGGGCGTCGACGTCGTCGTGCGCCGCGAGGACGGCGGCCAACGCGTCCTTCGCCCCGGTCACGAGGTTGATCACCCCCGCCGGGACATCGGAACTCTCGAAGACCGTGTAGAGGTCGGTCGCCGCGAGGGGATGCCGCTCACTCGGGAGCGCGACCACCGCGTTCCCCGTCGCGACGAGGGGGGCGATGGTGGAGACGAGCCCGAGCAGCGGGGCCTCGTCGGGTGCCGCGACGCCCACCACACCGATCGCCTCGGGCATCGCGATCGCGATGCCGCGGATTGGCACGTGATGCACCGCCCCGTCCCACTTGTCGGCCCACGCCCCGTAGGTGAAGAGGCGCTCGAGGCTCGCCTCGACTTCCGCCCGCGCCGCCGCCGCGGTCACGCCGGTCATCGCCCGCAGGCGCGCCACGAACTCGTCGCGCCGCGCCGAAAGGTTCTCGGCCACGTAGTAGAGGATCTGCGCGCGCAGATGCGCCGTCGCGCGGCTCCAGCCGCCGACCGCGCCGCGCGCGGCTTCGACCGCGTTCCGAAGATCCTTGCGGTTCCCCTCCCCGACCTCGCCGATGCGCCGCCCCTTCGGGTCCACGATGATGCGAGCGTACCCGGAGTCCGGACGGGCCTGCTTCCCGCCGATGAAGAGCTTCGGCGTGCGATCGATGTCGGGCAGCGCCTCCGTGACCGGCGCGGCGGCCACCGCCGGACGCGCGCCCTTCCCCTTGGCGCGCACCGTGGTGCTCGCTCGACCGGCGCCCGCCGGTGACGTCGCGACCGGGGCGAGGTACTCCCACATCCCCTCGCGCCCCCCCTCGCGACCGTACCCGCTCTCGCGGTACCCGCCGAACCCGGCGGCGGCATCGAAGAGATTCGTCGCGTTCACCCAGACCACACCCGCCTTGAGCTTCGGCGCGATGTCGAGCGCGAGGTTTACGTTCTCGGTCCAGACGCTCGCGGCCAGCCCGTAGGGGGTGTTGTTCGCCAGCGCCACCGACTCCTCGGGGGTGCGGAAGCTCATCGCCACGAGCACGGGTCCGAAGATCTCCTCCTGCGCGATCGTGCTCGCGGGGGCGACCTCGGTAAAGAGCGTCGGCGGGAAGAAGCACCCCGTGGTCGGCACTGGCGTGCTCGGCTGCCACATCGTCGCCCCCTCCGCCGTGCCGACCGCGCAGAGCGCGCGGATGCGCGCGAGCTGCTCCGCCGAGACGATCGCCCCCATATCGACGGCCTTGTCGAGCGGCGGGCCCACACGGAGCGTCTCCATCCGGGCGCGCAGCTTGGCGATCAGCCGGTCGTGCACCCCTTCCTGTACGAGGAGTCGCGAGCCCGCGCAGCAGACCTGGCCCTGGTTGAACCAGATCGCATCGACGACTCCCTCGACGACGGCGTCGAGGTCAGCGTCCTCGTACACGATGAAGGGCGACTTCCCGCCGAGTTCGAGCGAGAGCTTCTTCCCGCTCCCGGCGGTCGCCTTCCGGATGATGCGCCCGACCTCGGTGGAGCCGGTGAAGGCGACCTTGTCGATGCCGCGGTGCTCGACGAGTGCGGCCCCGGTCCGCCCGTCCCCGGTGATGACGTTCAGCACCCCGGCTGGAAGCCCGGCCTCGTGCGCCAGCTCCGCGAAGAGGAGCGCGGTCAGCGGGGTGTACTCCGCAGGCTTGAGCACCACCGTGTTCCCCGCCGCAAGCGCCGGCGCGACCTTCCACGCGAGCATCAGCAGCGGGAAGTTCCAGGGGATGACCTGACCCACCACGCCAACCGGGCCGTAACCCTCGAACTCGGTGGGCCGCAGCTGTGCCCATCCGGCGTGATGGTAGAAGTGCCGCGCGACGAGGGGCACGTCGAGATCGCGCGTCTCGCGGATCGACTTCCCGTTGTCGAGGGTCTCGAGCACCGCGAAGAGACGGCTGTGCTTCTGCACCATCCGCGCCAACGCATAGAGATACCGCGCCCGGGCGTGCGCCGGGAGTCGCGACCAGGGGCCGAACGCTTTCCGCGCCGCGGCGACGGCGGCGTCGACGGCCTTCGACGTGCCCTGCGTGACGCGCGCGAGCCGGGCGTTCGTGCTCGGGTCGGTGACGTCGAAGGTCGTCCCCGCCTTCGTCCACGCCCCGGCGATGAAGTGCCCGAAGGTGGCGCGGTGGGCGGCGAGCCAGGCGCGCGCCTCCGCATCCCCCTCGGGCGCGGGGCCGTAGTCCATCGTCTCGAAGATCTCGGTCACGGTCGGCATCAGCGCGTGCCTCAGGGCATCGGGTGACGGTGCGCGGCCGCGTACCGGCCGGTCGCGAAGTGCTCGAGCTGGCGTTCGATGTCGGTCAGGAGCGAGGAGGCCCCGAACCGGAACAGGTCGGGCTGGAGCCAGCGCACGCCCAGTTCCTCCTTCATCAGCAGGAGAAAGTCGAGCGATTGCTTCGCGGTGCGGATCCCGCCCGCGGGCTTGTAGCCCACATACGCCCCGGTGGCCTCGTGATAGGCACGGATCTGCCGCACCATCGCCAAGGAAACGGGAAGCGTCGCGTTGACGCCCTCCTTCCCGGTGCTCGTCTTGATGAAGTCGGCGCCCGCCTGTATCGCGACCCAGCTCGCGCGCGCGACGTTCGTGAGGGTGGCGAGTTCGCCGGTGGCGAGGATCGCCTTCAGGTGCGCGTCGCCGCAGGCCTCACGGAAGGCGCGGACCTCGTCGTAGAGCGCGGCCCAGTCGCCGGTGAGGACGTGTGCCCGCGTGATCACGATGTCGATCTCACGGGCACCGGCGGCGACGGAGGCCCGGATCTCCTCGAGCCGCTGCGCGAAGGGCGAGAGCCCCGCCGGGAATCCGGTCGAGACCGCGGCGACGGGGATCCCGCTCCCCTCGAGTGCGCGGACCGCCGTCTCGACCCACCGATGATAGACGCAGACGGCGCCGACGGTGAGGCCGAGCGATTCCACGCCAAGGGCGCGGGTCAGATCGTCGCGGAGCGGATGGCGCGCCTTGGCGCAGAGCCGGCGAACGTTCCCGGCCGTATCGTCGCCGGAGAGCGTCGTCAGGTCCATCACCGCGATCGCCTTCAGCAACCAGGCGGCCTGCCACTGCTTCTTCACCGTGCGCCGCGTCGGGATCGTCGCCGCGCGGCGCTCGGCGGCGCTGCGATTCACGCGGATCGCCCGCACGACCTCCAGGTCGAGCGGCTGGCCAGGGTTCCGCGACAGCGGGCCCGCGCTCACGCCGCGCCCCCCACGCGCGAGCCGACCGTCTGCTCGGGCCTCACGCGGTCAGGGACGGAGCCGGTGCATCATCCGCGGAAACGGGATGCACTCGCGGATGTGCGGGGAGCCGCAGATCCAAGCGACGGTTCGCTCGAGCCCGAGCCCGAAGCCGGCGTGCACGAAGGTCCCGTACTTCCGCAGGTCGAGGTACCAGCTGTACGCGTCCTCGGGGAGCCCCTCCTCGCGGATTCGCGCGAGCAGCTTGTCATGGTCGTCCTCGCGCTGCGACCCGCCGATGATCTCGCCGTAGCCCTCCGGGGCGAGCATATCGTCGCAGAGGACGGTCCGCGGATCGTCGGGGTTCTCCTTCATGTAGAACGCCTTCGCCTCCTTCGGATAATTGCAGACGAAGATCGGCGTGGCGTAGTCCTCGACGAGGAGCGCCTCATCCTCGGCGCCGAGGTCGTCGCCCCACTGGATCGCGCTTCCCTTGGCCTGCAGCGTCTTCACGGCGTCGCCGTAATCGACGCGCGGGAAGGGCGTCTGCGCCGCCTCGAGCTTGGCCACGTCACGCCCGAGCTCGAGGAGCTCCGCCCGCCGCCGCTCGACGGCGCGCCGCACGAGGAAGGCGACGAAGTCCTCCTGCAGGCGCATGTTCGCGTGCGTGTCATTGAACGCCACCTCCGGCTCGATCATCCAGAACTCGGTGAGGTGGCGCCGCGTCTTCGACTTCTCGGCGCGGAAGGTCGGACCGAAGGTGTAGATCTTCCCGAACGCCGCCGCCGCTGCCTCGCCGTAGAGCTGGCCGGTCTGCGCAAGGTACGCGTTCCCCTCGTCGAAGTACTCCGTCGAGAAGAGCCCCGCGCGCTCGCCGATCGCGGCCGTCAGGATCGGTGTGTCCACGCGGAGGAAGCCGCGCTCATAAAAGAAATCGTGGATCGCCTGCTCGATCTCGTTCCGGATGCGCATAATCGCCACCTGACGCGGCGTGCGGAGCCAGAAGTGCCGATGGTCGAGGAGGAAGTCGATGCCGTGTTCCTTCGGCTGGATCGGATAATCGAGCGCGCTCGGCCCGATCACCGCGAGGTCCGAGAGGCCGAGCTCCACGCCGCCCGCCTGCCGCGCATCCGCGCGCACCACGCCGGTCACCTGGAGTGAGGTCTCGAGGGTCAGCGTCGCGAACGCCTCCCACGCCGTCTCCGGGACCTCCTTCTTCGCGACGACGCACTGGAGAACACCGGTCCCGTCGCGCATCACGATGAACGCGATCTTCCCGGACGACCGAAGGTGCGTCACCCAGCCGGAGAGGGTGACGGTCTGGCCGACCCGGTCAGGGAGGTCGGCGATGCGGATGATGGGATCAGGCGCGGACATCGGGCGGGCTTCGCGTGAGGAGACTGGCGTAAGCTAGGCCCGGCCGAGACGGGGAGGAAGCGAGGGCGTCGCCCCGACACACCCGGGGCTCAGTGCACGAGCGCGCCGGGCCGCGAGATCCCCTCCACCACGCGCTCGACGATCGCTGGGTCCGTCGGCCCGACGTGCGTCGCGAGATCAGCCTGTGCCACGACGCCGAGGACCGTGCCCCGGGCGTCGACCACCGGGATCCGGCGGACCTGGTTGCGGATCATCCGGTCCGCGATGTCGCCCACCGCGGCATCCGGGCTCACGGTGACGAGGGGCCCACGAGTCATGTGGTCGCGCACCTTGCTCCCGTTGCCGTGTCCGAGCGCCACGTGCCGCACCACGATGTCGCGGTCCGTGATGATCCCCACGAGGTGCTTGCTCGCGAGGTCCTCGACGACCGGGAGCATTCCGACGTTTAGCAGCCGCATCAGCTCCGCGGCGTGAGGGATGGTGTCGCCGGCGGCGATCATCGCCGGACGCGGGGTCATCAGGTCACGGGCACGCATAAGGCTCTCCGAGAGGGAGATGGGCGGCGTCCCCACCGCCGGCGCACCGGGTGCGCGCCGGTCGATCGGGACGCGGGATCCCCGGCAGGGATCCACGGCCAGCAGGCTCGCCCCGCGACCGCGCGACCGCAGTCGGTGAACCCCCGCGCGGTGCGCCCGCGATCCACCGAAGCGCCCGTCAGGCGATCCGGCGCGATCTTTCCGGGTTTCTCCCATCGAATCGCGCCGGCGGCGGTGCCATCTTCGTCTCGCGTTCACGGGACGGTCACCCGCGGACGCTGCTCCCAACGGGACGCCGCTCTGGGGGCCGTGGATGGGCGTTCGACACCCGTTCACAGGTCGTGAGGTCGCTGGTCACGATCGTCGCATCCGGACCACGGATGCACCTGCGTCGGGACCGTCCGACAAGGGCAAATCGCCGGCGAGGCCACGTTCCGCGTGGCATGTCGAAACGCAGGAACCGGCGATACCAGCGGGAACAGGCTCGGCATCGGACCGCGGTACGGTCCGGGTCGGGCCTCTTTCGCGTTCACCCCACGCGAAAGAGTTCGAGCGCGCGGCCGTAGTTCCGGCGCAGCACCTCGCCGAGTTGGCGATGCGACGGGCGCGTCAGTGCGGGGTCGTCTGCGAGCAGGCGCTCGGCGGCCTCACGGGCCCGGTCACTCAACGCCTCGTCCCGGAGCGGGTCGGCGATACGGAAGGTGGGCACCCCGCTCTGCCGCTCACCGAAGAGATCCCCCATCCCCCGCAGCGCAAGATCCGCCCGGGCGACCTCGAAGCCGTCCTCGGTGTCGACGATCACCTGCAGCCGCTCGGCGGCCTCGGGACCGACGTCGCCGAGCAGGATGCAGAACGATTCCGCGGCACCGCGCCCGACGCGGCCGCGCAGCTGGTGCAGCTGCGACAGCCCGAAGCGCTCGGGATGTTCGATGAGCATCACCGTCGCGTTCGGGACGTCGATCCCGACCTCGATCACGGTGGTGGCGACCAGCACGTCGACCGCCCCGTCGCGGAATCGACGCATCACGGCGTCCTTCTCCTCCGACGAGAGCTTGCCGTGCAGCAGGGCGAGCCGGAGGCCGGCGAGGGGGCCGGCCGAGAGTTCCTCGAACGCGGTCGTCGCGGCCTTGAGCGTGACCTTCGCGGAATCCTCGACGAGCGGGTAGACCACATACGCCTGCCGTCCCGCCTCGACCTGTCGCCGCACGAAGCCGAGGACCCGCGCGCGCGCCGATTCCGGCCGGAGCGCCGTCGTCACCGGGAGCCGTCCCGGCGGCCGCTCGTCGAGGAGGCTCACATCCAGGTCGCCATACATCGTCAGGGCGAGGGAGCGCGGGATCGGCGTCGCGGACATCAGGAGCACGTCGGGGCGTCGCCCCGCGGTGCGATGCTCGCCGAGCGCGCGGCGCTGGTCGACCCCGAACCGATGCTGCTCATCGATGATGACGAGGCCGAGGCGACCGAAGCGCACGCCCTCCTGCACGAGGGCGTGCGTCCCGACCGCGAGGCACGGCACCTCCCCCGCGCGCGTCGCGGCGGCCGCGCGCCGCGCGGCTGCACCAAGGCGGCCCGTGACGAGCACCGGCGCGATGCCGAGCGGCGCGAGCAGCGTGGTGATCGTCCGCGCGTGCTGCTCGGCGAGGAGTTCGGTCGGGGCCATGCACGCCACCTGATAGCCGTTCTCCATCGCCACGAGCGCGGCGAAGACGGCGACGACGGTCTTCCCGGCCCCGACGTCGCCCTGCAACAGGCGATGCATCCGGGCGGGCGCCGTCAGATCCCCCACGATCTCGCGGACACTCCGCGTCTGCGCGCCGGTGAGCGTGAAGGGGAGCGCGGCCCGGAAACGGGAGGTGAGGTCGCGCCGGTTCACGAAGCGGATCCCATCCTGCGCCTCCTGCGCCAGCGCGTGCGCGCGCCGATGCAGCAGGTGGACGCAGAGGAGCTCTTCGAAGGCGAGGCGCGAGCGCCCGGCGAGCGCCGCGGCCACGCTCGTCGGGCGATGCACCGCCGCGAGCGCCTCGGGGAGCGTCGGCACCCCCGCCGCCGCGAGCATCGACGCGGGGAGGTATTCCTCCACCAACGGGAGGAGGGCGTCGAGATGCGCCTCGACGAGGCCGCGCAGCACCTTCACCGAGAGCCCCTCGGTGGCGCCATACACCGCGAGCACGCGTCCCCCTGAGGTGCCGTCGGCGTCCTTCCCGAGGTTCACGAACTCGCGCGGTGCGAGCTGCCGCCCGTGGAAGAAGCGCACCGGCCCCGAGAGGAGGAGCACGTCCTCCTTCGCGATCTGGCGCTCGAGCCAGGGCTGGCCCGGCCAGGCGACCTCGATCAGTCCCGACGCGTCGCGCACCACGGCCTGGAAGACGCGGAGCCCCTTCCGCGTCGGGAGGATCCCCGTGCTCACGACGGTCCCGATGACCGTTGCATCCTCGCCGACGCGCAGGGTCGCGATCCGGCGCACCGTAGTCGCATCCTCGTACCGATGCGGGATGTGCCAGAGCAGATCGCGCGCGGTGAAGATGTTGAGGCGCTTGAGCAGCTCGGCGCGCCGCGGCCCCACCCCGGTGAGGTAGGTGACCGGGGTCTCGAGCGTCAGGCGGCCGGCGGCGCGCGGCGTCACGCCTCCAGCAGGTCGCGGGCGAGGGCCTCGGCGTCGAAGTCGCGCAGATCCGCGGCCTGCTCGCCGACGCCCAGGAACTTCACCGGAACGTCGATTGCCTCGTGCACCGCCACCACCACCCCGCCGCGAGCGGTCCCGTCGAGCTTCGTGACCACGAGCCCCGTCACCGGCACCGCCGCGGCGAAGAGCTTCGCCTGCTGCACGGCGTTCTGCCCGACCGTCCCGTCGAGCACGAGGAGGGCCTCGTGCGGCGCGCCGGGGAGCCGCTTCTCGATCACGCGCTGCACCTTCCGCAGCTCGTCCATCAGCGCGCCGCTCGTGTGGAGGCGACCCGCGGTATCGATGATCACCACGTCCGCGCCGCGCGCGACGGCCGCGTCGATTGCCTGCCACGCGAGCGCACCGGGGTCCCCGCCAGGCGTCCCGCCCACGAAGTCGCATCCCGTCCGCTCCGCCCAGACGCGGAGCTGGTCGATGGCACCCGCGCGGAAGGTGTCCCCCGCGCCGAGGAGCACCCGCTTCCCCTCCGCGCGGAGCCGCGCGGCGAGCTTCCCGATGAACGTCGTCTTCCCCGCGCCGTTCACCCCGAGGACGACGAAGACCGCCGGCGCCGCCTCGGGCCAGTGGAGCCCGGGCGCGCTGCGGCCGGCACGCAGGGCCCCCGCGACCTCGGCGGCGAGCGCGGACTGGAACTGCGCCGAGGTACGGATCTCCCCGACGGCGGCCCGCGTGCGGATCGCCGCCACAAGCCGCAGCGTGACGGGGACCCCGAAGTCGGCTTCGAGGAGCGTCTGCTCCAGTCGCTCGAGCGCGTCGGCGTCGACACCGCCGCGGGCGAGCACGCCGACGTCGGTGAGCGCGATCTCCTTCAGCCGTTGCCAGAACGACTTCTTGAGGAGCGACATCAACGGAGCCCCACGCGTCGACGCCAGATCCATTCCGCGCAGAGCGCGAGCACCGCGATCAGGGCGAGCCACCAGGCGGCGCCGGCCCGCGGCGCCGCCGCCATCGGACGACCGGCGCCCACCGCCCCCTCCGCCACGGTGGGCCGACGCGGCACGAGCTCAGCGGCGTCACGCGCGGCCCGTGCATCGACCGACGCGGTCGACGCCGTGTCCGCCCCGACCCAGTCGAAGAGGCTGCCCCAGAGCGCATCGAACGCCTCGGCGGACCGTCCGCCCCGGAGCCGCCACCGGCCGAATCCCGCCGCCGGGACGAGCGCGATCCGTCGCCGTCCCTCGACGAGTCGGACGACGACGCGCTCATCGAACCGGCGCGCCCGACGCGAGCGGACCGCGGCGAACCCTTCCTCGCGCGACACCCCGACGTCGAGCGGCGGCAGCGAGTCCCACGGGATCCCGGCGAGTGCGGCGACGATCGGGGATTCCCCCGCCCCGACCGGATACTGATCCTCGCTGGGCGGGGGCGGAGCCACGAGCACGAGCCGGCCCGTCGTCAGCGCACGCGGGGCGCCGAAGAGCGCGGTGTCGCCGTGCAGGACGGCCATCGGCGCTGCCACCAACGCCTGCCGCACCGACGCCTCGCTGACCGGGCGCATCGCCCCATCGGTGCGCCACTCCCCCGGCGCGACGCGCCAGAACCCCTGCACCGGCCCACGCCGGGTGCTCCGCAGCGCGGCGAGCAGGTAGCGTGCGTCCTGATCGGGGGAGGTGGAGACGAAGACCGCGGCGATGGCGCCGGAGACGAGGAGCGGCGCGACGGATGAATCGTTCGCGGGCACCCGATCCTCGGCGACGGGCTCGAGCGACGCGCCGAGCGTCGTGGCCCCGTCGACCGTCGGCACACCGACCGGGATCGAGACCGCGTGCTCGGCGTACGCCTCGAGCGCGGGGATCGCAGCCGTTGCCACGACGCGCGCCCCGAGCCGGAGCGTGAGCGTGCGCGGGGCGCTGCCACCGGCGCCGGCGCGCACGATCACGTCGACCGTGATCGTGTCCCCGCCGAGGGCGCCGCCGGGCGCCACGAGGGCGGCGATGGCGGCATCACGCGTCGCCGCAGACGCGATCACCCGGAGCGTCGACCCCGCGGGGAGCTGCGCGAGCCGTTCCGGATCGGCGATGCGCCCATCCGTGACGAGGAGCACCGGGCGTCCGAGCGCGACCGCGGCGTCGACCAACGGGGCGACACGGCTCGCCCGGTCCGCCGGGACCTCGGGCGGCGTGCCTGCCCGGACGGAGTCCCCGATCAGCAGGAGCGTGTCGGCGCCGGCCGCGCGCGCCGAATCGACGACCCCGCGCGCCGCGCGCCACGCGCTCGTGTCCTGGGTCCGCCAACTCGCCGAGACGTCAAGCGCGACCCACGGTGCCACCGGTCTGGCGGGACCGATTGGGAGGTCGAGCGCCATCGCGAGCACCGCGAGGAGGGCGAGCGCGCGGAGCGCCCGAAGACCGACGGGGGTGGTCACCGCGCGGAGAGGCGCACGACGCCAGCCGGCTGCTCGAACGCGGAGGCTGCCATCGCCCGGAGCCGCTCGAACGTCGGACGGTCGCCGGCGCCCAGCGGCGGGCCCGCCGTCGCTTGCAGGGCGCGAAGGGGGTCCCGCTGCCGGCCGTTCACCAGGACCTCGAAGTGCAGGTGCGGTCCCGTGGAGAGTCCCGTCGACCCGACGAAGGCGATCGTCTGTCCGATCTCGACCCGCGCGCCACCGCGGATCCCGCCGGCGAAGCCGCGAAGGTGCGCATAGCGGGTCACGAAGCCGTTCGGGTGCCGAATCTCGACCATGTTGCCATAGCCCCCACGCCGGCCGGCGAAGCTGACGACGCCGTCACCGATGGTGCGCACCGGGGTGCCGGAGGGGGCGGAGAAATCGGTCCCCTGGTGCTGGCGGAAGGTGCCGAGCACGGGGTGCCGTCGTCCGCCGAAGTTGCTCGAGATGCGTCGGAAGGCGACGGGCGCGCGGAGGAAGGACGCTGCGAGGGAGCGGCCCTGCTGATCGTAGTAGCGACTCCTTCCATTGCCGTTCGGCAGCGCGACGGCCTGCACCTCGGCGCCACCGCGCTCGAGGCCCGCGGCGAGGACCTGGCCGATGCGGGTCGCGCCCGTCTCGAGCCGCTGGCGTTCGAAGAGGACGCGGATGCGGTCCCCCTCCTGCAACTCGCGACTCATGTCGACGCGGTACTCGTAGATGTCCGCGATGCTCCACGCGAGTTCCTGCCGCGCCGCGGGGGAGAGATACGGGGCCGCCCCTTCATCGACCGCCGCATAGAGCGACGAGCTGATGGTGCCCCGGATCACGAGCGTGTCGGTCGCCCACGGGAGGCGCGTATCCTCGGCGACCCAGCCCGCGGCCGCGCGACGCACGACGATCACGCGGTCGACGCCGACGAAGAAGCGCACCGTGGTGGCCGGACTCCCGGCGGAGTCGCCGCTGATCTCGAGCGCGAGGCCAGCGGGGATGCGCCGCGGGTCCAGCGGCGTCGCGTCGAGGATGGCCGCGGCATCGGCGGGGTCGAGCCCGCGCTCGGTCAGGAGCGTGGCGAGCGCCTCACCCGCGGCGAGGGTGTCGTGGCGGAACCACCGGCGCGCGACCTCGGCGTCAAGGAGTTCACCGGGGCGTCGGACGCGGGGGGCGGGCAAGCGAAGTGCGGCGATCGCGAGGACCGCGAGCGCCGCACCGAGGAGGAGACGCGGCAGATTCCGCGTCAATCCATTTGCCTCCGGATGAACGTCGGGATCTCCATATCGCTGAGATCCTCGATCGGCCGGGGGGCGACGGGCCGCGCACGCGGGACGGCGGGCGCGGCGGCGGGGCCACCGGTGGTGGGCGTGGTCGAGGTCGACGCGGTGCCGATGCGGGCGGCGCGCAGCGCGGGGTCGAGCGGGATGATCGGCGTCGCCGCGGCACGCGTGACTGCCGGAGCCGCCGCCTTCTTCTGGTCGAAACCGGTCGCAATGACGGTGACCCGCACCTCGCCCTGCATCGCCTCCTCGGTCGCGGCCCCGACGATGATCTCACTCTCCTCGCCGACCGCCTCCTTCACGAGATCGGCGATGGTGTTGATGTCCCCGAGCGTGAGTTCCGGCCCGCCGATGATGTTCATCAGGACGCCGCGCGCCCCGCCGATCGAGACGTTGTCGAGGAGCGGCGACTCGATCGCCATCCGGGCGGCCTCGATCGCGCGCTGCTCGCCGCGGCCGATCCCCGTCCCCATGATCGCGGAGCCGCCGTCCTGCATGATCGTCCGAACGTCGGCGAAGTCGACGTTGATAATCCCGATGCGCGTAATAATGTTCGAGATGCCGCCGGTCGCCTGGAGGAGGACCTCGTCCGCCTTCTTGAGCGCGTCCTGGAAGGGGATCCCGCGGCCGACGACCGCGAGGAGGCGCTCGTTCGGCACGACGATCATCGTGTCGACGTGCTTCACCATCTCGGCGATGCCATCATCCGCCTGACGCATCCGCTTCCGCCCCTCAAAGAGGAAGGGCTTGGTGACGATCCCGACGGTGAGCGCCCCCGCTTCCTTAGCGAGTTCGCAGACGATCGGGGCCGCGCCCGTACCGGTCCCGCCACCCATCCCACAGGTGATGAAGACGAGGTCGGCGCCCTGGATCGACCGCATCACCTCGTCACGGTTCTCCTCGATCGCCTGCCGGCCGATCTCCGGCCGCGCTCCGGCGCCGAGCCCGCGCGTCAACTTCTTGCCGATCTGGATTTTGACGTCGGACCGCGAATTGAGGAGCGCTTGGGCGTCGGTGTTCACCGAGATGAACTCGACCCCCTGCAGCTGCTCCTCGATCATCCGGTTGACCGCATTGCCGCCGCCGCCGCCGACTCCGACGACCTTCATCCGGGCGGACTGGGGGAGGGATTCCTCGAACTCGAAGAGCGTCATGGCGCGGCGGGCTCCGTCAGGGCGTCGTGGGGAGAGCGACGATCATGTCGGAATATACCCCGACGCGCGCGGCTCACGATATCCCACGGACGACCCAACCGCGGCGCGGGAAACACCCCCGCGCCCCGGGGTCAGAAGAAGTCCTGCAGCCAGGTCTTGAAGCGGACGGCGATGGTGTCCATCGAGGGGGCCGACTGCATCGCGAGGCGACGCCCCTTCCCCGCGGCGGCCCCGGTGGCCACGCGACGCGCCCCATACTGGACCAGCCCCGTCACCGTCGCGAAGCGCGTGTCGGCGACGGAGTCTGCAAGCCCGCCGAGGTCTGCGCCCGGCATGCCGATCCGCGCCCCCGTGCCGAAGACCTCGCTCGCGAGGTCCGCGGTGCCCGGCTGCGCCGCGGCCCCGCCCGTCACGACCACACCGGCGGCGAGCCGCGAGAGGAAGCCGGCCCGCTCCACCTCGCGGGAGACGAGCTCGAAGATCTCCTGCGTGCGCTGGTGGATGATGTGCGCGAGCAGCGAGCGCGGGATCTCCCGGTCCCCCTGCGCGCCGGTGCTCGGGAGCGGGATCCGCTCGTCGTGCGGGACGAGCGGCTCGAAGGCGGCACCATACGCCTCCTTCAGGCGCTCCGCGTCGGCCTGCGTGACGCCAAGGCCGTGGACGAGGTCGCTCGTCACGTTCAGGCCGCCGTAGCCGATGGTCCCGAGATGCCGGATCTTCCCCTCGTGGAAGACGGCGACGTCGGTCGTGCCGGCGCCCATCTCCACGAGCGCCACACCGAGCTCCTTCTCGTCGTCGGTGAGCACCGAGAGCGCGCTCGCGAGCGGCTCGAGCACGAGCTCGCCGACCTTATAGCCGGCCCGCTCCACCGCCTTGCGCAGATTCATCGCCGGCGACGCCCCGATGGTCACGAGATACATCTCGGTCTCGAGCCGCGTCCCGATCATCCCGACGGGATCCCGGATCCCGAGGTTCTTGTCGACGGTGTACTCCTGCGGGATCGCGTGGATGAGCTCGCGGTCCTGCGGGATCGCCTGCGCCCGCGCGACCGCGTTGGCCCGGTCGACGTCGCCCCGCGTGATCTCCGCGCCGGTCACCGACGCGATCCCGGTCGAGGTCATCGCCTGGACGTGCTCCCCCGCGATCCCGGCGTACACGGTCTCGACCTGGGCGCCCGCCATCCGCTCGGCATCCTGCATCGCCTTCAGGATCGAGCGCTGCGTCTCCTCGATGTCCGCCACGACGCCCTTCCGGAGCCCTGTGGTGCGCGCCTGCCCCACCCCGAGGATGTTCACCGTGGGGTGCTTGAGGTCGCCCACGACCTCCGCGATGACGGCGGTGGTCTTGGCGGACCCGATGTCGAGACCGGCGACGAGGCGATCGAGGTTCATGATCCGTCGGGAAGTCGGGCGACCACCTGGTCGCGGAACCGGAGATCGAGTTCCGCTGCCACGAGGCCGCGCCGGGCAAGGTCCTGCGCGACGGCCACCGCCTCGGCGAGCCGGCCGACGGTGACCTGGGGAAGGGCGAGCAGACGATGGCCCGGGAGCACCAAGACGACCTCGCCGCGTCCCCCGCGCCGCCCTTCGCTCACCTCGGCGAAGAGCGCCGGAAGCGAGTCACGGAGCGACCCGAGCAGACGGAGCAACGTGGTGTCCCGCGCCGCGAGCACCGGGAGGTCCGCGCCGACCTTCGACGGATCCACCGGCAGGGTCACGCCGCGCGCATCGACCAGCGCGAACCCCCGCGGCGACGCGACCAACGCGACGGGCAGGCGTTCCTCGATGCGGACGACGAGGGTCCCCGGGAGCCGCCGCCCGATGCGCACCGCGCGCACCTGCGGATGACTCTCGACCCGCGCCACCAAGGGCGCCACGTCGTCCCAGATCGAGACGGTCGTGTCGACCCTCAACCGGGAAACGATTTCCGTGGGCTCGGCGTAACGCGTCCCCTCCACCACCACGCGGCGCACCCGGAAGAACTCCAGCCGCCGCAGCGGCACCGCCCCCCACCACGGGAGGGTCCCGACCACCACCAGCGCCGCCAGGATCCCCAGGCGTCGCCGCCGACGGCGCCGACGGGCCGCCGCATCGACCGGCGCGGCGGCCGACCCGGACGCCACCGACGAGCCGTGGCGCTCCGTCACGCGGAGCGCCGCGCGAGTAGCTCCGGCCCCGTCTTCGTCACATCCCCCGCCCCGACGGTGAGGACGACGTCGCCGGGGCGGACGAGCGCCTCGAGCGCCTCCGCCATCGCCGCGCGCGGACCCATCCACGTCGGGGCGCGCCCCGCCGCCTCGGCGTGCGACGCGATCAGCGCCGACGTCACGCCGGGGAGCGGCGCCTCGCGCGCCGGGTAGATGTCGGAGAGCAGCAGGACGTCGGCTTTGGCGAGCGTCTCCCCGAATGCCGCCGCGAAATCCCGCGTGCGCGAGAAGAGGTGCGGCTGGAACGCCACGACGAGGCGCCGCCCCGGATACGCCGCCCGCGCCGCCGCGAGGGTCGCCTCCACCTCCGTCGGATGATGCGCGTAATCGTCGACCACGGTGACGTCCCCGACGGTGCCGAGCCGCTGGAAGCGCCGCTCCGCGCCGACGAAGCGCGCGAGGCCGGGCGCCATCGCCTCGACCGTCAGCCCCCACGGCCCGATGCCGCAAGCGAGTGCCGCGAGCGCGTTCCGGACGTTGTGCAGCCCCGGCACGCCGAGCGTGACCTCGCCCATCGGCTTCCCGTCGTAGCGCACCGCGAAGGTGGTCCCGCCCTCGGTGGCGCGCACGTCCTCGGCGCGCAGCCGCGCGTCGGGGCTCGTGATCCCGTACCGGATCACCTCCGACGTCGCCGGCGACGGAAGCGCGTTCGCCCCCGGATCGTCGGCGCAGAGCACCACATAGCGCGCGCGTCGCACATAAGTCGCGAACGTCTCTCGGATATCGTCGAGGTCTCGGTAGATGTCGAGATGGTCGGCCTCGACGTTCGTGACGACCGCCACCGTCGGATGCAGCGCGAGGAAGGAGCGATCGTACTCGTCAGCCTCGACGACGAAGAGATCGTGCCCGCCGCGCGAGAGGTTGCCCCCCCACGCCGTCACTCGCGCGCCGACGACGCCCGTGGGTGCCTTCCCTGCCGCGGCGAGCGCCTCGGTGGTCATCACCGTCGTCGTGCTCTTCCCGTGCGTACCGGCGACCCCGATCAGGGTCCCGCCCGCCGTCGCCTCCGCGAGCGCCTCCGCGCGCCGGACGACCTCGAGCCCGAGGGCCCGCGCCGCCACGACCTCCGGATGGTCCTTCGGGATCGCGCTGGAGACGACGAGCGCGCGGTGCCCCGCGAGATGCGCGGGATCGTGTCCCGCCTGCACCGGGATGCCGAGCGCGACGAGATCCGCCGCGCCCTCGGGCGCCCGGTCGCACCCCGTGACCGCGGCACCGCGGCGATGACAGAGCTCAGCGAGCGCGCTCATCCCGGCGCCGGCGATGCCCTGGAAGTGGATCGGTCGTGGATCGTGCGGATCGAGCAGCGGCATACGCGAAAGCTATCGGGCCAGGGGGAGCAGCGACGCGAGGTGCGCGGCGATCTCGCGCGCGGCGTGCGGGCGGCCGCGGCGCCGAGCCGCCGCGCCCATCTGCGCCCGTGCCGCGTCGTCCGTGAGCAGCGTGCGCACCGCGGTGTCGAGCCGCGCGACGGTGAGCTCGGCCTGCGGGAGATGCCGCGCGGCGCCCGCCGCCTCGAGCACGCGCGCATTCGCCGACTGATGGTCCTGCGCCGCCGTCGGCAACGGCACGATGACCATCGGGATCCCCCACGCGCAGAGCTCGCTCGTCCCCATCATCCCGCCGCGCACCACGCCAAGGTCGGCGGCCGCATACGCATCGGCGATCGGCGAGAGGTACGGCACGACGCGCACCGACGGACGCTCGAGTGCGGCATAGGCCGCGTGCTGTCCGCGTCCGGTCGCCCAGAGCACACAGAGCCCCGGCGGGAGCCCGGCAGTAATCCAGTCAGCGACGGCCTGATTGATCGCGCGCGCGCCCTGCGAGCCCCCGAAGACGAGCAGGACCGTCGCCCCCGCAGGGAATCCCCAGCGCGCGCGCGCCTCCGCGGGGGTCGGCCGCACCGCGGGGGGCGGCTGGATCGGATTCCCCGTGTCGCGCGATCGCGCGGCGC
Organism: Gemmatimonadota bacterium; assembly: GCA_016871895.1. Classification (GTDB taxonomy): domain Bacteria; phylum Gemmatimonadota; class Gemmatimonadetes; order Gemmatimonadales; family Gemmatimonadaceae; genus Pseudogemmatithrix. The sequence continues at coordinate 51,605 of VHBO01000007.1, forward strand.
CGTGGGGGAGCCGCGTCGCCGCCTCCGGATACCCGAGATACGACGCCGCCGCGATCCGCGCGGTCCAGCGCGCGGTGATTCCCGGGATCGCATCACCAACGTGTTGCGTCACCGGGACGCCGTGCGCCCACGCCCACGCGACGGTGAGCCCGGCGGCATACCCGCCGGTACCGACGACGAGCGCCGGCGGACGTTCGCGCGCGAGCCGCGACAGGACGCGCCATCCCGCCGCCGCCCCGCGTAGCGTGCGCCAGTTCCGCCACACCTGCGGCCGATAGAGCGGGTGCAGGTCGAGGAGCGCGTGCGGGACCCCCTCCGCGGGGAGCACCTCGCGCTCGATGCCGCGCTGCGCGCCCACGAAGAAGGGGGTTACGTCGGGCCGCGCCGCGACGAGGGCGCGCGCGATCGCGAGCCCGGGATACAGATGCCCCCCCGTCCCACCGCCGGCGAACCAAACGTTCATCGGTCCGCGAGGGTCGGGTCGGTCGCGTGTGCGCCGACGACCCGCTCGCGCACGCTCCCGATGTTCACGAGGATCCCCGTCATCAGCAGGGAGAGGACGATGTTGGAGCGGCCATAGGAGACGAACGGGAGCGTCAGCCCCGTCGTCGGCAGCAGCCCGATGACGACGCCGATGTGCAGGTAGGCGGTCACGGCCATCGTGACGGTGAGCCCCACGGCGACGAGCTCGAGGAACGGGGTCCGCGCCTGTTTCGCGATACGGAAGCCGAGCCACGTCCAGAGCGCGTAGAGGAGGATCAGGATTGCCATCCCGAGGAAGCCCCACTCCTCACCGATGTTGCCGCCGATGAAATCGTTGTACGGGAGCGGGAGGAAGCCGAACTGCTGCCGCCCCTGCCCGAAGCCGACACCGAAGAGCCCGCCGGATCCCACCGCGATGAGCGACTGCTGCAGCTGATGGTTCACCGCCTGGGCCGGATCCGCACCACCGGCGAACCCCTGCAGGCGGCGCACGATGTACTCGAAGCGGCCGATGAACATCCAAAGCACTGGGAGGCCGAGCGCCCCGAGGAAGACGAAGTGCCCGATCCGTGCGCCGGCGACGAAGAGCATCGCCCCCATCACAATCGCGTAGAAGAGACCCACCGACATATCCGGCTCGAGCGCGACGAGGCCGAAGAGGATGCCGAAGATGATCCCGAACGGCGCGAGCCCCTTCGAGAGCCGACGGAGTCCGGGCTCCCCGCCCTTCTTCACGATCAGCATCGCGGTCCACGTGACGACCGCGAGCTTCGCGAACTCCGACGGCTGCAGCGACCCGCCCAGCAGGAAGCGCCGCGAGCCGTTGATGGGCGGGGCGATCCCCTTCGTGAACGGGAGCACGGTGAGGAGGAGCCCGACGATGACGGCGCCCATCAGCGGCCACGCGAGGCGACGCCACCGATCGGCATCGACCTTGGCCGCGATCGCGAACATCACGACCCCGGCCGCGACCCCGGTCAACTGGCGATACAAGAAATGCCACGAGGGGCGCCCGGCGTTCATCGCGACGTAGGCGCTCGCCGAGTAGAGCGTGGCGAGCCCGAGCGCGAGCAGGGCCGCCGTGGCGACGACGAGGATGCGCGCCTCGAGCGACATCCGCCACCGGTGGCGATCGAGGACGGCGGCGTGGGTCATCCGCCGCGCGCGAGGCGCGCGAAGGTCGCGCCACGCTCCTGATAATCGGTGAACATGTCGTAGCTGGAGCAGGCCGGCGCGAGAAGGACGACGTCGCCCGGGCGGGCGAGGGCCCGCGCGCGCGCCACGACGTGCGCGAAGTCGGTCCCCGCCCCTTCCACCGGGACCACGCCCTGGAGGTCCTCGACGATGCGGAGCTCCGCCTCCCCATACGCCACGACGTGCCGGACGCGCGTCCGCAGCGCCTCGCCGAGCGCCGTATACGGCTCGCCCTTGTGCCGCCCGCCCAAGAGGAGGACGACGGGCCGCGTCATCCCCTCGAGCGCGGCGCGCGCCGCCTGCACGTTCGTCGCCTTGGAGTCATTGACCCAGAGGACGCCGTCGGTCTCGACCACGGGCTCGAGACGGTGCGGCACGGCCCGGAAGGTCCGGAGCCCCTCCGCCAGCGCGGCACGAGCAGCCGGCGAACGATGCGCGGGATCGGCCGCCCAGACCGCGAGGCCGGCGCAGAGCGCGTTCGCGACATTGTGCGCGCCGAGCAGCGGCAAGCGATCGCGGTCGAGCAGTGACGCCCCATCGAGCATCAGTCGACCGTGCGCGGCGTCGAACCAGGCGGTGGCGCTCGGGTCGACCAACGAGAAGCGTTCGACGCGGCCGGGGAACCGAGCGGTCCGCGCCGTCACCTCGGCATCGTCGCCGTTCACGACCCGTACGCTCGCCGCGGTCGCGTTCGCGAAGAGGCGCATCTTGTCGCCATAGTAGGCGTCCAACGCGTCGTATCGGTCGAGATGGTCCGGGGCGAGGTTCGTGAGCATCGCGACCGTGGGCGCGATCGACGGCGTGTCGTGGAGCTGGAAGCTCGAGATCTCGAGCGCGATCCACGTCGGCCGCTCCGCGGCGAGCGCGACCTCGGCGAGCGGCGTCCCGATGTTCCCCGCCTCCGCCACGCGGTGCCCGAGCGTGCGGAGCAGGTGCCCGACGAGGGCGGTGACCGTCGTCTTACCGTTCGTCCCCGTGGTCGCGATACAGGGGATCCCGGCGAGCACCGGCAGCGCGAGCTCGATCTCGGAGATGACCGGCACACCGGCCGCCGCGGCAGCGCGGAGCGGCGGCGCGGCTGGCGGGATCCCCGGGCTCACGACCACCGTGCCGGCGCGCGCGATCCGGTCAAGGTCGTGCGTGCCGACATCGACCGCGACACCGATCGCCGAGAGCGCCTCGGCCGCCACCCGCGCCGCGGGGGTCGCGCCGACGTCGCTCGCGTACACCGTCGCTCCGTGCGCGACGAGGAGCCGCGCCGCCGCGACCCCGCTGCACCCGAGGCCGAGGACCGCGACCTCGCCGCGCGCCGTCAACGATGCGAGCGGGGCGGCCGGACCGCTCATCGCAGCTTCAGCGTCGAGAGCGCGAGGAAGGCGCAGAGGACCCCGAGGATCCAGAAGCGCACGACCACCTGCGTCTCCGGCCATCCGGAGAGTTCGAAGTGATGATGCAACGGCGCCCGCCGGAAGACGCGATGCGCCTGCGCGTAAGCGAGGCCGTGCCGACGGCGACGCCACTTGAACGCGCTACGCTGGACGATCACCGAGAGGGTCTCCACGACGAAGACGCCCCCCACGATGAGAACGAGGAACTCACTCTTGAGGAGGATCGCCACCGCGCCGAGCGCTCCGCCGAGGGCCAGCGACCCGGTGTCGCCCATGAAGACCTGCGCCGGGTGCGCGTTGTACCAGAGGAAACCGACCGCCGCGCCGAACACCGCCGAACAGAAGATCGTGAGCTCCCCCGCCCCGCGGAGGAAGAAGATCTGCAGGTAGGCCGACGCGTCCGCGCGTCCCATCACATACGCGAAGAGCCCCATCGTCAGCATCGCAATCGCCATCAGCCCCGCCGCGAGGCCGTCGAGCCCGTCGGTGAGGTTCACCGCGTTGCTCGTCCCCGTCATCACGAAGGTCACGAAGGGGAGATACAGCAGCGGGACCGCCGGCACGATCAGCACGTACTTGTAGAACGGCAGCGTCGTGGAGGCGCCAGGCAGTTGGTTGAGGGGCACCTGCCAGATGTACCAGCCGAGGGCGAGGCCGATCAACACCTGCCCCGTGAGCTTGTAGCGCTCGACGAGTCCGAGATTCTCCTGCCCGAGCCGCTTCTGGCGGAGCTTCAGATAGTCGTCAAGGAATCCGAGCGCGCCCATCGCGAGCGTGACGGCCAGCGCAAGCCAGACGTAGCGGCTCTCGAGGCGCATCCAGAGGATGGTCGCGCCAGCAACCGCCACCAAAATGATGAGCCCTCCCATCGTCGGCGTCGTCCCCTTCGCGGCGTGCGAGTCCGGCGTGCCCTCGCGCACGACCTGATGGATCTGCATCGCGCGCAGCCGGCGCAGGATCTTCGGCCCGATGACGAACGACAGCAGCAGCGCCGTCACCGCGGCGCCGGCGGCGCGGAAGGAGATGTAGCGGAAGATGTTGAAGGCGCTCTCGTACTCCCGGAGCGGGAAGAGGAACTCGTAGAGCATCAGCCGGTGGCCCAGGAGGTGAGGAGAGGGACGAGACGTTCAAGCTGCACGCCGCGCGAGGCCTTGAGGAGGATCGCCGCATCGGGGGCGAGGCGCGGTCGGAGCTGCGGCCAGAGGTCCGCCACGTCCTCGGCGATCACGACGCGGGGATCATCCGGGGCGGCTGCCGCGAGCGCGGGCCCGAAGGCGCCGATGCCGCAGATGAGCTCCGCCGGGCCGGCGAGCGCCGCGGCCGCGATCTCCGCGTGCGCACGCGCCTCCGCGACACCGAGCTCCCGCATCGTACCGAGGACCGCGACCCGCTGCCGCCCCGCCCCGAGCTCGGCGAGCAGCGCGAGCGCCGCGCGCGCCGAACCGGGATTCGCGTTGTACGCATCGTTGAGCAGCAGCGCCCGACCGAGCGGCGCGACGGCGGAGCGCATCGACGGCGTCGCCATCGCCGCGAGCCCGACGGCGGCATCGGCGGCCGCGATCCCGAATTCGGCGCCGACCGTGAGCGCGAGCGCCGCATTCGCGACGTTGTGCCGCCCGCGCAGCGCGAGTTCGATGCGCACCCCGTCCCACTCGAGCCAGCCGCGGCCGTCCGCGAGCAGCCCCGACGTGCCGGGCACGTGCACGGGGATCACCCGCGCCGCCCGACGCGAGGCCTCCGCGACGACCTCCGGCTCGGCGGCCGGCACGACCGCGACGGGGACCTCGTCGCACACGGAGAGCTCCTCCGCCATCACCCCCGCGAGATCACCGAGCCCCTCGAGGTGTTCTTCCTGGATCGTCGTGATCACCACGAGGTCGGGACGCATCACCTCGCGCAGCACCGCGAGCTCGCCGGGCTGGTTCGTCCCCGCTTCGATCACCGCGACGTCGGCCGCGTCGTCGAGCGCCAGCAGCGTCAACGGGACGCCGATCTGGTTGTTGAGGTTCCCCGTTGTGGCGTGGACCGTCAGCCGACTGCCGAGGACCGCACGGAGGAGTTCCTTCGTGCTGGTCTTCCCGTTTGAGCCGGCGACGGCGATCACCGCACGTCCCCACGCGAGTCGGCGATACCGCGCGAGCGCCCCCAGCGCCGCCCCGGTATCCTCGACGGCGAAGACCGGGACGCCGAGTCCCGCGGCTCGTGTCGGGTCGGCGACCACCACCGCCGCGGCCCCTGCGCGCACCGCCGCCGCCAGATGGTCGTGCGCATCGTGCTGCTCGCCGCGCAACGCGACGAAGCACCGTCCGGTGAGGTCCTGCCGCGTATCGGTGCCGATGCCCGCGAGCGGCCGCCCGTCGCGGGGGCCGGTGCCGAGCGCCTGCGCGACGCGGGCGAGGGTCCAGAAGGTCATCGCGCCCGCTCCGCGAGGATCTCACGGACGATCAGCAGCTCGTCGAAGGGCGTCTTCGTCGTGCCGTAGAGCTGATACGTGTCCGGTCCCTTCCCCACGAGGAGGACGAGATCGTCGGTCGGATGCGCGAGCCCGATCGCGTGGGCGATCCCGGCGCGGCGGTCGGGGATCCGGTCGTAGCTCCCGGCGGGGAGTGCAGCGACGATGTCGTCGATGATCCGCGTCGGATCTTCGGTGCGCGGATTGTCGTCGGTGATGATCAAATGGTCCGCATACCGACGCGCCGCGTCGGCCATCAGCGGACGCTTCCCGCGGTCACGGTCACCGCCGCAACCGAAGACCAGGAGGATCCGCCCCCGGGTGTACGGTCGGAGCGCGGTCAGCACCCGCTCATACGCATCGGGCGTGTGCGCGTAATCACGGAGCACGAGCGGGGATTCGCTCAGGACCTCGAGCCGACCGGAGACCTGTGGGGTGCTCGCGAGCCGATCCGCGATGGTCGTCGGCGCCACACCGAGCGCGACCGCGGCGCCGACGGCACCGAGCGCATTCGCCACGTTGAAGTCGCCGAGAAGCGGGAAGGCGGCATCGGCAGCGCCCGACGGCGTCACCAACCGGAACGTGCTTCCGCGCGGCGTGAGGGCCATGCCCTCGACGCGCACATCCGCCGTCGGCGACGTGAGCCCGAACGTGAGCCGGTGCGGCGCGGCGGGGAGCCCATCCCACCAGCGGTCATCGGCGTTCGTGACGCGGACCCCCTGCGGGCCGAGGAGCCCGACCAGCCGTGCCTTCGCGTCACGGTAGGCCTCCATCGTACCGTGGTAGTCGAGATGGTCGCGCGTGAGGTTCGTGAAGACCGCCGCATCGAAGGCGATCCCCCGCACGCGGTCCTGATCGAGCGCGTGCGAGGAGCACTCCATCGCCACCGTCTTCACGCCCGCCTCGACGAGCGCGCGCAGGACGCGCTGCAACTCGATCGGCCCCGGGGTGGTGAGGCCCTGCCCGCCCGGGAGCGGGCGCCCCTCGCTGCCGACCAGCACGCCAAGGGTCCCGATGCTCGCAGCGGTCCCGGTGGGCTCGTTCAGGAGGTGGCGGAGGATGCCGACCGTCGTGCTCTTCCCGTTCGTCCCGGTGACGCCGACGAGCCGCAACGAGCGCGCGGGCTCCCCGTAATACGCCGCGGCCGCGACCGCGGCGGCAATCCGACTGTGCCGGACGACGAGCGCGGGGAGCGCCGTCTCCGCTCCCGCCTCCACGATCGCACACGACGCCCCGGCGGCCTCCACCTGCGAGAGGAAGTCGTGCCCGTCTCGCACGGCGCCGCGCACGGCGACGAAGCACCCACCGGGGGCGACCTGCCGGCTGTCATCGACGAGCGCGCTGATGCTCGGCGGAAGACTTCCGCGGACGGCGACGAGCTCCCCCGCACGCTCAAGGGCGGCGCGGAGCGTCTCGGTGGGGCACAGCGGAACGAAGGACATCAGCGGGCGGACGGAAGGCGGACGAGCGCGCCGCCGGGGAGGAGCGTCCCCGCGGCGGGCGACGTCGACGGCCCGGCTCCGACCCCGACGAGGACCACCCGAAACCCCGCCGCGTGGAGCACACGCACGGCAGCGCGGGTCGGCAATCCGGTTACATCGGGGACGGCACGGAGCGAGTCGACGACGCCCTCGGGTCGAGACGGCCGAGCGAGGTCGAAGGTCACGGGGGGCCGCTCCGGCGGCTCGCTTCGGCGCACCGGGGCGGCGGGCGGCACGCCGGCACCGACCGGACCGGTGGCACCGGAAGGCGCGACGACGCCATCCACCGGTCCCGGACTGGCGGCCACCTTCCCCGCCTCGGCTTCCCCTGCCGGACGAGGCGTCGGCGGCGGTCCCCGCAACCCGGACGGGTCGAGCGCCCCATCGCGCGCGGCGATGGCGGCGGCGAGCACCGCCTTCGTCACCGGCGCGGCGGTGACACCGCCGTACGCGCCCTTCGGGTCATCGAGTTTCACCAGAATCACGAGCTGCGGCTCCTCTGCGGGAAAGAGCCCCACAAAGCTCGCCGTGTACGCCCCCGCCTCGTACCCGCGCCCATCGTCCCGCGTGCGACGCGCCGTGCCCGATTTGCCGCCGAGCGAATAAACGGCGAGGTCGGCCGCGGTCGCCGTGCCGCCCTCGACCACGTCACGCAGCAGCCCCCGCATCGTGCGCGCCGTCGCCTCGGACATCAGCCGACGCACCACCCGACGCGACGCCCGGAACGTCACCCGGTCCTCGGCATCGCGGATCTCGCGCACGAGCTGCGGTTCCAGCAGCTCGCCGCCGTTCGCGATCGCCCCGTACGCGAGCGCGAGCTGGAGCGGCGTCACCGCGATCTCGTAGCCCATCGCCAGTGAGGCGGGCGACTGGAGCGACCATTCGGGGACGGGGCGGAGCCGCCCCGGTGATTCCGACGGATACGGCACCCCGGTCACCATCCCGAACCCGGCGTCCCGCAGTACCCCGTACTGGTCGCGCGGCGAGAGCCGCTGGGCGAACTGCACGATCCCGATGTTCGACGAGTACTGCATCACCTCCGCGAAGGTGAGCGACGGTGCCTCGTGCACATCGGCGATGGTGCGCCCATTGAGCGTGAAGCGGCCGTTGTAGGTCGGAATCGATTCTTCGACCCGCGCGAGGCCCCGGTCGAGGAGGGCCGCGGCGACGAACGGCTTGAGCGTCGAGCCGGGCTCGTACGGTTCCGTGAGCGCCGTCGCCCCGGTGGCGTCGGGCCGCGCCCGGCGGCTCGCGAGTGCACGGATGGCGCCGTCGCGGGGGTCGAGGACGACGACGTCCCCGCCCCGCGCCCCGAGTGCGGCGATGGCGTCGGCGAGGGCGCGCTCCGCGATGTCCTGGAGCCCCTGATGCAAGGTGAGCACCACCGTGCGCCCGGGCACCGGGGGTTCCACGCGCTCCTCCGGCGAGGTGAGTGCACCGTTCCGGCCCGCGCGCACCAGCACGGTGCGCCCGTCACGCCCCCGCAGTGCCCCGTCGAGCGCGGCCTCGACACCACCCACCGCCCGGCCCTCCCGGTCCACGACGCCGAGGAGGTTGCGCAGGCCGGCGGTGGCGGGCGGGACGCGCTCGATCACCCGTCGGGGGTGCACCCCGCGCATCGCGAGGAGATCGGCCACGTCGGTCGCGAGATGCTGGCCGGGAAGTTCGACCCACTTCCGCCCGAGGTCGGTCGCGCGCTGGACGAACGCGTCGAGGACGCCGACGCGCCGGAGCGCGGCGGCGAGCGCCGCGCGATCCCGGATCTCGGTGGGCGCCACGTCGATCCGTACGAGCTCGCGGCTGTCGACGAGGACGACCCCCGACGCATCCAGGATGCGGCCGCGGACCGCCGGCATCGCACGCTCGACCGTCTGCTGGTCGCGCGCCTCGGCCTGCCACCGCGCGCGCTGCCGCAGCTGGACCCACCCCGACCGCGCAATGAGCGCGAGGGCGAAGCCCACGAGGACGAGATGCACTCCCTGCGTCCGTGACACGCGCATCAGCGCCCCGCGTCGGGGGTGGGGCGCGGCAGACGGATCACGAGACTCTCCGGCGGGATCCGCATCCCGAGCCGTTCCTCCACGGTACGCGCGAGGCGGGCGCGGCTCGAGGCATCACGAATCGCGCCCTCGAGCGCCGCCTCGGTCGCCGCGAGCGACCCGCGCGTCTCGCGCAGCTCCCGCAGCGTGCGCGCCTGCGCCACGCCGACGCTCCGGCGCCAGATCACACCGGCGGCGACCACGACGAAGGCGAGGAGTCCAAGCAGGACGAGGCTGCGGCCGCGCACGCTCAGTCCCCCTCGGCCCGACGCCAGGCTCGGAGCCGTGCGCTCCGCGCGCGGGGATTCCCGGCGATCTCCGTCTCCAACGCCACCACGCCCCGACGCGTGAGTAACGTCCCCGCCGCGACACCCGGGCAGGTGCACATCGGTTGCCGTGGCGGACAGGTGCAGGCGGTGCTCCACGCGCGGAACGACTGCTTCACGATCCGGTCCTCCCCCGAGTGATAGGCGATCACCGCGAGGACGCCGCCGGGCGCGAGTCGGTCACGGAGCGTCTCGAGGCCGCGCGCGAGGCCGCCGAGTTCGTCGTTGACCGCGATGCGGACGGCCTGGAAGAGCCGGGCGAACTCCCCGGGGCCGCTCCGTGCTCCGAGGACGGCGCGGATCGCCCCGACGAGATCATCGCTCACGGCGAAGGGATGCCGTTCCCGTCGGCGGATGATCTCCGCCGCGAGGCGAGCGGCCCGCGGCTCATCCCCCGCCTCGCGGAAGATCCGCGTCAACGTCGCGGCGTCACTCTCCATCAGCCACGCGGCGGCATCGAGCGGCTGGGTCGGATTCATCCGCATATCGAGCAGCACCCCGGGGCGGAACGAAAATCCACGCGCATCGTCGTCGAGCTGGCGCGAGGAAACGCCGAGGTCGAGGAGGATCCCGTCGAGGCGCCGCCCCTCCAGCGCCGGGATCTCCTCGATCGCATCGTGGTTCCCGAGCACGGCCTCGAAGCGCCCGGCGATCCCGGCGGCCTGCAGGCGCGCGGTCGCGACCTCGAGCGCCGCCGGGTCCCGATCGAGCCCGATGACCCGATGTCCCGCCTCGAGGAGTGCCGCCGTGTGACCGCCACCGCCGAGGGTGCCGTCGAGGATCGTCTCGCATCCCGTGAGGAGCGAACAGACCTCCTCGACGAGGACGGGCGCGTGCCAGGCGGAGGCATAGGTCAGGGGCGTCGACATTCGTGGATGAAAGATGGCGACGGACCCCCCGGATGCACGACACCCGCCGGCGCAGGGCGCCGGCGGGTGTCGGTGCGCGCACTCAGCGCGACGTCACTTACAGAGCGTCGCGACCTGCCGATCGAGGTACGGGGTCAGCTGGTTGACCGCCCCGAGAATCTGCGCCGCCGCATCGGGCGAGGTCCGGCCTCCGCGCCGCGTGTACTCCATCGCGTCGTTGGTGGCGGCCTGCGCCGCCTTCGCCTCGTCACAGCTCTTGCTCGTGGGCAGGCCCGCGGCGAGGAGCTGCGCCTTGTAGAAGGACGAGACGCCGATCAGGAACGCGGCATTGCCCTTCAGGTTCGCGTCGGTGAGGGTCGAGTCGGCGAACTGGAGCGGCACGAGCGCCGCGTCCATCGACGCGATCTGCTTCGGATTCTCCGCCGCGGCCGCGCGGTAGAGCTTGTTGCCGATGCTGAGCGCGAAGCCGCCGATCTGATTCGCGTCATCGCCGGCGGTCCGGGCCTCTCGCAGCGCGGCGAGCGCGTCGGCGGTCTGCCCGAGGTCGTTGTACGAGACGGCGATCTGGGTCCAGCCGTTCGGGATCTTCGGGTTGATCTCAAGCGCCTTGCGGGCCGCCGCGATCGACTCGAGGGCCTTCCCCTCGCGCTTCAGCGTCTGCGCGTAGAGCTGCCACAGGTCCGCGTCGCCCGGGTAGCGCGCCGTGCCGCGCCGCGCCGCGTCCGAGGCCTTGGTCATCTGGCTGTCGGCGGCGTAGAGCGCCGCGAGACGGGTGTAGAACGCCGCATCCGCGAGCGTCGAATCGAGCTGGATGAGCTCCTCGCCCGTGCGGGTGGCCGGCCCATACTCCTTGAGCGCGGCGAGCACCTTGAACTGGAGCTCGACGAGGGCGACGTCAACGGGGTTGTCGGCGACCGCCTTCACGACGACCTCCTTCGCGAGATCGAGCTTGCCACTCGCGGCGAGCGCGTCGATCACGCGTGACGCGAGCTGCGCATCCTGCGGATTCGTCGCCAGGAGCCGGATCAGGTATTGGTTGGCCTCGTCGGCGAGGCCGGCCGCCTTCGCCTGGTCCGCCGCGACGGCGAGCGCCGCCTTCGAGGTGGGATCGATCGCCAGGATCTCCTTCGCCATCTCGAGCTGCTCGGCCGCCGGGGCCTCGCGCCGGGCGAGGACGTTCATCTTGCAGTAGCGGACGAGCGTCGCCTGCGGATACGCGGCGATCCCCTCGTCCGCCGCCTTGACCGCCTCGTCGAACTTGTTGTCACGCGCCGCCGCCATGCAGGCCTTCTCATTGACGAGCTGTTTCCGCGCCTCGCGGATCAGGTCGACGAGCCCCGCCACCGCACGATCCGCGCGCGGACCGGTCACCGCCGGAAGCGGCTGCGTGAGCGTGTTGTCGCGCGTCAGCACAATCGTCGCCTCGACCTTCACCCCGGCCCCATCGGGCACCACGCGCCCGCGGATGTAATCGTCGGCACGGAGCGCCTTGGCCAGCGCGGACTCATCGCTCGGCGGGAGCTGCTCGTTGATCGGGTACCCCGACGACTCGAGGAAGCTCACCACGTCCTTGCGGTCGATGATCCAGAGGAGCCGCGACGGAAAGGCGCGGATCATCCGGTCACGCAGCGCGTCAGAGGCCTCCGGCCCCGCCACCGCGTCGGCGGAGGCGAACACCTGCACCAGGGACCGCGGCGTGTTGGGACCCGGCGGCGTGCGCGGCGGCTGCGCAGAGACCGTGGAGGTGACGGCGACCGCCGCGAGGGCGGAGACGAGACGAGCGTGGAACCGAGCCTTCACGAGCGATTCCTCCAAGACGGTGACGAACAGATTCCTGCACTCCGACCCGGCCGCGCCGGGGCCCTGCGATGGGCGAAGAGGGACTCGAACCCCCGACACCCTGCGTGTAAGGCAGGTGCTCTCACCAACTGAGCTATTCGCCCCAACCCGCCGTGCCGCGCTCCCTTACTTCAGGATCGCGACGGGGATGAGCACACAGTAGCCGAGCACGAGCAGGATGGGCGCCACGGTGATGCCCCCCCGCCACAGGTCAGCGTACCCCACCGCCAACGAAGCGGCCGCCAATCCCCACCAGAGGGCAGACGACGCACGCACGGATGCCGACGGACTCTTCTCCATAAGACGTGGGAGTCTAGACCGACCCCCCCCCGGCTGTCAATCAAAAAACGCCCACCTCGGGTCGTTCGTTCACGCCCCGCGATGCGTCGCCGGCAGATCCCCCTCGGGCTCCCCGAGGAGCCTAGCCAGCGCGGAGGCGCGCTCGGCGGCCTCCTGCGTGGCCTCGAAGGCGCGCATCCGCGCCAGCCGCGCCTGCGCCTCCCGGCGGCGACGCCACCAGAACGGCCCCACGATCACGCCAATCACGAGGCTGAGCAGGCCGAGGTCCGTGGCCAGCGCGAGGACCCCGTACTGACGGCGGACCTGCGACCGGAACCGGGCCTCGAACCCCTCGATCGTGAGGCCGTGTGCGGAGCGGAGCGCCGCATCGAAGGACCCGGAGGTTCGCCACGCGGCGAGGAGTCGTTGGAGGCCGCTTGCCCCACCCAGGGCGGAGAGTTCCGCTACCGCCCGATGCGCGAGCGCGTACCCCCGTTGCGCACCATCGACCCCACCGAAGAACGCCGAGTCGAGCCCCGCGAGCGTCGGAACGCCACGCCAGACGAGCCCGACGCTCGTCGCGAGCACCTCGTCGCGGTCCCACTCCCCGGCCGCGAACGACGCATACCCTTCGTCAAACCAGCGCGGCACGTCGGGGCCGAGCACCTCGGCGAGCGCGAGGTGCGCGAGTTCGTGCCGGAAGGTCTGCACCGGATCACCGGCGCCGCCCCTCGCATCGCGCCCCTGCATCACGATCACCCGGCGCGCGGGGAAGGCGATCGCCGCCCCCCATTCCGGGGCCGACGGCCCGACCCATCGCCGGAACGTCGACTCGTCCGGCGCGATCCAAACCCACGCGGTGTCGCGCAGTGGCGCCAGCCCGGGGAACTCCGGCCGAGCGCGCGCGGCGGTGAGCAACCCCGCGGCGAGCCGTGACTCCGCCGGTCCGGCAAAGATCACGACCCGCCCTTCCGACCAGGTCCGCAACGCCACGCCGGCATCCGCCGCCGGCTGCGCGAATGCCGGCGCAGCGCCGAAGAGCAGGGCGCACAGGCAGACGAGCCTCACCGCGCCCACCGGCCGCATCAGACGCCGGAGCTCGTCGATCGACGCGGGGTCGAGGGAGGCATCACGCAGACGCATCGGCAGCGTCGTCATCCACGCACATTGGGAACGGCGCGTGCTGCGCCGCGAGCACGACGACCATCCCTTCCGCCTCGACGAGCGACTCCCACAACAGGTCGCGCCGGAATGCCGAGCCGTCACACAGCAGGGCCGTCGCCGCCATAAACGCCAAGGTAGTCCAGCAGATCGGAGCGAGCCACCCACGTCGGCTCCTCCGCCGCGGCGGCGAGCGCCGCGCGCAGATCGGGGGGGAGCGGCGAGCGAAGTTCGACCGGTGCCCCGGAGACGGGATGCGGAAAGATCAACCACGCCGCGTGGAGGAAGTGGCGCCTCGGGGGGAGGCCGAGCAGCCGACGGCCACCCCCGCCGCCGTATGTGTCATCCCCCACCACCGGATGCCCCACCGACGCGAGATGCACGCGGATCTGATGCGTGCGCCCCGTGTGCAGATGGGCGCGCAAGAGGTCCACGCTGGCGAACCGCGCGAGGCGCGTGAAGTCGGTGCGCGCCTGCCGGCCGTCGCGGACGACCGCGATGCGGGTGCGATCATTCGGATCGCGAGCGAGCGAGCGGTCGACGGTGAGTTGATCGGTGTCGAGATGGCCCCAGCAGAGCGCCACATACCGGCGGGTGATCGTCCGCGCGGCGAGCGCGCCGCTCAGCACCCGGTGCGCCCGGTCAGTCTTCGCGACGATGAGGAGTCCCGACGTCTCCTTGTCGAGGCGGTGGACGAGCCCGGCACGCTCCGCCCCGCCGGCGGCGGCGAGCGCCTGGCCGCGCCCGAGCAACGCGTTGACGAGGGTCCCGCTCCAGTTCCCCGGCGCCGGGTGCACCACCATCCCCGCCGGCTTGTCGACGACGACGACCTCCTCATCCTCGAAGACGACGGTGAGCGGGATTGCTTCCGGGGTGACCTCTCGACCCGGTGGCTCCGGGATCTCCACCGCGATCCGCTCTCCCGGCTGCAGTCGCCAGCTCGCCTTCTCCGCGCGATCGTCGACGCGCACGCGCCCCGTCGCGATCAGCGTCGCGGCCTGCGTGCGCGACCGACCGGTCAGCCGCGCGACGGCGAGATCGAGGCGCTCCTCGGGGATCGTCGTGTCGAAGGTGTATCGGCCCGGTGCGAGCGGCGCCGCGGGAGCGGTCACGCGCGCGTCGGTCCCACGTCCGACGCCGACGAGGCGGCTCCCCCCGACGCGCCGATCGGCGCGTCAGTCGTCGGCGCGATGCGCTCCTCCTCCTCCTCACGCCAGAGCACGATCGCGAGGAGGATCGCTCCGGTGCTCACCGCGATGTCCGCGATGTTGAACGTCGGCCAGCGCCACGCGCCGACCCCGACGTCGAGGAAGTCCACGACCCCACGCTCCGACTGGATGCGGTCGAACAGGTTCCCAAGCGCCCCGCCGGTCACGAGACAGAGCGCCCAGACCCGCACCCGCGCGTCCGTCGCGCTCTCCCGATAGAACCGCCACATCGTCACGACGGCGACGACGGTCAACGCCATGAAGATCCACCGGGACCACGGCCCGAAGTGCAGTCCGAACGCGGCGCCGGGGTTGTACAAAAGCGTCAGCCGGAACCACTCCCCGAACACCGGATTCAAATGGTACGGCACGAGGCGTTCGACGGCGAGCGACTTGGTCGCCTGGTCGGCGAGGACGATCGCGGCGGCCGTCCCGAGGAATCCGGCCGGTGCGACGCGCCCTGGGTCACTTCTTCCCATCTTCCTCCCGCTGCTTGCACGCGATGCAGTACCGCGCGTGCGGTAGGGCATCGAGCCGGTCGAAGCCGACGTCGCCGCCGCAGTTGTGGCACTGCCCGAAGACTTCGGGCGTGCGATAGAGCCGGCGGAGCGCCTGATCCACGTGCCACAGGAACCGCCCCTCCTTCGAGGCGAAGAGGAACGCCTTCTCGCGCTCCATCGCGTCGGTGCCCTGGTCCGCCATATGGAACGAGTAGGCCCCGGCGTCCTGCGCCGACGACGACTGCAACTCGTCGTAATGGCCGAGGTCCTTGAGTACGCGTCGCCGCTCCTCCATCAGACGCTTCTCGAAGTATGCGATCTGCTTCTTCGGCATCGGCTTGAACGTCTTCTCACCACCGCCGGGGGTCGGGGTCGCCATGCATCAGTCCTGGGAAAGGGCGATGCGCGCCGTCACGTCGTCGAGGTCGACCTCGGCCGTCGCGGGGAACGCGGGGGAATCCGGGAGCGCCTCGCCGATCGAGACGTCCCGGGCCAACACCTCGCCGGCGATCCACGCTGCGTGCGCGTGCATCGCCGCCTGCACCTCCGTCGGCGCCGCGACCACCAACCGGATCCGGTCGCTGACCGCGAGCCCCGACTCCTTCCGCAGCCGCTGCACGCGGCTGACCACCTCCCGCGCCATCCCCTCGGCGCGGAGCGCCGGGGTGACGGTCGGATCGAGCGCCACCGCGAGCCCTTCGCCCTGCTGCACCACCAGCGACGAGGCCGCCGACGCCGTGATCGTAACTCGCGACGCATCGAGCACGAGCGGTCCGTGACCCGGCACCTCCACCGTCACGCTGCCACCCTGTTCAATGGTACGCAACGCCACCTGGTCGAGCGCCTCGACGATCGGCTTCGTCGCCTTCATCGCCGGCCCAACCACTTTGCCGAGTACCGGGAAGTTCACCTTCCCCGCGAGCCGCACCCAGTCTGCGGCGGAGTCGGCAAAGGTGACCGCCTTCACGTTGAGCTCCGACGCGACGAGCGGTGCGATGGTGGTGTGCCACGCCGGGTCGATGCTCGGTGCGACGCCGACGAGCGACCCGAGCGGCTGGCGGACCTTGATCCCGGCCTGCTCCCGCGCGGCCCGGCCGAGCGTCGCGAGCCCGCGCGCCGCCTGCATCGCCCCCTCGAGCCCAAGGTCGCGCGCCGCGCCCTCCGCCCGGCGGAACGCCGCGAGGTGCACCGAAGTGCCGGTGAGCTCGCGATGCATCCAGTCCGACAGGAACGGCGCGAAGGGCGCGAGCAGCCGGCACGTCACCGTCAGCACCTCGTGCAGCGTCGCGAAGGCCGCCCGATGGTCGGCACCCGCCACCTCATAGAAACGGGCGCGCGAGAGCCGGACGTACCAGTTCGCGACATCCTCCGACACGAACTCCATCAGCGTGCGCGCGGCCCCGGTGGCGTCGAAGGCGCAGAGCTGCGCATCCACCTCGGCCTCGGTCGCCGCCAGCCGCGACAGGACCCAGCGGTCGAGCACCGGCCGGTCCGCGGCCACGGGATCCGCCGCGGACGGGCGCCAGCCGAAGTTGGCATACTGCGCGAAGATACCGCTGTAGACGTTCCGGAGTGTGACGAGGAAGCGCCCCGCCGTCTCCCGGATCACCCATTCATCGAAGCGACGCGGCACCCAGACCTGCGCGCTCGAGACGAGGAAGAGGCGCACCGCATCGGCGCCGTGCCGCGTCATCACCGCCATCGGGTCGACGGTGTTCCCGCGCGACTTCGACATCTTCTGACCCTGCGCGTCGAGCACGAGGTCGTTCACGACGACGGTCCGGTACGGCGCGGCGCGACTCGCGGCGCCCGCGGCCTCCCCCGCCCCGCGGGACGCGACGTCGTCGCCGTTGTTCGGCAGCGCGTCCCCGAGCCCCGTGGCGATCGCGAGCAGCGAGTAGAACCACCCGCGCGTCTGGTCGACCCCCTCGGCGATGAAGTCCGCCGGAAAGTAGCGCGCCACCTGTTCAGCGCTCCCCGGGCGATGCGGATACCCCCACTGCGCGAACGGCATCGACCCCGAGTCGAACCAGGTGTCGATGACCTCCGGCACACGCCGCATCGTCCCCGTGCCGCTCCGGGCCGGCCAGGTGTAGCCGTCGATGTGCGGCTTGTGCGGGTCGAAGTCGTCCGGAAGCGGCCGACCCACGCGCGCCGCCAGCTCGGCGTACGAGCCGATTACCTCGATCTCGTTCGGGTCGGCGTCGTTCACCCAGACGGGGAGCGGCGTCCCCCAGAACCGGTCACGTGAGATCGCCCAGTCGATGTTGTTCTCGAGCCACGAGCCGAAGCGCCCCGCCCCGACCTCCGGCGGGTGCCAGGCGACGTCGGCGTTGCGCGCGAGCATCCGGTCGCGGTAGGCGGTCGTGCGCACGAACCAGCTGGAGCGCGCGTAGTACAGGAGCGGTGTGCCGCACCGCCAGCAGTGCGGATAGCTGTGCGTGAAGCGCTGCGACTTCCACACCTGGTCGCGGCGCTGGAGTTCCTCGATGATGGCCGCGTCGGCCTCCTTCACGAAGCGATCGCCCACGAGCGGGAGATCCTCGGGGAAGGTGCCACGCGCGCTGACGGGGTTCAGGAAGGCGAGCCCGTGCCGCTGCCCCGCCGCATAGTCGTCGGCACCGAACGCCGGCGCGAGATGCACCACCCCCGAGCCGTCCTCCGCGGAGACGAACGCCTCGCCGACGATGACCTCGTGCGCCCCGACCTCCGGATACGCGACCCAGTCGAGCGGCCGGCGATAGCGCTGCCCCACGAGCGCCGCCCCCGGCATCGTGGCCACCACCTCCCACCGCTCGGTCCAATCCACCCCGAGCACCGCCGCCGCGCGGGCCTCCGCGAGGAGGATCGTCCAGGCGGCACCCGACGTCTTGCGGAGTTCGACGTACACGAGCTCGGGGTGCACCGCGAGCGCCGCGTTCGAGACGAGTGTCCACGGGGTCGTCGTCCAGACGATGATGCGGCGCCGCTCCGGGCCGTCGTGCTCAAGGTCGAGTGCGAGATAGAGCGATGGGTCTTCGACGTCCTCGTACCCCTGCGCCACCTCGTGCGAGCTCAGCGCGGTCCCGCAGCGCGCGCAGTACGGGAGGATCTTGTGGCCGAGATAGAGGAGCCCCTTCCGGTGAAGCGTCTGCAACGCCCACCAGACGCTCTCCACGTACTCGTTCGCGTAAGTGATGTACGCGTCGTCGTAGTCGAGCCAGAGCCCCATCCGCGCGCTCAGGCGCTCCCAGTCCCCCTTGTACGTCCAGACGCTCTCGCGGCAGCGCCGATTGAACTCCGCTACGCCGATCCGCTCGATGTCCTGCTTTCCGGAGATCCCGAGTGACTTTTCGACCTCGATCTCGACGGGGAGGCCGTGCGTATCCCACCCCGCCTTCCGCGGGACGTGATACCCAGACATCGCGCGATGCCGCGGGAAGAGATCCTTCAGGGTGCGCGCGAAGACGTGATGGATCCCCGGGCGCCCGTTCGCGGTCGGCGGCCCCTCGTAGAAGACCCACGCCGGCGCCGCGGCCCGCTGCGCCTGCGCGGCGGCGAAGATGCCGTCACGGGTCCACGCCTCGAGCACCTCGCGCTCGATGTCATCGGCGGTGCGATCGGCCGGGAGCAGACGGAACGGCGTCGTCACGCCGCCCTCGCGGGCCGCGCACCGAACAGCGTGGTGCCGAGCCGGACGAGGGTAGCCCCCTCCTCGACCGCGATCTCGTAGTCCCCCGACATCCCCATCGAGAGCTCCGTCGAGGGATGCCCCGCGTCGCGGAGCACCGCCGCCGCCGCCCGGGCGCCGGCGAAGACGTGCCGGAGCGTTCCCTCGTCCGCGTCGAACGGCGCCATTGTCATCACGCCCAGAACCGAGAGCCCAGGACGCTCGCGGAGCCGTGCGGCGAGCGCCGGCACCTCGGCGGGCGGATACCCGCCCTTGGTGTCCTCACCGGAGACATTCACCTGCACGAGGACCGGGACCGGCTGCGGCACGACGGTGACGACCGCACCCGCACCGACGACCGCGGCCGCCTTCCGCCCCACGGCATCGGCGGCCTCGACGAGGCCATCGCGATCCAGCGCGTGGAACAGCGCGAAGCGCGGCAACGCCTTCGCTTTGTTGGTCTGCAGATGTCCGATCAGGTGCCACCGGAGCCCGCCCCGCGCGCACGCTGCGAGGGCGAGGGCCTCCTGCTTGGCGGTCGCCTCCTGCACCTTGTTCTCCCCGACGTCGGTGACGCCGGCCGCCCAAGCCGCCTCGACGGCCGCGGGGCCGTGCGTCTTGGTGACGGCGATGAGCGTCACGGCCTGCCCGTGGCCGCCGCGGGTCACCGCGTCGGCGATTCGTCCGCGGGCCTCCGCGACACGCCCTGCGACTGCTTGAAAATCCATAGCCGAGGAATCTACCCGGGGCCCCCAGAGGGAGGAACGGGCGGCCACCTGTCGGTGGCCGCCCGTCCGGGTCACGCGGGGCTCGGTTCCGGCCCGCCGAGAAGCGGCGGAATCCGCCGGGCCGGCTCGGCGGCCGGCACCACCGGCGTCACCACCGGAGGCGCGGCCGTGGGCGGCTCCTGCCGCGGCGGGAGGGGCTCCCCCCGCTCGAGGATCGCGATGTCCTCGCGGGAGAGGGTCTCACGCTCGAGCAGCGCCTGCGCAATCGCGTCGAGCAGCGCCCGGTGCTCCGTGAGGGTGGTCGCCGCCCTCGCATACGCGGCATTGATCACCCGCGAGACCTCGTCGTCGACCTGCTGCGCCGTGCGCTCGGAGACCTGCCGGCGGCTCGAGAGCTCGCGGCCGAGGAAGACCTCCTGCTCGTTGTCGCCGACGAGGATCGGGCCGATCGCATCGGAGAGGCCCCACTGCGAGACGTAGCGCCGCGCGATGCCGGTGGCCTGCTGGATGTCACTTGCCGCGCCGGTGGTGACGCGGTCACGGCCGAAGATCAGCTCCTCCGCCACGCGGCCACCGTACGCCATCACGAGACGCGCCTCCAGCTGCTCGCGCGTCACCGAGACGCGGTCATCCTCGGGCAGCGTGAACGCCAGCCCGAGCGCGCGGCCGCGCGGCACGATCGTGACCTTGTGCAGCGGGTCGTTCCCGCGGACGCGGATCGCGCAGACCGCGTGCCCCGCCTCGTGGTAGGCGGTGAGACGCCGCTCATCCTCCTTCATCACGAGCGACTTCCGCTCGGCCCCGAGCATCACGCGGTCCTTCGCGTCCTCGAAGTCGACCATATAGATCTTCTCGTGGTTCCGGCGGGCGGCGAGCAGCGCCGCTTCGTTCACGAGGTTCGCGAGATCGGCGCCGGCCATTCCCGGCGTGCCGCGGGCAAGGCGCGTGATGTCGACGTCGGCCGCGAGGGGCTTGTTCCGCACGTGCACCGT
The DNA here is from genome assembly GCA_016871895.1 of Gemmatimonadota bacterium. Taxonomy (GTDB): domain Bacteria; phylum Gemmatimonadota; class Gemmatimonadetes; order Gemmatimonadales; family Gemmatimonadaceae; genus Pseudogemmatithrix. The sequence goes on from VHBO01000007.1 coordinate 72,193, forward strand.
GAGGATCCCCTCGCGCCCCTTGAGATCAGGCGCATCGACGACGATCTGGCGGTCGAAGCGGCCCGGGCGCAGGAGCGCGGGGTCGAGCACGTCCGGCCGGTTGGTCGCCGCGATGAGGATCACCCCCTCGTTTGACTCGAAGCCATCCATCTCGACGAGCAGCTGGTTGAGCGTCTGCTCACGCTCATCGTGCCCGCCGCCGAGCCCGGCGCCGCGATGGCGGCCGACCGCGTCGATCTCGTCGATGAAGATGATGCACGGCGCGTTCGTCTTCCCCTGTTCGAAGAGGTCGCGCACGCGCGATGCCCCGACGCCCACGAACATCTCGACGAAGTCGGACCCCGACATCGAGAAGAAGGGCCGCCCCGCCTCGCCCGCGACCGCCTTGGCCAGCAGCGTCTTCCCGGTGCCCGGCGGTCCGACGAGCAGCGCCCCCTTCGGCAGGCGCCCGCCGAGCTTCGTGAACTTCTGCGGGTCCTTCAGAAACTCGATGATCTCGCGCAGCTCGACCTTCGCCTCATCGGCGCCCGCGACATCGGCGAAGGTCACCTTCGGCGTATCGCCACTGAGGAGCTTCGCCTTCGACTTACCGAACGAGAACGCCTTATTTCCGCCCGCCTGCATCTGCCGGAAGAAGACGATCCAGATGCCGAGGATGAAGAGCCAGGGAAGCATCGACGCAAGGATGCCGAGGACGCTCGGACGCGGCTCCTCCGCCTTGATCGCCACCTGCCGCTCTCGGAGGCGCTGCACCTCGGCCTCGCTATTGGCGACGGCGAGCTTCGTGCTGAAGGCCTTCACCTCGCGCCCCTTCACGAGCACTCGTTCACGGAACTCGCCGACGACTTCCTTACCGCCGACGATGGTGACGCGCGCGATGTTGTCCTTCCCGAGCTGCTGGTCGTAGAAGGAGTACTCGACCTCCGTCGCCCGCTCGCGCCCCTTCCCCGCGAACTGGATGAGGACGATGGGGATCAGGAAGGCGATGAGCCAGAACGAGAGGGATCGGGAGAAGCGGCCGGGGCCGCCGGACTTCGGGGTCGTGGACGATGACATAGTGGGCGACTCAGGTCGCGAGGCTGGCGACGTAGGGGACGTGACGGAAATCCTCGGCGTGGTCGAGGCCGTAACCGACGAGGAAGACCGGCGGGGCGTCGAAGCCCACGAAGCGGACCCGATGCTGGAGTTCGGTGGCGATGCGCTTGTGGAGGAGCGCGCAGATAGCGATCGACGCGGGACGTCGCGCCTGCAGCAGGGTGACGAGATGCTGCAGGGTCCGGCCCGAATCGACGATGTCCTCGACGAGGAGCAGATGCTTCCCCTCCAGCGAGGTCTCGGGATCGTAGAGCAACCGCACCGTGCCCGACGAGACCGTCGCGTTCCCGTAGCTCGACGCCACGAGGAAATCGACGTGCAACGGGCGCTCGATCTCCCGCACCAAGTCGGCGAGAAAGATGAAGCTCCCCTTGAGCAGCCCGAGGACGAGCAGCTCGCCGTCGGGGTAGGCGGCGGTGATCTCGCCACCCAGGACACGGCACCGGTCGGCGATCGCCTGTTCGGAGAACGCGATGCGGTCGACGGCGCGACCCTTCAGCCGGGGATCAGGTACTGAGGTGGACATCATCCATCAATATAGTCCTCGGGCCACCCAGACGTTCCCATCGCGTCGGCAGACCGACGCACGACGAAGGTGCGCGCCGTGCGCTCGATCCGATGCCCACCGCTCACAGGGATGTATTGACCGGTACGGGCGCCGGGGGCCCAGCGCGCCGCCCGCGCGATCCCGCGACGATCGAGTACCACCCCGGCCCGTGCGGCGACCGCGGGCCAGAGCGCTTCCCACCCGGACGCGTCGAGCCCCGCGATCGATGCGACCGGGAGCGCGACGACCCCCGCCCGAAGAACGCGGAGGCCGAGTCCGTCGACGACGGTGTCGAGATCGGCTCGCCAGGCCGCGGCCCGACGCCCCAGATCGAGGCACCACGCGGCGAATCCCGGCTGCGCACGCTCAAGTGCCGGCAGGATCTCGTGCCGGACCCGATTGCGGAGGAACCGGGAGGTCGTGTTGCTGGGGTCCTCGGCGAACGGGATATTGTGGTGCGCGACGTACGCCGCGAGATCGGCGCGGTCCACGCCGAGCAGGGGGCGCGCGACGACCGGGGGCGTCGTGGACAAGCGACCCGCCGACGTCCGGGGCGACTCCAGCGGCGCCGTCTCCAGCGCCGTCTTCATCGCCGCCAGCCCCCGCGGTCCCGCGTGTCGGAGCAGGCGCAGGAGGACCGTCTCGACCTGGTCGTCCCGTGTATGCGCGGTCACGGGAACCGATGATTCCGCCCGCGCGACCTCCGTCAGGAAGCGCCAGCGCGCCCGCCGCCACCCGGCTTCGGTCGGGGGGGTCCGCCGGTCGGCGCGACCGATCCGGCACTTCACGCGAGCCTCGGCGCAGACCAGTTGCACCAGATCGACCCCCCGACGCGCGGCCTCCCCGGTCCCGTGGTCAAAGGTGGCGACCGCCGCGATCTCCCCAGGCCGGAGGGTCAGCAGGGCGTGGAGCAGCCCCATCGAATCCCGGCCGCCGGAGACCGCGACCAGCCACCGGCCAGGGCGAATCCCCGCGACCGCTTCCTCGACCCCGATGGGTTCCGTTCCCGGGAACACGTCTATAAGATACGGCGTTCTTCGGACAGTCATTCCGACAACCGGTCAGGAGCATTCGCGTGGAACAGAACTTCGGCGGCCCCCTCGGCACCCTCATCGCTGGCCTCGGCATGGGCGCCTACTACCTCGGCCTGACCTGGATCAACATCCTGCTCGGCATCGTCCTGACCCCCTTCTTCATCATCCCGATGACCTGGATTCAGGACGCTCGGGCGAAGAAGCAGTCGCAGGGCTGACGACGCGGCGCCGGGTACTCCGGCCCATTTTTGAAGGTCCGGCAGGGCGGTGCTAAGCACCGCCCTGCCTTTTTTCGGTGCCGTGACCAGCACACCGAGTCGGCAGTCAATTGGATGGATGAATGCTGGCTCGAGATCCACGGCAGATGGGCGAGTCGGTTCCCAGAACAGTCGACCACCACCAGCTGTCGGTGATGTGGAAAAGATATATTGGTGATGCTTTGTGTTTTTCCACATCGACACTGCGACAGATCTGGCTTTATGTGGAAAGTAATTCCTGTGATTATTTCGCCGAATTCGGCGTATGCAGTCGGGTATGCAGTACAAAACGCATAATTTTCCACTGTTATGCATATTATAAATTGATTTATCTATTCATCGTAACTTAGCATCATGTAGTATTATAGGAACATAGTATTGACGCAGAACAAGACATCGGCTCGGCATATGCCTTTTTTTCAACAATGGGCGACAAAAAAGTGTACAAATGCCATGACCCTAGAGCATCCGCCTGAAAATAAGCGCGTCTGATCACCAGTGTACCCTATCGGAGATTTGGCATCCCCCGCCCCATCCGTGTCCGCTCCAGACCAACCGATCGCGGTGGCGCACCGCGACCAGACGCCGGCCAGGTGATCTCAGGCTGAGCTCCGGCCTGCCGAAACGGCTGGTATTCTCGCGCTTGGGGGGGACGGGACTCCGATCAGTTCGGGCCAAGCCCGCGCGACAACAAAGGCGGCACGTCAGGCGGCCGAGGCCATCGCTTCGGCGCCGGGAGACGAGCTCAACCGACGCTGAACACTTTCCTCGCGTGGGTCGTTAGCTTCCCGCCACCCTCCTCACGCCTCACCCCCGCCCGACCATGCAGATCGGCATCCCCCGCGAACACAGCCCCGGTGAAACCCGGGTCGCCCTCACCCCCGAGAGCTGCGGCCGGCTCATCAAGGCGGGCGTGACGGTCCTCGTCGAACGGGGGGCCGGCCTCGCCAGCGGCTTCGCCGACTCGTCCTATGAGAAGGTCGGCGCGACGCTGACGGACGCGGCCGGCGCCTTTGCTGCGGACCTCGTCGCCAAGGTCCAGAAGCCGACGGCAGCCGAAGCCGGCCGGATGCGGTCCGGGAGCCACCTGGTCTCCCTCCTGCAGCCCGCCTCGAGCGCGCCGGAGATCGCCGCCCTGGACGCTCAGGGGGTCACCGCCTTGGCGCTCGAGCTGATCCCCCGGATCACCCGGGCCCAATCGATGGATGTCCTCTCCTCTCAGGCGACCGTCTCCGGGTACAAGGCGGTCCTCCTCGGCGCCGCGGCGATGCCGAAGTTCCTGCCGATGCTCAGCACGGCGGCCGGGACGATTCCCCCGTCCAAGGTCTGCGTCCTCGGGGCCGGCGTCGCTGGCCTCCAGGCGATCGCTACGGCCCGGCGCCTCGGCGGCCTCGTCTCCGGGTTCGACATCCGGCCGGCGGCGGCCGAACAGATCCGGTCCCTCGGCGCGACGGTCGTCGCCCAGGACCTGATCGCCGCGGACGCCCAGACGGCCGGGGGCTATGCCACCGAGCAGAGCGCCGAGCGGCAGGCCGCCATCCAGGATGCCCTGAAGGCCCACCTCGCGACGATGGACCTCGTTATCACGACGGCGCAGATCCCAGGCCGCGCGGCCCCGCGGCTCATCACGACCGAGACGGTCCGCACGATGGCCCCGGGCGCGGTGATCGTGGACCTCGCGGCGGAGACGGGGGGCAACTGCGAGGTGACGAAGGCCGGCGAGTCGGTCGACGTGAACGGGGTGACAGTGATCGGGCCGGTGAACCTCCCGGCCTCGATGCCGAATCACGCCTCGGCGATGTTCAGCCGGAACGTCCTCACCTTTGTGCAGCACCTGCTGACGAAGGAGGGGACGCTCAATGTAGACCCGGCGGACGAGATCACCGGCGCGATGATCGTGACGAAGGTGCCCGCGGCCGCGACGGCGTAAGGCCTCGGCGCGCGCTCGCGCCGAGGGTTGCTGCCTCACCCGTCAGCTGTAGGTCCGGCTCCGCCACCGCCGCGGCCGGCGAATCGACGACCAGACGATGCGCACCGCCGCGAGGGGATCTGCGAGGGGGCTCAGCCACCAGGCGAGCCCCCTCGTCGCGTAGTTGCCCCGGAGGGCGACCAGCAAGCCGAGCCGCATCGCGAGCAGGCCGAGGGTCAGACCGAGCAGGGCCGAGCGGGTGGGCCCCGCCGGTAGCTCCGGCCAGGCGGCGGCCAGGCAGAGGAGCAGCGGCAGCTGGGCGCCCTGCGCGAGGGCGATCAGCACCGCATCGCCCCAGCGGCGGATCGGCGAGACGGCGTCCTTCAGGTCGATCGACCGGCCCCACTCGCGCCACATCTGCCGGACGTCCTGATAGGACCGGACCCGATAGAGCCGAGAGCCGTCGAGGAACCCCACTGGCACGCTGGCGCCGGCGAGGTGCCGCACGAGGGAGACATCCTCGGCGAACGATGCCCGCACCGGCTCGTACCCACCGTGGGCGAGGAGCACCTCGCGCCGTACAAGGAAGCACTGGCCGTTCGCGAGGATGCGGTCCGGCCGCACGCGCGGGTCCCCGGCCGCCCCGGTCCGGTACAGGAGCGAGACGAGGAGCGCGGGCTGTACCCACCGCTCGCCGGCGGTCTGGCCATCGAAGCAGGGCGCGAACGAGACGACGTCGAACCCTTCGCGGAGGGCGGCGCCGAGGACCGCCGCGGCACACCCCGGCACCGCCTCCGTGTCGGCATCCATCCCGAGCACCCAGGGCTGCGTGGCGATCGTGGTCCCGTGCTGGAGCGCCCACGCCTTCCCGATCCATCCCGGCGGGAGGGGCGGATCGGTGATGAGCCGGATGCGCGGATCCGCCGCCGCGGCCTGCGCCACCAGCTCGCGCGTGCCGTCGGTGGAGCCGGAATCGATGACGAGGATCTCCTGCACGGGCGCGCCCTGCGCCCGGAGTCCGCGGAGGCAGGGGCCGATGCGCGCTGCCTCGTTCAGGCAGGCGACGACGATCGTGAGCCCCGGCCCCTCGAGTCCATCGGGCCGCGGTCGCTCCGCCGGCCGGCGCGTACGGCCGCCCGCGAGTCGCGACGCGAGCGTGGCGAGGACGGCGCCCTGGACGGCGACGAGGAGGCCGAGCGACGCGTCCGTCACGGTTACTGGATCAGCCCCTGCGAGACCTGGTCCACGATGAAGGCGTAGCGGAACGCCTGCTCGCGGAGTCGCTCGTAGCGCCCCGACGAGCCGCCGTGTCCTGCCCCCATATGCATCTTGAGGAGGAGCGGATGGCTGTCGGTCTTCGTCGCGCGGAGCCGCGCGACCCACTTGGTCGGCTCGAAGTAGCCGACGCGCGAATCATTGAGTCCGCTGGTGACGAGCATCCGCGGATACGCCTGCGGCCGCACGTTGTCATACGGGGAGTACCGCATCAGGTAGCGGTACTCCTCGGGCTTCGCCGGATTCCCCCACTGCTCCCACTCCTGCGCGGTGAGGGGGATGCTCGCGTCGAGCATCGTGTTGATCACGTCGACGAACGGCACGTCGGCGACGATCACCTTGAAGAGCTCGGGGCGCTGGTTCGCGATCACCCCCATCAGAAGACCGCCGGCGCTCCCCCCGTTCGCGGCGAGCCGATCGGGGCTCGTGTAGCGCTCCCGGACGAGGTGATCGGCGACGTCGATGAAGTCGGTGAAGGTGTTCATCTTGTGCAGCATCTTCCCGTCGTCGTACCACGGGCGTCCCATCTCCTGCCCGCCGCGCACGTGCGCGATGGCATACGTGAAGCCGCGGTCGACGAGGGAGAAGCGCTGCGAGCTGAAGGTCGGCTCCGTGGTGGAGCCGTAGCTGCCGTACGCATAGAGCAGGAGCGGCGCCTTGCCGTCCCGCGCAACGCCCTTCCGGTGTACGAGCGAGATCGGGATCCGCGTGACGCCGTCGCGCGCGAGGGCGTACAGCCGCTCCACCTCATACCGCGCGGGGTCGTAGCCGCCCAGCACGGCGTCCCGCTTGAGCTCGGTGCGCGTCCGGCGGTCCATCTCGTAGTCGACGACCGTGTTCGGCGTCACGAGCGAGCTGTAGGTGAATCGGAGGGTGCGCGCGTCGTACTGCGGATTACTCCCCGGGAAGACACCGTAGGCCGCCTCGGGAAACGTCACCTCGTGCGACTCACGCCGCCCCTCGAGCCCGCTGATCCGCAAGCGACGCAGCCCGTCGCGCCGCTCCGACACCACGACGTGGTGCTTGAACGGCATCACCCCCTCGACGAAGACGTCGGCGCGGGGCGCGAGCCAGTCGGTCCAGTTCCGGCGCGACGGGTCGCGGAGCGGGGCGGTCATCACGCGGAAGTTCGGGGCATCCTCGTTGGTCGTGATGTAGAGCACCCCCTCGCCCGGCTCGACCTCGTATTCCACGCCGGCGCGGCGCGGCGCCACGACCCGCGGGGCCTCCGTCGGACGCGCCGTCGGGATGAGGTGCCATTCGCTCGAGGTGAACGAGGTCGACGAGATGAGGATGAACTCCCCGCTCCGGGACCGGGAGAGATTCACGTTGAACAGCACGTCCGTGTCCTGATACACACTCACATCGGAGGCCCGGGGCGTGCCGATGACGTGCCGCCAGACGCGGTCCCCGCGTTTGGCGGAGTCGGGCGTCATATAAAACAGAGTGCGGTTGTCATCCGCCCACGCGAGCCCCCAGCTGAGCTTGACGATCTCGTCGGGGAGCCATCGCCCCGTCGCGAGGTCCTTGATGCGGAGGATGAAATCCTCGTACCCCGTCGTGTCGACGAGCACCGCGAGCCGCTGATGGTCCGGACTGACCTCCATCCCGCCAAGATCGTAGAAGGCGTGCCCCTCGGCCTCGGCGTTCTGGTCGAAGTACACCTCCTCCGGTGCGTCGAGCGCGCCCCGCTTCCGCGCGAAGATGGGATACGCCTTCCCCCGCTCGGTGCGCGTGTAGTAGTACCAGCCGTCGCGGCGGACGGGGACCTGACTGTCGTCCTCCTGGATTCGGCCCAGCATCTCATCGTAGAGCTGCCGTTGGAGCTGGGCCGTATGGGCGGTCATCGCGTCGGTGTAGCGATTCTCCGCCTCGAGGTACGGGATGGTCTCCGGATGGTTCCGGTCCTTGAAATAGGCGTAGGGGTCCACCCGCCGCTCGCCGTGCAGGACGGTCTCGACGGGGAGCTGTTTCGCGACGGGGGGCGTGGGGAACTGAGCGGACATCGGGGCGGCGAGGAGGGCGAGGAAGAGGACCGAACGCATCGCAATGGGCTCCGCGAGGGGGATGGGGAAAGGTATCCCCGGGATGCACTCGTGCGACGACGGAGGTGCGCGGGCCGAA
>VHBO01000008.1 GCA_016871895.1 Gemmatimonadota bacterium
CGGCGGGCTTCGCGGCGGGCTTCGCCGGCGCCTTCACGGGGGCGGCCGCCGCGGGCTTGGCCGGGAGCTTCCCCTTGTTCTTCTTGGCCCAGGCTTCCTCCGCCTCGGCGATCAGCTTGTCGGCCTCGTCCTGCGCCATCTGGCTGCGGCGGACCATATACTGCACGAGGTCGCGGGCGCTTTCGATGGAGAAGGCCCGGAGGCCGGCGGCTGCACCGATGACGTCCTTCATCGCCGCGGCCATCTTGCTTCCGGCCTCGAGGGAGATCTCGTGGGCCTTCGCGGCCATCTCCGCCATCGTGTCGCGCACATCCTGGCCGCGGTGGCCGGGGCTGCGCTTCGGCGGCGTGGCGGGGGTGGTCTCAGGAGCCTTCGGCGTATCGGACATTATGGATGGGTCGGACATAGGGTGGCCGCGCGCAGGCGCAGTGCGCGCAAGTATATGATTTTTCAGCTCATACGCAAGTGGCGTGACGGGTGTTGAATCGGTGCGGAAAGTCCGAAAAAAAGCGTTGATTGAAGTCACTTCAACAAGCCAGTATCAAGTCACATTTATGACACTTCTGCTTTCTGGCGTCAAAATCCTGGATCTCTCCCGCGTCCTCGCCGGACCGCTCGCCACAATGATTCTCGGCGACCTCGGCGCTGACGTCATCAAAGTCGAACGGCCAGGGCAGGGTGACGATACGCGAGGCTGGGGGCCGCCGTTCGACGACCGCGGGGAGAGCGCGTACTACCTCTCCATCAATCGCAACAAGCTCAGCATCGCCGTCGACCTAGGGGCACCCGCCGATCGCGACCTCCTCCATCGGCTCCTCGCCGAAGCCGATGTCGTCGTCGAGAACTTCCGCCCAGGGACCCTCGAACGGCACGGAATGGGGTCGGCGGCGATGCTCGCGGCCCATCCACGCCTTGTCTGGTGCACCATCACCGGGTTCGGCCTCGCGAGCCCGCGTCCCGGCTACGACTTCGTCGTCCAGGCCGAGAGCGGATGGATGGCGATCACCGGGGCGCCCGATGGGGCGCCGATGAAGGCCGGCGTCGCCATCGCCGACGTGCTCGCCGGGAAGGACGCGGCGATCGCGATCCTCGCCGCCCTCGCCGGCGGACGGCGTGGCGACCGTCACCTCTCGGTCTCCCTCCTGCAGAGCGCCACGACGGCGCTCGTCAACGTCGCGCAGAATACCCTCGTTAGCGGGGCGGAGGCCGGGCGCTGGGGGAACGCCCACGCGAACCTAGTCCCCTATGAGCTCTTCGACGCCGCGGACCGCGCCCTGGTGATCGCCGTTGGGAACGACGCGCAGTTCGCGGCCTGCGCTCGCGCCCTCGACCTCCACGCCCTCGCGTCCGACCCGGGGCTCGCCACGAACGCGGGTCGACTCGCCCGACGCGACGAGGTCGTCTCGGCGATCGCGGACCGCGTACGGACCGCACCGGCGTCCGACTGGATCGCGCGGCTCGACGCGGTCGGGGTGCCGTGCGGGGTGGTGAAGCCGGTGCGGGAGGCGCTTGAGGCGGTGGCGGCGTCTCCCCTCACCGGGGTCGCGCCGCAGGCGCCGGGGACGGTGCGGCATCCGCCGCCGCGGCTCGACGAGCACGGGACGGTCGTCCGACGCGACGGGTGGCGGGCGTTCCGTGACCTCCCGGTGAATCGCTCGTCTTCCCCCTGCGACTCTTCCGGCATCGGCGGGAGGGCCGGGTGATGGTCGGGAGGGCTGTCGAGGGGTCGGCGCTTGGGTTAGTCTAGCGTTGTGCCCGTGGACTCGACCGCGTCTTCCCTCCCGCCCAGCGATTCCGCCGATCTCGATCAGGCGGTCATCGACCGCGTGCTCGCCGGGGACCGCGATGCCTTCGGCATCCTGATCGAGCGCTACAGCGATCCGCTGTATCGCCACGCGCACGGGATGACAGGGAGCGCGGACGTCGCGGAGGACATCCTGCAGGTCTCGTTCATCAAGGCGTTCCATCACCTGGGTGAGGTGCGAGGCCGGTTCGATGCGTGGGTGTTCCGGATCGTGGCGAATGGGTGCAAGGACTGGCTCAAGAACATCCGGCGCACGCACCTGAGCTACGAGGAGGACGACCAGCCCTCGGGGTACGAGACCCCGGACGAGGAGCTGGATCGTGGGGAGATCCGGCGCGACCTCGATCGTGCGCTGGCCGCCCTCCCCTCCTCGCTGCGGGAAGCCTTCGTCATGAAACACGTCGAGGGTCGCTCGTATGAGGAGATGGCCGAGCTGCTCGACACGACAGTCGGTGCCCTGAAGATGCGAGTCCACCGCGCCCGCGAGGCGCTGCAGAAGCTCCTGGAGGATCGGTATTCATGATGATGCATTCGGAGTCCCTCGAGCCCCGTGATCCCGCTGTCGCGCCGGAGGCGGTCCGTCAGGCGCCGGCCGCCGAGGTCGACGACCGCGAGGTCGTCCCGCCCTTCGTCGAAAACGTCGCGCTCTGGTCGGCGATCGACGCGGAGACCGCACGGATGCGCGCGATGACCGCGCCCACCGGGTTCGCGGCGCGCGTCCTCGCGGGGCTCGACCGCCGCTGAGCACCGCGCATCGGCAGGTCCGGCCGGCGGCCGGGGAGTTCAACCCCTACTACGCCGGCTACATCGCCCACGTCCCCGAGGGGGACGTCCTCGATGCGCTGATCGGTGGGGCGGAGATCGCCACTGCGCTCCTGCACGACGTCGATGACGCGCAGGCGCGGAGCGCCTATGCGCCGGGCAAGTGGAGCGTGAAGGAGGTCGTGCAGCACTGCACCGACGCCGAGCGCATCTTCGCGTATCGCGCCCTCCGCATCGCCCGCGGGGATGCCACGCCGCTGCCGGGATGGGATGAGCAGGCCTACGCGCCGATCAGCGCCGCGAACGATCGGCCCCTCGACCAGCTCCTCCGGGAGCTTGAGACGGTGCGCGAGGCGTCGGTGACGCTCTTCGAAGGCTTTCCCGTCGAGGCGTGGGCGCGCACGGGCACGGCGAATGGCGCACCGGCGAGCGTGCGTGCGCTCGCCTGGATCACCGCCGGGCACCTGCTCCACCATCTCGACATCCTGCAGGACCGCTACCTGAGTCCCTGAGGGGCGAGCGCCGCGGAGGCACGCGCCGCGTCAGGATCAGCCGCGCGCGGCAACCGCGCGCCGCCAGTGCTCCCAGATGAGCACCATCGCCGCCGTGTCGAGCTTGCAGTACTCACGCAGCAACGCGCCCCACGCCTCGCGCGCCGAGCCGTCCCGGAGCGCGGCGTCGAACTGGACCCGCTCGTAGGCCCGCATCGCGGCGGTGCCCTCGCGGATCGCCTCGATCGACCCGGATACCGGGGCGGGCGGGAGCGCGTCATACGGACTGCGATCGGCGGCGGCGTCGCGGCCCATCAGGTCGCGGTGCTGCGCCCGGAGCGTGGGGTCGGTGGACCAGAGCGCGGCGAGTACGGCCTTGATGCTGTTGCTCCCCTGCATCCCCGGGTGATAGAACGCGGCCTTCGTCAGCTTGCAGAGGTCGAGCATCCTGCCCTCGCGCCACGTCTCCGGGTCGTCGACCTCGAGCGGGCGGACGGCGGTGGCGAGCCACGCGGCGAGGTCGGCATCCCCTGCGTCGATCGTCGCGAGTTCGCGCGCGACATCCGTGAGGACCGACGCCTCGTGGTGCGCCCAGGTGAGGATCGTCCCGGCGTCACCGACGACCGCCCGGAGCGCGCGGGCGAAGTCGGCGTTCGGCCATCCTGCGTCGAGGAAGAGCCACTCGCGATGCTCGAACGCCCCGCCCGGCTCGCGCTGCGTATGGCAGCTCCACTGGAACGCCACCTGACCGTAGGGCCGCATCCCGCGGTGCCACGGGATGGCGAGGCGCGCGGTCTCGAAGTCGATGAAATGCAGCGGGTACCGGACGCGCGCGAGCGCGACGTCGAGTCGTTCGTCGTAGTGCGCGGTCCCTGCCGCCGTGTGCTGCCGCTGCAATCGTTGGCGTGTGGCGATCTTCCCGTCACCGAGCGCGGCGTCGGGCATGTCGTGCAGCGAGGCGCGGCCGCTCGCGAGCATCCCCTCGACCAGCGGGCGCTTGTCGGCGTCCTCGAGTCGGCCGACCTGATAGAGCTCCAAGATCGACGGCGTGACGTCGGCGAGGGGCCCCCAGCACTCGCGGAATCCGCTGCGCTCACCGTCCACGCGGTACTCACAGTCTCGGCATCGGTGCGTGAGTGTCGGTGCGGCGCGGCGCATCTCGGGCTCATAGAGCGCGAGCAGGGCCGCCGTCCGCTCGGCGACCTCAGCGCGCAACGCATCGACTTCCTCGCGCACAGAGACCTCGATGAGGAGGGCCTCCTGTGAGGCGACAGCGCGGTCACCGGTGAAGTCGACGGCGAGGAACCCCGTGGCCTCGTCCCGCCGGACAGTGAAGTGCGTGGGGAGCCCTTCGATCGTGCACCGCGCGGCGGGATCGAGCAGACAGAGCACCGGCTCCACGACGGCGCCGGGGCACAGCGCCTCGAGGATGAGCACCTGATACGTCACGTCCTCGAGGTAGGGACGCCATTCGCTCCGCACCTCGCGTTCGCGGATCTGCCAGAACAGGCCGTTCCCGCCGTGCTTGGTCTCCTTCTCCGCTTGCGCGCGGTCGTAGACCTTCGCCTTCACTTCGATGAGGCGGAAGCGGTCGCCGTCGCGCTCGAGGATGTCGACGCGCGCCATCCGCCGGCCGTGCAAGAGCGTCGCCTCGTGGAGCGTGATCTGCGGTGCGGCGAGGGCGGCGGCGGTCTGCGCGGCCGCTGCGGTGACCGAGCCGGTGGTCGGCAGCTCGACCGCCGCGGGGTGCCGCAGCTTCGCGAGCTGCTCGACCATGAACCCGCCTTCGGCGAGGAGCGCGAGCATCTCGTCCTCGCCGAGGGTGCTCGGGTACCGCTCCTCTTTGTAGTAGAGCTTGGTCGCGCAGTCTGTGGCGACCTTGAAGTCGGACTTGGAGAGCGTGCGCATGGCACCCCAATCCTACCGCGGGGGGCTGACGCCCGCCCGCGGACGCGCGCTCAAATGTGCAGCGCGCGCCCCAGCGCGCCGAGGGCGGCCTCCTTCACGGCCTCGCTCAGCGTCGGGTGCGAATGCACCGTGCCGCCGATATCGTCGGCGGTGCCGCGGTACTCCATCGCGAGCACGACCTCGCTCAGCAGGTCGCTCACGTTCGGGCCGATCATATGGCAGCCGAGGATCTCGTCCGTCGCCGCGTCGGTCACGAACTTCACGAAGCCTTCGGTGTTCCCCATCGTCCGGGCGCGCCCGTTCGCGGAGAACGGGTACTTCCCGACCTTGATCGCCCGGCCGGCCGCCTGCGCCTCGTCCTCGGTGAGGCCGCAGGTGGCGATCTCGGGCCAAGTGTAGACGACGCCCGGCATGTTGTGGTAGTGCATATGCACCGGCTTGCCGGCGATGACCTCCGCCGCGATCACCCCCTCCTCCTCGGCCTTGTGGGCGAGGAGCTTCCCGCCGACGGCGTCGCCGATGGCGAAGACGTTCGGGAGGTTGGTGCGCATCCGGTCATCGACGACGATCTCGCCGCGCCGGCCGAGCGCGAGGCCGAGCGCCGCGGCGTCGACGCCGGTGAGCGAGGGGCGCCGGCCGATGGAGACGAGCACGTAGTCCGCCTCGAAGCGCCGGGGGGTGCCGTTCGTTTCCGTCTCGACGATCACGCGGTCCCCGTCGCGGCGCCCGCCGGTGACCTTGGTGCCGACGTGCAGCTCGAGCCCCTGCTTGGTGAAGATCTTCGACGCTTCCTTCGTGATGTCGGCGTCGTTGCCGGGGAGGATGGCCGGCGCGTACTCGATGACCATGACCTTGGCGCCGAGTCGGCGCCAGACGGAGCCGAGCTCGAGCCCGATCACGCCGCCGCCGATCACGATGAGGCGCTTCGGCACCTCGGGGATCTTCAGCGCCCCGACGTTCGAGAGGACCCGCTCCTCGTCGAAGGGGAGGAAGGGGAGCGCGACCGGCACGGAGCCCGTCGCGAGGATCACGTGCCTCGGCCGATACGTCGTCGCGGTGCCGTCGGCGGCGCGGACCTCAACGACGTTCCCGGCCTGCAGCGTCCCGAGCCCCTTGGCCCAGGTGACCTTGTTCTTCTTGAACAGGAACTCGACGCCCTTGGTGTTCTGCGCGACGACAGCGTCCTTGCGCTTCATCATCGCCGGGAGGTCGAGCGTCACGCCCGCGATGCGGATGCCGTGCTCGGCGGCGTGGTGCGCGGCGAACTCATAGTGCTCGGACGAGCCGAGCAGCGCCTTGGACGGGATGCACCCGACGTTCACGCAGGTGCCGCCGAGGGTCGTGTCCTTCTCGACGCAGACGACGGAGAGGCCGAGCTGCGCGGCGCGGAGGGCGGCGATGTAGCCACCGGGGCCGCCGCCGAGGACGAGGAGGTCGGGGGAGAGCGAGTCGGTCACGGTCCGGGGGGTCGTCCCGGCGCGGAGGGCCGCGCCGGGCGGGTCAGGGTCAGTCGTCGAGGAGCATCGTGGCGGGGTCTTCTAGCAGCTCCTTGAGCCGGACGAGGAAGAGCACCGCCTGCTGCCCGTCGATGATGCGATGGTCGTAACTGAGCGCGACGTACATCATCGGGCGCACCTCGACACGGCCGTCGACCGCGACCGGCCGGTCCTGCGTCTTGTGGAGCCCGAGGATCGCGACCTGCGGATAGTTGATGATCGGCGTCGAGATGAGCGAACCGAAGACGCCGCCGTTCGTGATGGTGAACGAGCCGCCGGTGAGGTCGTCCATCGTCAGCTTGCCGTCGCGGGCGCGCTTGGCGACCGCCCCCATCGCCTGCTGGAAGGCGATGAGTCCCATCCGGTCGGCGTCCTTGATGTTCGGGACGACGAGGCCCGCGTCGCTTGCGACCGCGATGCCGAGGTTCACGTAGTGCTTGGTGATGACGTGGTCGCCGTCGATCTGCGCGTTGACGACCGGGAACGCCTTGAGCGCCTGGCAGGCGGCCTTCGCGAAGAAGGGCATGAAGCTGAGCTTGACGCCGTGCGACTTCTCGACGCGCTCCTTCATCCGCTCGCGGAGCGCCGTCACAGCGCTCATGTCGATCTCGTTGAAGGTCGTCAGGTGCGCGGTGGCGTGCTGCGCCTGCAGGAGGTTGTCAGCGATGCGCTTGCGGCGCGTCGTCATCTTCTCGCGCGTCTCGCGGACTCCCTCGGGGGCGCGCGGGGCGGCCGGCCGGGCCGGCGCGCTCGGGGCCGGTGCTGCGGCAGGTGCGACGGCGGGTGCGACGGCGGGTGCAGCTGACGGTGCCGCGGTGCCAGCGGTGTGCGCGATGACGTCGGGCTTGCTCACCACGCCGCCACGACCGGTCCCCGGGATCCCGGCGAGCGAGATCCCCTGCTCGGCGGCGCGGCGCGCGGCGCTCGGTGCGGCGCGGACCTCAGCGGCGGGCGCCGGAGCGGCGCTTGGTGCGGGGGCGGCGGGGGAAGCAGCCGGGGCGGCAACACTCGGGGCGGCCGCGGCCGTCGCCGTCTCATCGAGCTCGGCGAGCGTCTCTGCCAGCTGAACGACGTCGCCTTCCTGCTTGAGGCGCTTCACGAGGACGCCCGCATTGAGCGCGGGGACCTCGACGGTGATCTTGTCGGTCTCGAGTTCAACCAGGGTCTCGCCGATCGCGACGGGTTCGCCTTCCTGCTTGCGCCAGCGAGAGACGGTGGCTTCCGTGATGGATTCGCCGAGGGGGGGGACCTTGATGGGAATCATAGGCGGAATATAGCCACGGAGCCGGGATGCGAGCACTCACCATCGATGCGCACGGCGGACTCGACCAGCTGCGATTCCGCGATGATCTCTCCACGCCGGCGCTCCCGGCCGCGGGTGGGGTCCGGGTGCGCCTGCGCGCCGCCGCGCTGAACCATCTCGACCTCTGGGTCGTCCGCGGCATCCCCGGTGTGGAGGTGCGGCCGGGGTGGATCCTCGGCGGGGATGGCACGGGCATCGTGGCGGAGGTGAGCCCCGACGTGACGGCCGTGGCCCCCGGGGACCGCGTGGTGATCAATCCCGGGCTCTCGTGCCGGCAGTGCGAGTTCTGCCGCGCGGGGGAGCACTCCCTCTGCGTCAGGTATCGTCTCCTCGGGGAGCATCTCCCCGGCACCTTCGCGGACGAGGTCGTGGTCCCCGCGTCGAACGTCCGGCGGATCCCCAACGGTGTGGACGATGCCGCCGCGGCCGCGTTCACCCTCGCGACCCTCACGGCGTGGCGGATGTGCGTGACGCGGGCCCAGGTCCGCGAGGGGGACGAGGTACTCATCTGGGGGATCGGTGGGGGCGTCGCGCTCGCGGCGCTGCAGATCTGCAAGGCGCGCGGCGCGCGGGTGTGGGTGACCTCGTCGAGCGCGGAGAAGCTCGACCGGGCGCGGGCCCTCGGCGCAGATGAGTGCCTCGACCACTCGGCGGGCGACATCGGGAAGACGATCCGCGAGCGGACCGGGAAGCGTGGCGTGGACGTCGTCGTGGACTCGGTCGGGGAGCGGACGTGGGCGCAGTCGCTCGGGGCGCTCGCGCGCGGCGGGCGGCTCGTCACGTGCGGTGGCACCTCGGGGCCCGCGCTCGCGATGGATGTGCGGAAGCTCTTCTGGAACCAGTGGTCGATCCTCGGGTCGACGATGGGGAACGACGCCGAACTCGACGCGATCGTCGCAGCGTTCGTGGCCGGCCAGCTCGTGCCGCCGGTGGACGGCGTGTGGGACCTCGCGGACGGTCGGGCCGCATTCGAGCGGCTCGCGTCGGGGCGGCAGTTCGGCAAGGTCGTTCTGCGGATCGGCGATGGCTGACGCGGCCCAGTTCTCCCTGGCGGAGGAGCGCGCCGTCCGCGAGACGTACGCGCGCGATGGCCACGCGGACTGCCCGCGCTGTGCCGTGCGGATGCAGGCGAAGGCGCTGGGCGGCGGGAGCTTCGGGTTGGGCTACGCCAGGCGCCGCGAGTGGTTGCTCTGTCCCGGGTGCCATCGGAGCGTGCTCTTCGACCTCAAGCGCGGGACGCGCAACTGAGTCGAGGCGCGAACGCTAGATTATCGCGGATGAGACGCTCGTCCCTCCTCGGCCTCGTCGCCCTCTCGCTCGGGCTCTCCCTCCGCCTCGAGGCGCAGGAGCCCTCCGAGCTCCGGACACGCTTCGTGCGCGACCAGACCCTCCTCGGCCTGACCACGTACGGCCCCGCGCTCGCCGTCGCGACGGCCGACGATGCGGTGAGCTTCGTCGCTGCGTACCTCGTGATGTCGGGTGGGCTGTTCTTCGCCGCCGGTGAGGTGACGCGGCACGTGCCGATCACCGAGGGGCGTCAACTCCTGGCGACGGGCCTCTCCGTCCGCGGGGCAGGGCACGCCGTGGCGATCGCCTCGCAGTCCGGCGCCGGTGCGCGCGAGCGGGCGGCCGCGTTGCTCGTCGGCGGGATCGGTGGAACCGCGGCGGGGCTCGTGCTCGGCACCGGTGCGTCGGGGGGGCAGGCCGCGGCGACGCTCTTCGGGCACGATCTCGCCTTCGCGTCGGCGATGGCGCTCACCGTGACGACCGACCGCGACCTCTTCGACACCAAGGGTGGGGCGGAGGCGACGGCTGCCGCGGTTTGGGCGGCGTCCGGGTGGCTCGGCGCCGGACTCGGGCGCGCCTGGGCCGCGACGACGCCCGCGCGGGTCACCGTCGGGGACGTCCAGACCCTCTGGCTCGGTGCGACGATCGGCGCGACGGCGGGCGCGACCGCCGTCGCCAACGGGTCGCCGGAGCCGCAGACCGTGGCGCTCGCGATGCTCGGGGGCGCCCTCGCCGGCACCGTCGGGGCGAACTACGCGCTCGTCCGTCGGTACGACCATACGCGGGGCGAAGCGAACCTCGTCACCCTCGGCAGCGGCGCCGGTGCGCTGATGGGGCTGGGCGTCGGGCTCCTCGCGAAGGAGGAGGGCCAGCGGGACGGGGCGACGAGCCTCGCCGCCGCCACCGCCGGTGCGGCGGTGGGCGCCCTGCTGACCGCGCGCTTCGTCGAACCCGTCCGCGATGCGGGGCGGGTCGGCGCGCTCGACCGACTCCTTCTCGACCCGTTGGCGGCCGTGGCCGCCGCGACCCGCCGCCCGGGACGTCACGCGTTCCTTTCGTACACCTTCTGACCTCGTTATGGACTCCTCGACCTTCCTAAGCCGACTCCTCGACAGTCTCCGCTGGCTCCTCGAGTACCTCCCCGCGATGTTCGGCGCGGCCGCGGTGATCACCATCGGCTACGCGCTCGCCAAGCTCGCGCAGCGCGCGGTGGGGCGCGTGCTGCGTCGGATGCACCTCAACGACGTGCTCAAGCGCGGTGGCATCCCCGCGCACGACCATACCGGCCAGCCGGTCAACCCGACCCGGGTGGTGGCGAACCTCATCTTCTGGCTGATCCTCTTCACGGCGATGCTCGTCGCCGCCGACGCACTCGGGATCGACTACCTCGGGCAGGTCTTCTCCGAGCTACTGAGCTACGTGCCAAGTGTGATTGCGGCGGTCGTGATCGTGATCCTCGGGATCGTGCTCGGGGATTTCGTCTCCGCGCTGATCACCGCCTCCACGCAGAACCTCGATGGCGGGCCGACCCTAGCGCGGGCGGGGAAGGGGGGCGTGATCCTGCTGGCGACTTTCATGGCACTGCAGGAGCTCGGGGTCGCGACCGACATCGTGACGACCGCTTTTGCGATCATCTTCGGGGCGCTGGCCCTCGCGCTCTCGCTCGCCTTCGGGCTGGGGAGCCGCGACCTCGCGGGCGAGGTGACGCGGCGGTGGTACGAGTCGTGGCGGACCGAGCGGGAGCGGATCGCGCGCGAGCTCGCGTCGGAGGAGCGGGCGGAGGAGGGGACGGCGCGTCCCCCGGCCGAGGGCGGCACCCCCTGATTTCCGATTGAACCGGGGGTCCGGGGCGGGTAACTTGAGGGGTCGCGTCCGAGGGGCGCGACCCCTCTTCTCTCCCCCGCCGCCATGACCGCGCCGAACAACCGCGAACGCATCCTGCCGCGCCTCATCCAGGACGAGGTGCGCGAGTCGTTCATCAACTATTCGATGAGCGTCATCGTGAGCCGGGCGCTGCCCGACGTGCGCGACGGCCTCAAGCCGGTGCATCGGCGCGTGCTGTACGCGATGAACGAGCTCGGGCTGGTCCCGGGCCGGGCGTACAAGAAGTCGGCGACCGTCGTCGGCGACGTGCTCGGCAAGTACCACCCGCACGGCGACCAGTCGGTGTACGACGCGCTCGTCCGGATGGTGCAGGACTTCTCGCTGCGCTACCCGCTGGTGGACGGGCAGGGGAACTTCGGCTCGGTCGACGGCGACCCGGCGGCGGCGTACCGGTACACGGAGTCGCGCCTGACGAAGGTGGCGGTCGAGATGCTGACTGACATCGACAAGAACACCGTCGACTTCGCGCCGAACTTCGACGACCGTCTCGAGGAGCCGACGGTCCTCCCCTCGGCGCTGCCGAACCTCCTGGTGAACGGCTCGGCCGGCATCGCGGTCGGGATGGCGACGAACATCCCGCCGCACAACCTCCGCGAGGTCGCGGCGGCGATCACGGCGATGATCGATGACCCCGAGGTCCCGACGGCGACGCTGCGTGGCCTCGTGAAGGGGCCCGACTTCCCCACGGGGGCGTTCATCTACGGGCGCGCGGGGATCGGCGACTATCTCGAGACGGGGCGCGGCAAGGTGATCATGCGCGCGCGCGCCGTGGTCGAGGAGAAGGAATCCTCGAACAAGTCGCAGATCGTCGTCACCGAGCTCCCATACCAGGTGAACCGCGCCAACCTCGTGGCGACCATCGCCGAGCTGGTGCGCGACAAGAAGATCGAGGGGGTCTCCGACCTGCGCGACGAGTCGGACGCGCAGACGCGCATCGTCATCGAGCTCAAGCGAGACGCGATCCCGAAGGTCGTGCTGAACCAGCTCTACAAGCACACCGCGATGCAGAGCACCTTCGGTGTGATCATGCTGGCGCTCGTCCCCGACCCGGCGACGAAGCGGCTGGTCCCGAAGGTGATGGGGCTCCGCGAGGTGCTCCAGCACTGGATCGCGCACCGGCACGAGGTGATCGTCCGGCGCACGCAGTTCGACCTCGACAAGGCGAAGGAGCGCGAGCACATCCTCGAGGGCTTGAAGATCGCGGTCGACAACATCGACGCGGTCATCAAGGTCATCCGGGGGTCGGCGGACACACCGGAGGCGAGCGCCGAGCTGCAGAAGCGCTTCAAGCTCTCCGAGAAGCAGGCCGAGGCGATCCTCAACATGCGCCTCGCCAAGCTCACCGGTCTCGAGATCGACAAGCTCGAGGAGGAGCTCCGCGAGGTGCGCGCGCAGATCGCCGCGCTCGAGGCGCTCCTCGCCTCGCAGCCGCAGCGGATGCAGGTGATGAAGGACGAGCTCGGCGCCCTCGTCGCCGAGTACGGCGATGAGCGTCGGACTGAGATCGTGGGCGACGAGGGGGAGTTCTCGATCGAGGACCTCATCGCGAACGAGGAGGTCGTCGTGACGATCTCCCACGCCGGCTACATCAAGCGGACCTCGATCTCCACCTACCGCAAGCAGCGGCGCGGCGGCGTGGGGACCAAGGGGACGGAGCTCCGGACCGACGATTTCGTCGAGCACCTCTTCGTCGCCAAGACGCACGACTACCTGCTCGTCTTCACGCAGGACGGGCGCTGCTTCTGGCTCAAGGTCCACGAGATCCCCGAGGGCGCGCGCGCGACCAAGGGGAAGCCGATCGTGAACCTGATCAACGTCGCGGCCGACACCGAGGTGAAGGCGATCGTCCCGGTGAAGGAGTTCACTGAGACCGAGTTCCTCCTCTTCTGCACGCGGCAGGGCACGGTCAAGAAGACCGCGCTCAACGAGTACTCGAACGTCCGCTCCACGGGCGTGAAGGGGATCAAGCTCGAGGAGGGGGACGAGCTTGTCGACGTACAGATCACATCGGGGACGAACGACGTGGTGCTCGTGACGAAGCACGGGCTCAGCATCCGGTTCCACGAGGACGAGGTCCGCTCGATGGGCCGCGACACCACCGGCGTGAAGGGGATCGCCCTCGGCGCGGGGGACCGCGTCGTCGGGATGGTCGTGGTGAAGCGCGAGGCGTCGCTCCTCGTCGTCTCCGAGCTCGCGATGGGCAAGCTCACGAACGTCGACGAGTATCGGGTCCAGGGCCGCGGCGGGAAGGGGATCCTCACCGTGAAGCGGACCGAGAAGACGGGGGACGTCGTCGGGCTGCTCGAGGTGCTCCCCGAGGATGGCCTGATGCTCATCACCCGTGGCGGCCAGTCCCTGCGTTGCGCGGTGAAGGACATCCGGGAGACCGGGCGGGTCGCGCAGGGCGTGAAGCTCAAGAACCTCGAACTCGGCGATGTCGTCGCGGCGATCGCCCGCGTCGTCTCGGACGACAAGGAGGGCGAGGGCGGTGAGGAGCCCGGCGACGACGGCCAGCTCGCCCTCGGCGCGACCGAGTGAAATGAGTGTGTGACGCCGGCGGCGCGCGAGCGCGTCGGCGCGACCCACGGGGGCGGCACGGACGACGTGCCGCCCCCGCGTCGTTGTAGCTTGCGAGGATGCGATTCCTCCTCTGGCTCCCCTGCGCGGCAGCGCTCCTCACGGCCGGCTGTCGCGCCACCCCGCCCGGCGATCCCGACCTGACGCGCGTCGATTCCGCCGGCGTTCGGCTCCTCACTTCACGTCACGCCGAGCGGTCGCTCGCCTGGCGGGTCGAGGAGATCGGGCTGCTCTCGGCGGCGGATGGGACTCCCTGGCGCTTTGACCGCGTGGCGCCGGACCTCGTGCAGGCGGATCGTGCTGGGCGGACGTATGTGCTCGTCGGGGATTCCGTGATCGTCCGCTTCGGGCGGGATGGCCGGTCCGACCGC
The DNA here is from genome assembly GCA_016871895.1 of Gemmatimonadota bacterium. Lineage (GTDB taxonomy): Bacteria > Gemmatimonadota > Gemmatimonadetes > Gemmatimonadales > Gemmatimonadaceae > Pseudogemmatithrix. The sequence continues at coordinate 13,884 of VHBO01000008.1, forward strand.
GTCCTCGGGGCGCGCGGGCCTGGGGCCGGCGCCTTCCTCCGCCCCGCGAGCATCGGGACTCAGGGGGATTCGCTCGTCGTCCTCGATGCCGGGAAGGGCGCCCTCGTGCGCTTCGGGCCGTCGCTCGACCCGCTCCCGGATCGTCCGCTCGCGGGCGCGCTCCTGGGGGCCACCTGGCTCCGGTTCCGCGTCGGTGGGGTCTGGCGGTGGGCAGAGGGCGTCCTCGTCGGTGATACGATCTCCGGGGCGACGCTTGTCCCGGACGCCGCGACGCTCCGGCCCCACGCCGTCGGTCCGCGGCTCCTCGTCGCGGAGGCGACGGGCTATGTGGTACGGCTCTTCGAGGGGCCGCGACTCCTCGCGGTCCTCCGTCGCGACCCGGGGACGCCGCTCGGTCGGCTCGATGCGGTCGCGCTGCAGTCGGACGCGCATATGTACGTGCGCCGCGTCCCCGAGGGAGACACGGCCGCCGTCGTCGACGTCTTCGGTACTGACGGGGCGTACCGGGGCACCTGGGCGGACGGGGCGCTCCCCGTCGCGCTGCTCCCGAACGGCGAGCTGCTCCGTCCGCGGCCCGCGGATGACGGCGTCGGGGTGGTGATCGCGCGACTTCGGGTGGGCCGCTGATGCGACGCCTCCTCATCCTGTTCGCGGCGGCCGTCGTTGCTGTGCCCCTCGCTGCGCAATCCTCGACCACCGTCATCGTGGTCCGGCACGCCGACAAGGCGACGCAGCCGGCTGCCGACCCGCCGCTCACCGAGGTGGGCACGGCGCGCGCGCTGGCCCTCGCCGCCGCCCTTGGCGACGCCCGCGTGACGGTCGTCGCGCACACGCCGACCCTCCGCACCCGCGAGACCGCGCGCCCCGTCGCGGAGCGATTCGGCCTCGCCCCCACGGTGCTTCCGGCCGGCCCCGCCGCCGCACAGACCGAGGCGGTCGCCGCGCTCGTGCGCGCGCATCCGGGTGGGACGCTCGTCGTCGTCGGGCATTCGAACACCGTGCGGCGCTGGATCGCCGCCCTCGGCGGCCCGACGGCGCCCGATCTCTGCGATCACGAGTACGACGATCTCTTCACTCTGGTGATCGACGCTGCCGGGACCCGGCTGGTCCACGCGCGATACGGCCCGCCCAACCCGGTCCCGACCACACCCTGTGAGACGATGCGGCCGGGCCGGCGATGATCCACGGCGGACGTCGGGCGCGCCGCTCCGCATTGCGAGGCCGTGGGCGTCGGGGGAGATTTCGCCGATGCCCCTGACGACCGCGTCGAACGACCTCGTCACGTTGGATGCGCTCCGTGCGGCGGCGGCGATGCTCCACGGGGTCGCCGTGCGCACGCCGCTTCTCCCGGTCGAATCCCTCGGGGAGCGCGCCGGCGTCCCGGTGTACGTGAAGCCCGAGATGCTCCAGCGGGGCGGCGCCTTCAAGTTTCGCGGGGCGTACACCTTCATCGCCTCGCTCTCGCCGGAGGCGCGGGCCGCCGGCGTCATCACCGCGAGCTCGGGGAACCACGGCCAGGCCGTCGCGCTCGCCGCGAAGCTCTTCGGCGTCTCGGCGACGATCGTGATGCCGACCACGGTGCCGCGTGCCAAGCGTGACGGGGCGGTGCGGCTCGGTGCGCGCTGCTTCTACGCCGGCGTCACCACCCAGGAGCGCATGGAGCGCGCGCTCGAGATCCAGGCGGCGGAGGGGCTCACGATGGTGCCGCCCTACGACGACCCGACGATCATCGCGGGGCAGGGGACGCTCGGCCTCGAGATCGCGGAGGATCTCCCGGAGGTCGGCACGGTGCTCGTCCCGATCGGCGGCGGTGGCCTGAGTTCGGGCGTCGCCGCCGCGGTGAAGTTCCTCGCGCCGCGGGCGCGGGTGATCGGTGTCGAGCCGGAGGGGGCGCCCAAGTATTCGCGCGCCCGGGCGGCCGGGGCGCCGGTGACGATCCCGGCGCACCCGGAAGGACTCGCCGACGGCCTCCTCGCGGTCCGGATCGGCGCGCGCAACTTCGACCACCTCGGCGCCTTCCTCGACGACGTGGTCACCGTCCCCGATGGTGCGCTCCCGTGCGCGGTGCAGCTCCTCCTCGACCGGATGAAGCTCGTCTGCGAGCCGAGCGGGGCGATCACCGTCGCCGCGCTCCTCCTCGGCCTCGTGGTCGCCGAGGGGCCGACGGTCTGTGTCCTGAGCGGTGGCAACGTCGAGTGGGACGGGCTGCGCCGACTGATCGGGGACGGGGGGATGCCGTCGTGACGATGCGGTGTCCCTCCTGCGGCGGGGTCTATGGCGGTGACGCGCGCTTCTGCACTCAGGACGGGTCCCGGCTCGTGGCCGTCGCGATGACGGAGATCGATGCCGCGACGGCGTCCGCCGCCGACGCACCCGGCGCTCCGATCCCGACGCGCGTGATGCAGCCCGTGACCCCGGCGACCCCCGTCGGGCACGGCAACATGACGGGCCAAATCCTCGACGGCCGCTATCAGATCGTGAAGAAGGTCGGGGAGGGCGGGATGTCGTATGTCTATCTCGCCGTCGACGCGGTGACGCAGCAGCGGTTCGCAATCAAGATCCTCTCCCCGGGGCTGGCGGCCGACCCGAGTGCGATGGCGCGGCTCCGGCGCGAGGCGGAGCTCGGCGCCAAGCTCGCGCATCCGAACGTCTGCCACATCGATCGGCTCGGGGAGGCGGTGGGTGGCCTCGTGTACGTGGTGATGCCGTTCATCGAAGGGGAGATCCTCAGCGACCGGAACTACCGCGTCGGCCGGACGACGCTCGCCGACACCGTGAAGTTCATCGGGGAGATCGCGGACGGGCTGCACGTGGCGCACGAGCTCTCGATCGTGCATCGCGACCTGAAGCCCGAGAACATCATGGTCTGCAAGGACGCCGCCGGGGATCATCCTCGGCACCCCGGAGTTCATGAGCCCCGAGCAGCTGCGCGGGAAGCCGCTCGACGCCCGCAGCGACATCTTCGCCCTCTCGCTGATGGCCTACGAGATGCTCACCGCGAAGCTCCCGTGGGAGGGGCGGAACGCGCAGGAGATGATGGTCGCGCGGCTCCGGCTGGAGCCAATCCCTGCGCGGACGCGTCGGCCCGAGCTGCCACATGGCGTGGACGCGGTGCTGCTCAAGGCGATCGCGCGGGCGCCCGAGGATCGCTACGCGACCGCGCCCGAGTTCGCGCGGGCGCTGCGGCAGGCCGCGGAGTGATCCCGACGCGGCGCGTCGTCGCCGCGTGCGCCCTCCTCCTCGCGGTCGCGGGTGGTGGGGGGCTCCGCCCGCTCGCGGCGCAGGTGCCGGGCGTCGATGTCCTGCGGTATCGCTTCGCCATCGACCTGCCGCGGCGCGGCACCGAGATCGAGGTCCGGGCGACGCTCACCGTGGCACGGGCGCAGACGGTCCGGACGCTCCCGCTCGACCTGCTCGCCCCGATGCGGGTGACGGAGGCGGAGGTCGGGTGCGTGCGGCCGCGTCGCGTGGTCGCCGACCAAGACGAGCGCGTGGTGCGCATCCCGCTCCCGGCCGCGCGCGCTGCGCGCGACACACTCTGCGTCACGGTGCGCTATCGCGGCTCGCCCCGCGACGGACTGATCATCTCCACCGACAGCGCCGGGCGGTGGCAGGCATTCGGTGACAACTGGCCCGACCGGGCGCGCCATTGGCTCGCGACCGTCGATCATCCGTCGGACAAGGCGCCGGTAGAGTTCGTCGTCGACGCGCCGGCGGGACGCCGAGTGGTCGCGAACGGCACGGAGCGTGGGCTCGCCTTCCTCCTCGGCGGACGGCAGCGGACCACGTGGGCGATCGACGAACCCATTCCGACGTATCTGATGGTCATCGCCGCGGCGCCCCTCGTCGCGCATCCCCTCGGGGCGACCGCCTGTGGGGCGGGCGAAGGGGGGAGCTGTGTGCTGCAGAGCGTCTTCACCGCGCCGGAGCAGGCGGCAGCGATGCCCGGTCGCTTCGCGGCGGCCGGGGACATCGTCCAGTACTTCGCCCGCACGGTGGGCGCGTTCCCGTATCCGCAGCTGAACCATCTGCAGAGCAGCACGCGCTTCGGTGGGATGGAGAACGCCGGGGCGATCTTCTACGCTGACCGCCTCTTCCGCTCGTCGGAAGGCGTGAGCGTCGGGCTCATCGCCCACGAGACGGCACACCAGTGGTTCGGTGATGCGGTGACCGAGCGCGAGTGGGGGCATCTCTGGCTCTCGGAGGGGTTCGCCACGTACTTCGCCGCGCTGTACACGGGCCACGCGTTCGGCGACAGCGCCTTCCAGGCCGATCGGGAGGCGATCCGTGACGCGGTGCGTCAGGGGGCGGTCACCGCGACGCGGCCCGTGCTCGACACGGCGCAGACGGAGTTGGTGCAGTTACTCAACACCAACAGCTATCAGAAGGGAGGTTTCGTCCTCCATATGCTCCGGCAAGAAGTCGGGGACCGCGCCTTCTTCGCCGCGGTACGTGCGTACCACGCCGCGCATCGGCACGGCACCGCGCTGACCGACGACCTCCGCACGGCGATGGAGCGCGAGTCGGGGCGGGACCTCCGCTGGTTCTTCGACCAGTGGCTCGCGCGTCCCGGACTCGTGGAGGGGCAGGTGACGTGGCGGCACGACGCCGAGGCGCAGACGCTCGTGGTGACCGTCGTGCAGGACGGGCGCTTCCCGCCGTATCGCTTCCCGCTGACAGTCGGCGTGACGCTCGCCGATGGGTCGCGGCGGCTCGTGACCGTTCGCGTCCCCGCGGCGCACGAGGCGAATGTCGTTGCGGACCTGCATCTCTCGCAGGCGCCGCGGGCGGTCGAGGTCGATCCGCGCGCCGACCTCCTCCACGCGCTGCGGACGTCGTGAGGGTATAGCGTGCCGAGCCTGTCGATGCGGCTGACGGCGTGGGGCGCGCGGCGGTGGGTGAAGTCCGCGCTCGAGGCGCCGACCTGCGATCTGATGGTGATTCGCCGGCGGATGGGGATCCGGCGCTGGTTGCCGAGCGTGTTGCCCGCGGGGCTCGAGGTGACGTCGACGACGATGGGCGGGGTGCCGTGCGATTGGTTGACGCCGCGCGGTGCGCGGACCGACCGGGCGATCGTCTACTTCCACGGCGGCGGCTACATCGGCGGGTCGGCGCGCTCGATGCGGGCGCTCGCCGCCTGGGTGGCCGCCGCGGCGCGGACCCCCGTCTGCGCGGTGGAGTACCGGTTGGCGCCCGAGCACCCGTTCCCGGCGGCGTTCGACGATGCGATGGCGGTGTATGGCGCGGTGCTCGCGGACGGCATCGCCCCGGCGCGTCTCGGGTTGTTGGGCGATTCGGCGGGGGGCGGGCTCGCCGTCGCGGCAATGCTCGCGGCGCGGGACCGGGGGATCGCACTCCCCGCGGCCGCCGCGCTGATCAGTCCCTGGCTCGATCTCACGGCGGCGGGCGGATCGCGAGTGGCGAACGCCGCGAGCGACGACGTGCTCGCGCTACGGCACGGGGCGATCCTCGTGGCGGCGTACGCCGGCACGCACGACCCCGCGCATCCGTATCTCTCGCCCCTGCGCGGCGATCTGCGCGGTCTGCCACCGATGCTCGTCCAGGTGAGCACGAGTGAGATCCTGCTCGACGACGCGCTCGGCCTCGAGGTGCAGGGGCGCGCGGCCGGGGTCGAGGTGACCTGCGATCGGTGGGCGGGGCTCCCGCACGACTGGCAGGCGGCGGTGCCGTTCGCTCCCGAGGCGCGCACCGCGGTGCGCGCGCTCGGGGCCTTCCTCGACGCGCGGCTCGGCTAGCCGACGCGGGGGTCGCCGTGCGGGTCGACGCGCGGCGGAGCCGCGCGTCGGTCAGCCGGCGACGGTCAGCGCGTGATGCTCAGGGCCCGCGGCCGAAGAGATAGACGCACTTCTCAAGGCGCGCGCCGCGTGCGTCGCAGACCGCGAAGTCGGCGCCTTCGTAGAGCGACCCGCCCGCGTAGCGGCCGTCCTTCGTGACCGCGTAGAACTGGATGTCGAAGTTCGGCCGACCCCGGGCGTTCAGCAGGCGCGGCTCGGTCATCGCGACGAGGCGCTCGAGGGTCTTGAGCACCGCGACCTCGGGCGCGAGCCCCTGTCGCAGGAATTCGACCGTGAGGAAGCCGCCGCAGATCTTGATGTTCGCCTCGCCGCGGCCGGTGGAGCCGGCGGCGCCGGCGGTGTTGTCGCAGTACTGCCCCGCGCCGACGATCGGGGAGTCGCCGATGCGCCCCGGGATCTTGTACGCCATCCCGCTCGTCGTGGTGACCGAGCTGATGTCCCCGGCGGCGTTGACGGCGTTCATGTTGATCGTGCCGTGTGTGGTGTTGATCCGCACATCGTCGTCGTGGTCGAGCCAGAAATCGTTCGGGTTGAGGCGCGCCTTCCAGCGGAGCCAATCCTGTCGTGACTTCTCGGTCAGGAGGTTCTGGGGGGTGAAGCCGAGGTCGAGCGCGAAGCGGCGGGCCCCTTCACCGACGAGGATCGTGTGGTCGGTGTAGTCCATCACTGCCTTGGCGACGAGGCTCGGCGTGGCGATGTCCTCGAGGCAGGCGACGGCGCCCGCCCGCTTGGTCGGGCCGTGCATACAGCTGGCGTCGAGTTGGACGACGCCGTCCGCGTTGGGGAGGCCACCGAGCCCGACGGATTGGTCGTCTGGGTCCAGTTCCTGGATGTTCACCCCGGCGATGATCGCGTCGAGGGTGTCGGTCCCCGCGACGATCCGATCATAGGCGAGCTTCACGCCGCGGAGGCCGTTGGCGGACGAGACGACCACGGGGCGGGTGGCGCCTGCGATGGGGGCAGGTCCCGCCGTGCCGATCGCGGTGAGGGCCGCATCGGCGTCGGCGGGGCGTGCGGCGATGGCGGCCGCGGCTGCGGCGGTGGAGGCGAGGAAGTCGCGACGGGAGGTCATGAGGAGGTGTGAGGGGTTAGGGAGCAGGGACCAGGTGTCAGGGATCAGGGAGCAGGAGTCAGGGATCCCGGGGCAGTGCAATCGGTGCGTGGGCGGAATCCGTCGGCCGGACCTGCCGTATTCTGGTGCGGCAGGCCGGAACCTCGTAACCTCCCCCTTCAGGTGTCAGGTCACAGGTCACAGGTGTCTGAGACCTGACACCTGACCCCCGGCCCCTGCCCTTCCTCCCCTCCCCAATGCCCCCCACGAAGCTCGACTCCGCCGGGATGATGAAGCTGAAGACGCTCGGCGAGGCGGCGTTGACGCTCCAGAAGATCCACGCCCTCGTCGAGCGGATGGCGGTCGAGGTGAAGGCGCAGCGGCCAGTGGGGGTGATGCCGCAGCAGATCAAGCGGGTGGCGACGCCGTTGCAGGGGCAGCTGAAGGGGCAGTTCAGTCTCATCGCGGACCAGGTGGCGCAGCTCATCCTCATCGCGGGGCGCGGGGGGAACGAGCAGGTGCGGCTGCGCTCGCTCCGGGAATTGACCGCGCAGCTCCGCACGATGGTGGAGCTCTCGGAGGCGAAGGTGCGCGATCAGCACACGGTCCCGATCGAACCCGCGGGGTAACCGACGGTTCGGGGCCGCTGATGCGTTGACCCCGACGGAACCACCGGGGTACCTTTCGGTATCTCCCGTCCGGGAGACGACAGAGGTTGCCGCGGCTCGGACGCGGCGTTCCCCCCAGCCTTCCCGATCGATGCTGAAGCTGCGCCTCCGCCAGGCGGCTCCCGTCGCACTCGTGGCGATGCTCCTCCTCACGCTCTCCGCGTGCGGCCTCACGGAGTATCCCAACACCACCTTCCACCACAACACCGAGTTCAACAGCGCGGTCGACGCGCTGTTCGACCGCCTCGTCTTCTGGGGCACGATCGTCTTCGTGGTGGTCGAGGTGGCCCTCGTGGTCACCATCATCAAGTTCCGCAAGCGGCCGGGTGGTCCCGCGGCGAAGCCGATCCACGGCAACGCGGCGCTCGAAATCACGTGGACCGTCATCCCGGCGCTGATCCTCGTCCTGATCGCGATCCCGACGGTCAAGACGATTTTCGAGACGCAGGCCGAGGCCCCGGCGGGCGCCATCAAGGTCGAGGTGATCGGCCATCAGTGGTGGTGGGAGTTCCGCTATCCGGAGCTCGGGGTCGTCACGGCGAACGAGCTCTATCTCCCGGTGGGACGGACGGCGGCCTTCGAGCTCAAGACGAAGGATGTGCTGCACTCCTTCTGGATCCCGCAGATGGGTGGCAAGCGGGACCTGATCACGAACAAGACGAACCATCTCTGGTTCACGCCCTCGGCGGATCTGCCGTCGTCGGCCTGGAACGGCTTCTGCGCCGAGTACTGCGGCTCGAGCCACGCGAACATGAAGTTCCGGCTCTACACGGTGCAGCCCGACGAGTTCGAATCGTGGGCGCGCCATCAAGCGTCGCCGGCCGTCTTCTCCGCGACGCCGGCGCCGGCGACCCCGGTCATCCCGGCCGCGCAGGTGACGGTCGCCGACAGCGCGGCGTCCGTCGCCGCGCCGACCGCCGGCTACGCCTTCCCGAAGGACCGGCTCGAGGCGGAGTTCCCGCACGTGATCCCGCAGACGCCGATCCCGGCGGGGATCACCTTCGACGACGCCCTGTTGGCGGGCGGCGACCCGGTGAAGGGCGCGACCGAGGGGTTCCTGCTGGGGGGGTGCATCGGCTGTCACGCGATCAGCGGCGTCCCCGGGGCGGTCTCGGAGATCGGCCCGAACCTGACGCATCTCGCCTCGCGGCACACGATCGCCGGCGGGCTCTACCGGAACGACGCGCCGACGCTCGCGCGCTGGATCAAGAACGCGCGGCACCTGAAGCCCGGGTCGATCATGAACACGATCGGCAAGGGCGAGTACGACCCGATCCTCAAGACCACCAACACGATGGGACTGGATGACCGGCAGATCGCCGACGTCGTCGCCTATCTGATGGCCCTCAAGTAAGGGACGACCGCCATGGCCACCCTCGCCACCCCCACGCCGGCGGCTGTCGCCGGCTCCGATGCGAAGTCCGGGCTCTGGAGCTGGCTCGCGACCACCGACCACAAGCGGATCGGGACCCTCTACCTCTGGACGGCGCTCGCGTTCTTCCTGATCGGCGGGCTCGAGGCCGTGATGATCCGGACGCAGCTGGCGCGCCCGAACATGGGGTTCGTCTCCGCGGAGACGTATAACCAGCTCTTCACGATGCACGGCACGACGATGGTGTTCCTCGCCGTGATGCCGCTCTCGGCCGCGTTCTTCAACTTCCTGATCCCGCTCCAGATCGGCGCGCGCGACGTCGCCTTCCCGCGGCTCAATGCGTTCTCGTACTGGGTGTACCTGTTCGGCGGCATCCTGATCACGCTGCCGATCCTCTTCCAGGCCGCGCCGGACGGCGGCTGGTTCGGGTATGCGCCGCTGAGCACGCCGGCGTACTCGGGTGTGGCACCGGGCTCGAGCGAGCTCAAGATGAACATGGACTTCTGGGTCGCCGGCCTGCAGGTGCTCGGCGTCTCCTCGCTCGCGGCCGCGTTCAACTTCATCACGACGATCATCAACATGCGCGCGCCGGGGATGACCCTGATGCGCATGCCGATGTTCACCTGGATGTCGTTCGTCGTGCAGTTCCTGCTGATTCTGGCCTTCCCGCCGATCACGGTGGCGCTCGTCTTCCTGATGATGGACCGCGTCTTCGGGACGACCTTCTACCAGGTGGCGGCGGGCGCGGACCCGCTCCTCTGGCAGCACCTCTTCTGGGTGTTCGGCCATCCCGAGGTGTACATCCTGATCCTCCCCGCCTTCGGCCTCGTGTCGGAGGTGCTCCCGACCTTCTCGAAGAAGCCGCTCTTCGGCTACAACGTGATGGTCTACTCGGGGATCATGATTGGGTTCCTCGGCTTCGGCGTCTGGGCCCACCATATGTTCTCGGTGGGGATGGGCGCGGTGGCGGATTCGATCTTCTCGCTGATGACGATGCTCATCGCCATCCCGACGGGCGTGAAGATCTTCAATTGGATCGCGACGATGTGGAGCGGCGAGATCCGCTTCACGGTGCCGATGAAGTTCGCGATCGCGCTCATCGCGATGTTCACCATCGGCGGCATCTCGGGCGTGATGCACTCGTCGCCGCCGGCCGACCTGCAGCAGACCGACACGTACTTCGTGGTGGCGCACTTCCACTACGTGCTCTTCGGCGGCTCCATCATGGGGATCTTCGCCGGGATCTACTTCTACTACCCGAAGATCACCGGGCGCTTCCTCGACGAGCGGCTCGGGAACGCGCACTTCTGGCTGAACTTCATCGGGATGAACCTGACCTTCTTCCCGATGCACTTCAGCGGCCTCCTCGGGATGCCGCGCCGCATCTACACGTATGACGCGGGCCAGGGCTGGGACCTCTTCAACCTGCTGGCGACGTACGGCACCTACCTGCTCGTCGTCGCGACCGCGGTCTTCGTCTGGAACTTCGTCCGCAGCCGCACGCGCGGTGCCGTCGCGGGCGGCGATCCGTGGCACGCGGCGACGCTCGAGTGGTCGATCCCCTCGCCGCCGCCGGAGTACAACTTCGCGAAGATCCCGACCATCGGCTCGCGCTATCCGCTCTGGGACCTGAAGGAGCCGACGTGGAACGCAGATCCGTCCGGTCACGCGGTCCCGAGCGATCCGTCCGACCTGCAGGAGGAGACGGCGAGCCATACGGCCAAGGCGCTCGGCATCCCGATGCCGTACCCCACCGCGAAGCCGCTCTTCACCGCGATCGGGCTGGTCGTGATGTTCGGCGGGCTGCTCCTCTTCCGTGACCATCACGCCGTCGGCCTCGCCATCCTGCTCACCGGCGCCGCCATGCTCATCGGCGGGCTCTACGCCTGGCTGACCTCCCCCCTCGAGTAATCGGAGACCGATCGTGGCTTCCCACGCTGCCGCCGCATCCCACGGGGCCGTCGCCGGGCACGACGACGGCCACGTGCATCACCATCACACGACCACGGGGCTCGACCACCGGAAGATCGCCATCTGGGCGTTCATCGGGTCGGAGTGCATGCTCTTCGCCTCCCTCATCTCGACCTACCTGATCTACAAGGGGAAGTCGCTCGTGGGGCCCTTCCCGCACACCGAGTACGTCGATGCCGCAGGGAAGGTGTTCAAGCCGATCCTCGACATCCCGGTGACCTCGGCCTCGACCTTCGTCCTGCTGATGTCGTCGCTCGCGATGGTGCTCGCCCTTCAGGCGGTGCAGCTCAAGGGGCAGCCGCTGCCGGCCGGTGCGGGGTGGTGGACCCGCGCCCAGCGCTCGTCTCAGCTCTGGCTGGGCGTCACGGCGCTCCTCGGCGCGATGTTCCTCGGCTTCCAGGCCTATGAGTTCACCTCGTTCGTGCGCGAGGGGCTCACCCTCAAGACGAACCTCTTTGGGTCCACCTTCTTCACGCTCACCGGCTTCCACGGTGCGCACGTGACGGTGGGCGTCCTCTGGCTGATGTCGCTGCTGTGGATCGACCGCACTCGCGGCCTCACCCCGAAGGACGAGCTGGTCGTCGACATCTGCGCCCTCTACTGGCACTTCGTCGACGTGGTCTGGATCGCGATCTTCACGCTCATCTACCTCATCCAGTAGCGCGAGGCCCCCAATGTCCCACGATTCCGAGCCCGCCGAGCACGCGCACGCGCACCCGACCGGCGCGACCTACTTGAAGGTGGCCGCGATCCTGACGCTCATCACCGTCATCGAGGTGTGGGCGTACTACATCCCGGCCCTCGTGAGCTCGCCGCTCTTCAATCCCTCGCTGCTGATCATGAGCGCGGCGAAGTTCGCGATCGTCGTGCTCTTCTACATGCATCTCAAGTACGACCACAAGCTCTTCAAGGCGCTCTTCACGGGGCCGCTGATCGTCGCCACGGGGACGATCTTCGCGCTCCTCTTCCTCTTCGCGAAGATCAGCCTCTAGCGCGTCACACCGCCGATTCGCCGGCGGGACGGTGGGGGGTTCGGCCGACGGCCGGACCCCCCACCGCGCATATAGATTGCGACCATGCGCCTCGCGCTCTTCCTGCATCCCCGCGTCGACCTGGCCCAGGGGGGCTTCACCGTCCACTGGAGCACCGTCATCGGGCTCCTCGCGTTGTGGGCGGTGTATCAGTGGCGGGTGGCGGTGCATCGCCGCCGCGATGGGCTGCGGCTCCCGGCGGGGCGGCAGGCGAGTCTCGCGGTGGGGCTGCTCGCGATGTTCCTGACCCTCAACGGGCCGATCCACGACATCAGCGACTATTATCTGTTCACCGGGCATATGGTGCAGCACCTCGTGCTGACCTTCGTGACACCCCCGCTCCTGCTGCTCGGGGTGCCCGGGTGGATGTTGCGGCCGGCGCTTGCGCATCCTGGCGTCGCGGCCGTCGCCCGTTGGGTGACGGTCCCACGGACTGCGTTCGCCCTGTTCAATCTCGTGCTCGCCGTCTGGCACCTCCCGCCGCTCTACAACAGCGCGATGTTCTATCACCCGGTGCACATCACGCAGCATCTGATGTTCCTGGTGACGGCGGTGATCGTCTGGTGGCCGCTCTTGAGTCCGTTGCCAGAACTGCCGCGGTTGAGCTATCCCGGGCAGATGCTCTACAGCTTTTTGATGACGCTCCCGATGACGATCGTTTCGATCTTCATCGTGTACGCTGACCACGTCCTCTACCCGGCCTACGCGAGCGCGCCGCGGCTCTGGGGGCTCTCGCCCCTCGCGGACCAGCGGCTCGGCGGGTTGATCATGTGGATCCCCGGGGGCCTCTTCTTCTACGGATTGGCGTCGGTCATCTTCTTCAGATGGTCCACCTCCCAGCGCGATGATCGGGCGGGCGCCCAAGTGCATGCGGGCTGAGGTGCGGCGGGCGCGCGGCGCACGCGGCGTGTCACGTCGCGCGGGTGTCGCTCGTCCCGGAGGTATGCGTCTCGTCGTGCTGCTCCGTGCGATTGTGCTGCTGGCCCTCGGGGGTCTGGGCACGCCGACCGAGCTCCCCGCGCAGACCGCGAAGAAGCCCGCCGCCGTCACGCGCCGCACGCCGGCGAGGTCCACGAGCCGGAGCGCGCGGAGCCGCCGTCGTCCCGCGCGTCCCACGATCCGGGCGGGGAAGCCGGTCGGGGTCGACTCGCTCGTCGCCCATCTCGGACGGGTGCTCCGAGCGGCGGCGAACGGCCGGTGGGGCGCGATCGTCGTCTCGGCGGCGACGGGGGATACCCTCTTCGCGCGCGACGCCGACGGGAGCTTCCTCCCCGCCTCGACGATGAAGCTCTACACCGCCGCGGTCGCCCTCGACCGCTTCGGGCCGCTGCACCAGTTCCAGACCGAGGTGCTGCGTAACGGACCGATCCTCGTGGACGGCACGATCGACGGCGACCTGATCCTGCGGGGCGCGGGGGATCCGACGCTGGGGCGTGACGGGCCCGCGGCGAACGCCATCGACGCGCTCGCGGCGCAGGTCGCGGACGCCGGGATCCGCGTGGTGCGCGGGGACGTCCTCGGCGACGCCAGCGCCTTCGAGGCCCGAAGGGTCCCCGAAGGGTGGAAGCCGGCCAACCTGCGGACCCGATTCGCCCCACGCGTCTCCGCGCTCTCGCTCGCCAGCAACATGACCTCGGTCGTCGTGCGCCCGTCGGGGCGTCAGGCGGTGGTGAGCCTTGGCGGGCAGCAGGAGGGAGTGCCCATCCGGTCCTCCGTCAGCGTCCGGCAGGGGAGCCGGAGCGCCGCGATCCGGGTGCGGCACGATACGCTGACGGGGCGCGTGAACGTGTCCGGGTGGATCGGGAGCCGCAGTCGGGCCCGGAGCTACCGCCTGATGATCGAGACGCCGGAGACCTTCGCCGCGGCGGCGTTCCGTACCGCGCTCGAACGTCGGGGAGTCGAGGTGCTTGGCGAGAGCAAGGCGGGGGCCGCGCCTCTCACCGCGCAGCCGGTGACGGCGTGGGCCTCGCAGCCGCTCGAGCGCCTCGTCTCGCAGATGAATGAGGATAGCGACAACCATTTCGCGGAGCTCATCTTCCGGAACGCGGCGCGTGACTGGGGGACGGTCGGGTCCGCCGCCCGGGCCGATGCGACGCTCCGTGAGTTCCTGTCGGCGCAGGTCGGTGTCCCTCGGGGCGCCGTCTCCGCGAGCGACGGCAGCGGCCTCTCGACGCTTGACCGCGTGACGCCACGGTCGATGGTGCAGCTCCTCGCCTACGCCCCCCGGACGCCGTGGGGGGAGAGCTTCCGGAACTCCCTGCCGATCGCGGGGCGGACGGGGACGCTGGCGAGTCGTATGCGTGGTACGGCGGCGCAGGACAACGTCCGCGCGAAGACCGGCACGACGGGATCGGTCATCTCGCTCGGCGGCTATGTCACGACGCGGGACCGCGAGGAGCTCGTCTTCTCCTTCATCTACAACGGGACGTCGCTGACGCGCGCCCGGGTGGCGATCGACGCGATGAGTGTCACCCTCGCCAACTTCTCCCGCGCGGGCGCCGACGGGAACTGAGTCCCGGCCCGCGCCCGCACGGCGCCGTCAGGTGGTCGACTGCCGGATGAGGATCCCGCGCTTCGCGAGCTCGGTCACGTAGTGCTCGCCGGGCATGCACTCGTCGGAGGTGTGAACCCCCTTCGCGGTGACCGCCCCGTCGGCCTGGAGCTGGCCCGTGATGGAGAGCGAATAGCCCGTCGTGCGCATCATCGCGCTGATCCCGTGCTGCGCGTCGTAGCGGTCGACGAGCTCAAAGTGGTGGGTGACCGGCTTCCCGCCCTTCGTCCCGGTGACCGTCACGCGGAGCGCGACGAGGTCGGGGGAGTTCGTCTTGGTGAGGCGCGGCTGCATCTGGGTGATGGCCACGTCACGCGGGACGATCGTGGTCCCCTTCACGGTGACGGGCTCGAGCTCGAGGAGACCGAGTTCGCGGATGGCTTCCATGATCTTCGCGTGGCCAGGGTACCGGAGCGTCTTGTACTCCATCGTGGGGATCTTCCCCTCGTACCGGAACGCCATCGTCGAGAGGCCGCCCGCGGTGTGGAACGCCTCGAGGGTGCCAACCGGGGCCTCGAAAGTCACCGGCTCCAGCTCCGAGAGCGCCTTCATCTGCGTGCGCTTCCCGTCCCGGATGACCCAGGAGAGGGTCGTGTAGTAGTCGAGCACACCCTCGATCGAGTAGACGATCTGGTACTGGAGCGGGCCTTCGGGCTGCTGTGGCAGGCCGCCGACATAGATACGCACGGCGTCCACGGTGTCGCAGCGGTCGATGCCGAGCTGGGCGAGGATGTTCACCATCCCGGGGGCGAGTCCGCAGTCGGGGATCACGGAGACCCCGGCCTTGGCGGCACGGTCCGTGAGGGTCTGCTGCTGCTGGACGATCTCGGTGTTGCCGCCGAGGTCGCAGAAGTGGGCGCCGGCCGCGATGGCGGCCTCGGTCATCGGGAGGTTCAGGTAATACGGGAGGGCGCACATCACCGAGGTGATGCCCTGCATCGCCGCGGCGACGGCGGCGCCGTCCTTCACGTCGAGCTGGATGGTCTTGAGCCGCTCCCCGCCGATGTACGGCTGGAGGAAGGCGGGGAGGCGGTCGACCCGCTGGTCGGCAAGACGGACTTCGGTGACGGCGGGGTTCTGGAGGAGGTCGTAGGCACAGGCCGAGCCCTGCAGGCCGGCACCGAGGACGAGCATCTTCATGGGGAGCTCCACGTCGGGAGGGGGAAGGCGGGCAACCCTTGAATTTACCTCCCCGGGGGCGTGATTTCCCACCTGATGAGCGACTGGCGCACCCATATAGTGGAGTCGGAGGCCGGGATTACGGCCCTCCTGGAGCGGACCCGGACGATCGCGGTTCTGGGGATCAAGGTCCCCGGAAAGCCCGCCCCGGCGTTCGACGTGCCGGCCTATGCCCAGCGGGCGGGATTCCGGGTGATTCCCGTCCCGGTCTACTACCCTGAGGTGACGGAGATCTTGGGGGAGCCGGTCGTCCGGACCGTGGCTGGGATCGGGGCGCCGGTGGACCTCGTGAACGTCTTCCGGCGTCCCTCCGACATCCCGGCGCACCTGGACGACCTCCTCGCCGCGCGCCCCCGTGCGGTCTGGTTCCAGCTGGGGATTCGTCACGACGAGGTGGCGGAGACGCTGGCCCGGGCCGGCATCGACGTGGTCCAGGATCGGTGCCTGCTGGTGGAGCTGCGGGATCGCGGGCGCTGAGGGCGCCGAGGCCGTCCCGACCGCCGTGCGCGGCCGGGGCGGAATAGATTGCGGGTTCGACCGACGCCCCTCCCGATGACCGAACCCACCGAACCGATCGCCTATGACCCCGCCGTGGTCGAGGCCCAGGCGCGCCAGCGCTGGGCCGATCGCGGCACCAACCGGGTCGACCTCGCCCAGGGAGCGTCGCCGTACTACGCCCTGATGATGTTCCCCTATCCGTCCGCCGAAGGGCTGCACGTGGGGAACCTCTTCGCCTTCACGGGGAGCGACATCCACGCCCGGTACCAGCGGCTGCGCGGGCACACCGTCTTCCAGCCGCTTGGCTACGACGCGTTCGGGATCCACAGCGAGAACTTCGCGCTGAAGGTCGGGAAGCACCCGATGGACCTGATCCCGAGCAACATCGCGAACTTCCGACGGCAGTTGGATCGGGCAGGGTTGATGGTCGACTGGGAGCGGTCGGTCGATACGACGGATCCCGCGTACTACAAATGGACGCAGTGGGTCTTCCTGCAGCTCTATCAGCGCGGGCTCGCCTACAAGAAGGCCGCCGCGGTCAACTGGTGCTCGTCGTGTAAGACCGTGCTCGCGAACGAGCAGGTCGAAGGGGGCGCATGCGAGCGATGCGGGACGGTGGTCGAACAGCGCTTCCTCGAGCAGTGGTTCTTCCGGATCTCCGAGTATGCGGGGCGTCTGCTGGGGAATCTCGAGACGCTCGACTGGTCGGCGACGACGAAGCAGGCGCAGCGGAACTGGATCGGGAAGTCCGAGGGCGCGCGGATCCGCTTTCGCGTGCTCGACCCGCTCGCCGCGGCGGGGAGCGCGGCGGTGGCGGTGACCACCGAGGTCGCGACCACGGTCACGGAGATCGAGGTCTTCACGACGCGACCCGATACGATCTACGGCGCGACGTACCTGGTGCTCGCGCCGGAGCATCCGCTCGTGGAGGGGATCACGACGCCGGACCAGCGCGGGACCGTCGAGGCGTATCAGTCCCGGGCGGCGCGTCAGGACCTCGTGACCCGGAAGTCGACGAAGGAGAAGACGGGGGCCTTCACCGGGGCGTATGCCACGAACCCCGCCACCGGGGCGCCCGTCCCGATCTGGGTCGCCGATTACGTGCTGATGGAATACGGCACCGGGGCGATCATGGCGGTGCCGGGGCACGACGAGCGGGACTTCGAGTTCGCTCAGGTCTTCGGCCTGCCGGTCGTGCGGGTCGTGGCGGGCGAGGGGCAGGACGCGTCGACGCCACTCGACGGCGCAGCGTACGTGGGTGACGGGCGGCTCGTGCACTCCGGTGCGTTCGATGGGCTCGACGTCGGCGCGGCCAAGCGGGATGTCACCGCGTGGCTCGCAGCCCACGGGCACGCGGAGCCGGTGACCAACTATCGCCTGCACGACTGGTGCATCTCGCGGCAGCGGTACTGGGGCCCGCCGATCCCGATCGTCTATTGCGACGCCTGCGGGACGGTGCCGGTCCCCGAGGACCAGCTCCCGGTGGTGTTGCCGCACGTCGCCGACTTCAAGCCCGACGACTCCGGCGTCTCCCCGCTCGCCCGGCACGAGGCGTGGTACCGGACGCCTTGTCCGACCTGCGGCGCGTCCGCGCGGCGCGAGACCGACGTGAGCGACACCTTCCTCGACAGCGCCTGGTACTTCCTGCGCTATCCGAGCGTGCCGCGCACCGACGTGGCGTTCGATGCGGCGACCACGCGGCGTTGGCTCCCCGTCACGACGTACATCGGCGGGAACGAGCACGCGGTGTTGCACCTGCTCTACTCACGGTTCATCACGATGGTGCTGCACGACGTGGGCCTGCTCGACTTCGAGGAGCCGTTCACGCGGTTCCGCGCGCACGGATTGATCATCCGTGAGGGCGCCAAGATGTCGAAGTCGAAGGGGAACGTCGTGAACCCCGACGAGTACCTCGAGCAGTGGGGCGCCGACGCCTTCCGCACCTACCTGATGTTCCTCGGCCCCTTCGAGGAGGGCGGCGACTTCCGCGACGCCGGGATCAGCGGCGTGCGGCGCTTCCTTGACCGCCTCTGGGCCTCGGTGCGCGACGCGACGACCGCCGGCGCACCGGACGACGAGGTGCTCCGCAAGCTGCACGCGACGATCAAAAAGGTCGGTGAGGACATCCCCGCGCTGAGCTACAACACCGCGATCGCGGCGATGATGGAGTACATGAACGTCCTCCGGAAGGGTGAGCGGCAGTGCCATCGCGATGAGGTGGCGCCAATCGTCTCGCTGGTGGCGCCGTTCGCGCCGCACATCGCCGAGGTGCTCTGGGATATGCTCGGCCGATCGGGGAGCGTCTTCGATGGCGGGTGGCCCACCTTCGACGCGGCGCGGCTCGTGAGCGACACCGTGGCGCTCGTGGTGCAGGTGGGCGGGAAGACCCGCGGCACGATCCAGGTGGCGCCGAACGTGACGCAGGAGGCGGCGCTCGCCGCGGCGCTCGCGGAGCCCGGAATCGCGAAGTTCATCACCGGGGCGCCGAAGAAGGTGATCCTCGTGCCGGGCCGTCTCCTCAACGTGGTGGTGTGATCACGGGCATCCTGGGGCACCTCCGCTCTGGCGAAGGCCCCGGGACGGCCTACGAACGAGCAGACCGTCGGTCTGTCGATGCGCCCCGTCGCCGGCAGGCATCGGAGCAGTAGCGCACCTGGTCCCAGTCGCGCTCCCACTTCTTCCGCCAAGTGAACGGGCGCCCGCAGGCCTCGCAGGTCTTGGCCGGCAGCTCGGACTTCTTCCGCATCTTCGGCATCAGCCCGCGCTCCGAGGCGGCGCCCCGCCGTGGGCGCGGATCGCGTCAGCCCGCGCGGCGATCGCCGCGCGCTGGTTCGCATCGAGCCGACGCAGGTTCTTGACCTGCAGCGCCATCCGTTGGTTGGCGGCGAGTCGGACCTCGTGGCGTGCGAGGAAGTCCCAGTAGAGCGTGGTGAAGGGGCAGGCGTCGTCCCCGACCGCGACGGCGGGATCGAAGCGGCAGCCACGGCAATGATCGCTCATCCGGTCGATGTACTTCCCCGTCGCGGCGTACGGCTTGGAGGCCATGATGCCGCCATCGGCGTGCAACGCCATACCGATCGTGTTGGGGAGTTCGACCCACTCGACCGCGTCGACATACACGGCGAGATACCACTCGTGTACCGCCCGCGGTTCGACGCCCAAGAGGAGCGCGTAGAGCCCCGTCACCATCAGTCGCTGGATATGATGCGCATACCCGTGCTCCAGCGTCTGGCGGACGGCATCGCGGAGGCACGCCATCTCGACCTCACCCGTCCAGTAGAACGGGGGGAGCGGCTCGTGCGCACCGAGCGCGTTGTGGTCAGCATAGCCGGGCATCAGGAGCCAGTAGAGCCCGCGTACGTACTCGCGCCATCCGAGGATCTGTCGGATAAGCCCCTCGGCGCTCGCGAGCGGGACGCGGCCGGCGCGGTATGCCGACTCGGCTGCCGCGATCACGTCACGTGGGTCGAGGAGCTTGAGGTTCATCGCGGCGGCGAGGCGGGAGTGGTAGAGCCAGGGCTCGCGCGTCCACATCGCATCCTGGTACGTGCCGAATTCGGCGAGCCGGTGTGCCACGAAGTCATTGAGTGCGGCGCGGGCCTCTTCAGGCGTCACGGGCCAGTCGAAGGCGTCGAGCCGGCCGGGATGGTCGGCGAAGCGTCGGCCGACGAGCTCGATGACCTCCTGGGTGATTGCGTCGGGCGGGAAGGCGACGGGCGCCGGAAGAAGCCCCGGACCCTTCCGGCCGAAGCTGCCACGGTTCTCGGCGTCGTAGTTCCAGTCACCCCCCTCCGGTCCACCGTCGGCATCGAGGAGGACGCGATGCTTCCGTCGGAGTTCGCGGTACCAGAACTCGAGTCGGAGCTGCTTGCGTCCCTTCGCGTGCGCGGCGAACTCCTCGACCGTGGAGACGAAGTGCCGATCGATGCGGATGTCGAGAGGGATCGCCAGCTCGCGGGCCACGGTCGTGAGCGCCTCGCGCACGCGCCAATCCCCGGGCTCCGTCATCAGCAGGCGGTCTGGGCGATGTGTCGCGATCACGCGTCGCAGCTCGCCCGCGAGCGTGCCGGTGTTCGCCGCGTCGTCGAGCGCCGTGTAGTGGACGGTGCGGCCGGCGTCGCGCTGCGCGGCGGCGAAGTGCCGCATCGCGCTGAGGAAGAGCGCCGTCCGGGGCTTCGACGACCAGACGTGCGTCGACTCCTCAGCGACCTCCGCCATCCAGATCGCGTCGTGTTCGGTGTCGAACCTATCGAGCGCGCTCGAGGTGGGGTCGAGCTGATCGCCGAGGATGAGGACGAGATGTCGCATCAGGAGGGGCGGGCGGTGTTCGGAGCGCGCGGGATGAGAACCCGCCGACTGGGGCGGTGGCCTCTGGCGCGTGCGTGACGTGTCGGAGGCGGACCTGTCAGGCGGGAGCGGGCGTCGCCGGCGCGGTCCCGTCGAGCAGATGCAGCTCGCTCCGTCGCCGCGCCTCGCGGAGCAACATCGCCACCGCTACGATCGCGTGCATCGTCGTCGCGAAGACCGAGATGTACCAGAGTCGCTGGAGCGTGAATCCGGGGCGGTGCGAGGCCCAGAGGGCCGGCGGGACGAAGCAGAGGAGACGGACACCGCTCGCCACGACGGTCGGGAGCGTGTTGCCGAGGGCCTGGAACATCCCCGAGCAGGTGAAGACGATCCCCGAGGCGACGTAGTTCATCGAGATCGTCGCGAGGAAGGTCGCGGCGACCGCGAGAACCTCCGGCTCATCGGAGAACCAGTGCACCAGCCACTCGGGCCGGAAATGGCAGAGGATGCTCAGCGCGAGCATCACGGCCGATCCTAAGGCGATGGACGCCACGAAGGTCTGTCTCGCGCGATCGGGCCGGTTGGCGCCGATGCTCTGGCCGGCGACCGGCGCCGCCGCGAAGGCGATCGCCATCCCGGGGAGGAGCACCCCCTGCAGCACGCGCGAGCCGATCCCGTAGCCGGCCTGCGCGGCGGGCCCGAAGTCGCGGATGATCCAGTAGACGATGGCCATCGAGACGAACATCAATCCGAACTCGAGCCCGGAGGGAATCCCGATCCCGAGGAGGCGCTTCCACGTCGCGAGATGCGGCCGGAGCAGTGAGGCGTCGAAACGGACGAAGTGCTCGAGCCGCTTGAAGTAGTAGAGCGCGAGCCCGATCGCGACCAGGAGGGCGATGTCGCTCGCCATGGCGGCGCCCGCCACACCGAGCGGACGGCCGGTGCCCCATCCGGCGATGAGGACCGGGGCGAGGATCGCGTTTAGCACGACGGTCGCGACCTGGATGACCATCGTCGGCTGCGCGATGCCGGTGGCGCGCAGGGTGGACATCATTGCCCCGAGCGGGAACTGGAGCGCGAGGGCCGGCAGGAACCAGGCGAGATAGTCGACGCCGAGCTCCGCGGTGCGAGCATCGGCGGCGATGCCGCGGACCCAGGCGAAGCCCGCCGTGTAGCCGAGGAGGAGCGTCAGCACGCCGGCGATGGCGGAGAGGACAAGCGACTGGTTGTACGTCAGTGTCCCCGCTGCGCCGTCCTTGCGGCCTGCGGCGTGGGAGATCAGGACCATCGTGCCGACGGAGAGCACCTGGCTCACCGCCATCACCATGAACTGGAGGTTGCCCGCCGTGCCGACACCGGCGATGGCGGCGTCGCCGAGCCGACCGACGAAGTAGAGGTCGACGAAGAAGTAGGCCGTCTGGAAGAGCATCCCGATCGCCATCGGGGCGGCAATCCGGATGATGTGACGGGGGATTGGGCCCTGTGTGAGGTCGCGCATCTGAAGTCAGCGTGAGAGGGGCGGGAATGGTTCCCGCCCCTCCTCAACGCAGCGGGCGATCAGGGCGCTGGGCAGGTCGTGCCGTCCGCCCGGGTGCGACGCCTCTCTGACGTCGTCAGGGCGC
This sequence comes from Gemmatimonadota bacterium, assembly GCA_016871895.1. Taxonomy (GTDB): domain Bacteria; phylum Gemmatimonadota; class Gemmatimonadetes; order Gemmatimonadales; family Gemmatimonadaceae; genus Pseudogemmatithrix. Next base: position 35,930 of record VHBO01000008.1, read on the forward strand.
GGCCGGCGGCGTCTTCGCGCGCGAGATCGACCACACATAGGCCGCCACCGCCCGGACCTGCGCGTCGTCGAGGTTCATCGGGCCGCCGCGCGGACCCATCGGGAACCGGCGTGCGGTGTCCTTCACCTTCTCGCGTGGGACACCGGTGGTGATGGTCGCGACCAGCTCGTCGAAGCTACCGGCCTGCTGCACCCACGCACCGCTCACGAGGCTCGGGCCGTTGTTCGCGCCCACCCCCTTCTGGCCGTGGCAGCGCTGGCAGCCACCGCTGTGATAGATCGAGTCGCCGATCGCGATGGCGGCATCGGTCACGCCGGCGGGTCGGGTGGGGGCGGCGCCCTGTGCCTGGGCGGCGAGCGGGAGGGCGAGTGCGAGGACGACGAGGAGCGGGCGCATCGGCATCGGAGCTGGAGGTGGGAAGGGCGACCCCTAGGAAGATGACGCGGACGCGTCGGGCCGGCGAGTCGGCACGAGCGCGTGGGAGGGGCTGCGATCGGCTAGCTTGGGTCGTCGGCTGGTCGGCTCCGGGCCGTCGGTTCCCGTTCGTCTCGTGCATTGCCTTCGCTAGGAGTGCGCCTCTGTATGTCGTCCCGAGATCTCACGATCGATTTGCTGCATCTGGGCCGACCGCGGTCCGTCGCCTGTCGCGTGCTCTACACCGCAGCCGGTCCGGTGCTCATCGATCCCGGGCCGGGCTCGACGCTCGCGACGCTGACCGCCGGCCTCGCCGCCGAGGGGATCGCCCTCACTGACCTGCACGCGGTCTTCCTGACACATATCCACTTCGACCACGCCGGTGTCACCGGGTCGCTCGTCGCGGCGCACCCGGGCCTCACGGTCTACGTCCACGAGGTCGGGGCGCGGCATCTCGCCGATCCCTCGCGCTTGATCGCGAGTGCCACGCGCATCTATGGCGACCGGATGGATGCGCTCTGGGGGCCACTCCTCCCTGTATCGGTTGACCGATTGTACGTGCTGCGCGGCGGGGAGTCGCTGCGGATCGGCGACCGCCCCTTCGCCGTGCGGTACACCCCGGGTCACGCGGTGCATCACGTGACGTACCTCGACGAGACCGATGGCACAGCCTACGTCGGAGACACGGCCGGGATCCGCCTGCCGCCGGTGTATATCGTCCTGCCGGTGACGCCGCCACCAGATGTCGATCTCTTGGCGTGGCGTGCGAGTCTCGAGACGCTCGAGGCGCTCGCCCCCGCACAACTCTTCCTGACGCATTACGGGCCGTCGGAGGATCCGTCGGCGCATCTCGACGCGCTCCGCGCTAGGCTCGACGCGTGGGCGGAACGGGCGGAGGCGCTCCTGATGGACGAGGGGAGCGATGCGGAACGGGCCGATCGATTCCACGCCTGGGTTTTGGCGTCGATAGCGGATCGGCTCACGTCGGAGCAACGGCAGGCGGTGGCGGCCTTCTCCGATTTCCGCGCGAGCTTCCACGGACTCGCCCGCTACCTTCGGACGCGATCCGACGGGTGACCGCCCTTGCCGCGTCGCCGCGGGGCGACGAGCGTTCGCCGATGCCGTCGCCCGCACCGTCCGCTCTGTCGTCTGACCCGACGCTCGCCGCAGATCTCGCGGCGGCGATCCAGACCGTCCCCGACTTCCCGTCACCCGGGATCGCCTTCAAGGACATCACCCCGGTGCTCGCCGATCCCGCGCTCTTCCGGCGCACCACGGCGGCACTCGCCGCCCCGTGGCAGCGGGCCGGCATCACGCACGTGCTGGCGATCGAGAGTCGCGGATTCCTCTTCGGCGCCCCGGTCGCGCAGCAGTTGGGCGTCCCCCTCGTGCCGGTGCGGAAGCCGGGCAAACTACCCCGCGCACGCGTGCGCGAGACCTATGCGCTCGAGTACGGCTCCGATGCGCTGGAGTTGCACGCGGACGCGATCGGCCCGGGCGCATCCGTGCTCATCGTCGATGATGTGCTCGCGACGGGCGGTACCGCCCGTGCGGTGGTCCGGCTTACCGAGCGGTGTGGCGCGAGTGTCGGCGGGCTCGCGGCGGTGATCGATCTCTCGTTCCTGCCCTGGCGTACGGCACTGACCGGCGTCCGGGCGGAGACGCTCGTGCGCTACTGATCGTCGCGCCCGCCCAACGCGGCGGGCGCCGGACGTCAGCGGTACGGATAGACCAGATAGAAGAGCAGCGAGAGGACGGCGAGCACCCAAAGGGCGGCTGGCACCTGGCGTCCGCGACCCGTCGCCACCTTGAGCAGCGGATGAAGCAGGAGCCCTGCCGTCATCCCGACGCCGATGTTGTAGGTGAAGCTCATCAGCACGATGGTGAAGAGGGCGGGGATCCACTCGGTGGCGTCCGCCGTGTCGAGCGCGGCGAGCGGCTTGAGCATCAGCACGCCGATGGCCACGAGGGCGACGCCCGAGGCGTGCAGCGGGACTGCGGTCAGGATGGGAGCGGCCCAGAGCGCCAGCAGGAAGAGGAGGGCGACCACCACCGCGGTGAGGCCCGTCCGCCCGCCCTCCTCGATTCCCACGGCGGACTCGATGTACGCCCCCGTCGTGGTGGTGCCGACGATCGGTGCGAAGAGGTTCGAGAGCGCATCGGCGAGCATCGGCCGCTCCACATCGGGGAGATTGCCGTCGGCGTCGAGGAGTCCCGCGTGCGCGGAGAGGCCGAAGAGGGTCCCGATGGTGTCGACGAACGCCATCACGAAGACGATCACGACCACGGGGAGCGCCTCGAGGGTGAGTGCGCCGGCGATGTCGAGCTGTCCAAGGGTGGGTGCGAGGCTGGGGGGCGCGCTCAGCAGCGCCGTCGGCGTCGGCGTGATGCCGGCGAGCATCGAGCCGGCGAACGCGAGGAGGATGCCGATGGTGAGGGCGCCGGTGACGCGGCGCGCCATCAGGACCAGGGTCACGCCCAGGGCGCCGAGGGCGATGAGCGTCGGGGGGGCACGGAGCGCGCCGAGGGCGACCGGGGCTCCCGGTGCACCGAGCGCCACCACGCCGATGTCGTTGAGCCCGATGAAGGTAACGAAGAGCCCGATGCCGACGGCGAAGGCGTGCTTGAGCGAGCGCGGGAGCGCCGCGGCGAGCCAGCCGCGGATGCGGAACACCGTGAGCAGCGTGAACGCGATGCCGGCGAGGAAGATCGCGCCGAGGGCGGTCTGCCACGGGAACCCCATCCCCTTCACGACGGTGAAGGCGATGAAGGCGTTCTCGCCCATATACGGCGCGATGGCGAAGGGGCGGTTGGCGTACACGCCCATCAGGAGCGTTCCGAAGGCGGCCGAGAGGATCGTCGCCGTGACGGACGCCTCACGCGGGATCCCCGCCGCCTCGAGGATGGCAGGGTTCACGACGACGATGTAGGCCATCGTGATGAACGTCGCGACGCCGGCCCGTACTTCGGTGGCGAGCGTCGTCTCGCCCGCGGCGAGGGCACGCCGGAGCGCCCCGATCATCGCGGGGCCCCCGTCGCCGCATCGGCGCGCGGGTAGGCGCGCAGGAACTCGATCACGACCGCGGCGGAGTTCGCGGCCGCAAGACGACCGAAGGTGCGGGCGACGTTCGGGCCCGCCTCCCCGCCGGCGAGGTCGGAGAGGGAGCGGAACGCGACGTACGGGACGTGATTCTCGTGCGCGACCACCGCGACGGCGGCGGTTTCCATATCGAGCGCATCCGCCTGGAAGGTCCGCCAGCTCCACTCCCGATAGGCGGCGTTGTCGACGAAGGTCGGACCGCTCACACCGTTGCCACCGACCACCACACGAGGCTGGTGCGGCAGGCAGCTCCCGTCCGTCGTGCAGCGGGCGAGCGGGACGCGCGCCGCGACCGCACGGGCGACCCGGAGCGCGAGCGTGTCGACGGGGAACCAGAAGCGGCGCGCCAGCGAGTCGGCCGGGGCCCCGGGCACGGTGACCGACGTCCCCTGTGTGAACATCATCCCGAAGCCGGCGAAGTCGGTCGTCACGCGCGAGGGGACGAATCCATTCGGCGTCTCGCGGGCGAAGACGTTCTCCTGATAGTTACCCCACTGCGCGGGGACGGTGACGTCGCCGACGTCGAGCCCCGGGTTCACGCCGCCGGCGATGCCGGAGAAGACGATCGCGCGGATGGGGATCCGATCGAGCAGCGCCTGCGTGGTCATCGCGGCGTTCACCATGCTGAAGCCGCTCAGGAGCAGCACGACGTCGTGCCCGCCGAGGGTGCCGAGGAACCAGGTGCGCCCGTTCACCACGCGCGTCTCGGTGATCGTGGCGGCGGCGCGGAGGGCGACGAGTTCGGTGTCGAACGCGGACATCACGGCGATGCGCGGCCGGGCATCGGCGGGGGCCTGCGCCGCGAGGGACGGCGGGAGGGCCGACGTCAGGATGACCGCCAGGAGGGTCGCGCGGAGGAGGGCGAGCGAGGGTGGCATGCCGCTGAAGATACCCTGTAGCCCCTTGCCCGCATCCGGCACGGACGCGAACGTCTCGCGTATGGCCATCGAACAACTCACCGACGAGCAGATCGCCACCTGGTCGCGCCGGCAGAAGGACCAGTGGTGGCTCACCCGCGTCTATCGCGGCGATATGGCGCAGTTGACCCTCCGCGCCGCGATCACCGGATTCCTCCTCGGCGGGGTCCTCTCCGCGACCGCGCTCTACATCGCGGGAAAGACGGGAATCACCATCGGCGTCGGCGTCACCTCGGTGATCCTCGCCTTCGCGATGTTCCGAGGGTTGGCGGCGGCAGGGCTCGCGCCCGACTACACCATCCTCGAGAACAACGCAACGCAGTCGATTGCCACGGCCGCCGGGTATATGGTGACGCCGCTCGTCTCCGGGCTCGCCGCGTATATGCTCGTGACCGGGCGGGTCGTGCCGTGGTGGCAGATGATGGCGTGGAACACCTTCATCTCGATCCTCGGTGTGCTCCTCGCCTTCCCGATGAAGCGTCGCTTCATCAATGAAGATCAACTGCCGTTCCCCGAGGGGCGGGCGGCGGGGGTGGTGCTCGACGCCCTGTACACCGGGCAGGAGGCGGCCGGGCTCTTCAAGGCGCGGCTCCTCGCCGCCGCGGCGGCGATCTCCGGCGGCTGGCAGCTGCTCGTCAGCGACGGCTGGATGCGGCTCCTTCAGTTCAAGCTCTTGCGGATGGATCGCTGGACGCGCCTGACGGAGCCGTTCCACCTGCAAGAGCGGCTCGACACGTACTTCTACGACCTCGCCGCTCGCTATCACCTCTGGACACCGAAGATCCTCGGTACCGACATCCGGCAACTCGGCCTGCGCCTGACGCTCGATATGGCGATGCTCGGCGTCGGTGGGCTGATGGGGATCCGCGTCGCGACGAGTGTGCTCCTCGGGGCGGTCGTGAACTTCGCCGTCCTCGCGCCGATCATGATCCAGCGTGGCGACATCGCGCCGTATACGGCGCCGGACGGGAGTGTCGTCGCCATCTCGCGCGGTGAGATCGTGAACCAGTGGGCACTCTGGTGGGGCGTCACGATGATGGTCGTCGGCTCGCTCGTCAGTCTCGTCGCGAAGCCGGAGCTCCTCACCGGACTCTTCCGTGCGAAGGCGGCCTCGGCCGACGCGGGGGAGGACCCACTGCGAGACATCGAGGTGCCGCTCTGGGTCTCCTATGTCGGGGTGCCGATCTTCAGCCTCCTCGGCGGGTGGCTGACGCACGAGTTCTTCGGCGTCCCCTGGCTGCTCGCCTTCGTCTCGCTCCCGCTGATCTTCGTGCTGACCGTCATCTGCACGAACTCGATGGCGCTCACATCGTGGACGCCGACAGGCGCGCTCTCGAAGATCACGCAGTTCACGATGGGGGCGATCGATCGCGTGAATCCCGCGAGCAACCTCCTTCCCGCGACGATGACGGCGGAGATCTCCTCGAACGCCGCGAACCTCCTCAGCGACATCAAGCCCGGCTATATGCTCGGCGCGAAGCCGCGGCAGCAGGCGATCGGGCACGTCATCGGTATCCTCGCGGGGGCGGCGGCCTCCACACCGCTCTTCTTTCTCCTCTTCCTCCCGAAGGGCGCCGACGGCACACGCTCACCCGCCACATTGGTCAGCGAGCAGTTCGCGATGCCGTCAGCACTGCAGTGGAAGGGGGTCGCGGATCTCATCACGAACGGTATCAGCCGGCTGCCGACCTCGGCGATCTACGCGATGCTCGTCGCCGCCGTGCTCGCGGTGGTCTTCGAGACGTTGCGCATCCGGACCAAGGGACGCTTCCCGCTCAGCGCTGTCTCCATCGGGCTCGGCGTGGTGTTGCCGCCGGAGTCGTGTTTCGCGATGTGGGCGGGCGCGATGCTCTTCTGGTGGCAGGGGTCGCGGAATCCGGCGGCCGGCTCGCGTGCGCACGCCATCTGGGTGGAGGGCGCCGAGTCCGTCTGCGCGGGGTTGATCTCCGGCGCGGCGTTGGTGGGGATCGGCAACGCGATCCTCAACGCGCTGATGTGACATCGCGTCCCGTGCTACTGGAGCGCGTCGTACGTCTGGGTCGTCGCGCGGGGTCAGCCGGGGAGGCGCAGTCGCTCGAGTGACCCGGTGAGCGTCTCACCGGCGACATCGACGAAGAGCTGATCGTCGGTGCGGGTGAGCGACCAGCGGACGCGGCGGTCGAGATGGGTGACCAAGGCCTCAAGGAGCGCGCGGTCCATCGCGATGACCTCGATCTGCGCCGCCCGGTGGATGGTCTGGCCCTCGTAGCCACGGAAGAGGATGCGTGGCTCCTTGTGCGTGTAGAGCGCGACGCGCGGGCTCGCCTTACTGGCCTTGTGCAGACGCGCTGCATCCGGCGCGCCGACCTCGATCCAGCTGCACCAGGCACCGGTCAGGTCCTTCACGAGCAGCGGCGGGTCCTCCGGGTCGGAGATGCCTCCCTTGGAGAAGGTGATCCCCTCGGTGTACTCGAGGCAGTACGCCAGCACGCGGGTGAGGAGGTAGTCCTCGCTTTCGGACGGATGGCGCGCGGCCTTGATTGCAAGCGTCTCGTAGACGCCGCGGTCGATGTCGTTGACGGCGACGTCGAAGGTGTAGACGGTGGCGGTGAGGGCCATCGATGGAAGGTATCGACCGATCAGGGGTGGTGGGGGGATGGTCGCGCACTCACGATGGCGGCCGTTGCTGTACCGCGACCGCGGCGCGGCTCGTCCGCTGGCCGGACGAGAGACGCCGCCGTACGATTCCGCGATGCGACGCTTCCGATTCCTCCTCGTGCTCTGCCTCGCCGTGCCGACCCTCGGTGCACAGCAGGCCGACCTCCTCGAGCTGACCATCCCCGAGGCGCGTGCGGCGATGGAGTCGGGCCGGCTCTCCTGCCGCCAGCTCGTGCAGGGGTACCTCGACCGCATCGCGGCGTACGACAGCGCAGGCCCCGGGCTGAACGCGATCCAGACCGTGAACCCCCGTGCGTTGTTGGAGGCCGATTCGCTCGATGCGGTCCGACGCGCCCGCGGGTCGATGGGTTCGCTGCACTGTGTCCCGGTGCTGCTGAAGGACCAGGTCGAGACGCGCGATATGCCGACCACCTATGGCTCCGCGCTCTTCAAGGACTTTGTGCCGCGCCGCGATGCGACGGTCGTGCAGAAGCTCGAAGCGGCGGGCGCGATCATCCTCGCCAAGACCACGATGGGCGAGTTCGCTTCGCGCTACTTGAGCTCAGCCGCGGGGATCATCCGCAACGCGTACGATCCGACGCGCAACCCGAGTGGCTCGTCCGGCGGCACCGGGTCCGGTGTGGCCGCCAACTTCGGTCTCGTCGGGATCGGCGAGGACACCAGCGGGTCGATTCGCGGGCCCGCAGCCGTCAGCAGCCTGGTCGGGCTCCGGCCCACCGTGCCACTCGTGAGCCGTTTCGGGATGCTCCCCGCGAACCCGACGCAGGACACGATGGGTCCGATGACGCGCACCGTCGCCGACGCCGCGCGCGTGCTCGACGTGATCGCCGGCTATGACCCGAACGATCCGGTCACCGCGGCCACGGTCGGTCACATGCCCGCCAGCTACGCCGCCGGTCTCGCGCCCACGGCGCTGCGCGGGGCGCGCATCGGTGTGCTGCGGATGCGCCGCGATTCGAGCGTGGCGCCACGTCCCGTGGCCGCCGGCACGGCCACCGACACCGCCGCCGCGCGTCGGGAGGCGGAGGCGCGCCTCACCGAGGCGGAGTTCGCCAAGGTCCGGCCACTCTTCGCACGCGCGATCGCCGACCTCCGCGCCCAGGGCGCGGTCGTCATCGACTCGGTGGCGATGCCGACCGTGCCGGGCCGCCGCGTGGGGAACGACTTCGAGACCGAGGAGGCGACCAATCGCTACTTGGCCGAGCATCCGAACGCGCCCTACCGGACGCTCCAGGAGATCCTGCTGGCCGGCGGCGTGACGCCATCGCGGGCCCGCGCCCTGATGACCTACGTCGGGCGCAGCACCTCGGACGCCGACTACGGCGCCGTGCTCCAGTACCGCGAGGCGCAACGCGTCGCGCTCCTCAAGGTGATGGCGGACCTGCAGCTCGACGCGCTGATCTACGCCACCTACGATGCGCCGCCGGCGGTCATCCCCGCGGATGCGCTCACGAACCCGCGAGCCGCCGACGGCTACGGCCGCGGCGACAACCGCGGGCTGAGTCCCTCACTCGGCTGGCCGGCGCTCACGGTGCCGATGGGCTTCTCGCCGGAGGGGCTCCCAGCGGGGCTGGAGTTCCTCGGGCGGCCGTGGAGCGAGGGGAAGCTCCTCGGCTTCGCGTACGCCTACGAGCAGGCGACGCACCACCGCCGGCCCCCGACGACCGTCCCCGCACTCAGCCGCTGACGGGGCTCTCGGCGCGCGGCGCGCGGTAGATCGTCACCGCCGTGTCGCCGAAGACGCGTGTCACCGCGCCGGGCGGGAGCGCGTGGGCGCGTGCGTGCTCCACCGCGAGCACGGGGGCGAATGCCGTCGCCCGCCAGTGGTCGATCACGCGGTCCAGCATCCGCGATTCGTAGGGCGGGTCGGCGAAGGCGAGATCGTAGGCGCCCATCCCCAGAGCGGCGGCGAAGGGGAGCGCGTCGCGCTTGAAGGTCCGGGAGCGGTCCTTGAGTCGGAACCGGGTGACATTCGACTTGAGGGCGGCGAGGCTCGCGGGACGAGTCTCGACGAAGTCACAGCGCCGTGCGCCGCGGGAGATCGCTTCGATGCCGAGCGCCCCCGTCCCCGCGAACAGGTCGAGGACGCTCGCGCCCGGGAGGTCCGCTTCGAGGAGATCGAGCAGCGCCGCGCGGACGGGTTCCGCCGTCGGGCGGACCCGGAAATCGTTCGGGGACGCGAGCGTCCGCCCGGCGAAGGCGCCGGCCACGACCCTCATCGGTGCCTCACCGCACCCTCAGGGTGCCATCGTCGGGACCGGGGCGCAGACTCACGGGCGGTAGCCGGGGCCGCGCACCACCTGACCCGGCTTCGCCCCGGTGTGCGCGCCATCGCGGAGCACCGCGACGCCGTTCACGAACATCTCGCGCACGCCGGTGGAGAGCTGGTGCGGGCGCTCGAAGGTCGCGTGGTCGGTGATCGTCGCGGGATCGAAGACGATCACGTCGGCCTTGAGCCCCACCTTGAGCACGCCGCGGTCGGTGAGCGAGAGGCGCGTGGCCACCGCGGAGGACGCCTTCCGTACCGCGTCCTCGAGTGTGAGCACCTGCTGCTCGCGCACGTAGCGGGCGAAGATCCGCGGGAAGTTCCCGTAGGCGCGCGGGTGGGTCATCCCGCGTGCGGTCGACGGGTCCTGCGAGCCAGCATCCGTCCCGAACTTCATCCACGGCTGCCGGAGCTGCAGCCGCATATTCTCCTCGCTCATCAGGAAGAGGATCTCGCCGAGCCCGAGCTCCTCCTCGACGTTGAGATCGATGATCGTCTCCGCCCAGTCCTTGCCGAGGGCGGCGCTGATCTCGGCGAGGCGCTTCCCCTCGAAGCGGAGGAGGTGTGGCTTCGTGAAGCCGGTCACCATCACGTTCGCCGGCGTGGCGATCTCGCACAGGTTCTCGTAGCCCGCGTCCATCGCGTGCATCTCCGCGACCATCGTCGCGCGCAGCGCCGGGTTCCGCAGGTTCTCGAGGAGGCGTCCGCCGGCGGCGTACTTGGGCGGGATGCAGCTCGCGAAGGAGTTCCCGCCCGCCGGATAGAGGTACATGTTCGCCTGCACGTCCTGCCCCGCCGCGCGCGCGGAATCGATCTTCGCGATGGCCAGCGGCATCTTGGGCCAGTTGCGCGGGCCGCTCGCCTTCAGGTGGAAGATCTCGACCGGGACGCCTCCCTCGCGTCCAATCCGCAGTGCCTCGTCGATCGCCTCGAGGAACTTGTCGCCCTCGCTCCGTATGTGCGTGATGTAGACGCCGCCGTAGGGTGCCATCGCGCGGGCCGCGTCGGCGAGTTCCTCGGTCGTGGCATAGGTGTTCGGCGGATAGATCAGCGCGCTCGCGAGGCCGAAGGCGCCATCCTCCATCGCGCGGGCCATCGCGGCGCGGGCGGTGTCGCGCTCGGCGGGGGAGAGCGGGCCGGCCTCCTCCCCCTTGGCGTAGACGCGGAGCGTCCCGTCGCCGACGAACGACCCGACGTTCTGCGCCGCGCCGCGTCCGACCATATACTCAAGCCAGGCGCTGAAGCCGTGCGGGCCGCGGAAGCGCTCGAGGATGCGCCGTGTCGCCGTATCGGTCTCGGCGGCGAGGATGTGCTCGTTGACGGGGCCGAGCGAGCTGCCTTCGCCGTGGATCGCGGTCGTGATCCCCTGCGTCACCATTGAGAGGGCGCGACCATCGCCGCCCATATAGTGCGCGATGCTGTGCGCCTGGATGTCGATGAATCCCGGGGCGACCACGAGGCCGGCGGCGTCGACGCGCTGGCGGACGGTCGCGGTGCGGAACGCGCCGCGCGGGCCGATCGCCGCGATGCGGTCTCCGCGGATGGCGAGGTCGCCGTGATACCACGCGGCGCCGGTGCCGTCGACGATGCGGCCGTTCTCGATCACGACGTCGTACGGGGCGTCGGCGGTCGGGGCGGGGGCGACGCGTGCGCCGGGGGCGCAGGCGGCGGTGACGAGCAGCGAGAGCGCGGCGAGGTGGCGAGTTCGCATCGGAGGATCCGTGTCGAGGTGAGCGAGCGGGTCAGGCAGAACATATCGCGCCGGCGCTGCCGCGGCGCGGTGGGTGGATCGACGTCACCGACGGGCGGCTCAACGTCGGGGGATGGTGGGGCGTAGGCGCCGTTAGATTCCCCGTGCGCATGCCCTCCCCCCTTCGCTCATCCGTCCGCGGCCTCGCGGTCGCGCTGATCCTCGTCCCGGCCCTCGCGGTCGGCGCTCAAACGGCCGCCCCCGATACCTCCCGTCGGCTCGAGACGGTGGTGGTGACCGCCTCGCGCGAGCCGCAGAGCCTGACCCGCGTGCCATTCGCTGTCAGCGTGGTGAGCGTCGACCGATGGGCGGGCCGCTCCGGGTTCGGCCTCGATCAGGCGCTCGCCAACGTGCCCGGTGTCGTGGCGCTCAGCCGGTATGGGACGCACGACATCCGCCTCACCATCCGGGGGTTCGGGGCCCGCGGCGCGGGGGACCGCTCGAATGCCGGCACGTCACGCGGCATCCGCGTCCTCCTCGACGGCATTCCCGAGACCGAACCCGACGGACGGACGGCCTTCGACCAGATCGACCTCGCCACGATCGAGCGGATCGAGGTGCTCCGCTCCAACGGGAGCGCGGCGTACGGGAACGCCGCCGGAGGCATCGTCAGCTTGAGTTCGATGCCGACCTTCGATCGTCGGTTCAGCGAGGTCACGATGCAGCGTGGTGGCTTCGGGCTGCAGCGGGCGGTCGTCCGCGGGGGCCTCGCGCTCGGTGACGGCAAGGTGTGGGGCGCGCTCACCCGGACGACCTTCGCGGGATGGCGCGAGCACTCGGATGCGTCGCGGACGCAGATGGTCGGTGGCGCGATGGCGCCGCTCCCGCGCGGGGGACGGCTCGGGGTGCAGGTGGCGGCGGCGGGCAATCTGTTCCGGATCCCCGGACCGCTCACGCCAGCGCAGACCGAGGTGGATCCCGCGCAGGCGAACGCGACCTACGCCGCGCGCGACGAGCGTCGGTACAACCGGCTGATGCGCCTCGGCCTGACGCTCGACCAGCCGATCGGTACGACGCAGGATGTGAGCGCGATGTTGTTCGTCAATCCGAAGGTGCTCCAGCGGTCGGAGCGGAATACGTTCCGCGACTTCACCCGGGTGCACACCGGCGGCAGCCTCTCGTGGGGCGGCCGTGTCGAGCGCGGTGGGGTGACGCACCGCCTCCGCGTCGGCGGGGACTTCGCCTACCAGGACGGCGCGATCCAGTTCTACACGCTCGGTCCCGGCGCGACGCGCGGCACCACCCTCACCACCAACAAGGGGGAGGGCGCACAGAACGCCGGACTCTTCGTGCAGGACGAGGTCGGGCTCGGGGAGCACGTCACGCTGCTGCTCGGCGCCCGGTACGACGACATCGGGTATTTCTACCGGGATTTCATCGCGCCCACGCTCGACGATCGCCGCCGCTTCACGCAGGTGACGCCGCGGGCGGGACTCTCCTGGCGCGTCGGGGGCGGCACCGTCTACGCGAGCTACGGGCGTGGCATCGAGGCGCCGGCGGGGAACGAGACCGATCCCCCCGGCGTCGGGCTCCCGACGCCCGTCACGGCATTGAACCCCCTGCTCGATCCGATCCTCTCGCGCACGGTCGAGGCAGGGATGCGGCGGTATGTCGCGGTGGGTGACGGGCCGTTGCGCGGGCTCAGCCTCGATGCGGCGCTGTACCACACACAGGTCCGCGGTGAGCCGGTGCCGTACAATGGCGGACGCTTCTATCTCACCGCCGGGCAGGTCACGCGTCGTGGGGTCGAGCTCGCGATCGACGCCGATCTCGCTGCGGGGATCTCGGCCCGATTCTCCGGCACCTTCTCGCGCAACGTCTACGATCGCTATCGCGTGGACTCGACCTACCTCGGCGCGCCCGGCGGGCGCGTGGTCCTCGATGGGAATGCGGTGGCGGGGCTACCCGGGCGCGTCGTCAATGCCGCGATCGTCTGGCGACCGCCCGCACTCCCCTGGCTCGGCGTCGAGATGGGCGCGCAGCATCTGGGTGATCACGTCGCTGACGATCGGAATCTCGTGCCGGTCGCCGGGTTCACGGTCTATCGTGCCGCCCTCGCGGGTGAGCGCGTCCTCGCCGGCGGGATCAGTGCGCGCGCGACCCTCGCCGTCGAGAACCTCACCGATCGCCGCTTCATCGGCAGCGCCTTCATCAATCCGGACTATGCCGCCGGCGCGCCGCTCGCCTACGAGCCCGGGCTGCCGCGGCAGGTGGTCCTCGGCCTGACGTTCCGCCGGGCGCGCTGAGCGAGCGTCCGGCGGCGGCTGGCGGACCACGCCGGCGCCGGTAGCTTTCCCGGCAATGGACCCCGTGACGCCGCCCGTCCCGACGGACGATGCCGAAGAGCTGAAGCGCCGCGAGAAGGACCGCCGGCGGCTGGAGGCGGAGCGTGGGCTGCTCGAGCCGTCCCAGCGCTATCGCGTGATGAACGATTCCATCCGGCAGGCGCAGGATCTCATCGAGCTCGCCGACAAGAAGGTACGGTTCGCGCTCGTGATCATCAGCGTCCTGAACGGGGTCCTGCTCTTCGTCGCGGTGCAGGCCGGCCCAGGCGTCCTGCCACGCTCCGGCCTTTGGGGTCGCCTCGTGCAGGCGGAGCTCACCGCGTATGTGGTCCTGACGTTCTACCATCTCTGGCATGCCATCTCGGTGCTGCGTCCGCGGCTCGCGCCGCCGCCTGCGCCAGAGAGCCTGCCGACCACGGTGGCACCGGGTGCCTCGGCGCGTGTCCTCTTCTACGGCGACGTCGCTCCGCGTGAGGGGGCGACCCTTCGGCGCCTTTGGGATGAGATGCGGCAGGACAGCATCAACGCCGAGCTCGCGGACCAGCTCCTCATCCTCGGCCGCATCAATCAAGCGAAGTTCGCCGATGTCGCGAAGCTCTATGCGGGCATCCGCCTCCTCGTGATCATCCTGGGCGTGCTCCTGCTGACGGTGGTGGCCGCCGCGCTCCTATGACCGCGGCGGTGCCCCGCTGGGCTGCGACGCTGCAGCGCGTCACCCGGTACTGCTCCGAGGATCTCGGTGGCGGTCCCCGCCCGTGGCGGCTCTCGACGGTCATCAATCTCCAGAAGGGAGGGACGCTGCCCGTCCTCGCCCTGCTGATGTGGCACTATGGCGCGCCGACACCGGCGGCCTGGACCTATCTGGCCCTGCACGGCGGCTATGGGCTCGTCTGGCTGCTCAAGGACTTCGCCTTCCCCGACCCGCGCTGGCGCGTCCCCGTCACGATCGGCGGCGGGCTCGCGGCCTTCGCCCTCGTCCTCGGCCCCTACTGGCTTGCGGGGTGGCTCCTGATCTCGCATCGCGTGGTCCCGCGCTATCCCTTCCCCGCAAGTGCGTGGCTCGCGGGATGCGTGCTGCTCTGTCTCCTCGGGAGCGTGCTGATGGTGGTCGCGGACGCCCAGAAGTTCTTCACGCTGCGGCTCCGCTCGGGACTCATCACGGATGGTGTCTACCGATACATCCGGCACCCGAACTACCTTGGCGAGATGATGATCTACGGCAGTTTCGCGCTCGTCGCGTGGCACTGGATCCCCGCGCTCGTCCTGCTCTGGGTCTGGGGCGGGGTCTTCGCGGTGAATATGGTGATGAAGGAGGCGTCGCTCGCCCGGCACGCCGGATGGGCCGAGTATCGCGCCCGCACCTGGTGGCTCATCCCGGGGGTGTTCTGATGCGGCAATGGTGGCTTTGCGCGCTCACGCTTCTCCTCGCCGCCTGTGACGCGCTGACTTCGCCAGCCTCGGATGCGCCGACGGTCGAGGCCATCCGGATCGATACCACCGTCGCGAACGCGCTCGCGCGCGTCGTGACGGTGCGGCTCTCCCGCCCGGCGCCGGCGCGCGTCACCTGGGGCGCTGAGGGGACCAAGGTGCTGACGCTCGTGAGCGACAGCGTGCTCGCCGAGCATCGGTTTCTCGTCCCGCGGCTGCGGCAGCGTCGGACGTACACGCTGGAGGCGGTCGCCGAGGGGAGTGCGTCGGCGCCCGTGCGGCGGACGACCTTCACGATGCCGGCGATGCCGTCGGCGCTCTTCGCCGCGACCTTCACCGCGACCGGGACGCCGAGCCACCCGGTGCAGCTCATTGAGATCGTCGGCGCGAGCGGGGGGCTTGGTGGACTCCTGATGGTTGAGGACGGGGAGATCGTCGGGCATCTGCCCGTGGTCGGCTCGCTCTTCGGCGCGACACGACGGGCGTCGGGCACGTACGTCCTGCTCGACCCGCTGAAGGGACTGGTGGAGATGCGGATCGACGGCAGCACGGTGCGGACGCTCCCGCATCCCGCGACCGGCGCGCCGACGGCGTACGGTCGCATCCATCACGACGTGATCGCGACCCCGCAGCAGACCCTGCTCTTCATCGCGAACGAGACGCGATTGGTCGGCGCGGATTCGATCGTCGGCGAAGCGCTCTGGGAGTGGGTCCCGGAGACCGGCGCCGTGACGAAGCGTTGGAGCGCGTTCACGGAGCTCGACTGGAACACCTTGCGCGGCTCGCGCTCGGTGCCGGGCAACTGGCTGCACGGCAATGCGATCAGCTATGGCCCGCGAGGCAACGTGCTGATGTCGTTGCGGAATGCGGACCACGTGATCTCGATTGCCCCCGACTTCTCGCGGATCGAGTGGCGCCTCGGCGGACCCACGGGGACGCTCGCCATCGATTCGGCGGATGTCTTCCTCGGGCAGCACTACGTGACGGAGCCGACACCCGGTCGGGTCCTGATCTTCGACAACGGGTGGGAGCGGCCGGGCGTGCCGTACTCGAGGGCGATCGAATTCGGGATCGATACCATCGCCCGCCGAGCGACGCGGGTCTGGCAGCACCGACCCGCGCCCGACATCTATGCCGCCCTCGTCGGCTCGGCGCGCCGCACCGACGAAGGGCGGACCCTGATGCTCTTCGGGATGCTGCAGGGTCAGAACGGGTCGACGGGACCGATCACGGCGATCGAAGTCTCATCGACCGGCGCGGAACGCTGGCGGCTGACCGCCGGCGGCACCCTCACCCGCCTCTACCGGATCACGCCGGTCGATGCGGTGGCGGGGGAGGTGGAGGGGGCGTTCAAAGGGCGCTGAAGGCTGAAGACTGAAGGCTGAAAGCTCAAAGCTGAAAGCTGAGTGCTGAAAGCAGCTTCCAGCCT
Organism: Gemmatimonadota bacterium; assembly: GCA_016871895.1. Classification (GTDB taxonomy): domain Bacteria; phylum Gemmatimonadota; class Gemmatimonadetes; order Gemmatimonadales; family Gemmatimonadaceae; genus Pseudogemmatithrix. The sequence continues at coordinate 52,177 of VHBO01000008.1, forward strand.
TCAGCCTTCAGCCTCCAGCTTTCAGCATTCATGCAATCGGCTTCGGCGCCGGCACGTGCACCGCCGGCAGCCCGCGCTCCCGGAGTTGGCCGTTCAGCCGCTCGAGGCCCTCTCCCTCCACCTGTCGTAGCCGCTCGAGTTGGCGCTCGAACTGCCCGTTGAGCGTGTCGTAGATCTCGCCGTGCTGTCGCGTCGGGGCGTACGCCCCCGACTGCACCTGCATGTTCAGCGTGATGAGCTTGTTGTAGAGCTTCGTCGGCATATCGAGGGTGCACTGGTCGACGTGGCATCCCACCTCGTATAGCTCCTCGCGCACCGACTCGAGGCGCGCCCGCACCGCCTTGGCCGAATCGACCGCCGGTCCGCCGTCGAGGCGTCCGATCCGGTCGTCCATCTGCCGCTGCAGGTCCTCCACGCGCTTCACGGCATCGACCACATCGTTCACGCGGTCCACGGCGCGTCGTGCGGCCTGATACTGCGCGACGAGATCGGCGGTGCTTGAGGTGACCCGCGGATCCGCGACCACCTGGACGGTCCGGGCGAGCGTGTCGCGGCCGACGGTGAGTCGCACGGTGTAGGTGCCCGGCGGGACGACGGGGCCACGCGTCGTCCCGTAATCGATCACCGTGTTCGGCAGCTTCCGGATCCCCGGGAGGCGGAGGTTCCAGACGAAGCGATTGCTCCCGCGGCGCGTCGGCACGATTGAATCCGCCGGCGCGAAGGCGAGCGCGTCGTCGACCTCCGCGGAGTCGGCGGAGGTGAAGCGGCGGAGCCGCTCCCCCTGCGCGTCAAAGATCTCGAGTGTGACCGGGCTGGTCGGGACCTCGCGGAGCCAGAAATCGATGAGCGCGCCCGAGGGTGGGTTCTCTCCCGTGCCATCCCCACCGCGTGCGCCCTCCCAGAGAATCGCGCGCGCCGGCTGGAAGAGGTGCGCCGCGCGGCGCGTCACACTGTCGGCGAGCTGCCGGAGCGGCGAGAGGTCGTCGAGGACCCAGAAGGCGCGGCCGTGCGTCGCGGCGATGAGATCGTTCCCGTGGACCTTGAGGTCGCGGACGCTCACCCGCGGGAGGTTGAGCTGCAACGGCTGCCACGCGGCGCCGTCATCGAACGACACCCAGACGCCGAGCTCCGTGCCCGCGTACAGCAGCCCGCGACGCATCGGGTCCTCCCGCACCACGCGCGTATACGCCGTGCGCGGGATGCCGTTCACGATCCGGGTCCAGGTGCGGCCGTAGTCGCTGCTCTTCCAGAGATACGGGGCGAAGTCGTCCTGCTGGTAGCGATTCGCAGCCACATAGACGGTCGCCGGATCGAAGGGCGACGGGTCGATGTGCGCGGTGCGTGTGAAGGCCCCGTACGCGGGGGGCGTGACATCCTGCCACGTCGTCCCGCCATCGCGCGAGACGTGGATCCGCCCGTCGTCCGATCCAGCCCAGAGCACCTGCGGCGTCCGCGGCGACTCGGCGAAGGCGTAGATCGTCGCATACCACTCGGCGCCGGTCATCTCCCCGTGGATCGGCCCCCCGGTGCGCTCGAGCGTCATCGGGTCCGCCTTCGTCAGGTCGGGGCTGATCCGCTCCCAGCTTGCCCCCTCGGTGCGGGAGCGCCAGACGTGCTGCGAGGTCACGTAGAGGGTGCGCGGGTCGTGCCGCGAGACGAGCACGGGGAAGGTCCACTGGAACCGCTCGCGCACGTCCTTGGCCGCCCAGCCGTCCCAGTTGATCTCGGTGACGGAGATGTCGCGCTCCTGTCGGCTGCGCCGGTCGTAGCGTGAGAGCTGGCCGAGGTAGCATCCGCCATAGGTGACGTTCGGGTCGCGCGGATCGAAGGCGATCGTCGCGTTCTCACACCCGGCGACGGAGAAGTAGTCGCGGAGGCCGATCCCGCCCTCTTCACCGCGCGAGGCGACGGAGATCGCCGAGTTGTCCTGCTGCGCGCCGTAGATGCGGTACGGGAACTGGTCGTCCGCGTTCACGTGGTAGAACTGTGCCGTCGGCTGCGTGTGCTGGCTCGACCAGGTGACGCCGCGGTCGAAGGAGATCGTCGCGCCGCCGTCGTTCCCGAGGATCATCCGCGACGGGTCCGCCGGGTCGATCCAGAGGAGATGCTGGTCGCCGTGGGGCGCATCGAGTTCGGTGAAGGTCTTCCCGCCATCGATCGACTTTAGGACGCTCAGGTTCATCACGTAGACGGTGTTCTCGTCCGCGGGATCGGCGGTGACGGCGGAGTAGTACCAGCTCCGCACCCACATCCGCGGGTCGTCATTCATCCGCGTCCAGGTGGTACCGGCGTCATCGGAGCGGAAGAAGCCGCCCGAGGAGTCGGGCGCCTCGATGTTCGCGTAGAGGCGATTCGGGTTCGCGCGCGACACGTCGAGGCCGATCTTGCCGAGCGGGCGCTTCGGGATGCCCGGCATCCGGGTGAGCTCGGTCCAGGTGTCGCCGCCGTCGGTGGTCTTCCAGATCCCGCTGCGGCCGCCGCCAGCGAGCATCGACCATGGGGTCCGCTGGAACTTGTAGGTGGAGGCGTAAAGGACGCGCGGGTTCGACGGGTCGATGGTGAGGTCGTTCACCCCGGTGGAGTCATCGATGAAGAGCACCTTCTTCCAGCTCTTCCCGCCGTCGAGCGTGCGGAAGATGCCGCGCTCGGGATTCGGCCCGAAGGCGTGACCGATAGCAGAGACGTAGACGCGGTCCGCATCGCGTGGATCGACGATGATGTCGGTGATCTGGTGCGTCTCGGCGAGCCCGAGCGACGCCCAGGTCGCCCCGGCGTCGGTGGAGCGGTACATCCCGGTGCCGAAGGTGAGGTCTTCGCGGAGCTGCGACTCGCCACTGCCGACGTAGAGGACGTTCGGGTCGCTCGGGGCCACGGTGATCGCGCCGACCGACGACAGATCGGACTTCCCGTCGGTGAGGTTCTCCCACGTGATGCCGCCGTTCTGGGTGCGCCAGACGCCGCCGTTCACCGCGCCCATGTAGAAGAGGAAGGGCTTCCGCAGGTCGCCGACCACCGCATCGACGCGGCCGCCGCGATACGGGCCGACGCTCCGCCACCGGAGGGCCTTCAGCGCGCGGTCGGTCGCCGTCGGGGAGGTGTAGATCGTGGGGTCGTACGCCGGCAGGGCGGGCGCGGCGGCGGGGGTTGGCCGGGTGCGCTGCGCACCGGCGAGGGCGGGCAGGAGGACGGCGATGAGGGCGGGGGCGACGCGGCGCGTCAGCGAGCGGAGGTTCGGCATACCGATAACTTACGAGCGTGAACACGCTCTCGGGGACCGTCGGGTTGGCACGTGCGCTCTCGAAGCTCGGTCGCTGTTCGCGCGCCGAGGGGGAGCGGTTGATCCGTGCAGGGCGCGTCCGGGTCGGGGGGCAGGTGGTGACCGACCCGCTCCGCCGCGTCCATCCCGAGACCGCTGCGATCTCCGTCGATGGCGTCACGGTCGACCGGGCCGCCAGCGTGTATCTCGTGCTGAACAAACCGCGAGGTCTCGTCACCACGCGGGACGATCCGCAGGCCCGCGTGACGGTCTACGATTGTGTCGACGACCCGACGCTGCCGTTCGTGGCCCCGGTGGGGCGCCTCGACAAGGCGAGCGAAGGGCTTCTCCTCCTCACCAACGACACCCGCTGGGCGGCACGGCTCACCGACCCGGCCGCACACGTCGATAAGACGTATCACGTGCAGGTCGCGGGGCTCCCGGACGACGCGGTGCTCGCGCGCCTGCGCGCCGGGGTCGATGAGCTCGCGACGGGGGAGCGGCTCACCGCTAAGCGGATCGACCTCCTCCGGACCGGGTCACGCAGCAGCCACTGGCTCGAGCTCGTGCTCGATGAGGGGCGGAACCGGCAGATCCGGCGGTTGTTGGCGGTCGAAGGGCTCGAGGTGAAGCGGTTGATTCGCGTCGCCGTCGGCGCGTTGGCGCTCGGCGACCTCCCCAAGGGGGCGTGGCGACACCTGACGCCGAGTGAGGTCCGCGCCCTCGGGTGAGGCGCTGACCGAGTTCGCGTCGGAGGTCGTGGCGCGGGGGGCGTCGGTCAGGGGACCGGACGAGGACGCGCCGGCTTCGTCCCGTTGAGCCGCGGCCGCGGCCCGTTCCCCACATCCACCGTCAGGTCCTTCAGCATCGACGTGATCCGCGCATAGTGCGGATAGTCGATGAACTCCGGCTCGTCACTGCGCTGATGGTAGTCGCCGTGCAGCCCGGTGAAGAAGAAGGCGATCGGCACGCCCTGGCGCGCGTAATTGAAGTGGTCGCTGCGCCCGTAGAGGTTGTTGTACCCGGCCCAGCTGATCGGATCGTCGAACTTGTAGTCGAGCGCGAGCGGGCGCGCCTGCTTCGCATTCGTCGTCCGCACCTGCTCCCCGAGGTCGCGGGAGTCGAAGAAGGAGCCGATCACCCCGACGAAGTCGTCGCCGCCGCCCGGCAGGTCTTCGGCGCGCCCGCGCCCGATCATATCGATGTTGATCTGCGCGACGACGGAGTCGAGCGGAACGGTCGGGTTGCGCGTGAAGAACGCCGAGCCGACGAGCCCGCCCTCCTCGCCAGTATGCCAGATGAAGAGGGTCGAGCGCTTCGGCTTCACCGGCATCGCGGCGATCGCCTCCGCGATCTCGAGGACCGCCATCGACCCAGAGCCGTCATCGTCGGCGCCGTTGTTGATCGAGTCGAGCCGCGGGGTGGGGACGCGACGCCGGATGCTGTCCATATTCACGCGGAACTGCGCGAGCACCTCGATCGTGGGCTGCTTCATCCCGTTCTCGAGCATCCACCGCATCCGCAGGTCGTTGAAGGCCTTGAGCGAGTCCTTGTCGACGGGCGTGGTGAAGCCGACGTGGTCGTTATGTGCGCCGATGGCGACGTACTGCGTCGCGAGGGCGGGGTCGCTGCCGGGGATGATCCCCACGACGTTGCGGCCATAGGCGGAGGGGAGCTCGACGAAGTCGAGCGAGGCGTTCACCGTGCCCCCCGTGGTGCCGGGCGCCACCCCTTCGAAACTCGTCCGTGAGAAGAGCGCGGCAGCCGCAGCGCGGGTGACCCGGAGCTGCGCCTGCGGCTGGAGCTGGCTGAGTTGCTGCTTGAGCAGGGCGAGGGAATCAACCGACGCACCGGCCGCCACCGGCGCGGTGCGCGGCGCCGGGGTGATCGTCGCGACGGTCGGCTCGTTGAGTGCGACGCGCTGCGCGGGCGAGAGGTCGTCGAGGTCGATGACGGCGAGCGCGGCCGCGGCGTCGAAGCGGCTCGGCGCGGCCGGACCTGCGCGCCCACCGAAGGCGAGGCCGGCGGCGCCGGTCCGGCGCCCCGGCGCGGGGAGGAGCACCACGAACTTCCCGGCCGCGGCGGCGGCGGGGATCTGCGTAGTGGTGTCCCCCTGCGTGCCGCCGAAGATGACGGTGGCGTCGGCGATCGGCCGCGGTGCGCGCGCGCCCGGGACCGCGACGACCTCCGTGTTCCACGCCAACGGCGTGCCGTTCACGGTGACGCGCGAACTCGGCGTGAAGCGGCGCAGATGGTACGGCAGCACCTGGAAGTAGGTGCCGTCATCCCCCGCGGGGATGACACCGAAGCGCCGGAGCTCCGCGGCGATATAGTCGGTCCCCTTCTTGTTGCCGACGCGGCCGACCTGCCGCCCCTGCATCGAGTCGTCGGCGAACTGATAGAGCCGGATCTGCAGGTCGCGGACCGAGATCCCCGACGCGGTCGGCGCCGGACGCACCCGCGCCGGGTTGCCGTATCGGTTCGTCCCCTGCGCGGAGATGAGCCCAGGCTGCACGGCGAGGAGGACGAGGCCGATGGCGGCGAGGACGGCGCGACGGGCGTGGCGGGCGGAACGGGACATCAACGACTCCAGGCAGGAAGAGGTGACGCGAGATGTACGGCGATGCCGATCGGGACGTTCAAGTAGAGACGTGACGGAGGGCGGGAGGTGACGACGGAGCGAGCGCGGGTCGGCCTCGCCATCGCGGGTGATCAGGCGTCGAACGCGTACTCCTCCGGGCGGACCCGTCCGAGCAGTCGGCGATACCGACCCACCCCGTAGGGCCACAGGGTGCTGTTCCGCCCCGTCCGGTCGAGGTACCAGCTCGCACAGCCGCCAGACTGCCAGACGGTGGTACGGTGCGCCGCGTCGAGCCACCGCACATAGCGCGCCTGCGCGGCCTCGGTCGGCGCGACACTCCGGGCGCCGCGCGCCCGACGCACGGCGAGGACGCCGAGGATCTGTGCGAACTGGGCTTCGAACATCAGGAGCACCGACGAATGGCCGAGTCCCGTGTTGGGGCCGTTGAGCAGGAAGAGATTCGGGAAGCCGGCGACCGAGCAGCCGAGATGGGCTCGAGGACTCCCGGCCCAGACCTCAGCGAGCGAACGCCCCGCGGCACCGACCACCGCCGGTGCTAGCGGGGGATCCGTCGGACGGAATCCCGTCGCGAGGAGCAGGACGTCGAGTCGGTGGTGCGTCCCCTCCACGGTCTCGATGCCATCCGGAACAATCCGACGGATGGCCGTCGTCTCGAGCGTGACGTTCGACCGCGTCATCGCGGGGTAGAAGTCATCGGAGAGCAAGAGGCGCTTGCACCCGATGCCATACCGGGGTCGGAGGCGCGCGCGGAGCGCCGGATCGCGCACCTGCGACCGTAAATGCAGACCGATCACCGCCTCCGCGACCCGTCGCAACGCGGCGTGGCGGAACGGCAGGAAGAGCACCTCGTGACGGAGGTACTGCGCGAGGCGCGCGAGTCGTTGCGTCCACGGCCTCACCGCGTAGCGCTGGCGCGTTCGCTCGGGGATCGCCCGGTCCCTCCGCGGCATCACCCACGGGGGCGTCCGCTGCGCCACCACCAGCTGCGCCACCCGTGGCTGGATCGCGGGGATCACCTGGATGGCGGAGGCGCCGGTGCCGATGATGCCCACGCGGCGTCCGTCGAGCGGCACGGTGGCATCCCACTCGGCGGTGTGAAACATCGGACCACCGAACGACTCGAGGCCGGGAATGTCGGGACGGATCGGATCGCTCAATGCCCCCGTCGCGAGGATGAGCGTGTCGGCGGTCCAGGTGCAGACGCCGGTCGCGGTCGAGGTCACCACCTCCCACCGGGCGTGCACTGCGTCCCACCGGGCGGAGCGGACCTCCTCGCCGAAGCGGATCCGCTCCGTGATTCCGTGCGCGTCGGCGAGCGAGCGCAGATGCGCCTCGACCTCCGGTTGCGTCGCGAAGGTGCGGGTCCATCCCGGGTTCGGCGCGAAGGAGAACGAGTACAGCACCGACTCCACGTCGCAGGCACAGCCCGGATAGCGGTTCGCCTGCCAGGTGCCACCGAGGGTGGCGGCGCGCTCGAGGAGCACGACGTCCTCGGTGCCGGTCTCACGGAGGCGGATCGCCATCCCGATGCCGGCGAATCCGCTACCGACGATGAGGACCTGGTGGTGGCTCACGGCGTGGTCGATTGGAAAACGTGGCGCGGGTGACGCATCAGTTCGCGCGGGCCGGGTGCGCGGCACGCCGTGCGACGAGCCCAAGCGGGATCCCGGCGGCGACGAGCGCCGCCCCCCAGACCAACGCCTCGGCCCCGGCGCCGAGCAGCGCGAAGAGCGCGAACACCATCCCGCCGACGCAGGCCGCACCCAGACCGATCGTGCGCGGGAGACGCCCATCGAGGAGGAACCGCGCGGCGGTGGCGAGGGCGAGCAGGTACAGCACGAGGTTCGTCGCGGTGGTGACGAGCGCGGCGAACCGGAAGGCCGAGGTCGCGGTGTATGCCGCGAGGATCAGGAGCGTGGTGACACCAGCCCCGAGCCAGAGCGGGACCGGGGCGACGCCGACGTCGTTGCGTCGACCGAGACTGGTGGGGAGGTCGCCGTCGTCGGCCATCGCGGCGGTGAGCTCCGCACCGACCAGCAGATAGCCGTTCAGGCAACCGAAGCAGCTCACGATCGCGCAGAGCGCGACGGCGAGGCCCGCGACGGGGACCGACTGCCAAGCGACAAAGTCGGCGAGCGGGGCATCGGAGGTGGCGGCGCCCGGCAGCAGCAGCGTCACGCCGCAGGTGACGAGGAGTCCGATGACGCCACTGAGCGCGGTGCCGAGCATCGTGGCGCGCGGGACGACGCGCGGGGCGTCCTCGACGAGGTCCGCCGGAATCGCCGCGCTCTCGATGCCGAGCATCGCGTAAAGCGTGAGACTCATCGCCGGAAGGAGTGCGGCGGTCGTGAACGGGGCGGGGGCGGTCGCCGTCAGCGCCGCGGCGCCCTCGCGACCGAGTAGTCGCGCGGCGAGGAGGAGCACCGCGACGAGGGGGAGGAGCTTCACCACGGTCGACACGAGCTGCACGTCGCCACCCCGTCCGCGGAGGTTCGCGAGGAGCAGCGCGCCGAGCGCACCGAGCGCGAGGCTCGGTCGGAGCCACGGCATCGCGACGGGGAGCGGCACGACGCGCGCGAGGTACTCGACGCCCGAGATCGCGAGGGTGGCGTTCGCGGCCCAGACGGAGACGAGATACCCCCAGCTGCCGACGAACGCCGCTCGCGGGCCGACGCCGAGCGTGAGGATCCCGTGCACCCCGCCGGCGGTGGGGAAGGCAGCGAAGAGGCGGGCGAAGACCCACGCCACGCCGAGCGCACCGACCACGGCGAGGAGCCAGGCGCCGCCGGCGGTCCAGCCGGCGGGCGCGAGGTCGCGCGGGAGCATGAAGATGCCGGCCCCGATGATGTTCCCGACGACGAGGGCGGTGGCCTTCCAGACGCCGAAACGGCGGGGCGCGATAGGCATCGTCTCGGGAATATGCGGTTAGAATGGAGCGGATGCCCACCCCGTTCCTCGCCCTCACGCGTGACGTCGCCCCGTCGATGGTGGACTGCGAGCTCACGCATCTCGCGCGGACGCCGATCGACGTGGCGCGCGCACGCATCCAGCACGCCGGCTACGAGCGGCTCCTCGCCGCCCTCGGATGCACGGTGCGGCGCGTCGACTCGGCGCCGAGCTACCCTGACTCGGTCTTCATCGAGGATACGGCCGTGGTCTTCGATGAGATTGCCATCCTCACGCGTCCGGGGGCCGCCTCACGGCGTGGGGAGGTGCCGGCGGTCGAGGCGGCGCTCGCCGGGCTCCGGCCGATCGCGCGCATCAGCGACCCCGCGACCCTCGATGGCGGGGATGTGTTCGTAGTCGGCCGGCGTGTGTTCGTGGGCCGCACCGGGCGGACGAACGCCGAGGGGATCGCGCAGCTGGAGGAGCTCCTCGCGCCGTACGGATATCTGGTGGAGGGTGTGACGGTCACCGGCTGCCTGCATCTCAAGTCGGCGGCCACCGCCCTCGACGAGGCGACGGTGCTGTGTAATCCGGCGTGGGTCGACCCAGCAGCGTTCGCGCCGCTGCGCACGATCGCGGTCCACCCCGATGAGCCGATGGGGGCGAACATCCTGCGGATCGGGACCGGACTCCTGTACGACGAGGCGTATCCGCGGACGCGGTCCCGTCTCGAGGACCACGGCTATGCGATGCAGCTCGTCGATGCGAGCGAACTAGCCAAGGCGGAGGGCGCGGTCACCTGCTGCTCACTGATCCTGCGGACGCTCGCGTGAGGGCATCACGGGTGTCGTCAGGAATCCGTAGGCGCGGCGCGTCCTCGACCGGTCTGATCGCCTCCGTCCTCGTCGGCGCGCTCGCGCTCGGCGCGCCGACGCTGGCCGCGCAGACGGGGGCGCCCGCCGCGCTCGCGGCGCAGCGTCTCGGGCTTGCCACGCCCGCACCACGGCTCGACGGCCGGCTCGACGATGCGGCCTGGCAGGGCGCGGTGCCGATGGACGACCTCCGGCAGCGGGAACCCCTCGAGGGCGTCCCCGCCACCGAGCGGACCATCGTGCGGGTCGTGTACGATGCGACGACGCTCTACGTGGCGGTCGAGGCGCACGACACCGACCCTGCCTCGGTCGTGGCGCGCATCCGCGAGCGGGATCGCGTACTCGAGACGAATTTCGACGGCAGCCCCGTCTTCGGCGGCGACGATGGCGTGGCGCTGTTGATCGACGGGATGCACGACCATCGCAACGCGATGGTCTTCGCGACGAATCCCAACGGCGCGGAGTTCGACGCGCTCATCACGGACGAGGGACGGGAATTCAACGTCGATTGGCGCGGGATCTGGCGCGTCGTCGCGTCGCGCACCCCTGAGGGATGGGCGGCCGAGTTCGCGATCCCCTTCCGCTCGCTCCGGTATCGCGGCGATGTGGACACCTGGGGCTTCAACATCTATCGGATGGTCCGACGGAAGAACGAGGAAGCACTCTGGCAGGGATGGACGCGGAGCGGGGGCGGGTTCGCGCGTGTGAGCCTCGCCGGCCATCTGACCGGATTGGCGGACCTCCCGCGGCCGCGCCGGAACGTCGAGGTGCGTCCCTACCTGCTCGCCGGCGGGGATGAGACGCGCGGCGCGGGCGGGTGGGACCGCACGCCGCGGCAGGGGCTCGGGGGCGAGCTGAAAGCGCAGGTGGGCGATGGGCTCGTCCTCGACGCCACCGTGAACACCGACTTCGCGCAGGTCGAGGCCGACAACGTGCAGGTGAACCTTGGCCGCTTCTCGCTCTTCTTCCCTGAGAAGCGGGAGTTCTTCCTCGAGAACGCGGGCGTCTTCGAGTTCGGCGCGCGCGAGCTCTTCGGGCCGCCGCCGTTCCTCCTCTTCTTCTCGCGGCGTATCGGCATCGCGGAGGACGGCCCCGTCCCGGTGCGGGGTGGGGCACGCCTCACCGGTCGCGTCGGCGGGCAGACCGTCGGCCTGCTCTCGATGGTCACCGACGCCACCACGGCGGTGCCGGAGGAGCGCTTCACCATCGCACGCGCCAAACGCGACATCGGTGGGAATAACTATGTGGGGGCGATGGTCACCGATCGCCGTCGCGAAGGCGCCGCCAACAGCGCCGGAGGCATCGACTTCAGCCTCTGGCCGACACAGGTGGTGAACGTGCAGGGGTTCGTGGCGCGGACCGCGACCGCGGGGCCGGGTGGTGAGGGGGGTGCCCAGCGCATCGCGCTGAACGCACAGACCGGGGTCTACGGCGTCTCCCTGCAGCATCTGCGAATCGGCGAGGAGACTGACGCGCAACTCGGCTTCATCACGCGTCGGAACATCCAGCAGACGGGAGGCACGACCCGCCTCACCTGGCGCCCCGGCGTGCTCGGGCTGCGCACGCTGAACTGGTTAACCTTCAGCGACTACATCGCGCGGATCGACGGGGGGCTGCAGGACTGGCGAGTCGCGAACGCCATCGACCTCACCTTCAACTCCGGGGCGAGCGTGACCGCGTACCGGCGCCTCGGCGCGACGCGGCTCGACGACGGCTTTGACATCGCGGACCGGCTCGCCGTCCCCGCCGGCGCCTTCGACGATCACGTGACGGGGGCGTTCCTCTCGACGAACCCCGCGCGGGCCGTTCGGCTCGGCATCAACGGCGAGCGGAACACCGTGTACGGCGGGACCCTCACCACCGCGAGCGTCGACCTCGGTGCCCGCGTGGGGGTCAACCTCGGCCTCTCGCTCAACGCACAGCGGTCGTGGGTGCACGTGCCGAGTGGGGCGCTCCGGTCGGACATCGTCTCGCTGCGCGCCGGGTGGGCCTTCAGCACGCAGATGTTCCTCAATGCGCTGGTGCAGTACAACGGGCTCGACCGGGCGTTCTCCTCGAACCTCCGCTTCCAGTACATCTTCCGCCCCGGGAGCGACCTCTTTCTCGTCTTCAACGAGACGCGCGGTACGCCGCTCGACCCGTGGGCGGCGCAGGATCGCGGGGTGCGGGTGAAGCTGGCGTACCTCCGCCGGCTCTGAGGGCGGGGCCCGGTGGCGGAGGCGCGCGCGGCGCGACCTGCACCGCCTACGCGCTGCGGCGCTGCGGTGCCATCACCGCGCGCGAGGCGGCGAGATCGTCATCGAGCCGCCCGCACATCAGTTCGCAGAGGTGTAGCACGCGCTCGTCCGCGAGCGCGTAGTCGACGAACATCCCGCGGCGCGTCCGCGAGACGAACCCCGCGGAGTGGAGCTGCTGCAGGTGCTTCGAGAGGTTCGCCTGGCCCAGCCCCGTGCGCGCCACGAGGGCGGTGACGCTCAGCGGGCCATCCTCGAGGGCGTGCAGGATGCCGAGCCGCGCCGGCTCGCCCAGCGCGCGGAAGCGGCCGGCGACGAGCCCGAGGAGCTCCGGCGTAGGGGTGCGTCGCGCCGTCGTGGCGTGACGCACCGGTCGGCGGGTGCTCATCGCTTCGCGCCGACCTCGGTCGGGAGGAGCTTGATCGCGACGAGGAAGACGGCCGAGACGATCACGGCGAGAACGAAGGGCGAGAGATGGGTGACGTCGGCGAGCGTGATCTTCCCGAGGTCCGCCACCTTCACGAGCGGCGCGATCAGCGTCGTGTAGACGAGGGTGAAGACGAGCGCGCCGACCACGCCGCCGAGCATCGCGACGATGGCGTCCTTCCGCCCCTCGCCAATGCCGACGACCGAGGTGCCGGGGCAGTACCCGCCGATCCCGAAGCCGACGCCGAAGACGAGGCCGCCGAGGAGCACGCCGAGGACGTAGGTGGGCTTCACGTCGAAGTGCAGCGCCGACGGGATCACGAGGTTGAGCGCGTAGACCAGCACCATCCCCACCGCCATCGTGAGCGCCATGAACTTGATGACGGAGAGGTTCTCGAGGCGGAGGTTCCGGACGATCATCGCGGGGCTGGAGGCGCGGACGCGCTGGATGAAGAAGCCCATCGCGACGCCGATGAGGAGGCCGTAGAACGCGGTCATGGTCAGGCTCCCGCCGCAACGTGGCGGCGCTTGAGGGTCTTGGCGGTGAGGATCCCGGTCGCGAAGACGCCAGCGGCGAAGATGAACCCGCTCACGGAGAGCTGCGTGATGCCGGAGATGATGTGGCCGCTGGTGCAGCCGCCGGCGATGCGCGCGCCGAAGACGATCAGGAAGCCGCCGATGAAGGCGTCGCGGTACCGACGGCCCGTCGTCTTCTCGGAGGGATGGATCATCTCGCACGCCGGTGCCTTCTCCTTGTTGAGCCGGGCGCCGAAGAAGCCGCCGAGGAGGAGGCCGATGACGAGATACGTCTCGGTCTTAGCGAAGAGGTGCCCCATCTTCTGCAGATAGGGGTTGGCCGCCGCGTAGTCGGGGACCACCAGCGTGAGCACTTCGCCGACGAGCCGCGGATAGGTGCCGGAGACCCCGATGGGCCCCCAGGCGATGATGGAGAGCGTGCCCAGGATGCCGAAGAGGACGCCGTAGAAGAGCCAGGGCGTCTTGGCGGAGGGGTCGATGGTCGTGTGTGTCGTCATGGGTGTGGGTGCTGAGGGTCAGTCGCGGTCCTGGCCGCCCGCCTCGGCGGACCAGATGAAACGATCGGTGTACGGCATCTTCACGGCCGCGAGCGCGGCCGCATCGAGGGTGGTCTCCTTCGGGATCACGCCGTCGGCGGCGAGCAGGTACGCGGTGAGCGCATACACTTGATCGTCGGTCAGCGAGCCGGGCGCCGTCAGGGGCATCGCCCGACGGATGTAGTCGAAGAGCGTCGTCGCGTACGGCCAGTAGTTCCCGATGGTCTTCGGGAGCTTGTGGTCCGAGGCGAAGTTGAAATCCTCGGCCTTCGGACCACGGCCGAGGAGCCGCGGGAAGGCCGGGGGCATTCCGAGTCCCTCGGCGCCGTGGCACATCGCGCACTGGGCCGCGTAGAGCACCGCGCCCTCGGCGGCCGTGCCGTGGCCCGCGGGGAGCGCCGTGCCCGATGGGTCGATGTCGGTGTCGAGTCGGGCGACGAGCTGTGCGTCGGCGGGACGGCCGATCCCATAGCGCGTTCCGGCGTCCGCCGTCGATGCGGCGCCGTCACCACCACGGCAGGCGGTGAGCGAGGTCAGGAGGAGCAGGGAGAAGCGGTGGCGCATCGCTCAGGTCTCCCCGTGGAAGGTGACGGCCCCGTCGCGCGCGACCTGCCACCCCACGATCTGGTTGAAGTGGTAGTCGGTGCCGATGCCACGGCGTTCGATGAGGGCCGTCCGTGTGGGCTGCACCTCCCCCGTCTCGTCGGTCGCACGGGAGAGGAGCGTCGCGGCCTCGCCGCGCCACTCCCACATATGCTGGAAGCGCACCGGCGCCTTCGGGCGCACCTCGCCGAGGAGCTCGGCCTCGTGCCAGCGGCGTCCGCCATCGACGCTCACCTCGACCTTCGTGATGCGTCCGCGGCCCGTCCAGGCGAGCCCGTGCACCGCGTGCCACCCCTGCGATGCGATGCGCCCCGGCTGTGACGGGCTCGTGATGATCGACTTCGCCTGCTGGGCGAAAGTGAACATATCGGCCGTGTGGTCAGGACGCGGATCGGTGTACTTCGCCGTCTCCCATCGCGTCATCCACGGGGCGGCGCCAAGCTCGAGCCGGCGCAGCCACTTCACGTTGATGTTCCCCTCCCATCCCGGGAGGAGGAGACGGATCGGATATCCTTGGGCCGGCCGCAGCGGCTCGCCGTTCTGTGCCCAGACGACCATCGCGTCGTCCCACGCCTTCGCCATCGGCACGGACCGCGTCATCAGGCAGGCATCACCCCCCTCGGCGAGGAACCACTTCGCCTCGGGCTTCGCGCCGACCTCGCGGAAGAGGGTCGCGAGCGGCACCCCCGTCCACTCCGAGGTCGAGAGCATCCCCGAGACCTTCTGCGCCGTCATCTCGGGCTTCGGTTCACGATAGGCCGCGCGTCCGTTGCCGGAGCACTCGATGAAGTAGGTGCGGACCGTCTGCGGAAACCGCTTGAGGTCATCGACGGAGAAGGTGAGCGGCCGCTCCACGAGGCCGTGGATCGTCAGCGTGTGCCGCTCGGGGTCGAGCGCGGGGATCCCTGCGTGGTGCCGCTCGAAGTGGAGGTCGGAGGGCGTAACGACGCCGGTGAGGTCCTGCAGCGGCGTATACGAGCTACCGACCGTCTCCCCGTATGGGGCGCGCGAGGCCGTGACGAACGGCGAGCGCTCACCGAGGGGCGAGGTCGCCGCGCCCTGCAGCTTGGTGGCGTCGTCGGGGACGATGGGTCGCGCCGGGGCGGTCTCCTGCCCGTCGAGGACGCCGGGGAGTCCCGCGAGCACGGCGCCACCGAGGGCGCCGGCGGTGCCGGTGAGGAGGGCGCGCCGGGAGAGGGCAGGAGAGCCCTCAGTGGCACGCGCATCGGTGGGCATCCGGCGACTCACTGCGCGCCTCGACCGATCACCGGCGGGTTCGGGACCGCTGCGCCGCGCGGATTCGCGCGCGGCAGGAGCGGCGGCGGATTGAACGCCGCGTGCCCCTTGGTCGCATATGGGACGTCGGCCGGCGCACCACCCATCGGCCAATCATTCTCCTTGCCCGGGGAGTCGGGGCGCGGGTGCGAGTTGATGTACGCCGAGAGGTCGAAGGCTTCCTGCGGGGTGAGCGAGCCCGGGGCCGTCTGCGGCATGTTGTGCATGATGAAGCTCGCCGCGCGCTCCAAGCGGGCCATCGACGCGCCGACGGAGTAGGACTTCGCCCCCCAGAGCGCGGGGATCGGGCCATTGCCGGCGCCGTCGACGCCGTGGCAGGTGACGCAGGTCTTCGCGGTGTAGAGCGCCTCGCCGCGGGCGATGTCGCCGACGAGGGTATCGGGCATCGAGATCAGGCCGTCGTGGCCGGCGATCCTCGTCCCGATGGGGACGTCCTTCGAGATGAAGGCGAGGTAGGCGAGGATATCGGTCATCTCGCGGCTGCCGACCGGGATCGCATTGCCGGCGAGGGAGCGGGTGAAGCAGTAGTTCACGCGGTCGGCGAGGGCGATGACCGTGCCGGAGCGTGACATGTACTTGGGGAAGCGGGCGTGCGAGCCGGTGAGCGGGGCCGCCTTGGGATCGAGGCCATCGTCCTGGTGGCAGCTCGTGCAGCGCAGGTTGGAGGTCGCGTAGGCCGGGAGGCTCTCCGGGGTGAAGCGGAGGAGGTAGAGCCCGCGCGTGATGGAGGCGCCCATCGAGTCGGCGGGGATGTCGGCTTCGCGCGTGGGCTGCCAGGCGGCCTCGGTGAAGACGACAGCGGAGCCAGCGTGGGCGGCGTCGGCTATCTCTTCGCGGCCGCCGCACGCGAGGGTGGCGGTGGTGAGGGCGAGGGCGAGGGCCGCGGGTGGCAGGCGTCGCATCGAGGGGGCGCTCCGGGGGGTGGGAGATGAACAACCGTATGCCGATATGGTTATACCGTACGCCGGCGTGGTCTGCAAGCGCACGACGGGGCGGATCCCGTCCGGGACCCGCCCCGTCTCCACCATCGGATGCCCCGACCGGTCCGACGCTCGTCGGCGCGGTCGGGGGACCCGCGGTCGGTCAGTGCTTCATCAGCCCCGTGACGCTGAACTCGACATTGTGCGTCGCCCGGATCCCCCAGATGCCGTCCGTGGTCGTCAGCTTGTCCGCCGCCACGAACTGCGCGCGCTCGAGTGTCCGCACCACCTGGCCATTCACCACGCAGCTCGCCTGCCCACCGCGCACGCGCCAGCCGACGGTGTTCACCGCCTGCCCCGTCGTGGCATCGGCCTTCTTGATCGCGGGGTGCGGCGTCGTGCCGACGATCGTCGAGACCGTCGCGCCGCGGAACGTCTTGATCGCGTAGCTCCCGGTCCCATAGACGATGCAGTACATCAGCGACTCGGTATCTGACTCGAGCCCCTGCCCGCCGATGAAGATACCGTACGAGTGCGGATGCGCCGCGGCCATCTTGTGCTCGGTGAAGGTGCCCATCACCTCGTAGTCCCCGGCGACGGTGTTCGCCGGATTCCAGAAGATCCCCGCCGGCCCGACCGAGGCACGGAAGCCGCGCCCCTCGGTGACGAAGCGCGAGTCGTTGATCGTCTTCCCCTGCGTGATCGCCCGCCGGTCGATCCGGCCCCTCCAGCCGGCGACCTTGATGCCGCCGTCAGCGACGGAACGGTCCGCGTCGTCCTGCGCGCGCGCGGCGGTGGGGAGGGCGAGCGCGGCGACGAGCAGGCTCGCGAGGACATAGGGACGCATCGGGGTCTCCTTATGGTGAGGGCGTTCCCGAACCATAATAGGCGGACCGATGTCCATCGACCGTCGCACCTTCGTCGCGGGCGGGCTCCTCGCAGCCCTTCAGGCCCGCCGGCTCCTCGCC
This sequence comes from Gemmatimonadota bacterium, assembly GCA_016871895.1. GTDB lineage: Bacteria > Gemmatimonadota > Gemmatimonadetes > Gemmatimonadales > Gemmatimonadaceae > Pseudogemmatithrix. The sequence goes on from VHBO01000008.1 coordinate 69,313, forward strand.
GGGGACGCCGCCGCCCCCGACCGGCACTCGACCGGGCCGTCGAGACCCACATGGCACACCGACGCCGGGCAGATCCCGACGCCGACCGCCGCGCAGCTCCGGTGGCAGCAGGATGAGCTCGCGATGTTCATCCACTTCGGCGTGAACACCTTCACCGATCGCGAGTGGGGGGATGGCCGCGAGTTGCCGGCGATCTTCGCGCCGAGTGCACTCGATGCGCGGCAGTGGGCGCGCACCGCGCGCGCGGCTGGGTTCCGCGCGATGGTCCTGACCGCCAAGCACCACGACGGATTCTGCCTCTGGCCCACCGCCACCACGACCCACTCGGTGGCGTCGAGTCGGTGGCGTGACGGCCGTGGCGACCTCGTCCGCGAGTTCGTCGACGCCTGCCGCGCCGAAGGGCTGCGCGCGGGGCTCTACCTCTCGCCGTGGGACCGCAACCACCCGGCGTACGGCGACACCCCAGCGTACAACGCCGTCTATCAGGCGCAGCTCACCGAGCTGCTCACCCGATACGGGCCCATCCACGAGGTCTGGTTCGACGGGGCGAACGGCGAGGGGCCGAACGGGAAGCGGCAGGTCTACGATTGGCCGGCGACCTGGGCGCTGGTGCGCCGACTTCAGCCCGAGGCCGTGATGTTCTCCGACGCGGGTCCCGACGTCCGGTGGATCGGGAACGAACGCGGGGCCGCAGGAACCACGAATTGGTCGACGGTGCGGCCGGAGATCGTCCCCGTCCCCGGGATGACCGGTGACGAGGTGATGCGCTCGCTCCAGGACGGCGATCGCGACGGCACGGTCTGGCGGCCCGGCGAGACCGACGTCTCCATCCGGCCGGGCTGGTTCCATCATCCCGCGGAGGACGAACGGGTCCGCTCCGCTGATGATCTCGTCGCGCTCTACTTCTCCTCCGTCGGCCGGAACTCGAAGCTCCTCCTCAACGTCCCGCCCGACCGGCGTGGGCTGCTCCACGAGCGCGATATCGCCAGCCTGCGCGCGATGCGCGACCGGCTCGATGCGCGTTTCGCACAGGACGTCGCGGCCGGGAGTACGATGCGTTGGCGCACGACCGGGCCGACGACCGCCCGCGCGGACCTCGACCTCCCGCGTGCGGCGATGGTCGACGTCATCGACCTGAGGGAGCCGATTGAGCGAGGACAGACCGTCGCCGCGTTCGAGGTCGACGGCCGTGCGCCGGACGGCCGCTGGCATCGGCTCGGGGTCGGCACGACGATCGGCTACCGTCGCCTGCTGACGATCCCGCCGACGCGGCTCGTCGGGCTCCGTGTGTCGATCACCGACGCGGTGCGGCGGCCGGAGCCGTTGCGGATCGGGTGCTTCGCCCCGGGCTGAGCGCGGCGGCGTGACGCCCGGTGCTCAGACGAGCGAGCGGATCCAGCCGCCGTCCACGGCGACGTTCTGTGCGGTGATGTAGCCGGCGCGCTCCGAGGCGAGGAAGGCCGCCAGCGCCGCGAACTCGGCTGGCTCGCCGAGGCGCCCCATCGGGATCTGTGACGTCCACGCGGCGGTCGCGGCGTCGCGGGAGCTCCCCTCGCGCGCGGCGCGGGCGTCGGCGAGCTGCTCCAACCGCTCGGTGCGCGTATAGCCGGGTAGCAGGTTGTTCACCGTCACGCCGAACGGCGCGACCTCGGTGGCGAGTGTCCGCGCGAACCCCGTCACCGCCGCGCGCAGGCTGTTGGAGAGGATCAGCCCGTCCACCGGCTGCTTCACCGCGATCGACGTGACGTTCAGGATGCGCCCCCAGCGGCGCGCTTTCATCCCGGGCAGCACGGCGCGGCAGAGGTTGACGACGCTGTCGAGCGTGAGCGCCGTCGCCGCACGCCACGCCTCGGCGGAGTGCTGTTCGAAGGGGCCCGGGGGCGGCCCGCCGGCGTTCGTGACGAGGATGTCGATGGCGCCGAATCGCGCCTCGGCCGCTGCGACGGCTCGGTCGACGTGCGCGGGGACCGCGACGTCGGCGACGAGGCCGATTGTCTCGACCCCGTGCGCGGCGGCGACCTCGGCCGCGGCGGTGGCGATGGCGTCGGTGCGCGCGCACATCGCGACGCGTACGCCCTCTGCGGCGAGCGCCTCAGCGATGGCCCGACCGAGGCCCCGGCTCGAGGCCGCGACGAAGGCGGTGCGTCCACGGAGGCCGAGGTCCATCGCTACTTCTGGTGGAAGTAGGCGTCCGTTTTGTTCAGCCAGTCCTCGCGCGGCGGGTCGAAGATATCGACGTCGAGCGTGTCCTCGAGTGCCTCGGCCTTGTGCCACACGTTGGACGGGATGTGCAGCACCTCGCCGGCGCGCACATCGATCACCTCCGCGCCGTCGTCCCCGATCCAGAAGCGGAGCGCTCCCTCGAGGATGTAGGTGAACTGTTCGTTGTGGTGCTGATGCTTCGGCACCACGGCTCCCTGCTTCAGGTAGACGTGCGCCAGCATCATCCGCTGCCCGGTGATGAGCTTGCGGGAGATCTGGTCGGTGACGGGCTCGAGCGGGACGTCCGCCCAGCGTTGGTAGAGTACGGGAGAGGTGGTCATAGCGGGAATGTAGCGCGGCTGATATCGTCTGCCACGGACGCCCCCCACCCCCGGAGCCCTCGTGCCCCTCGCCCCCGCCACGCAACTCACGGCGATCGACTACGCCGTGATGGGTCTGTATTTCGCCTTCGTCCTCGGCATCGGCTGGGCCCTGCGGCGCCGCACCGCCACCGCGACCGAGTTCCTTGAGTCAGGCCGCTCGCTCCCGCCCTGGGTCACCGGGCTCGCCTTCCTCTCCGCCAATCTCGGCGCGCAGGAGGTGATCGGGATGGGGGCCTCTGGCGCCAAGTACGGGATGGCGACGAGCCATTTCTACTGGGTAGGCGCGATCCCCGCGATGGTCTTCGTCGCGATCTTTATGATGCCGTTCTACTACGGCTCGCGGGCTCGCAGCGTGCCGGAGTACCTCGCCCTCCGCTTCGACGAGAAGACGCGCACGCTCAACGCGCTGAGCTTCGCCGCGATGACGATCTTCTCCTCCGGGATCTCGATGTACGCGATGGGGAAGCTCTTCAATCTGCTCCTCGGGTGGAGCTTCGACGTCAGCGTCCTCGTCTCCGCCGCGATCGTCCTCGCGTACGTGTTCGCCGGGGGGCTCACGAGCGCCATTTACAATGAGGTGCTGCAGTTCTTCATGATCGCCTTCGGCTTCGCGCCGCTCGTGGGGATCGGGCTCCGGGCCGTCGGCGGCTGGGAGGGGCTCACCGCCCGGCTCACCGAGGCCGCGGCGACGCGCGGGCTCCCCGCGGGGACGTACACCACTGCCTGGCAGGGGATGACTGACCCCGCGACCAATGCGTTCGGCGTCGAGTGGTTCGGGCTCGTGATGGGGCTCGGCGTCGTACTCTCGTTCGGCTACTGGTGCACCGACTTCCTCGTGGTGCAGCGCGCGATGGCGGCCGACTCGATGCACGCCGCGCGCCGCACGCCGTTGATCGCAGCGCTGCCTAAGATGCTCTTCCCCTTTCTGGTGATCCTCCCTGGGATGATCGCCCTCGCGCTGACCAGCGGCGCCGCCGATGCGGGAAGCGGGATCATCCCTGCCAAGCTCGGGGTGGACGGTCTCCCGCTCGTCGACGCCGCCGGCCGCGCTGTCCTCGACTATGACCTGGCGACGCCGATGCTCCTCGTGAAGCTCTTCCCCGAGGGGATGCTCGGCCTCGGGCTCACGGCGCTCCTCGCCTCCTTTATGTCCGGGATGGCAGGGAACGTCACCGCTTTCAACACCGTCTGGACCTACGACATCTACCAGAGCCACTTCCGGAAGGAGGCGAGCGACGCGCACTACCTCTGGATGGGGCGTGTCGCGACGGTCGGCGGCGTGCTCCTCTCGGTGGCGGCCGCGTATGTGGCGGGCGCCTTCAACAACATCATGGAGCTGTTGCAGCTCGTCTTCGCGTTCGTGAATGCGCCCCTCTTCGCGACCTTCGCGCTCGGGATGTTCTGGAAGCGTGCGACGGGGCACGGCGCCTTCTGGGGGCTCACCGCTGGGATGGTCGGCGCGGCGCTGCACCACGGGCTGACCCTCCCGCTCGGCGCTGTGCCGGGGGTGAAGGGGGGCTTCTTCGGCCACCTCACGACGTATCCCAGTGAGATGGCGCAGACGTTCTGGACCGCAATCGCCGCGTTCGCGTCGTGCGTGGTCGTGACGATCGTCGTCAGTCTGGCGACGCGCCCGCATCCGGACGGTGAACTAACCGGGCTCGTGCATTCGCTGACGCCTCGGCCGGTCGACACCGCGCTGCCCTGGCATCAGCGTCCCGCCGTCCTCGCCGTCGGGATCCTCGTCCTGATGGGCGCGCTCAACCTCGCCTTCGCCTGACCCGGAGCCTCGCTATGTCCAACGCAGACGCGCATCTCGATCTTCGGCTCCCCATCGGTGGGCTCTTCACCACGCTGGGCGGCGTCCTCGGTGGGTTCGGCCTCCTGACCGGTGGTGACGCCTCGCGCTACGTGAAGTCCGGGGGGATCAACCTGAATCTCTGGTGGGGGGGCGCGCTCCTCGTGACGGGGCTGCTCTTCCTCATTGCGGCGCGTCGGAGCGCGTCGGGCGCTCGCCCGGGCTGATCGCGCCGCCGGAACCGAACTCGCCCACCACCCGCACCGCGGTCGCTGGGAAGTCGCTGAAGACGCCGTCGACGCCGAGCGCGAGGGCACGGCGCATCGCCTCGGCCGTTGTCTCTCCCGGTAGGAACGGGGCATCGTCGCGGTAGGTCCAGACGTGCACCGCGCGGCCGGCCGCGTGTGCCGCCTCGACGAGGCCGCTCGACGTTCCAGTGGAATCGAAGAGCATCGCGTGCGTCACCCCGAGTCCGTCCCAGAAGGGGGCGCCCTCGAGCGCCTGTGCCGCTGCCAGGGCGGTCGTGTCGCCCGCGAGGAGGATCACCGGGATCGGGGTGCGCGTCGACATCTCGCGCACGAACGCCGGCTCGAACGACTGGATGAAGACCGGCGCGTCCGCACCATCCAGCCCGTGTGCGCTGAGCGACGCGAGGATCGCGCCGCCAATATCCTGCCCGAGCGAGGTGTGGAACGCCGGGGCTTTGGCCTCAGGATAGACGCAGACCGGTGCGCCAATCGTGGTCCGGCTCCGTGTGGCGAGCTGAAGCACCTCGTCGAAGGTCGGGATCTCGTACCGCCCGTCGAATTCCGTCGACCGCCCCTTGAAGGCCTGCCGGGCACGGAGGGTTTGGAGCTCAGCGAGCGTGAAATCCGCCACGAACCAGTCCTCGAGGCCGCGGTGGCCCTCGTCGGTCGCGAGTCGGCGCCGTGCGGCGAACTCCGGATGGTCGGCGACGTCGGTGGTGGTGGAGAGATAGATGTCGTGCCGCGCGACGAGGACGCCGTCCTTCGTGAGGACGAGGTCGGGCTCGATGCAGTCGGCACCCTGTGCGATGGCACGCTCGTAGGCCTCGAGGGTGTGCTCCGGCCGCTCGCCCGAGGCGCCGCGGTGCGCGATGACGATCGGGCGGCGTCCGTCGAGGGTCGGGGCGGGCCAGGCGGTCGAGGCGTCGCGCGGCGCACAGGCGGCGGTGAGCAGAACGGCGGCGGCGAGACCGGTGGTGGCGGGGGCGCGCATCAGCGAGGGCGGGGTGGGGTGGAGGGACATCGCGCGGCCGTTGCTCCGGCGAGTGGGGAAGGTGAGACTATCTCAATATGCACAGCCGTTCGCGCGCACTCGCCTTCGGACTCCTCGCCGCCGCCGTCGCGGCGGTCGGCGCGGCGCGTCCGCTCGCGGCGCAACCGGCAGCCCGCGCACCGATGCGCTCGCAGGACGCACTCGTCGTCCTCGTCCACGGGATGGGGCGCACCTCGATGTCGATGTGGCCGATGCAGCGCGCGCTCGAGGCGGACGGCTACCGCGTCCTCAACTTCTTCTACAGCAGCTACGGCCCCACAATCGCGGAGATCGGCGCCGAGCTAAGTCGCGCGGTCGACGCCGAGGTCGCGGCGCAGCCGGTGGCGCGGGTGCACTTCGTGGGGCACAGCCTCGGCAACATCGTCGTGCGGTGGATGCTCGCCAACGACCCGATGCGCGCCCCCCTCGGCCGGATGGTGATGCTCGCCCCACCGAACCGCGGCGCACACGTCGCCGATGCGTTCGCGCCATATGTGAGCTGGCTTCTCGCGCCGATCACGGAGCTCACCACGACGGGGAGCACCGTTGCATCCCTTCCGGCGCCACCCAAGGGGCTCGAATTCGCGATCGTGGCCGGCCGCGACGATCGCACCGTCTCCTTCGACGAGACGTGCTTGGCCGGCGCCCGCGCGCACATCATCGTCCCGCAGGGGCACACCTTCATCATGATGCGCGATGACACGATCGAGATTGTGAAGCGCTTCCTCGACACCGGGACGATTCCGCCCGCACAGGTCGCGACGGGCCGGTGCCCCGCGCGGGTTAGAACTCCCAGTTGATCCCGATGGTCGGGAGGATGGCGATCCCCGACTGTGCCTCGACGAGCCGCGTGCGCGGGTTCCAGCGATAGCCGTTCACGTTGGCGCGGGCGTTGATGTTCCCCACGTCGATGAAGGTCACGAGCTGGGTGCGTCCCACGGTCCAGCGTCGGTCCACGCGCGCGTCGACGGAGAAGAAGGTCGGGAGCCGCTCCGCGTTGTACCGCGCGAAGTCGAGGCGTCCCGCCTCGGCGCCCGCCGTCAGGTACGGCGTGTAGGGACGCCCCGTCGAACTGCGGAGTCGCCCGCTCACCTCCCAGATGCGTGAGGGGCGCCATCCCCCGACGACGTTGAAGATCAGCGGGGTGTCGAAGGCACCGCGCGTCGTGCTGCCATCCGCGCCGGTGAAGGCGGTCTTGGTGTAGCTCACGGCTACGAGCCCGTAGACCGGGATCACGCCGAGGCGCTTCTGCAGGAGCGCCTCGACCCCCCACACGCGGCCGGTCCCGGTAGCGGCGAGCGGCTCGAGGCCGAAGGGGATGTCCGTGGTCGCATCGTCGAAACCGCCGGGCTGCAACACGGCATTCGGGCGGAAGAGGCGCGTCGGGTACTGCGCGTACCGCTTCGCATACCCCTCCAATTGCACTCGCCAGTCATCGCCGATGAGGCGCCGCCACCCCGCCACCACCTGATCCGTCCGCAGGGGCGCGAGCCGACCGGCGTTCCCGGGATCACCGACGAGCCAGATCCAACTCGGCGCCTGAAAATATCGGCCGGCGCTCAGGGTGAATGAGGTGGGCGCACTCAGCTGATAGACCGCGCTCAGCCGTGGTGCGAGCGTGCGCGCCTCGCCGAGGGCGCCGTAGGTGTCGCCGCGGAGCCCGCCGGTGACCCGCAGGCGTGGCGTGGCCTGCAGCGTGGCCTGTGCGTAGGCGCCGAGCCGCGTGCTCGAGAGGGTGGTGTCGAGACTGAGCGCGCGCGGGACACCGGTGGCGTCGGTGCGCAGGAACCCGGGGAGGGTGACGTCGTAGCGCAACCGCGGCGCCGCCTTCAGAATGACCCCCGCGTCGAACGTGACGGCTGTGCCAACCTCGTGCGTGAGGTCGGTGCGGAGGGACGTCTCTCCCTCCGTCGAGCGCAGCGCGAAGATCGGATTCGGTGGGACGAGCGAGTCGTTCTGGATGGAGCGGTAGCGACTCCACGTCCGACCGAGGGTGGTCGTAACGACGCCGCGTCCAAGGAGCCGCTTCCAGGTGAGCCCTGAGAAGTACTGGTCCTGCGCGGTGCCGAGGATCTGACTGTTGGAGACGCGACTCTCGGCGGAGTCGTTGTTGAAGGCGATCTCGTCGATAGCGGCGACGGTGAGAAAGGAGACCGCATCGCGCGCGGTCGGGCGCCAGGCGAGCTTCGCGGTGAGGTCGGTGTACGTGGGGACGAAGGCGACGCCGAGCGCCTCGAAGAGGAGGTCGAGGTAGCTGCGGCGGACGTTGAGCAGGAAGGAGCCGGAGCGCCCCAGCGGGCCCTCGACGATCGCGCCGAATTGGGACGCCGCGAGATTGAGCTCGCCGGCGACGCGCTCGCGATTCCCCTCACGCAGGGTGAGGCTCGTGGCGGAGGAGACGCGGTCGCCGTAGCGGACGCCGAAGCCGCCGGCGGAGAGGGTCGCCTCCTCGATGAAGCGGACGTTCATCAGGGAGAGCGGGCCCCCGGTGGATCCCTGCGAGCCGAAGTGATTGATGTTCGGCACCTCGATGTTGTCGACGACGAAGAGGTTCTCATACGCCGCGCCGCCGCGGACGAAGAGATCGTTGCGTCCCCCGCCCGTCGTCGCGATCCCCGGGGTCACCGCCAGCGCCTGCACGACATCCTCGAGCGCACCGGGGGTGCGGCGGAGCTCCTCGCTCGTGAGCGTGGTGGTGGAGACGGGGGTGCCGCTCGGGGGCTCGGCGGGGAAGGCCGATGGCCGGACGGTGACGGCGGCCAGCTGCTCGGCGGGGACGCGTCGCATCGCGAGCGTGACGACGACCGGCTTTCCGGCGCTGACCGCGAGGTCGCTCCGGACGGTCGGGAGGTACCCGAGCCGGCGGACCTCGAGCCGGACGATGCCCGGAGTCACGCCGCGGAGGGTGAAGGTGCCGTCGGTGCCGGAGGTCGTGGTGGGGGTCTGGCCGACGATGCGGATCGTGGCGTCGGCGAGCCCTTGTTCGGTCACCGCGTCGATGACGCGGCCGGTGATGATCCCGGCGGGCGGTGGTGCGGCCGGGCGCTGTGCGGTCAGACGGCTGGCGGCCGTGAGGATTAGGAGGAGCGCGCGGATACGGGGTGACGCGGACATCTTCATCAAACGCCGCTCACCGGCGTCTGGGTTCCGCGCCTATCAGCCGAAGATCGACTTCGCCACGAACCAGACGTTCGCCGGTCGCTCGGCCAGGCGCCGCATATACCAGCGATACCACGCGTCGCCGTAGCTGATCAGCGTCGTGACCGCGTGGCCCTCGCGGCGCAGGCGCGCCTGCTCTCGTTCCCGGATGCCGTAGAGCATGTGGATCTCGTACTGTCCCCTCGCGAGCCCCATCGCGTCCGCGCGTCCGAGGATGCGGCCGAGGAGGGGGATGTCGTGCGTCCCGAAGACGGCGCGGCATCCACCGGTCGCCGCCATCTCGAGCATCGTGCCCGCGATCGCTTCGTACGCCGTGTCGGTGTCGTGCTTCTTCGGGAAGGCGTGGGAGGCGGGCTCCGCATACGCGCCCTTCACGAGCCGGATCACCGGCGAGAGGGGGCGGAGTTGCTCGACGTCCTTCGGCGTGCGATAGAGGTATGCCTGGAGCGCGAGACCCGTCTGCGGGTACGCGGCCTTCACCGCCTCGTAGAGGGCGAGCGTGCGATCGACGTACGAGGTGTCCTCCATATCGAGCCAGAGCACCGAGCCCGTCGTCGCCGCCTTGGCCGCGAGGGCGAGGCAGTGGTCGCGGCACGCGGTTTCCGACTGGTCGATCCCGAGCTGCGTCGGCTTGATGCTCACCTGGGCCGGGAGGCGTCGCGCGGCGACCTGATCGAAGAACCAGAGGTAGTGGTCCCGCACCGCGTCGGCGTCCGCGAGGGCGGTGAGTGCCTCGCCGAGCTTGGTGTAGATGAGTGACCGACCGTCCTTCGCGAGACGGGCGCCGGCATCGAGGGCGTCCTCGGGGCGCTCGCCCGGCATGAACGCTTTCGTCGCCCGCTTCACGATGGGGCTACGGAGGGCGAAGCGGTTGAGGGTATCGCTCTGGGCGGCGGCGAGGAGCAGGGAGCGGCCGATGGGCATCGTGGGAGGACGTGGGGGGGGGGGGGGGGGGGGGGGGGGGGGGGGGGGGTTGGGGGGGGGGTGGGGGGCGGGCCCGAGGCGGA
>VHBO01000009.1 GCA_016871895.1 Gemmatimonadota bacterium
TGATCGTCCGTCGGGGCGTGGAGGACGCGAAAGCCTTCGCGGCGGGCCGGAACAACGTCGCGACGGCGCGCGGCCTCGGCCGACTCCTCGCTGCCATCGAGCGCGGCAACGCCGCCTCGGCCGCCGGCACCGCGCTGATGCGCACAACGCTCCTCGCCCAGGAGTTCAACGACGAGATCCCGGCGGGCCTCCCCCCGGGAACCCCCGTCGCGCACAAGACCGGATGGATCACCGGACAGACGCACGATGCGGCGATCGTCTACCCCCCGGGCCGCGCCCCCTTCGTCCTCGTCGTCCTCACCCGCGGGATCGCCGATCGCACGACGGCGCAACGGCTCATCGCCGACCTCGCCGCACTCACTTGGTCACGCGTCGTCGCGGGGCGCTGAGGGTGGATACAACTCTCAGCGCAGAAGGTCGTCTCCTTACGGAGAGTGGCCCATTCGGGGGCACCTGAAATCCTTCAGGGAATCCCTGACGCGTCCAGTCCCCCCTTACGGGTGGTGGTGGTGCTCCGCGTCGCGCGGGTTCCCGTCGCGATCGTACCGCATCACCATCCCGCGGGGCATCGCCGAGACCGGCAGCGCCGGGAGGAAGCCGACCGCGGGCCCACCCTGGTTCTCGACGCCCATATCGAGGGACATCTTCCGCCACCCCGCGACCGTCATCACCTCGGTCGTGTCGTCACGGAATGCATACGCCGCCTTGATGATCAGGGAACGCTTGTCTGCGCGCGGCACCGCATCGTTCGCGAGGATATCGGAGATGACGTCGTGCATCGAATGCAGATTGTCGAAGATGATGGCGATCTCCGGATACCGCGTCGCGAAGGTGGGGGCGATCGCCGCCGTCATCGGCATCATCGGCGGATAGCCCTCGGGCGCCCCCGGGATCATCTGCCGGAACCGCGCGACGGTGGCCATCACGCCAGCCTGCCGCTCTGCCGATGTCCGACCGACGATCAGCGGCTCATAGAGCCCCACCTGCAACCAGTGATACGCCCAAATGAGCCCGTTGAACTTCGGATAGGCTTGGCGGAACGCGAGGGAGTAGGGCTGCTCCTGCATCAACGACATGTTCTTCGGCACCTGACTGAACGCGAGGTCGGGCCGAGAACGGTAGTACGCGAGCAGCCGGCGCATCTCGGCATCCTTCGCGGCGTCATCGAGCCGCTCATCGGCAAGGATGTCGTACACCTGCCGATGCAGGAGATGGGCCCACTCGAACATCATCTTCGCCTCGGGCGCGAGGCGCGCGTAGTGCGGCTCGATCGCATCCTCGACGAGCGGGAGCCGGGGCGGCGCGTCGAGCACCTGCGTGGTGAGGCGGTCATACACTGCGCCCTCGAGTCGCTGCGGCGCCGCCGTCGGCTCCGTCCAGAGCAGCTCGTAGAGGATCGCGTGACCGTAGTCGAAGGCGTTGAAGAGCCGATCGGCGGCCGGATAGCGGCGCCGGAAGGTGAAGTTGTGCGGCGCCTGAAGGTAGAACTGCTCGTACGTCGTGATCCACGGCGAGGCCGCGGCTCGGGCGGACGCATCGATTCCGGCGCGACCGGCGCGGCTCGTCGACCCCGATGAGTCGGCGCCCCCGACCACGCGGCGGTCGGGGGCTCCAGCCGCCGCGGGTGCGCGCCACCCGCGCGCGAAGGCATACGCCCCCCCGAACGTGAATCCCCAGTTCGGGCCACCGGAGGCGAGCTGTCGGCGCATCCCGGCATCGACCGCGAGCCGCGGCGAGAGCTGGTGCCGCACCCCCACACCGGCCTCCCACTGCGTCGACGCGCCCGGCGTCATCGGCGTGCGCGCCACCACCTCAGCGCCCGTGAGGAGCGAGCGGAAGAAGAAGGTGTGATCCACCGCGAGCCCAGCCTCCCAGCGCGCGGCCTCATCCGCGCCGGGATCGGTCGTCGCGAGCGCCTCACCGAGGGTGTACGCACCGTTCAGGTGGACGCGACCCCAGCCGAGGGTCCGCGTCGCCAGGGCGCGCACCGTCCCGAGCGACCGGCTCGGCGCGAGCGCCCCGTTCCCGAGGTGCACCCCCGCCCCCACCGCGAATGCCGGAAGCGCTCGCGACTCGATGTTGAGCTGATGCAGCATCTCGAGCTCGGCACCAGCCAGCCCGCGGGACGGGCCGGGTTGCGAGAGGTCGTCGCGGGACTCCAATGGGAACCCGATCTCCAGCTGCGTCCGCGGGAGCAGCCCGAAGGCGATCGACGGCGCGATGCCGAGGCTGGAGATGCCGCGCCCAGCGCGCGACGCGGTCACGGGGACGGCCTGCAGCTCGATGGCGCGTCGCTCGATGACGACCGCGTCCTCGGTGCGCAGGGGGCGTCCGCGATCGGTGTTGTAGAAGTCGGTCTGCGCAGCGACGGGAGTGGAGACAAACAACAGGAGCGGCGCCCACGAGGCGCGATGGAAGAGGGGCATCGGATCGTCCGGGAGATGCCACCAGTCCGACGGCTCGGTCGAGCCGACGGGGGCTGGTGGCACGTGATGTGAGGGAGGCCGCGTCAGACGCGGCCGCGGACGCTCAGACGCGCGGGGGCGGTGGCTCGACCGCGACGATCGGCGCCACCGGGGCGGTGGCGAGGCGGACCTGCGGAGCGAGCGGCGCGCCGGCAAGGCGGGCACGCGCGACCACCGCCGTCGGGAGGGCGACGACGGCACAGGTGGCGAGGTCGTCACAGGGCATCGATGCCGGCGCGTTGTGAGACGACTGCTCCGACGGCTCAGCGGCCGCGCTCGACGGTCCGACATGGCTGGCGTGCGCGGCGTGCGCGGTGCCTGCCACAGGCGCCGCACCGCCCATCTGCAGGCCGTGTGCGGCGTGCGGCGATTCCGCCACCTCGACGGAGTGCGCCGCGACCTGACCCTCGCCGGCCCGGTCGTCAGCCATCTCGCACGCGACCGTCGCCCGCAGCGGCGCGACGAGCAGCGCGACCGCGGCCAGCACGGATCCGGCACGATGAAGGAATCGAGGCAGCATGATGACCCGGGTGGGGCTCGAACCCACGACCTACGGCTTAAAAGGCCGCTGCTCTACCGGCTGAGCTACCGGGTCGGACCGGCTGGCCCCGACCGGGGGCCCCCCAGAAATCTAGCGACCGGGCGTCCCGGACCAGCTCCCGGGGCACCCTCACCGCAGGAACAGCGGCGCCCCCGGCCCCGTCGCGAGCCCCACCCAGACCCACGCCACCAGCATCGCCGTCCAGCAGACCGCATTCGCCAGCGAATACGGCAGCATCAGCGCCGTCAGCGTCCCGATCCCCGCCTTCTCGTCGTATCGCTGCAGGAACATCAGCACCAGCGGGAAGTTCGAGGCGAGCGGCGTAATGATGTTCGTGAGGCTGTCCCCCACCCGGTACGCCGTCTGCGTGAGCTCGGGCGAGTAGCCCAGCAGCATGAACATTGGGACGAGCACCGGCGCGAGCATCGCCCACTTGGCGGAGGCGGAGCCGAGGATCAGGTCCACGGCCGCCGTCACGAACACCAGCATGATCAAGAGCGGGATTGGCCCGAGGTCGAGCGCGCGCAGGAACGCCGCCCCACGCACCCCCGCGACGATCGCGAGGTTCGACCACGAGAGCAACGCCACGAACTGGGCGATGAAGAACACCACCACGAGATACCCAGCGACCGTCTCCATACTCTGCTGCATCCCGCGATACACATCCGCGTCCCGTCGGATCGTCCCTGCCGCGATGCCATACGCGACGCCGGGAAGCACGCCGAAGATGAAGAGCAGCGCCACGAGTCCACGCACCAGCACCGACCCGAGCACGCCCGGCTTCTCCGGGTCCCGGAGGAACCCGTCCGTCGGCGCCACACCCCAGACGACGAACAGGGCGAGCACGAGCACGACGAGACCGGCCGAGCGCAGCCCACGCCGCTCCTCCGCCGTCAGCGCGGCGCTTGCCGGCGCTTCGACGCGCCCCGTATACCGCCCGAGCCGCGGCTCGACCACCCGCTCGGTCACGACGGTCCCGACCAGCGTGACGAGCCCCACCGACGCCGCCAGGAACCAATAGCTCGCCGTCGGCGCCACCACATACGAGGCATCCACGAGCCTCGCCGACTCCTGTGTGAGCCCGGCGAGCACCAGGTCCGTCGGCGAGAGCAGCAGATTCGCCGCGAATCCGCCTGACACCCCGGCGAATGCCGCCGCGAGTCCCGCCACCGGATGACGCCCCACCCCGTGGAACATCGCGGCCGCGAGCGGGAGGAGCAGCACGTAGCCGACATCCCCCGCCGTATGCGCATTGGCCCCGGCGAAGACGACCGCCATCGTCAGCAGTCTCGCCGGCGTGGTCTCGACGATCACCCGCACCACCGCACCCAATAACCCGCTCCGCTCCGCGACCGACAGGCCCAGTAGCGAGACGAGCACCGGCCCCAACGGCGCGAAGCCGGTGAAGTTCGGCACCACCTCGAACGCGAGCCGTCGCAACGATGCGGCGGAGAGGAGATTCACGACGGCGACGGGATCCCCGGTGCCAGGGTGGAGGACCGTCACACCGAGCCACGCTAGAATCGCCGAGAGGGCGACGACCAGCACCGAAAGCCCGATGAAAAGTGTGGCGGGGTGCGGCACCGCGTTCCCCACCCGCTCGACCCCGTCGAGCAGCCGCCGCAGCACGCTGCGGGTCACGAGGGCTCCGCCGACCGCGGGTGTCTCATCAGCGCTCGACCCAGGAGGCGCTGCGTGGGTCACGCACGCACCACGGCGTCCCGACGTTCGGCGGACCACTCGTCATGCCAAGCGGCCATCGCCGCGACGAGTGCCGTGCAATCGTCCCGCAGCGCCACGAACCCCTCGTGCGGCTCACAGGTGGCCTCGTCCATATATCGTGACCGGTTGAATTCGATCTGCACGCTCTGCACGCCGGAGGTGGGCGCGCCGAACGTTCGCACGAGATCACCGCCCTGATATGGCTCGTTGACCTGCGTCCGGTACCCGCGCGCGGAGAACCACGCGGCGATCCGCGCCGTCAGCGCCGGATCCGCCGTCGTCCCACGCCGATCGCTCACCACCACGTCAGGGCGCGTCGCGCCGGCATCGACGTTCATCGCATTCCCCCGCGACTTCATCGAGTGGCAGTTCAGGTGCCACACCCCGCCGTGCCCGCGCTGCCCCGCGGCGATCACGCCCGCGAGCGCCGCACGATACGGCCGGTACCACCGATCGATCCGCGCCCGCACCGCCGCCGCCGACAACGGCGCCCCGTACATCGGCACGCCGGGGAGCGCGTCGCGCCGGATCAATCCCATCCCGCGCCGGGAGTAGTCGGTGGGTGCGAGCGGTCCATCCCAGGCGTCGGCGAGCAACGCCGCATCGAGATCGCCTTCCGCGCGGTTCACATCGATGTAACAGCGCGGGAAGGTCGCGGCGAGCAACGTGGCCCCCGCACTCGGCGCCCCACCCCAGAGCGCCTCCACGTGGGCATCCCAGGTGGTACGCAGTGCATCCAACGGCGCGGCGGGGGCGAAGTCCTCGGGGAAGCCGAAGCCACTGTGTGGCGAGTCCACAACGATCGCCGAAGGTGCGCCCGGTGACGGACGGACCTCCACCGCCGATACTGGCGCGGCGAGGCGCGTCACCCGTGCGCGCTCGCTTCGTACCGCCAGAGCGCGACGAACGCGAGCGCCAGCACCCCCGCACCGGCCACCGCGACCCGATCAGGGCCGAGCACCACATACCCCGCGAGGAAGGTCGACGACACAACAAGCGTGAACGCCGTGACTCGAGCCCCGACCGCGGCGAACTCCGAAAAGGTGATTCGGATCCCCTGCCGCTCCGCCATCCCGAGCGTGGTGACGTTCGCCGAAGCGCCGATCGGCGAGCCGTTCCCACCGAGGCACGCCCCGAGGGAGAGGGCCCACCAGAGGACCGTGGCATCCCCGGGGAGCGCCGCGATCAGCGACCCGATGATGGGGATGCTCACGGCCACGAAGGGGATGTTGTCCATCAACGCCGAGAGGATTCCCGCGACCCAGCAGACCAGCAGCGCAGCGAAGATCAATGTGCCGCGCTCACCGAAGCCGAGCGCAGCACTCCCGTCGGTGATCGCTCGGCGCAGCCCACCGGCGAGCGTCTCGATGAGCCCCGTCCCGACCGCCGCCCCCACGAGGATGAAGAGGAAGGCGAAGAAGGTGAGCGTCGGCCACTCGATCTCCTTCTCGAGCACGTGCAGGATCCCGTGCTGCCGTTCCTCGTGCGTGGGCCGCGCGGCGCGGAGATAGCGCACGTCCTGCACCACGAGCGCGGCCGTCGCGCCGAGGAGTGCGGGGACCGCGGCGGGCATATGGGTGATCCCGTGCGTGACGAACCCGACGAGCACGAAGAGACTGATTCCCCCGAGCCAGCGTAGCAGCCCCGGATCGGTGATGCGCGGACCGTATCCCGGCTCATCCGCCTGTGCGGGGGCGTCGGCGCGCGCGCCCATCGCCACCCGCAACTGCCGCGCGCCCCACCAATGCAGGCCGCACATCATGATCAGGACGGGGATCGTGAGTTCCTCGAGGAACTGCAGGAAGGTGAGCCCCGCGCCCGACCCGATCATGATGTTCGGGGGGTCACCGATCAGCGTCGCGGTGCCGCCGATGTTCGCCGCCATGATCACCGGAAGGAGCACCTGACGGATCGGCGCACCGATGCGCTGCGCCGTCGCGAGCACGATCGGCGTCACGAAGATGACCGTCGTCACGTTGTCGAGGAACGCCGAGGCGATCGCGGTGAACCACCAGAGCAGCGTGATGGCCCGCACCGGTTGCCCGCCGAACCGCTCGAGGATCCGCTCCACCGCCCAGGCGAAGACCCCCGTCTCCTTGAGCACCCCGACCAGGGCCATCATCGCCGCCAGCAGCAGGAGCACGTTCACGTCGAGCGCCTGCGCCGTCGCCTCGAAGGTGAGGAGTTTGTACGGGGTCAGGTACGTGACCGCCCACATCACCGCCACCGCCGTCATCACGACGAGGACCCGGTGCGCCTTCTCCACCGCGAGCGTCGCGAAGAGCGCGACCAAGAGCGCGGCGACGATCCCCTGCGAGATGGGGTCGGTGGTGCTGCCGAGGAGGGTCTCGTGCATCGGTCGGGGGGTGGGGGAAGACCGAAAGGTGGAACCGGGGCCGACGGGACGGCAGGGGGCGACGGAGTGTGGGGACCACCGCCGCCCGGGACACGACCCGCTCGGCACTCAGAGCGCCAGCTGCCCTCCGAGCGCCGTACGGCAGAACTGCACCCGATGATGCGCGGTGATGCCCTGGGCGCGGAGCGCCGCCAGATGTACGGGGGTCCCATACCCCGCGTTGGCCTCCCATCCGTACGCCGGATGCCGCGTCGCGAGCCGCGCCATCAGCCGGTCGCGGACCACCTTCGCCACGATGCTCGCACAACCGATGCTGTAACAGGCGGCGTCCCCGCCCACGACCCCGCGGTGCGGCACGTCGAGGGTCTTCATCGGTTTCCCGTCGACGAGCACCTCGTCCGGGCGTACCGGGAGCGCGGCGAGCGCGCGTGCCATCGCGCGGACCGTCGCCTGCAGGATGTTGTGCCGCGCGATCTCCGCAACGGACGAGGCCCGGACGGCGATCGCGACGGCCTCGGCTTCGATCCGGGCGGCGAGTCGCTCGCGGTCCGCCGCCCGCAGTTGTTTGGAATCGGTGACACCGGGGATCGCGCGTTTGTCGGCCGGCATGATCACGGCACAAACGACGACGGGGCCCGCGAGGGGGCCCCGTCCGACTTCATCGACACCGGCGATGTGCGTGGCACCGGCCTTCCGGAGCGACCGCTCGAGCGCGCTCCAGCCGCCGGCCACGACGCGCTTACGCCTCGGTGGTCCCGGTCGCGGGGACCTGCACGCGCACCTTCCGCTCGGTGATGCGGGCGGCCTTGCCGGTGACGTTGCGGAGGTAGAAGAGCTTCGCGCGGCGCACGCGGCCCCGGCGGACGACCTTGATGTCGGCGAGCATCGGGGAGTGGAGCGGGAAGATGCGCTCGACGCCGACGCCGTTGGAGATCTTGCGGACGGTGAAGGTCGCACCGACCTCGGTGCCGCGGCGCGCGATGCAGACGCCCTCGAAGGCCTGGAGACGCTCCTTCTCCCCTTCCTTGACGCGGACGTTCACGCGGAGCGTGTCGCCGGCGCGGAAATCGGGGACGGTCTTGAGGTAGGCCTTCTGGGTCTCAGTGAACGGATGCATGGCGGGCTCCGGACCGAACGACGGTCCGATGAAAGTGTCTGGTCGAGCCTTGTAAGCTATGATGGCTATGAGGCTTGCGCAACCGGCACGGGGCGGCATCCGCGAGGGGCCCCTAGCCCCTAGCCCCTAGCCCCTAGCCCCTAGCCCCTAGCCCCTAGCCCCTAGCCCCTGACCCCTGACCCCTCACCCCTGCCCCCTGCTCCTCGTGAGCCGCTCCCCCTCCTCCCGCCGCCACCGCTCGATCGCGGCGTGGTTCCCGCTCAACAGCACCTCCGGGACCCCGTGCCCGCGGTACTCCGCCGGCCGCGTGTAACTCGGCGCCGAGAGCCCTCGGTCGAAGAACGAGTCGGTCCGGGCGCTCTCGATGTCGCTCATCGCCCCCGGCAGCAGCCGCACCACGGCGTCGACGATCGCCAACGCCGCCGGCTCCCCTCCCGAGAGGACGAAGTCGCCCAACGAGATCTCCTCCGTCGCCAGATGATCGGCGACGCGCTGATCGACGTCCTTGTAATGCCCGCAGAGCAGGGTCAGCTCCGACCCCTCGGCGAACCGGACGGCGTCCGCGTGCCCGAAGACCTTGCCGCGCGGCGAGAGCAGGACGATCGGCCGGGTGGCTCCCACCGACTCGACCGCCTCGAAGAAGGGCGCCGCCTTCATCACCATCCCCGGCCCCCCGCCGAACGGCGCGTCGTCGACCGTGTGGTGGCGATCATGGGTGAACGACCGCAGATCGATGCACCGGTACGTCACCAGCCCAGCCTCCGCCGCGCGCTTCGGGATGCTCAACCCGAGCGGCCCCGTGAAGAAGTCGGGGAAGATCGAGACGATGTTGATCGTCAGCATCAGGTCTCCAGCAGCCCGTCAGGAAGACGGACCCGCAGCGTCCGCGCCTCCCGGTCGACATCAAGGACGAAGGCATCGATGAAGGGGAGCTGATGCACGCCGTGCGCCCCTCGGAACTCGAGCAGCAGCCCCTGCGGGAGATCGTAGACCTCGATCACCTCGCCGAGCGAGGCCTCGGAGGCGTCATCGACGATCGCCATCCCGATCAGCTCGTGCGTGAAGACCTCGTCCTCCTCGGGAGGCGAGAGTTCCTCCACCGGGGCGAGGAGATGCCGACCGTGCCAGCGCTCCGCCTCGGTCCGGTCGGTGAGCTCCGCAAGCGTGAGGAGCCACCCATCCTTGGTCGGCCGCGCCTCGGTGACGTGCAGCGGGCGCGGGGCCCGCGTGGCAGGGTCGAGCCAGAGCGCCCCGTCGACGGTCCCCAGGAAAAGACGACGGCCGGACGCGAGGATCGCGTCCGGCTCGTCGGTCAACGATTCCACCGACAGCGCTCCCCGGACGCCGTGAGCCCGTCGCACGCGGGCGACGGAGGCGCAATCGGGAAGCGCCACGGACTCAGTCCTTCACCGGCACCGCACCCGCGGCGAGCTTGGCCGCGAGCCGCGACTCGTGACGCGCCTTGAGCACGCCCGCCTTGCGGAGGAGCGAGCGGACGGTGTCCGACGGCTGGGCGCCGCAATCGAGCCAGTAGTTCGCGCGCTCGGTGTTGAGCTGGAGCGCCTGATCCCCCGACCGCGGGGCGTACTGCCCGAGGGTCTCGATGAAGCGGCCGTCACGCGGCGACCGGCCGTCGGCGACGACGATACGATAGGTGGGCGCCTTGGTGCGGCCCTGACGACGGAGACGGATACGAACGGCCATGCGGAGATCCTCGTGGATCGGGGTGTGGTCCTGCCCCTCGGCTCATCGCGTCACCGGGAGATCCGGCGCGCACCAAGGGTCCTACTCCAACCTGACACCTGACGCTTGATACCTGACACCTGACACCTGCCTCAGAACGGCCTCCGCCCTCCCGAGGCCATCTTCTTCATCATCTTCTGCATCTCGCGGAACTGCTCCAGGAAGCGGTTCACCTCGCTCACCGGACGCCCCGCCCCCTTCGCGACCCGCGCCCGGCGCGAGCCGTTCAGGAGCGACGGGTCCCGCCGCTCCGCCGGGGTCATCGAGAGGACGATCGCCTCGGCGTGCTTCAGACGCCGCGGATCGGCCTGACTCGCCTGCGCCATCATCTTCGCGTTCACGCCCGGGAGCATCTTGAGGATGCTCTGCATCGACCCGAGCCGCTGCACCTGCTTCATCGCGCCGAGGAAGTCCTGCAGGTCCATCCCGTCCTTGCGCACCTTCTTCTCGAGCTTCTTCGCCTCGTCCGCATCGAACGTGGCCTGTGCCTTCTCGACCAGCGTGAGGACGTCGCCCTGCTGGAGGATCCGCCCGGCCATACGGTCGGGATGGAACGGCTCCAGCGCGTCGGGCTTCTCCCCCACGCCGATGAACTTGATCGGCTTCTTCGTGACCCCGTAGATCGAGAGCGCTGCGCCACCGCGCGCATCGCCGTCCATCTTGGTGAGGACCACGCCGGTGACGCCGAGGGCGTCGTTGAACCCCTGCGCGATCCGCACCGCATCTTGGCCGGTCATCCCGTCGGCCACGAGCAGGATCTCGTCGGGCTGCACCGCCTCCTTCACGCGGCGTAGCTCGTCCATCATCGACTCGTCGATCTGAAGCCGACCCGCGGTGTCGAGGATGACCACCCGGTCCCGCTCCTTCCGCGCCTGCTCGACACCGGCCTTCACGATCCGCACGACGTCCGTCGTCGAGCGGTCGGCGTAGACCGGGACATCGAGGGCGCGCCCGAGGGTCTCGAGCTGGTCGATCGCCGCCGGCCGATACACGTCCGCCGCGACGAGCCGCGTCGCCCGCCCCTCGCCCTTCAGCCGCCGCGCCAGCTTCGCCGCGGTGGTCGTCTTGCCGGAGCCCTGGAGCCCCACCATCAGGATCACGGTCGGCGGGAGGGTGGACATCTTGAGCCCTTCCGACCGCTCGCCCAGCATCACGGTGAGCTCGTCGTAGACGATCTTCACCAGCTGCTGCGCGGGCTGGATCGTCTTGAGCTGCGCGACACCGACGGCCCGCTTCTCGACCCGCTCCAGGAACTCCCGGGTCAGCTGGAAGGAGACGTCGGCTTCGAGCAGGACCCGACGCACCTCGCGCAGGCCCTCCTTGATGTCGGCGTCACTGAGGACCCCGCGGCCGCGAAGGCGCGCGAAGGTCGCTTCAAGCTTCTCGGACAGCTCTTGGAACATAGAGCCTTGAAACATAGGGACTTGGGAGCGCAGGGCCAAGGGTCCGGCGCCGCCTCCCGTGTGGCGCTAGTAGTTGATCTGCGCCTGCAGCCGGAGGAACCGGCCCGCCTGTCGGTTCCCCACCGACTTGGAGTCCTCGAAGAGCCGGTCCGCGGCGGTGTACTGGACCGTCAGCTCGAAGGCCGGGAACGGGAGCCACTCCACCCCGACCTCGGTCTCATCGACCACATAGCGCCGCGCATCGAGTTCCGCCTTCTTGCCGCCGGCGTAGTGTTGGACGCGGACGAATGGCTGGATGACCTGCCCGTCACGGCGCCACCGGTACATCGCTTGGACGAAGCCACCCGACAGCGATCGCGAGGCGACCCGATTGGTCGCGGCGACGTACTGCGGGCCCACGCCGGTGTTGTACTCCGCGACCAGACCGAAGGGCTGTGCGTACCAGACGACGGACACCGCCTGCCGCTGGTCGCGGTACTCCGGGTCGATGCCGACCCCGCTGCTCACGCTGGGGAGGACGAACCGCCCGGTGTACGCCTGTAGGGATGCCTCGACGAACTGCCCCGACGGGAGCCGCCACGGGAAGGTGAGCCGGGCCACGGCGTGGGACGAGTTGTTCGCCTCTGGCCGATTCGCCGTCTGCCCATTGAAGAGGCCGACACCGAACACCCCGTAATCGCCCGACCCCTTGAGCCCACTGTCGACGAGCATCTTGAATCGATCGGCCGCGACCCGGGGCGTGTAGTAGTACATCGTCCCGATGTCACGCTCGTTCGGGAGCGCGCTGTTCAGCGCGTCATTTCGGTCGAGCGGGAGGCGGTTGGAGCTCGACTGCAGGTTCTCGAAACCGAATGGCACCTTGCTCTGCCCGAGCCGGACCCTATGGCCGCGCTGGTCGTCGAGCGCGACGTCGAAGTACGCGTCCCGCAGCTGCAGATAATGCAGTGTCCCCGCGGCGTCCGCCGCGTAATCCGGCTGGATGTAGATGCTCACCCGGGGATGCACGTTCCCACTCAGGATGAGCCGGCCGCGCCGGAGGAAGAAGCCGCCATTCGTGCCGATCGACCGATCGCACTGCGAGCAGACCAGAGTGGGATTCGTCTCGAACAGGCGGTTGTACCGGAACTGCGCGTAGCCCCGGAGCGACAGGCGCTCGTACCAGGGTCGCGGGGCCGCCGACGCCACCGGGCTCGGTCGCCGCGACGTATCCGCCGCTGCAGGCGCCGCGACCTGCGCCATTGCAGGTGCGGTGAGCACGCCCATCGCCACGAGCAACGCGGCGCCGACCGGCCATTGGCGGGACTGACGCCGCCGCATTGTCACGAGTGAAGTCACCATCAGGTCAAAACCTACCCACGACGGCGCGATGCTTGCGTATCAGTCGTGTAATGGCGACGCCTCGGCCCGCTGGTGCGCCCCCGCGATGCGCATCGCGTCCGGCCCGTCGTACATTTCCGCCGTGCCGGAACCCGTCGACTCGACTTCGAGCCCCCTGCTGCCGCTCCTCACCCTGCGGTCGACCGTCGTCTTCCCCGACGGCCGCATCGTGGTCCAGGTGGCCGGTGCGGAGAATCGTGGGGTCGTCGACGGCATCGGCCCCGACGGCGCGGAGATCGTCGCGGCCCTCCTGACCGACACCGGCGCGAGCCCGGTCGGCCGCATCGGCGTCCGGGCGCGCCTCTCCGGCCGCCGTGAGGCCGACGGTGGCCTCCTCGAGTGCACCCTCGAAGGTCGCGCCCGCGTCCGGATCACCGGCTCGCGGCTCCTCGACGGCGTCCCGCACGCCGCCACCGAGGCCGTCACGGAGCTCCGCCTCGACGACGACGCCACGCCGGCGATGACACGGGTGCTCGACGCGGCCGAGACGCTCGCCGAGCGCGACCCGTCCTTCCCGGCGGAGCTCCCGGGGCTGCTGCGCCGCGAACGCCGCCGCGCGGGACGTGCCGCCGACCTCACCGCCGCCCGCGCCCGTTTCCGCCCCGCCGAGAAGGACGCCGTCCTGCAGGAACTCGACGTCGCCGCGCGCCTCGGCCGCGTCGCCGATCGACTCGAGCGCGAGGTGGCCCGGCTCAGTGTGGAGGACGAGGTCCGCGTCGAGACGGAGCGCCGCATCGACCGCCATCAACGCGAGTTCTTCCTGCGTCAGCAGCTGCAGGCGATCCGCACCGAACTCGGCGAAGCCGACCCTGCCGATGGGGAGTTGACCGAGCTCCGCCGGAAGGTGGAGGCCGCCGGCCTGCCCGACGCCATCGCCGCCGAGGCGCGACGCGAGCTCGACCGGCTCCGGCAGCTCACCCCCGCGTCGAGCGAGCATCAGGTGCTCCGGAATTACATCGACTGGGTGCTCGCCCTCCCGTGGCAGCGCCGGACATCGGAGCCCCCGATCACCCTCGACCGCGTGGAAGCGGCCCTCGATGGTCGGCATTACGGACTCCGCGAGGCGAAGGACCGCATCCTCGAGTATCTCGCCGTCCGGCAGCTACGCGGCGATCGCGGGCGCGACCCGCAGGGCCCGATTCTCTGTTTCGTCGGTCCCCCGGGGACGGGGAAGACGTCGCTCGGCGAGGCGATCGCCGCGAGCCTCGGCCGCGCGTTCTATCGCATCTCCGTCGGTGGCGTGCGCGACGAAGCGGAGATCCGCGGGCATCGGCGCACCTACGTTGGCTCCCTCCCGGGCCTGTTCATTCAGGCGATGCGGCGGGTGCAGGTGGCCGACCCGGTCCTGATGATCGACGAGATCGACAAGATGGCCGCCGGCGGACCCGGCGGGGATCCGACCGCCGCGATGCTCGAGGTGCTCGATCCCGCGCAGAACCGGGGGTTCACCGATCACTATCTGAACCTCCCCTTCGATCTCTCGTCGGTACTCTTCATCTGCACCGCGAACAACCTCTTCGACATCCCGCCGGCGCTGCGCGACCGCCTCGAGGTGATCCGCATCGCGGGCTACACGGTGGAGGAGAAGGTCGAGATCGCGTGGCGCTATCTCCTGCCGCGGCTCTTCGACGAGCACGGGATCACCGAGCACGATCTCCAATTCACCGACGAGACCCTCTCCTTGCTGGCGAACCGCTACGCCCGCGAGGCGGGCCTCCGCGCCTTCGAGCGCCAGCTCGCCGCGTTGATGCGCCGCCGCGCGCGTCGGAAGGCGGAGGGGGAGCGCGGCGCGTGGGTCGTGGACGGGGCACGGATGGAGGACGTCCTCGGCCCGCCCCGCTGGGCCGCCGAGCTCGCGGACCAGATGCCGGAGATCGGCACCGTGACCGGGCTCGCCTGGACGGCGAATGGGGGGGAGCTGATGACCATCGAGGCACTTCGGATGCCGGGCACGGGGCGACTCCTCGTCACCGGGCAGCTCGGAGAGGTGATGCGCGAATCGGTCGATGCCGCGAGTTCCTATGTGCGGTCACGCGCGCGGGAACTGCACCTCGTCGACCCCGAGCTGCGGACCAGCGATCTGCACGTGCACTTCCCCGCCGGCGCGGTCCCGAAGGACGGGCCGAGCGCCGGCATCGCCGTGACGCTCGCGATCGCGAGCGTGATGAGCCAGCGGGCGGTGCGTCGGGATGTCGCGGTGACCGGCGAGGTCACCCTGCGGGGACGCGTGCTGGAGATCGGCGGGGTGAAGGAGAAGGTCCTCGCAGCGTATCGGGCGGGGCTGCGCCGCGTGGTCCTCCCCGCGGCGAACGCGAAGGATCTGCGCGAGCTCCCGTCTGAGGTGCGCGGGGCGATCGAGTTCACCCTCGCCGCGACGATGGACGATGTGGTGGCCGCCGCGCTCCTCCCACGCGACCACCGTGCGCTCAGCGGCGATCTCCCCACCTTCGACGAGGTCGCCGCCCACGCAGTCGACCTCCCGCCTCCGGCCTGAGATGCCGCGACGCCCGTGGGAAGTCCGCCGGTCGCCGCGACACGGCCGTGGCGTCTACGCGACGGCCCGAATCCCCGCCGGCACCCGCATCATCGAATACACCGGGGAGCTGATCCCCGAGGTTGAGGGAGAGCGTCGCTACCCGACCCCGCCGGACGGGAGCGAGGAACCGGAGCACACCTACCTGCTCACGTTGGACGCTGAGCGAGTGATCGACGCGAACGTCGGCGGCAACGCGGCGCGTTTCATCAATCACTCCTGCGAGCCGAACTGCGAGCCGATCGCCTACGGCGACCGGATGTGGATCGTCGCGATCCGCGATATCCGCGTCGGCGAGGAACTCGCGTACGACTACGCGATCGAACTGGACGAACGGCACACGCCGGCGCGGAAGCGCCGCTTCCCGTGTCGCTGCGGCGCGCGGCGCTGCCGGGGCTCGATCCTCAAGCCGAAGGGCCAGCTCTTCCACCCGCTCGTGCGGGCGGCGATCAGGCGCTGGGGGCCAGGGCGCGCCTCAGGGTAGCCGGAGCGCCGACAGCACTGCACCCCAGTCGAACGCCGCCACCGCCGCGTCATCATCCACCGCGAGCAGGACACCGCGCGGAAAGCCCGGGAGCGGTGAGGCGTCGAGCCAGATGCCATCGGTATTCGCCGTGCGGGCGCCGTGAAAGCTCCCGACGTGGCGCCACGTCGTTCGGTCGAAGAGATGAAAGGTCGTACGGGCCTTCCCTTGGTCGGAGACCACCCAGTAGCCCGACCCGTCGGCGCGCGCATCGAGGGCGATGCCCTCGACCTGGTGACGGAACACGGAATCACCAATCGTTCGGCCGGTGAAGCGACCCTCGAGGTCGTACACCTTCGCGTTCATCCCGCGCGCGGTATCCTCATCGGCGATGAGCAGCGAGCCGGAGATCGAGTCCGCCCAGAGACTCTCCACGATGTGCAACACGCCCCGTCCCGCCGTGTCGCCGAAGGACCGGACGGGAAGGGCGATGATCGAGTCGCCGTCCAGCCGTACATCGAACATCCAGACGCGGCGGTTCATCAGGAGCGTGTCGCGATTCGCCTCACCGCCGGCGTCGTAGCTGTCGGTCACATACACGCGTCGACCATCCGCCTCGGCAGGCGCGACCCAGAGTCCGTACGGCTTGACGAGCACCTCGGCGCCGAAGCTCCCGAGCGGCCGAAACGATGGAAGGGTGAAGAGCTGAACTCGGTGGTTGTCCCGCTCGACAACGAAGAGGAGCGAATCGCGGACAGCGATCCCGTTCGGTCGGTCAAACGTGCCAAGTGCTGTCCCCGCGCGGCCCACCGGACCGACGACAGCACCGTCAGCGAGCGCGAGCCGATGCAGGCGGTCGCCCTGCTTGGCGGTCACGAGCACCTCAGCCATCCCGGTCGCCTTATCACGCCACAAGCTCGGCGAGTCGAGGTCCTCACCGGGCATCGCCGTGGAGGTCCAACGCTCAGGGACCTCAACCGCTGCGGAGCCCCCCGCCGGAACGCGAGCCCCCCCCGCGCAGCCCGAGAGGGCCACGAGGAGGGGGAGGATCCAGCGGATGTTTCCGGGCATCCGCCGGACCGCGTCAGAAGTCAAACTTGAAACCGGTCTGGAGACGGAAGCCGTAGTACTCATCCTGCATCATGCGTGACGGATCACCCTGATAGAAGCGCAGCGGTCGGTTGGTCAGGTTGTTCGCCTCGAGGAAGAAGCGGGCCTGCGGCGCCACCAGCACGCTGGCATTGAAGTCCACATCGGTCCGATCGGCCGCCCAGCGGTCGAAGAAGGCCTCCTCGTTGTAGCCGCCTTCCGATGCGTCGAGGGCCTCCGACTGGAAGTTCATCGCCAGACGCACCGTGGTCTTCGGCGTGTCGTAGGACAAGGAAAGATTCCCGCTGTGCTTCGAGGTACCCAGAAGGGGCAAAACCTCGTCCTCGCGGCTCGCGATGCCGAGCCCGGTCACGCGGGAATCGTTGAACGTGTAGTTCGTGTAGAGGCCAAGGTTGCGCAGGCGCCCGGGGAGGAAGTCGAGCTGCCGCTGGTACGCGACCTCGATCCCGGTCAGCACCGCCGACGGGCCATTCTGCGGCTGGATGATCTGCAGGTACGTCTGGCCCGTCGTCGCATCGACGGCGTTGAAGCGGGCGAACTTGTAAACGAAATCCTTGATCTGCTTGTGGAAGATCCCGGCTGAGACCAGTCCGACCGACGGCAGGTAGCGCTCGATCGACAGATCAAGGTTCATCGCGCGGGTCGGCGAGAGATTCGGATTCCCCGTCTCGAGGATGCTGTCGCTCGGCACGACGGCCCGATACGGCACGAGGTCGTAGTAATTCGGACGGGCGATGCTGCTCGTCCACGCCGCACGAACGACGGTGGACGCATCAAGGTCCCAGCGCACATTCACACTCGGCAGGATGTCCCCGTACGAGGTCGAGACCGGCGCGGTCGGCGACACCGCGTTCGCGTCCTCGTCGTACTCGAACCCGCTGTACTCGACCTGCGTGCCCTCGTACCGAACGCCCGCGATGTAGCGGAGTGCCCCCTGTCGCCCCTCGTACTGCAGATACCCGGCGCCGATCCGTTCCGTGGCGTCGAAATTCGCCGCGCCGTACTCCGCCGGCTGGTCCTGGATGGTGAACTGCGCCGTGTCCCGAACGCGGAGGCTCCCGAGATAGGACGGCGTCGAGAAGGTCCCGTACTCGTACGGACCGGCATAGTTCGGGAGCGTGAAGTCCGCGCTCCCGCGCAGCGCGAGGTTCGCGAAATCCGGCGGCGTCCGCGGCACGGCACGCGCGAAGCTGTTGTCCCGAAGCTTCGTCTTCTCACGGAGACGGACCCCAGCCTTCAGACGCGTCTCCTGCGCTAGGTCGCCGATGGGCAGGGAGAAATCAAGGCGTCCATTGCGATCCTCGTCCTTCGTGTAGCTCTCGAGCAAATCGATCCGGCGGAAGGTGAAGGCCGTCGGGGCGATCAACGCGGCGTTCGTCGCCGTGAACGTCGGGGCCTCGGCGTCTGAGAGGTCCGGGCGGAACGTCACATTCGTCTTCCGCCATTCGATGTACCGCTCGTCCGGGCGCGTCTCTGAGGCACGCGCGATGCTGGCGGACCACGTCACCCCGAGCCGTCCCAGCAGGTGCTCGCCGGAGAGCTGATGGCTCTGCGTCCGCTGATCCTCCAGCCGAGCGTCCTGCAGCCTCGGGCCGGCACCGCCGCCCTTCGTCTGACGGCGAACCTCCGCGCGCTGCAGCCCCGCCGTGTCAGGCGCCGAAAGGACGAGCCGCGTGCGGAAGCGATTCTCCCAGTCATCCCGCGAGTTGTAAATCGCGCGGTACATCACGGAGTTGGTCTCGTTGAACCGCCAATCGAAGGAGCTGGACACCGAACGACGACGACGCTGCACGTCATACCGACGGACGTCGAACTCCTGAAGGTACGCCTGACCGGTCGCGGTCTGGCCCCACACTCCTTCCTTGTTATCCGACCCGTAGACCTGGTCGTAGTAAGACGCACTCACGATCGCGCCGAGGCGGTCGCCGAAGAAGCGGCGCCCGGCGACGAGGCTGCCGAGATAGAGCGGCTTCTGCCGCACCGCATTGTGCCCGGTCCCGATGGTGGTCGAGAAGCGGGGCGTGACGGGCGCGGCACGGGTCACGATGTTCACGGCACCGCCAATCGCATCCGCGTCCATCTCAGCCGTCAACGACTTGTTCACCTCGATCGCCTGCACCATATCCGCCGGGATCAGATCGAGCTGCACCTCACGCACCTCCGCCTCGGCGGACGGCACACGCTCCCCGTTGACCATCACGGAGTTGAAGCGCGGCTCGGTACCACGGATGGAGCCGAATCGCGCCTCACCCTGATCGAGGCCGACCGTGACGCCGGGGATGCGCTTGAGCGCATCGCCGATGTTGGCATCCGGGAACCGGCCGATCTGATCGGCCGCCACCACGTTCACCAGATTGCCGGCGTTCTGCTGCTGCGCGAGGGCCGCGGCCTGGCCGGCGCGCCCGACGACGACGACGGCACCCAACGTGGTCTCCGCAGCGCGGAGGGTGATCGTCACGGACGCCGTGGCACCGGCGCGCACATTCACGGTCGCCGTCGCAGGAGCGTAGCCCAAATACCTGGTGCGCAGCGCATGCGGGCCAGCGGCGACACCGCTGACCACGAAGCGACCGGCGCGATCCGTGAGGACCTCACGCCCGGTGGAGTCGAGACGGACCGCGACGCCGGTGAGGGCGAGCCCGGTGGTCCCTGAGACGACCGTGCCGCTGATGGTTCCCTGCGCGAACGCCGCCGAAGGCGCAACGAGGAGCGCGGCAAGTGCAGCGAGACGCCTGACGAGAGTGGATGGCATTGGACTGGAAGTGGGGTGGATAACTGAGGTTCAACAGGCTGCTGGATGATCGACGGAAGAGTCACGAGTTCACGTCACACCACACTCAACACATTGTCACTGTCGCGTAACGAAGCCCCGCTTCGATTGCCCGAGTCAGAGAGCGAGTCCCTCAAGTCAGACGCCGTCGGCACGGATCCGCTGCCCGATCCGATCGTGCAGCCACCGGGCGGGCCGGAATCGGATGTACGGCGGGAGCACATCATCGTGCCGCGTTCGCCACGTCAGGAAGACCACGCGATGCTCGAAGAGGTTCAGGGCAGCGCCGAGGTCCCAGAGCGGCGGGACGAGCACCGTCACGCGACGACCGACACGCTGGAGTTCGGCGAACATCGCCGCTGGATCGTCAACGTGTTCGAGGGTGTGGCTGCAGAGGACCGTGTCGAAGGCGCCCGAGGGATGCGGGAGCCGGGTCACATCGGTGACAAGTTCAAATCGTGGGACGTCGGCGTGCCGCACGATGTCGGCATTGATCCCGCCCCCGTCCGTGGTACCGCAGCAGATGTTGTAGTCCCACCGACGCTCGTCCATCACCCGGCGCTTGAGCACGCGATAGCTCAAATGATTGAGCGCCTTCAGGAGGACGACGAGGACGGCGAACCCCGCGAGGAGGATCACGAGGCCGCCCGGCGTGTCGGTGGCGCCGACGCCAACACCTCGCGGTAGCTCGCATCCAGACGGTCCAACTCCGCCCGCCACGACATCCGCTCTGCGGTCAGGCGAGCGCCGGTCCGCAGCTGCGCGCGCAATTCGGGCTCCATCAGCATCCGGCGCATCGCCGCCAGGCACGCCGTCTCATCGCCGGGCGAGAACGCGAGACCGTTCACACCGTGGCGGAGATGGTCCGCCACACCGCCGGCGGGCGCAGCGACGACCGGGAGCCCCGAGGCCATCGCCTCGAGCACGACCAACCCAAGGGTCTCCGTCTCGGACGCGAACAGGAACGCGTCCGCCGCCGCATAGAGCTCTGGCAGTTCACGCTCGCGATCCAGCGTGCCCAGGAAGGTGACACCGGGCGTGGCCATCGCGCGGAGCCGGGGGAGGCTCGGTCCGGTCCCCGCGACGACCATTCGGACGCGTCCCGCCGGCAGGTCCGCCTCGAGCCGCGCGAAGGCGCGGAGCAGCAGCTCCACATTCTTCTCCGGGGCGAGGCGTCCCACGTGCAGGAAGGTGAAAGTCGTCTCATCGCCGAGGAACGCGCGCCGCCCTGACGCGCGTCGGCCGGGATGGAAGACTTCGTCGTCGACGCCCCGACCCCAGACCTCGACGTCGCGCAGGCCGAGCGTCAACAGATCGGCCCGCGCCGGCACGGACGGCGTGAAGGTCCGGGCGGCATCCGCATGGAAGGCGCGGATCCATCGTGTCACCGGGCCACGCAACCAGGGCAGACCATACGCCTCGGTGTACTTCGCAAAATCCGTGTGGTAGGACGTGCAGAACGGGACACCGAGCCGCCGAGCCGCGTGCCGCCCGTGCCGACCGATCACGAATTCTGTCGCCGCGTGCACGATGGCCGGGCGGAAGCGCCGCGCGAAGGCCCAGACCGACGGCGCGATCGGCGAGCAGAGCCGGATCTCCGGATAGGGTGGCAACGGCCACGAGGGGACGTCCACCCGATCGATGCCACGAATGTCGACGATCGTCGTGCCGGCCGCGCCGTCGGGATACGACGGGGCGATGACCGCACACTCCCATCCGCGGGCTTGCAGGCCGCGGATGGTGAGGGCGGTGACGACACTGACGCCATTGACCTGCGGCGGGAAGGTGTCCGAGCAGAAGAGGATCCGCATCGCGGTAGGAACGCGCCGTTGGGTCACCACGCGATGACGAGCACGTCACGAACGCACCACGACGCCGAGCCCTCGGGCCCGATGTTCGTTACGCCGCCGCGACCGCGGCGTCCTCGCGCCGATACGAGGGCGTCCGATCATCCCTGCGTCCCCCAGCCCCGAGGATGCCATGCCCGTGCGCCGCGTCGTGCTGATCGTGATGGATGGTCTCCGCCCCGATGCGATCCCGCGCTTCGATCTACGGGCGTGTCGGCGACTGGCGCGCCGTGGCGCGAGCACGTCGCTCGCGCGCACCGTCGAGCCGAGTCTCACCGCGACCTGTATGGCATCGCTCCTGACCGGCGCCGCGCCGGAGCGTCACGGGCTACAGGGCGGGCGCTTCTACCTCCCCCGGCCGCGCGGCGAGACCCACCCCCTCCCCCGTGTGCTGGCCGCGCACTCGCTGCCGAGCAGCGCGTACATCGCTCGGGTACCGATGCTGATGGTGGGCATCGCCCATCGCATCGGCAGTCACCTCGGCTTCACCCGGACCCGCTTCGAGGGGCACGGCGCGGCCGATATCTCGCGCGCGGCCATCCGCGAACTGGCGCAGCCGTGGCGCGGGCTGATGGTGATGCACTGGCCCGACGCCGACCGCGCGGGACACGCGGCGGGCTGGATGTCCGACCCGTACGCCCGCGCCGCCGAGACGATGGATGCCGCCCTGGGGCAGGTGATGGACGTCCTCGACCTCGATGACCCCGAGACGCTCCTCGTCGTGATGGCAGACCACGGCGGGGGCGGCGCGGTCCCGGATCACCACGACAGCGCGCATCCGCTCGACCGGACGATCCCGATCCTGATGGCGGGGGGGCAGGTGCGTCCCGGCGAGATCCCGCAGGGCGCCTCGCTGCTCGACGTCCCGGCCACGATCCTCTGGGCGATGGGGATTCCCCGCCCGTCAAGCTACGCGGGCACCCCACTGACAACGGCGTTCCGGACCCCGACACCGTTGGTGGTGGCCGCATGACACAGGCCCGCCTCTCCCTCTGGCAGCGACTCGACGCCCGCGACCGCGCGCTCTTCGTGCGGTGGGTGATCTCCGAGCTGACGCCGGTCCGATCGACCCGACTCTGGCGCGCGCTCACCCACCTCGGTGGGCTGCGATGCTCCGTCGCCGGCGTCCTCCTCCCGCTCCTGATGACCGGCGGCGCGCTTCGGGCCGCGGCGCGGGAGGCGCTGATCGCCCTCGTCGTCTCGCACCTCGTAGTGCAGGTGGTCAAGCGCTCCGTGATGCGTCGGCGCCCCACCGACGTCGAGCGGGCCGGGGCCTACGTCGAAGTGCCGGACTGCTTCTCGTTCCCCTCCGGCCACGCGTGCGCCAGCATGAGTGTGGCGTTCGCCTACGGCCTGCGCTTCCCGACGCTCGCCGTCCCGCTCGTCGCGCTCGCGAGCATCGTCGGGTTCTCCCGCGTGCGTCTCGGTGTGCACTACCCGGGCGACGTGATCGTCGGCCAGGCGATCGCCATCCTCACGGTCGCCGTCCTCGGATCGGCGGCGTGACCCCGGACCCCTTCGCCCCCGCGGCGGGCCTCCGGCTCGCGATCTTCACCGACACCTTCACCCCACAGGTGAACGGCGTCGCGCGAACGATCGAGCGGCTCGCGCGGGCGGTGGAGCAGCGGGGTGGGGCCGTCCACGTGGAAACGGTGAGCGATCCGGAGGCCGCACCGGACGCGGTGGTCCACCGTCACCGGAGCCGCCCGTTCTGGGCGTACCCGAGCCTTCGGATGGCCCTGCCCGCCGGCAGGGCCGCCGCGCGTCGACTCGCGCGCTTCGCGCCGACGCTCGTGCACGTGGCGACCCCGTTCGGCGTCGGCCTCGCAGGACGGGCGGCCGCCCGACGACTCGGCGTCCCCCTCGTGACGTCGTATCACACGACGTTCCCACAGTACCTCGCGCACTACGGCCTCGACGCCCTCGACCGCGTCGTCTGGCCGTACCTCCGTTGGTTCCATAACAGCGGCCTCCGGACCTTCGTCCCCTCCGCCACGGTGGAGCAGGAGCTGCACTGGCAGGGCTTCGCTGGGCTGCGCCTCTGGGGGCGAGGCGTGGACGCCGACCGCTTCTCGCCCGTGCACCGCTCGCTCGCGGTTCGTCGCGCCATCGGCGCGGTGGAGGGGGACTTCGTCATCGCCTACGTGGGACGGCTCGCCCCGGAGAAGCGGCTCGAGACGCTCCTCGATGCGGTCCGTCTGCTCCGCGCGCGCTTCGGTGACCGGATCCGCCTCGCGATCGCCGGAGATGGGCCGGCGGCGGCCGCCGTGCGCGCCGCCGCGCCGCCCGACACGCACTTCGCAGGGATGCTCTCGGGGGAGGCGCTCGCCACTTTCTACGCCTCGGCGGATTGCTTCGCCTTCCCGTCCGACAGCGAGACGTTCGGCAACGTCGTGCTCGAGGCGATGGCCTCCGGCCTCCCGGTCGTCGCTCCGGACCGCGGCGCGACGACGGAGATCGCGACACGGGCGTCCGCGTCGCTCTTCCGATGCGGGGATGCGGACGAGATGGCCAACGCCCTCGCACGACTCCTCGTGGACCCCGCGCTCCGGGTCAGCCTGAGCACCCACGGCCGACTCCTCGCGGAGAGCCGGAGCTGGGCCGCCATCTGGGACCGGTTGCTCCTCGACTATGACGAAGTGCGACTGCGTGTCCCACGCGACGTGCGTCGCGCCCCCAGCCCCGCCGGCGCGACCATCAGCGCGACGCGCGCCTGACCGTCGTCAGGGCGCGTCGAACGTGACGCGCGCCCGATCGAGCAGTGGCCCTCCCGTCATCGCGGCGGGACGCTGCTCCGCCAGCACGACGGGCCGCCCCGCGAGCGTCGTCAACTCCACCACCCACCGTCGGCCGGCCGGCGCGACCACCCGCCCGAGCAACGACGCGAACTCCGCCGCCTCGGCCAGGTCGTCCCAGACGGTGAGCCAGCTGATCGCCTGGCCCCCGTCGACGGCGATCACCTGGTACCGATCGCCGTCCCATCCGGCGGCGCCACGCACCGCCACCGCCTCATCCCGAAGCTGCTGATACAGAAAGAGCCGCGTCTCGAATTCGCCGAGGTTGTCCTCGTGCACCACCGAGCCGCGCCGCGGCGCACCGAGCCGGATGCGCGTCGGACGGTCGGGGATGGAATCGAGGAACTTCTCGGGATGCAGGATCTGCTCCGTCGATTCCGCGAACGGCGAAAGGACGGAACGGCCGGCGCGAGCCGCCGCGAATCGACGGACGAACTCGGCGCCACTCAGGTACGGGAAGAGCAACGTCTCCTGCAGGAACATCGGCGCCGCCGCGAACTGCGGCATCCCCTCCTGCGACGACCGGATCGTCTCGCGCAACGCGCCCCAGCCGCCGGGGAGGCGCGACTCGATATCCCCTCCCGTCATCACCTGTAACTGCTCATACGTCGCCTGCCCTTCCACCACCGCCTGCATCGCGACCATCCGATCGTTGTCACCCTGCAGCGTCTGGATGGAATCGAGCCGCACGTGCTGGTCCTGCAGCGCGTGCATCAACTCGTGCGTGATCGTGACGTCCCGCAGTTCGGCGGCCTCCCCCTCGACGACGTAGAGGACCTTCGTCTTGGGGTCGTAGTAGCCGGCTACCTGCTCGGTCAGGAGGTCGAGATAAAAGGCGCGGAGATCGAGCGTGTCGGGGAGGAGGCCGAGGAGCCGATAGGCCGCGGCGGTCCCGGCGAGCTGCAGCGGTGTCATCTGCGCCTGCATCTCGGCTTCGAGGAAGCCGCGTACCTCATCGCGTGTGCGGTCCTGCAGCACCGGCAATCGCCGGAAGGTGAGTCCCGACGCCTCCTCGAGCTTCGGGATCGCCGCGCGCACCTGACGACGATACGGTCCCTCGTACCCCGGCGGCTCAGCGGCACACCCGACGAGCAGCACCATCGAGAGGAGCGACGCGGCGGCGCGGCGATGCCGCTCGGCCGAGACGAACGATCGCATCGTCAGACCGCGGGGAAGAAGGCGCCGACGTACCACGCGACGATCGCATCCCCCCACAACAGGGCCACCAGCCCCGCGGGGGCGAGGAAGACGCCGAACGGGACGAGCGGCAGCGCATACATCTCCCCGCGCCGCCGGGCGAGGAGCCACCCGACCGGAGCCACGAGCCCGAGGAAGACCACTGTCGCGAGGACGGCGGCGAGCATCACGGTGAGGATCGCGCGACCGGGTCCGACGAGCGCCCCGACGAACGCCATCAGCGTGACATCACCCTGCCCCATCGCCTCCTTCCCGAGGGCGACCTCACCCAACCAACCGATGATGGCGATCAATCCGGCACCCGCGCAGGCGCCGACGAGCGCGTCCCACGGCCCGGCGAACGGTCCCGGCGTCCCCTGCAGGAAGGCGAGCACCGCGAACGCGAACGCGGTGAGGAACCCGGTGACGGTGAAGCCATCGGGGATCACGTAGTCCCGCAGGTCGGTGACGGCGATGCCGAGCAGGATCGTCCCGGCGACCGCGACGCGCACCGCCGTGAGCGTCGGCCCGAAGGCGGACCACGCGCCGAGCCAGAGGGCGGCGCTCGCGAGTTCGACGGCGGGATACAGTACGGCGATGGGCGCGGCGCAATGCCGGCACCGCGCGCGACGGAGTACCCAGCTCAGCACCGGGACGTTGTCGTACCACGCGATGGGATGCCCGCAGCCGGGGCATCGGGACCGCGGTCGGACGATCGACTCGTCCTTCGGCCAACGAACGATGCAGACGTTGAGGAACGAGCCGAGGATGGCGCCGAGCGCCGCAACGAAGGCCGTCACGACGGGGGCCGGAGCAGGTAGAGCGCGATCCCTGCCGCGACCGCGACGTTCAACGACTCCGCTCCCGGCGCCATCGCGAGCGCCACGCGCTCCGCACAGGCGGCAGCGACCGACGCCGAAAGCCCGGCGCCCTCGTTCCCGACCACGAGCGCGAGCCGTGCGGGGTTCCCCGCCTCCTCGATTGGACACCCCCCGATGTCGGCCCCCCAGAGCGGGAGGCCACCTTCCGTGAGCAGCGCCAGCAGCGGGGCGAGCTCGCAGTCGACGGTCGGATGGCGGAACTGGATGCCGACCGCCGACCGCACCACCTTCGCGTTCCACGGATCCACCGTCCCCGGGAGCACACACGTGGCATCGACCCCGAGCGCCGCCGCCGTCCGTAGCAACGTCCCGACGTTCCCGGGGTCCTGGATGCCGTCGAGGACCAACAGACGTCGGGGTGCCCGCGTCGCGAGCCACGCCAGCGAATGCGCGGGTCGCTCCGCGACCGCGAGGATCCCTTGCGGCTGTTCGGTGTCACAAGCGGAGAGGAACTCGCGCTCCGAGACCCGGAGCACGGGGACGTCCCGGGCGTGGAGCTGCGCCGCCAGCGCCGCGCCGCGGGGCGAGCGGTCGAGCAGGTCGCAGGTGAGCGCGCCGACGATCGGGAGTGGGGACGCGACCAGCTCCTCGACGACGCGGATCCCCTCGGCGACGAAGCGGCCGCTCCGCTCCCTCGCCTTGCGGCGCGTCAGGTCCCTCGCTACGGTCAGAAGTCCCATGCGTCGAATCGCCCTCGTCCTCGTCCTCGCCCTCTCGGGCTGCGCCGTCTCCACCCGTCAGGAGGTGGAGATGGGCGCGTCGTATGCCCAGCAGATCGAGCGGGAGCTCCCGGTCATCTCCGACCCCGAGCTCACGCGCTACATCAACGTACTCGGGGACTCGATCGCCCGCATCGCGGACGCCCGGAACCTCGACTGGCGGTTCTCGATCGTCGACAGCCCCGACGTGAACGCCTTCGCGGTCCCCGGGGGCTTCATCTACATCAATCGCGGGCTGATCGAACGCGCCGAGACGATGGCGCAGGTGGCCAGCGTGCTCGGGCACGAGATCGGCCACGTCACGATGCGCCACTCGATCCAGCAGATGCAGAAGGCGCAGGGCGCCAACATCGGCATCACCGCGGTCTGCGTGCTGACGAGCATCTGCAACAGTGAGGCGAGTCAGGCCGCGATCAACATCGGCGCGAACGCGGCGTTCGCGAGCTTCTCCCGCGCCGACGAGGACCAGGCCGACGAGGTCGCGATCCCCTACCTCGTGCAGGCCGGGATCGACCCGAACGGGATCCCGGAGATGTTCCGCATCCTCCTCGACGAGCGCACGCGGAAGCCCGGCGCGCTCGACGCGTGGTTCCGCTCGCATCCCCTCGAGGAGGACCGCATCCAGGCGGCGCAGGCGCGCATCGGCGCCCTCCCGGCGGAGTCGCTCCGGGGGCTGACGAAGGACACGCCGAACTTCCAGGCGTTCAAGCGTCGACTCGCCGCCCTGCCGCCCTCGCCGCCACCGCGCTGACCGCGCGCGCCGCCCATCGCCGCCTCGCCCCGCGAGGCGAGCGACCGCGGCGCCCTACAGCTGGCTGACGTAGCGCTCGACGAGTCGCCCGAAGGCGTCGGCCGCGCGGGCGCCCTCCTCCATCACCTCGACGTGATTGAGCGGGGTCGCCGAGATGCCGGCCCCCGGGTTCGTGATGAGCGAGATCCCCGCGACCTCCATCCCGCAAGCGGCAGCGACGATGACCTCGGCGACGGTGCTCATCCCGACCGCGTCGGCCCCCATCCGCTCCAACATCCGCACCTCACTCGGCGTCTCGAAGTTCGGCCCGAGGAGACCGGCGTAGACCCCACGTGCGAGCGGGATCCCGAGCGCCTGCGCACTCGCCACGAGAAGCTCACGGAGCCGCGGGTGGTAGGCCGCGCTCATATCCGGGAATCGTGTCTCGCCCGACTCCACCGGCCCCGTCAGCGGATTCTGTCCGGTGAGGTTGAGGTGATCGACGATGAGCATCAGCTCGCCGGCGGCGAAGCTCCGGCGCACCCCACCCGCCGCGTTCGAGACGAAGAGCCGTGGGACGCCGAGCGCGTGCAGCACGCGGACAGGGAAGGCGGCGACGCGGGCGGTGTACCCCTCGTACATATGGAACCGACCGGCGAGGAGGATCACCTCGCGGCCGCCGAGGCGGCCACCGATCATCTCCCCGCGATGCCCTTCGACCTTCGGCGCGTGAAAGCCGGGAATCTCCCCATACGGGACGCGGCGGGCCCCCTCCACGCGATCGGCGAGGGTGCCAAGGCCGGAGCCGAGGATGATACCGGTGACCGGGGCGGTGACGCCGAGGCGGTCGCGGACGGCATCGGCGGCGCGGCGCGCATCGATGGTGCCGTGGGACTCCGATCCAGTCATCGAGCGACCTCCTGCCGCAGCGCGGCGATCTCGTCATCCACCCGGGCTAGGAGCGCGGCGCGCGCCGGCTCCGGGAGGAAGGCGTTCACGAACCCCTGCCGCGCGAGCGCGGCGAGCTCATCGAAGCTGAAGTCCAGATGGCGCGCCGCCAAGCCGTACTCGGTGACGAGGTCGGTCCCGCTCATCAGGCGATTATCGGTGTTGAGCGAGACCGCGACGCCGGCCTCGACCAGCGTGCGCAGCGGGTGCGCGTCGATCGACGGGATCGTGTGCGTCTGTACGTTGCTCGTCAGACAGCACTCGATGGCGATGCCACGGTCCCGCACCTCACGGAGCAGCACGGGGTCCTCCACCAGCCGCGTCCCGTGCCCGATGCGGGTCGCGTGGCAGACGTGGATCGCCTCCGCAATCGAGCCGGCCCCGGCGCCCTCGCCGGCGTGGCAGGTGCAGGCGAGCCCGTGCGCCTCGCAATGGGCGAACGCGGCCTGATGCGCCGCGGCGGGATGCCCCGCCTCGCCGCCGGCGAGGTCGAAGCCGACCACGCCCGCCGCCTGGAAGTCCACCGCCGTCCACGCAGCCTCCAGCGAGGTCGCGGCCGGCATGTTCCGGATGGCGCAGACGATGACGCGCGCGACGATGCCATACTCCCGCTCCGCGCGCGCGAGGCCGCGCAACGGCGCCTCGACCGCCTGCGCCATCGTGAGGCCACCGCGCGTGTTCAGCACCGGCGCGTACCGCACCTCGAGGTAGCGGATCCCCTCGCGCGCCGCGTCCTCCGCCAGCTCGTAGGCGATCCGCTCCATCCCCTCGGCCTGCTGCATCACGGAGAGCGTGACGGCGAATCGCTCGAGGTATTCCTCGAGGCTCCGCGCGTCCTTCACGAGCATATAGTCGCGCAGCGCCTCCGCGTCGTCGCGCGGCATCGCGACGTGCACGTCCCGCGCGAGCTCGAGCATCGTGCTCGGACGCACCGAGCCGTCGAGATGGCAGTGCAGCTCCGCCTTCGGCAGGCGGCGAAGGAGGTCGCTGGTGACGACGGTCACGCCCCGTCCGCCAGCTGGCGCGCGGAGACGAGTCGCATCACGAAGCCGCCGGTGAGCGGCGTCGCGGGATCGACGACGATGCCGCGGCTGTCCGCGACGGCCCGGGTGCCTCCGCGCACCTCATCGGCGGCAGCCGCATCGTGTGCAGCGACGGCGTCAAGCACGGTTGAAGCAGAGGGGAGGCGCACGGTCGCGCCGTTCACGAAGACGACGAGCGAATCGGTCATGGGAGGGGTCGGATGCGTGCCGCCCGCTGCGAGTCGGTGGGCGTCAGGAGCCCGCCGCGCAGCGCACGGAGGTGATTGACGAGGACGTCGAGGTCGATCACGCCGAGTTCCTCGACCACAGCCTCCGGGCCGAGCGCGGCGCCGTCGCCGCCGGCGACGAGGAAGTCGGTCATCACCAGGCGATAACGTCGCCGGTCATCGAGCGTGCGGCCATCGTTCAACCGGATCTCGCGCAGGCGAGACCCCGACGGCGCCGCCGGGTCGAAGGTCAGACTCACCCCGGAGATGTGGTAGCGGATCCCGCGGCCGGCGACGAGCGCCTCGAGGTAGCTCCGAAGCGCCCGACCGGGGAGCGTCACGACGACGAGGCGATTGGCGAACGGCTGCACCTCGTACACATCGCCCCAGGTGATCGGCCCCGCGCGGAGGTCGGTGCGGATGCCGCCGTTGTTCATCACGGCCACGTCGCCGGCCCCTGCGGCGCGCTGCGCGTCAGCGATGAGGTTCCCGAGCGCGTACTGGTCCCCGCGACGCGGGAGCGCCTCGGTCGCCTGCGCCACGATCGCCCCGACCCGAGCTGCGACCGCCGACTCCGCCGCCTCGACGAGGGCGTCGACCGCCGGGTCCTTCGGCAGGCTGTCGCTGACCACGGCGCGGACCTCCGGCAGTACGCCGGCGCCGTCGGCGGGGAGGTCGATGATCCCGATCGCCCAGCCGCTCGAGCGCGCCTGCACGATCGGGATCCCGTTCACGATGGTCGACACCGCGGAATGCGTGTGCCCGCTCACGATGGCGTCGACGGCGCCGCGGTCGAGGCGGTTCGCGACGTCGATGATCTCGCCGGTGCACCGTCCGTTCGTGCAGAAGGCGCCCATATGCGCGACGACCACCACCCGCTCCGCCCCGCGGGCCCGCAGCGCGCGCGCCCGCGCCTGCACCACGGGCACCGGGTCGGCGAAGCGGAGGTCCGCGACCTGCGTGGGCATCGTCGTCCGCGGCGTGGCCGGATCCGCGATGCCGATCACACCGACGCGCATCCCGTCGACGACGAGCAGCGTGTCATCGGGGATCCACGGCACGTCGCGGCCGTCCGCATAGGTCACGTTCGCGCCGAGGATCGGCGCCGCGAATTCGCGCATCCGAGCGCGGAGGGTGTCCTGCCCCCAGTCGAACTCGTGGTTTCCCAGCGCGCCGGCCTGTACGTCGAGCGCTTCGAGCACCGGGACCACCGTCCGTCCGTAGGCGAGGTTCGACGCCGCGGTCCCTTGGAAGAGATCGCCGCCGTGCAGCACGAGCGGCACGCAGCTCGGCGCGCACTCCGCGGCGGCCCGGGTGAGTGCGGTCGCGAGCTCCGCCGCACCGCCGCGGTTCCCGACGTTGCCGTCCGGCCGTGCGGTGAAGGCGCCGTGGAAGTCGTTGATGGTGAGCACCCGGAGCCCGCGACGCGGCGCGCGCAGCGTCCAATTCACCTCGCCAATCTCCGTCGGCCGGAGCACGCCCCGACGGCGAACTTCCGCGATGAGGAGGTCACGGATCTCAGTCGGCGACTCGAACACCACGGGCGCGCCGCGCAGCATCGCGTAGCCGCCCCCGCCCGACGCGCGGTAGTTGTTCACCGCGACGGTGAACGAATCGGTGTCCGCGACGGGTCGGCCGCGGACCTCGAGCCGCGTGATGCGATGCCCCATCGGTCGCCCGAGATCCATCTCGTACGTCGCGCCGGCGAGGAGATCGAAGTTGTAGCCGGGGATCCGCGGGTCCGGGACGGCGCGGAGCCCGCCGGCGCCATCGCGTTCCACCAGCCAATAGCGCGCGCTGTGCTCAAGGAAGGCGCGGACCTG
Organism: Gemmatimonadota bacterium; assembly: GCA_016871895.1. Lineage (GTDB taxonomy): Bacteria > Gemmatimonadota > Gemmatimonadetes > Gemmatimonadales > Gemmatimonadaceae > Pseudogemmatithrix. The sequence continues at coordinate 31,769 of VHBO01000009.1, forward strand.
CGCCCCGGAGAGTCGAAGGGCACGCAGCGTGTTCTCGTACGGGTAGAGCTGGGCGATCTGCGCGACGGTCACCGGCCCCGCCGGGATCGTCGCGTCCAGCGTGAAGGCGGAGGCGATGCTCAGCTCGGCGCCGGAGGCCCGGAGCTGGGTCTCCTGGATGAGGTCGATGAGCGGGAGGTCCCGTACCCGAGCCGAATCGGTGCGGAACTCCCCGTCGGCGCGGCCGATCACGGCGGTCGAGTGGGCGATCGCCGCGCGATGCGCCCGCTCCACGGCACGGACGACCGCCGCCTGCTCCGCGTGCCCGCGCGCTTGGACGAGGGTGCCGCGCTTCGTCGTCACCTGCCAGCGCCCATCGCGCCGCGCGAGCGCGACCGTGGCGACCGCGACGCTCGTCGCCCAGTTGCGCGGCTGCACGACGAGGACGCCGTTGATGGTCGTGTCGGCGACCTCGCGATGCGAATGGCCGATGACCAGCACGTCGATCCCCGGCACCTCCCGGGCGACGCGTGCCATCGGATTCTCCGACGGCACGCCGGTGGAGACGGAATCGTACGACGCCTCACCATCGAGCCCCGCGTGCGCGACGACCACGACGAGATCGGCGCCCGCCGCCCGGACCCGCGGGATCTCCGCGGCGACCGCCGCGGCGATGTCACGGACCGTGACGCGCCCCCGGAGGTGGTCGCGGTCCCAGACCATCGCGCCGGGGTTCGTGACGCCGATGATGGCGATGGTGACGCCCGCCCGCGTGACGATGGCGGACCCCGGGAACGCCTTCCCCGAATCGAGACGGTCGGCGTTCACGGCGAGGAACGGGAAGCGCGCCTGCGCCCGCGCGCGGTCGAGCGTCGCGACGCCGTAATTGAACTCGTGGTTCCCGACCGCCGCCGCGTCGTACCCCATCGCGTTCATCGCCGCGACGACCGGGCTCGGCGCGAGCGAATCGACCCGCGCGGCGACGTACGTCATCGGGTTCCCCTGCAGGAGGTCCCCTGCGTCGACGAGGACCACCCGGCCAGGCGCGGCGCGGCGGAGCGAGTCGACGATGGTGGCCGCGCGCGCGAGGCCGCGCACCGGGTCGGCGGCGTTCGCGTAATAGTCCCAGCCGCGCAGTCGGCCGTGAACGTCGGTGGTGGCAGCGATCGCGAGCTCGACGGTGCCCTGGGCACCGAGCGGCACGGCGAAGGAGAGGGCGGCGGCCAGCGCCGACAACCGGACGCGAGTCATACAGAAAGGTAGCGGCCCCCCGGCGGACGCCGGGAGGCCGCGTTGCCCGATGCGACGGGGGGTGCCAGCTTGCGAGTGGCCGATACAGGACCGTGACGCGCCCCCCCTCCGACCGCGGCGCCGGCCATCCCATCTTTCTCCGCAGACGTGAACTCACGATGACCCCTCTCATCATCGGCATCGCCGGCGGCAGCGGCTCCGGGAAGTCCACCGTGGCGCGACAGATCGCTGCCTCCCTCTCCGGGGCGCGGGTCGCGTTCCTGGACATGGACGCGTACTACCGCGACCATCCGCATCACTCGATGGACGAGCGGCGACATATCAACTGGGACCATCCCGACGCCTTCGACCTCGGGTTACTCGCGGATCACCTCGCGGCGCTCGGCCGTGGCGAGGCCATCGCCAAGCCCGTCTATGATTTCGTCGCGCATCGGCGCGCGGCGGAGTCGCTCCCGATCGAACCGGCGGACGTCATCGTCATCGACGGGATCCTGCTGTTCGTCGACCCGCGCGTCCGCGAGGCGTGCGCCATCAAGGTCTACGTCGACACCGACCCGGACATCCGCCTCGTGCGCCGTATCCGCCGCGACATGGCGATCCGCGGCCGACCGCTCGAGGAGATCCTCGACCAGTATCTCACGACGGTGCAGCCGATGCACCTGCAGTTCGTCGAGCCGAGCAAACGCTACGCTGACCTGATCATCCCACACGGCGGCGAGAACGCCATCGCGATCGACCTCCTCCTCGGATCGATCCACCGGCGGCTCGCAGGAGCGCGGGGGTGACGAAGGCGGCGACCGAGGCTGACCGGATCCTGGTCGTCGACGATGAGCCCGACATCGTCGCCTTGGTCGCGTATCACCTGGCCAAGGCGAAGTATCGGGTGGCGACCGCGTCCACCGGCCCCGATGCGCTGGCGATGGCGGCCCGTGAGCGGCCTTCGCTCATCGTCCTCGACGAGATGCTCCCCGGCCTCTCGGGGTTCGACGTGTTGGCGCGCCTCCGCGCTGACCGAGAGACGGCGAGCGTCGGCGTGCTGATGCTCACCGCCCGGAAGGAGGAAGCTGACCGGATCCGCGGACTCGAGCTCGGCGCGGACGATTACCTGACGAAACCGTTCAGCCCGCAGGAACTCGTCCTACGCGTCGGCGCCATCCTGCGGCGCGGCCAGACGAAATCGGAAGGGAACGACACGCTCCGGATCGGCCCCATCACGATCCAGCGCGCGGCGCACCGCGTGGCGGTCAACGGACACGAGGTCGAATTGACCCCGACGGAGTTCAAGCTCCTCCTGACGCTCGCCGAGCGGCGTGGTCGGGTTCAAGCTCGCGCCCATCTCCTGGAAACGGTGTGGGAAGCGGCCCCCGACATCCAGACGCGGACGGTGGATATGCACGTCCAGCGACTCCGCACGAAGCTCCATCCGGCCGGCGACCTCATCGAGACCGTGCGTGGCTTCGGGTATCGCCTCGCGGCGAAGGACGGGTAATCGGCCGTGCGGCTGACGCAGCGACTCCTGCTCGGTGCCCTGCTCGTCGTCGGATTCCTCGCCGCGCTCATCGTGACGGTCGTCGACCGACAGTTCACCGCACGGCTGAGCGAGGACGCGACGACCTTTCTCGCGCGCGAAGCCCGGCTGGTCGGTGAGCTCTGGGAGCGCGAGCCTGAGGACCCGGATGCGCTCGCGGACCGCACTGGCGCGGCGCTCGGCCGGCGTGTCACGCTCGTCGACAGCGAGGGCCGGGTCGTCGGCGATTCAGAATTCGACGACGAGCCGTTGTCGGCGTTGCAAAACCACGCCACCCGCCCGGAGATCGTGGCCGCGAACCGCACCGGCACTGGGATGGCGCGCCGCGCCTCGCCCTCGACCGGTGCCGAGGAGCTCTACGTGGCGGTCGTGATCCCGGCCCGTGGAGTCGCCCGCGTCTCGCTGCCGACGGCCAGCCTCGATCAGGTCATCCGGTCCGCGCGACGCGATATCGCGACGGCCGCCCTCCTCGCGCTCCTTGGTGCGCTGGCGATCGCCCTCGTCTTCTCGCGCTCCGTCTCGCGCCCGGTCGAGGAGCTGCGCGACGTCGCACAGGCGCTGGCCGACGGCGACCTGGAGCGACGTCCCTCGCTGCGGGCACCCGGCGAAGTCGGCGACCTCGCGGTCGCGCTCCGCCGACTCGCCGAGCAGCTCTCCGCACGGCTTCGTGCCCTGCAGGCCGATGAGTCCTTGCTCGTCCAACTGACCGAGTCCCTCAACGAGGGTGTACTCGCGATCGGGACCGGCGGCTCCGTCGTCCGGATCAATGAGACCGCGCGACGCCTGCTCGGCGTCCAAGCCAGGCTTCCGTTCTCGGTCGACCTCCTCCCACGGGAGGTCACGCTTCGGGAGGCGGTCACCGCCGCGTTCGCGGGGGAGACGACCGATGGCGCCGAGGTCATCATCGCCGGGCGCACTCTAAACGTCACGGCGCGCCCCCTCGCCGACGGTGGCGCGGTGCTCGCGCTCTTCGACCTAACGCGGGTCCGCCGGCTCGAGGCGGTCCGACGCGACTTCGTGGCGAACGTCTCGCACGAGCTCCGCACGCCGCTGACGATCGTCGGCGGGTTCGCCGAGACCCTCGCCGAGGGGGATGTCCCGTCCGAGGTGCGGCAGCAGTTCGCTGACCGAATCCTCGGGAACACGCGCCGGATGCAACGCATCGTCGATGACCTGCTCGACCTCTCCCGGATCGAATCGGGCGGGTGGGTACCGAATCCGGTCCCCGTGGATCTCTCCGGCGTGACGAGCGAGGTGATCGCCTCCGCGCGGGATGCCGCCACCGCGAAAGGGATCGATCTACTGGTACACATCGCAGCCGACGCGGCGGTCGCGCACGCGGACCCCACCGCACTGCGCCAGGTCCTCGGCAACCTCGTCGACAATGCCGTGCGGCACACGGCGACGGGGACCGTGACGCTCTTTTCGCGCGCGCACGAGGCGGGCATCGAGGTCGGGGTCCGCGACACCGGGATCGGAATCGGCGCGTCCCACCTGCCGCGCATCTTCGAACGCTTCTATCGCGTGGACCCCGCGCGCTCACGGGAAGCCGGTGGCACCGGCCTCGGGCTCGCCATCGTGAGGCACCTCGTCGAAGCCCATGGCGGGCGCGTGCGCGCGGAGAGCACGGAAGGGGTGGGAACGACGATCGTGGCTCGCTTCCCTCACGCGCGCGCGTAGGGTCGTTACACGGCCGTGACGGCTCCGTCGGGGAGCCGAGACGGGACCGAGGGACGTTTCGGGTGCGGTGCCAATGCCGCCTTTCCACTCGCCCCGATCCACGAGCCGCCGATGCGCCGTGTCTTAGTAGCCGTCCGACTCCTCATCCTGAGCGCGCTGGCCGTGCGCGCCGCCCTCGCCCAGACACCGACCTCGGGTCGCATCGTCGGCCGAGTGATCGACGCCGCCACCGGCGCCGGCCTTAGTGACGCCGGCATCCAGGTGGTCGGGACCACGCTCGGCACGATGTCAGGCGTCGAGGGGCGGTTCACCCTCGGTGCCGTCCCCGCCGGCACAGTCACATTGCAGGTCCGCCGCATCGGGTACGCCCCGAAGACGATCACCGGAATCTTCCTCGACGCCGGGAAGACGGTGCAGCAGGACGTCTCGCTGAGCGCCGCGAACGTGCAGCTCGCGGCGCAGGTGGTCACCGCCTCCGCCGAGCGGGGCTCCGTGAACGACGCGCTCGACGCCCAGCGCACCTCGACCAACGTCGTCAGCAGCATCACCGCCGAGCAGATGGCGAAGAGCCCGGACGGCGATGCCGCGCAGGCCGTCGGCCGTGTCTCCGGCGTCAGCGTGCAGGATGGCCGGTATGTCTTCGTGCGCGGCCTCGGCGACCGCTACACCCAGACCTCGCTTAACGGCGCGCGCATCCCGAGCCCTGAGCCCGAGAAGAAGGTGGTCCCGCTCGACCTGTTCCCGGCGGGGCTCCTGCAGACCATCACGACGATCAAGACCTTCACGCCGGACCAGCCCGGCGACTTCTCGGGCGCGCAGGTCGACATCCAGACGCGCGAATTCCCGACGCAGCGGACCTGGGCCTTCAGCTCCAGCACCGGCGGATCCGACGCCGTCGTGGGCCGCTCGATGCTGATGCCGGGCCGCGCGCGGGGCGACCTGCTCGCCCTAGGGTCGGAGCCCCGGGCCCGCCCCGGCTTCATCGCCGGTTTCGGAAACTTCTCGCAGACGCGACCCGGACAGGCGGATTTCAACCGGATGGTGTCGGAGTTCCGGAACGCCTGGACCCCGCAGCAGCAGGAAGGAGCGCTGAACGGCTCGACCTCGCTCTCGGTCGGCGGCAGCGACCCCGTCTTCGGCCAGACCGTCGGCTACCTCGTCTCCGGGACGTACTCGTACGCACAGGAGGCGAAGGTCGACCAGGTGCGCGCCCTCGCGCTCGCGCAGGGCGGGAGCACCCCGTCCGAGGTCGATCGCTATGAGGGGTCGACCGGACGGTCGAGTGTGCTCTGGGGTGGTCTCGCGAATTTCAGCACGCTCGTCGGCACGCGGACGCGGATCGCCCTCAACAACACGTACAATCGGACGATGGACTCCGAGGCGCGGCAGGAGCGCGGCCTCTCGGAGAACCTCGGCATCCCGTTCACGATCACGCGACAGAAGTACGTCGAGCGGAGCATCCGTTCGACGCAGCTCCTCGTGCAGGCCGACCCGACCGCTTCGCAGAAGCTCGAGCTCTCGCTCTCGACGTCGGGGGTGACGCGCGTGGAACCCGATCGGTCGGAGTTCGTGCAGGCCACCTTTGCCGATCCGGCGACCGGGGCGACGATGGCCCCGCAGTGGTTCGCGGCGTCGAACGAGGGGGCGGTGCGCACCTTCAGCGACCTCTCGGAGCGGGCGTACGAGGCCCGCGGCTTCTGGCGCCTGCAGCTGGGCGAGGTGGGGCGATCGACGGCGATCAAGGTTGGCGGCCTCGGCCGGCGCGCGATCCGCGATGCCTCGAGCACCGCGTACAGCATCAGCGGGAGCGGGCTCACAGCGACGGACCGCGAGCAGCAGGCGGAGCAGCTCTTCGCCCGGTTCACCGGGGCCGGCGACCGCGTCTGGAACGTGACGCCGATCGGCGTCGGCGGCACGTACGACGCCTCGGATTACACAGTCTCGGGCTTCGCGATGATCGAGCGCGAGTTCAGCCCGACCTGGCAGCTGATCACCGGCGCCCGCGTCGAGTACTCGAACGTCCTCGTCCGGGCCGAACCGACGGTCGGCGCCCGCTCGAGCACCAATCCGATCTTCACCGATGTGCTGCCGGCGCTCGCCTTGACCTGGCGCCCGACCGACGCGACGAACCTCCGGCTCTCCGCGTCGCAGACCGTCTCGCGTCCCGAGTACCGTGAGCTCGCGCCGATCATGTACCGCGAGGTCATCGGCTTCGACAACGTCTTCGGCAACCCGAACCTCAAGCGGGCGCTGATCCAGAACCTTGACCTCCGCTGGGAGCACTATCCGAATGCCGGCGAAGTGCTGAGTGTCGCCCTCTTCGCGAAGCGCTTCACGAATCCGATCGAGCGGGTGTATCAGGGCTCGTCCGGAACGCGCATCATCACCTTCCTGAACGCCGACGGCGCGGACAACTACGGGGTGGAACTCGAGGCGCGGAAGTCGCTCGGGATGCTCGCCGAGGCGCTGACGAACGTGACGCTCTCCACGAACGCGACGGTGATGGCGAGCAGCATCCGCCTCGCGCCGGGCGCGAGTGCGGTGACGAACACCCGCCGCGCGATGGTGGGCCAGGCGCCCTATATGTTCAATACCGGGCTCACCTGGACCTCGAACAGCGGCCAGAGCAGCGCGACGCTCCTCTACAACGTCGTCGGGGCGCGCATCACGGAGGCGGGCGAGCTCCCGCTGCCTGACGTGAAGGAGCTCGAGCGCCATATCGTGGACTTCTCCCTGCGCGTGCCGGTCTCGGACCGCCTCTCGCTCCGCGCCGATGCGAAGAACCTCCTCGACGCCCCGTACCGCTTCGTGCAGGGACCGGTGACCCGGGAGTCGTACCGGATGGGCCGGGGCTTCACGCTGGGGCTCAGCTGGAAGCCGTGAGCGGCCGCCCGCCTCGGGCGTGACGGGCTCGTGACGAAAGCGCCGCCGTGCAGAGACACGGCGGCGCTTTCGTTCCAGCAGGACGTCACGTCCTCTCGTCTCCCTCACCCTGGTACTGACCCCATGCGAACCCTGCCCTGGCGCGTATCCGGCCTCGCGGCCCTCCTCTTCGTCGCCGCCTGCGATCAGAGCGAGACCACGACCGAGCCGGAGATCCCGACCGGTGCGGCCGTGATCTCCTCCGACATCACGATCAACCGGACGCTGTTCAAGGACACCACGTACACCCTCTCGGGCTTCATCAAGGTCACGAACGGCGCGACCCTGACGATCCAGCCAGGCACAGTCATCAAGGGGGACTACAACATCGTCGGCTCGTCGCTCTTCATCACGCGCGGCGCGAAGATCCAGGCCGCCGGCACGGCGGCGGCACCGATTGTCTTCACCTCCTCGCAGCCGGCCGGCCAGCGGCTCGCGGGCGATTGGGGCGGCGTGATCATCATCGGCAATGGCATCATCAACCGCGCGGACCCGGTCATCCTCGAGGGGACGGGCACCGGCACGAACAACCCGCAGCAGGTCTACAGCGCGGGGACGAACAACGCCGACAACAGCGGCACCCTCAAGTACGTCCGTATCGAGTTCGCCGGCTATGCGACCGCGACGGACCAGGAGCTCAACACCCTCACGCTCGCCGCGGTTGGCAGCGGTACCACCGTCGAGTATGTCCAGTCCCTCTATGGGCTCGACGACTCCTTCGAGTGGTTCGGCGGCGCGGTCGACGCCAAGTACCTTGTCTCGTACGAGAGCGGCGATGACCACTTCGATATGTCGGAAGGGTACCAGGGCCGCCTCCAATACCTGATCTCGTACCAGTCGGCGAAGCCGTCGATCCGCCCGGGCGCCGGCAACGCGTCCTCGGACCCGCAGGCGATCGAGAACGACGGATGCAGCGGCACCGGGTGCACCGCCGGCCAGAACTCGACCCCGTTCACGACCCCCGTCGTCGCGAACTTCACCCTCGTCGGCCCGGGCACCGGCACGGACATCGACGCGACCAGCGGCGGCTACGGGATGATCCTCCGTCGCGGCACCGGCGGCTACTACGTGAACGGCGTCCTCGCGCGCTTCCCGAAGGGCGCGATGGGGCTCCGGGACACGCTCTCGACCCGCGTGCGCCTCACCGACGGCCTCCTCGACATCCGCCATCTCTTCATCGCCGAGACGCCGTCCATCTTCACCTCGGCCTCGGGCGGCTTCGTGCTCGCCGACTCCGTGGCGCGCAACATCGTCCGCGACGCGGCGGTGACCACGGCCTCGCTCTTCACGACCCTCACCCTCCCGGCCACGACCACCGCGTCGTTCGACTGGACGCCGGCGGCGACGGCGGCGATCGCGACGGGCGGGCTGCAGACCTTCTCTGGGAATCTCGCCACCGCGGCTGGGACGGCGGTGACCGGGACGGCGTTCCGTGGGGCCGCGGCCCCGGGCGGCGCCAAGTGGTGGGCGGGGTGGACCGCCTACGCGAAGAACTGACGGTACGTTCCTCGGCGAGCGGCCGGTGCCCGGACCGGGTGTCGGCCGCTCGTCGTTTCTTCCCTCGTGACCCGACTGTGATGCGACGTCCGCTCCTCTTCCTCCGACTCCCACGCGCGATCGCGACCGTGGTGTCGCGTGCGTACGGGATCGGGATGTTCTACCTCGCCGGCACGGTGTTCGTCACCGCCTGTGACGCCCGGTCCGCCGCCGAGACCGGCGCCGCCGATGCGCCCGCCGGCGTCATCGACAGCGCGCTGCCGATCCCGGTGCTCCTCGAGCGCTTCCGCGCCACCACGACCGACACCCCGAGCGTGCTCCGCGGCGGCGCCGAACGCCCCGAGGTGCTGGTCCGCGCCCTCCTTGCCGCCGTCAGCGCCCGCGATACGGCGACGCTCCGAGCGCTGGTGATGACGCGCGCCGAGTTCGCCTGGCTCTACTATCCGTTTACGAAGTTCGTCTCCCGGCCGTACGAACTCGGTCCGGAGCTCGTCTGGCTCCAGCACGTCGCCGGGAGCGAGACGGGCGCCGTGCGGCTGCTTGAGCGGTACGGTGGCGCGCGGCTCCGCTTCGAGGCGCTCCTCTGTGCGGACAGCGTGCTCGTCGAGGGGCCGAACCGGATCACCCCGGGGTGTCGCGTGCGGTTCGCCGCCGCCGATTCCGCGCCGCGGACGATGCAGCTCTTCGCCGGTTTGCTCGCGCGCGACGGTCGCTACAAGTTCCTCTCGTACGCCAACGACCTCTGACCGAGGTGCCGTGCTCCGTCGCCTGCCCCCTTCGCTCAGCTGGTTGCGCGCGCTCCTGATCCTCTGGATCGGGGCGCTGGCGGGATTCAGCGCGGGTGCCGAATGGATCCGCCGACGTCCGGCGCCATTGCCGCCCCCGTCGGGTGGTATCGATCTGACCGGCGCCGGCGCGACCTTCCCCTTCCCGCTCTACCGGAAGTGGTTTGTGGGCTATGCCGCCGCGACCGGTGTCCGCATCAACTACTACTCCGTCGGCTCGACCCCTGGGCTCTCGCTGATGCTCGCCGACGGCGTGGATTTCGGCGCGAGCGACCGGCCCCTGACCACCGCAGAGCTCAGACAGGCTCCCTGCCGACCCCTCGACATACCGACGGCGGTCGGTGGGGTCGCGATCATCGTGCATTTGCCGGCATTCGGTGACGCGCTTCGACTGGACGCCGAGGTCCTTGCCGAGATCTTCGCCGGCACGATCCGGCGGTGGGACGATCCGAAGGTGCTCGCCTTGAACCCGGGTGCCTCTCTTCCCGCGCGCGCGATCCATCCGGTGCATCGTGGTCGCGGGAGTGGGAGCGGAACGGTCGCGATGGTCGAGGCGTACCTCCAGCAATCGCCGCGCCAGTCCGCGGCGGGTTCGCACTGGGCCGTGGGTGACAGCGTCGACGGCAACGAGGGGGTCGCCGCACAGGTGCAGGCCGTGCCCGGCAGCATCGGATTCGTCGAAGCGTCCTACGCCGATCATCCCCGGCTGCGGGTGGTCGCGCTCAGGACCAGGGCGGGCTCCTTCGTGCGCCCCGACGCCGGGACCCTGTCGCGTGCCGCGGATGTAGGGCTCACGGGCGCCGACATCGATACCGTGCGGTTCCTCGACGGAGGACAAGACCCGAGGGCCTATCCGATCACCGGCGTGACGCGCCTCGTCGCATCCGGCGCGCTCCGGGATTCGATCCGCGCCCGTCACTTCATCGCCTTCGCCCGGTGGGCGCTCCGGGAGGGGGCACCGACGGCAACGGCACTCGGCTTCGTACCCTTGCCGCGCGCCGCACAGGCGCGCCTCGCCCGACGGCTTGATGCGGTCGTCCCCGGCCGCTGTGAGACGCGCTCGTGACGCACCCCCGACCCATCCGGATGCCCGATGCACGTCGAGCGATTCCATCCGCCGATGGCGGCGAGGCGGTGCCGATGGGTGGCCCCTCGTCGGCGCAGCGCATCGCGGCGATCGACATCGGCTCCAACTCGATCCGTCAGATCGTGGCCGATGTCTCCCCCGACGGCACCATCCGGGTGATCGACGAGATGAAGGCGGCACCGCGCCTCGGGCGTGGCGTGACCGTGACCCACCGGCTCGACGACGCGGCGATGGAGGAGGCGGTCGATGCGCTCACGCGGATGGCGACGCTCGCGCGCACGTTGGGCGCCGCACGGATCGCCGTCGTCGCGACGAGCGCGGTGCGGGATGCGGAGAACGGGGCGGCGTTCCTCTCCCGGGTCCGGCGCGAGACCGGCCTGCGTCCGCAGCTACTCGACGGGGAGGCGGAGGCGCGGCTCGCCTTCCGGTCGGCGCTGGCGCACTTCGAGCTCGGACGTGGCCGTGCGGTCGTGATGGATATCGGCGGCGGTTCCCTCGAGCTGGCGCTCTCCGCTGAGGGGGTCCTCGAGCGCCTGGAGAGCTTTCCCTTCGGCGCGATCCGGCTCTCGGAGGAGTTTCTCGAGGGCCGCGCGCCGGGCAAGGGCATCAAGAAGCTGCGACGGCACGTGCGTCAGGCCATCAAGAAGGTGCTCCCCGTGCGCGACTGGCGTGGGGCGGAGGTGATCGGATCCGGTGGGACCTTCACGAACCTCGCCGGGATGCACTTGGCGCGGCAGGGCGTCCAGATCCGGGGGGTGCACGGGACGCGCATCCCTCGGCACGAGGTGGAGCTCCTCCTCGAGCGTCTCGCCGTCATGCCCGTGGCGGACCGGCTCCTCGTGCCCGGACTGAACGCCGGTCGAGCGGACATCATCGTGGCCGGGCTCGCGGTGGCGGCGGAAGTCCTCGCGCGTGTCGAGCCACGGGAGCTGACCGCCTCGGCGTACGGGATCCGTGAAGGCCTCCTCCTCGAGTCCGCGCGGGTGACACCCCTGGTGGCGGATCCGGGCGAAGCCCGAGCGCGGGCGGTCCACGCGTTCGCCGAGCGGTGTCACGCGGAACTGCCCCACGCCCGGCAGGTACGGGAGATGGCGCTTCAGCTCTTCGACGCGATCGGCCATCGGATCGGTTGCACTCCGGAGGATCGGCAGACGCTCGCCGACGCCGCCCTGCTCCACGACGTCGGCTATCACATCAACTACGAGCAGCACCATAAGCACTCGTTCCACCTGATCCTCCACGCGGACCTCCTCGGCATCGCGCCCGATGAGCAGCAGGTGATCGCGCACGTGGCGCGCTATCACCGGGGGAAGCCGCCGCGGCGGCAACACGCGGCGTGGTGGGCGCTGGGGCGCGCCGCGCGGGAGCGCATCGCGCGGCTCGCCGCGCTGCTTCGCATCGCGGATGGGCTCGACCGCGGCCACGCGGGGGCCGTCGAGCGCGTGAAGGTGCGGTGGCTCGAGCGGGCGCTGCGAATCACGCCGGTGCCTCGACGGGGGAGCGACCCACTCCGTCTCGAAGTCTGGGGTGCCGCCCGCAAGTCCGGGCTCCTGTCAGCGGTCGCTGGGCTCCCGGTCGAACTCGTCGCGCCGGACGGCGCGGTCCTGCGCGACGACTGACCTCAGTCCTCGCGGACGACCGGGAAGGCCGCACTGGAGGAGGGCGGCCGGTTCGGCAGGCGCCCCCGCTCCAGCGGGCTCGACGGGATGACGAACGCCCCGCTCTCCCGGCTGCCGCCCCAAGCATCGCGGAGCAGGAGCCGATGGACGCTCCGCTCCCCACGCACCCTGGGCTCGCGCTGCCGGTACGTGCCGTCGGGCAGGAGATCCCAGGCCTGGCGGTTATCGCTCAGGTAGACCTCGAGGAGCGAGCGGAGGCGGGCCTGGAACACCGGGTCCGCGATCGGCGTGACCACCTCGACCCGGCGATCGAAGTTCCGTGGCATCCAGTCGGCTGAACCGAAGAAGAGCTCGGCGGCCCCATCATTCGCGACCCACCAGATCCGCGAGTGTTCGAGGAACCGTCCGACGATACTGACGACGCGGATGCGTTCGGAGAGGCCCGGAACCCCAGGTCGCAGGCAGCAGATGCCGCGGATGATGAGATCGACCTCGACGCCCGCCGCTGACGCACGATAGAGCGCCGCGATGACGGCCGGGTCGACGAGGGCGTTCATCTTCGCGACGATGCGACCCGGCCGGCCGGCGAGGGCAAGGCCGGTCTCCCGCTCGATCAATGCCATCACGCGGCTCCGGAGATTCACCGGCGCGACGAGCAGCCGACGATAGCTCACGTTGCGCGCATACCCCGTCAGCGCGTTGAAGAGGTCGCTGATGTCGGCGCCGATCTCCTCGTCGCAGGTGAGGAGGCTCAGGTCGGTGTAGATCCGCGCCGTCCGCGTGTTGTAGTTGCCCGTGCCGATGTGGACATAGCGGCGGATGCCGTCGGGCTCCCGGCGGACGACGAGCGCGGTCTTGGTGTGGGTCTTGAGCCCGGGTACGCCATAGACCACGTGGACGCCGAACGATTCCAGCGTGCGAGCCCACGCGATGTTGTTCACCTCGTCGAAGCGGGCCTGCAGCTCGACGAGGACCGCGACCTGTTTGCCACGCTGCGCCGCCTCGGTGAGCGCCTGAACGATCGCCCCGTCCCCCGAGGTGCGGTACAGCGTCATCTTGATGGCGAGCACCTGCTCGTCCCTGGCGGCGGACTCGATGAACGTCTCTACCGACGCGCCGAAGGACTCGAAGGGATGGTGCAGGAGGACGGGACGCTCGCGGATCACATCAAAGATCGACCGACGGGCGTCGCGCAGTTCCGGCGGCACGGACGCGACGAGCGGTGGGTCGCGATGCTCAGGGAGGTCGAGTCCGCTGAGCGCGATGAGATCCCCCACGTCGAGCAGCGGCCCAGGCCGGTGCACCTCCCGGGGCGACAGCGGGGCCATCTCCGGCGGCTCGCTCGCCCGAAGTTCATCGAGGAGGAGCGTCTCGAGGTGCGCCGGGGTGCCGGCTTCGACCTCGAGACGCACCACCTCGCCAAACCGACGCTGAAAGAGTTGTTCCTCGATGGTCGCGAGCAGGTCCTCCGGCTCCTCGCTCGTGGAGAGGTCGAGGTCGGAATGGCGCGTCAGACGGAAGACGTGTGCGCCCGAGACCTCCATCCCGGGAAAGAGGGTCGGGAGATGCGACCGGATGAGCTCCTCCAGCGGGACATAGCTGGAGGGGCGCCCAGTCGGCACCCAGCGCGGGATGCTCTTCGGGACCTTCACACGCGCGAACCGCTCCTCGCCGCTCGCCGGGTCCCGCAGATCGACGGCCAGCGAGAGCGAGAGATTCGAGATGTACGGGAACGGATGTCCAGGGTCGACGGCGAGCGGGGTCAGGACGGGGTAGACCTGTGCGTCGAAGAACGCGTCGACCCGTGCCCGCTCGTGCGGGTCGAGCTCATCCACTCGCAGGAGCCGGACGCCGACCTCCCGCAGTCGCGGCAGGACCACCGCGTGCAGCGCGCGACTCGCCCGGTCAATCAAGGGACGGACCGTCTGGTCGATCCGGTCGAGCTGTTCCGCGGGGGACATCCCATCCGCCCCCCCCTGCTGGACCCCGGCGGCGAGCTGGCGCCGGAGGCCGGCGACCCGGACCATGAAGAACTCGTCCAGATTCGAGTGGAAGATCGCGAGGAACTTCAGCCGCTCGAGGAGCGGCGTCCGGTCATCCTCCGCCTCGTGCAAGACCCGGGCGTTGAACGCGAGCCACGATAGCTCGCGGTTCAGGAAGGCCGCACGGTCCTCAGGACGCACGGCCGCCGATTCAGCCGCGGAGCGCGGAGACGATCAGGTACGAAAGCGCGGCGACCGCGGCGGAGGCAGGGATGGTGATGACCCACGCCCAGATCATCCGACCGGCGACGCCCCACCGGACGGCGGAGAGTCGGTGCGTGGCGCCCACCCCGACGATCGCGCCGGAGATGGTGTGCGTCGTGCTCACGGGCACCCCGAGGGCGGTCGCGAGGAAGATCGCCGACGCGCCCCCGGTCTCGGCACAGAACCCGCCGAGGGGACGGAGCTTGGTGACCCGCGACCCGAGGGTGTGGACGATGCGCCAGCCCCCCATCAAGGTCCCGAGGGCGATCGCGAGATGCGCCCCGAGCTTGATCCAGAAGGGGATGGTCTCCCCCGACTCGATGTAGAAGTGACGCAGGAAGCCCGTCTCGTCCACGAAGTACGCCTGCGAGGCGACGAGGAGCGAGACGATGATCCCCATCGTCTTCTGCGCATCGTTCGCGCCGTGCGAGAGGGAGAAGAGGGCCGAGCTGGTGATCTGCATCCCGCGGAGCAGGGGGTCGATCGCGGCGGGCCGCGCCTTCCGGAAAGCCCAGGTGCTTGCGACCATCAACGTCCACCCAGCCGCCATCCCGACCATCGGAGAGAGGACGATGAAGACGAGCGTCTTCGTCCACCCGGCCGGGATCAACGCGGCGAACCCCGCCTTCGTCACCGCCGCCCCGGCGTACCCACCGATCAGGGCGTGCGACGAACTCGACGGAATCCCATACCACCAGGTGATGAGGTTCCACGTGATCGCGCCGAGCAGCCCCGCGAGAATCACATCGGGGTTGACGACGGCGATGTCGATCATCCCCTTCCCGATCGTCTTCGCGACGCCGGTGTCGAACAGGAAGAGGGCGAGGAAGTTGAACGTCGCGGCCCACGCGACCGCGGTGAACGGACTGAGCACCCGCGTCCCCACGATCGTGGCAATGGAGTTCGCCGAGTCGTGGAAGCCGTTGATGTAGTCGAAGATGAACGCGACCAGGACGATCGCGAGGATGTACCAGACCACGGTCAGGAGTTCTTGAGGGAGATGCTCTCGAGCACGTTCGCGACGTCCTCGCACTCATCGACCGCGTGCTCGAGGTTGTCGTAGATCTCCTTCCACTTGATCACCTGGATCGCATCGGGCGTGCCGGAGAAGAGTTCCTCGATCGCGGCCGAATAGATCGCATCGGCCTTCTCCTCAAGCGCCTTCACTTCCCGGGCGATCTTGTGCACCTCGGCCGGCTTCCGGATCTGCTGCACCGCCTGCGCGATCACGCCGGTGCAAGCGACCAGCACCTCGGTCAGGGCGGAGGCCGCCACGCGCTTCTCGGTGATGTGATACATCGTCGCCCGGCGCGCCGTGCCGTCCATCAGGTCGACGACGTTATCGAGGCGATTCGCCAGGAGGTGGATGTCCTCGCGATCCAGCGGGGTCACGAAGCTCCGGTCGATCCGCTGCATCACCTCATAGGTGAGCTGATCCGCCGCATGCTCCTCCTCTTTGATCCGAGCCGTCAATTCCGCGCGGCGCGCCGGGTCGGAGAAGAGCTCGTGGAGCAGACGCGACGACGAGGTAAGGCGAGCGCTGAGTCGATCGAAGAGGTCGAAGAAACCTTCGTCCTTGGGGAGGAAGCGCACGGTGGTGTCTGGCGTTGGAGGTGAGTCGAAGTTCCTTTGGAAGCTACGCCTTCCCGGTCGGAGGCCGCAAACCACCGGGGCATTGTCACGGAATCGTTACGTGCCCCAACCGCACACCCTCACAACCCCCCACGCTGCAACAGGATAGCCTCCCGTTCCGCCACCAGCCTCGGGTGCTGGAACCACCGGATGAGCCCGACCCCCGCCACGAACCCACCGATATGGGCCCAGACCGCGACCCCACCGGCGAGGTCCCCGAACCCCGCGAGCTGCGGCAGGCCCGCGAGGAACTGGAGCGCGAGCCACCAGAGGAGCACCGCCCAAGCCGGAATCGGGATCACCCGGAAGAAGATGCCGAAGATGAACAGCATCCGGACCCGGACACGCGGGAAGAGTATCAGGTACGCCCCCATCACGCCGGAGATCGCCCCGGAGGCCCCGACGGTCGGGATGATCGAGGTCGGATCGACGAGCACGTGGAGCCCCGCCGCGGCGAGCCCGCACAGGAGATAGAACACGACGAAGCGCGCTCCCCCCATCACATCCTCGACGTTGTTCCCGAACACCCAGAGGAAGAGCGCGTTGCCGAGGAGGTGGCCCCACCCCCCGTGCAGGAACATCGAGAGCACTGGTGTCAGATCGTTGATCCCCTCCCGGTCCACGACACAGGCGAGCCCCTCCGTGAGCGGGACGCCGGCACCCACCGGGGCCATCCGGGTCAGCTCCCCGGGGACCATCCCAAGGTTGCAGACACTGCGGATCAGGCGTTCGTCGAAACCGGCGCCCTGGACCACGACCCAGACGGCCGCGAGTCCGGCGAGGAGGAGCCAGGTCACGACGGCGGGTCGGACGGTCGGGTTCTCGTCACTGAGCGGGATCATGGCAGCTCGATGTCATCGTGTCACAACGACTTGCGGGATTCCCTGTCAATTCGGCGCACTTTTCTGGCCCCGCTCTTGCCACTTCACTGAGCAAGCATCGCGGGGCCGCCGGCCACGTGAAACACCCTGACCTACGCAAGATACCCCGGAGAGGATTCCATGGCGGACAAAGTCATCGGCATCGACCTCGGCACGACCAACTCGGTCGTCGCCGTCATCGAGGGAGGCGACCCGGTCGTCATCCCGAACGCGGAAGGGGGCCGCACCACCCCGTCGGTGGTGGGCTTCAGCAAGGACGGCGAGCGCCTCGTCGGCCAGATCGCCAAGCGCCAGGCCGTCACCAATCCGCAGAACACGATCTTCTCGATCAAGCGGTTCATGGGCGGGAAGATGTCCGAGGTCTCGACCGAGACGTCGCGCGTCCCGTACAAGATCGTGAAGGGACAGAACGACCTCGCCGCGGTCGAGGTGCAGGGGAAGGCGTACACGCCCCCCGAGATCTCAGCGATGATCCTCCAGAAGATGAAGCAGACCGCCGAGGACTACCTCGGGCACGCCGTCACGAAGGCGGTCGTGACCGTCCCGGCGTACTTCAACGACTCGCAACGCCAGGCGACGAAGGACGCCGGGAAGATCGCGGGCCTGGATGTGCTCCGCATCGTGAACGAGCCGACGGCGGCGGCGCTCGCCTACGGCCTCGACAAGAGCAAGACGACGGACGAGAAGGTCGCGGTCTTCGACCTCGGCGGCGGCACCTACGACATCTCCATCCTCGAACTCTATGAGGTGGAGGGGACGCGCCAGTTCGAGGTGAAGTCCACCAACGGCGACACCCACCTCGGCGGGGACGACTTCGACCAGAAGGTGATCGACTGGCTCGTGGCGGAGTTCAAGCGCGACCAGGGGATCGACCTCTCCAAGGACCCGATGGCGCTCCAGCGGCTGAAGGAGGCCGCGGAGAAGGCGAAGGTCGAGCTCTCCGGCACCACGAGCACCGACATCAACCTGCCGTTCATCACGGCGGATCAGACGGGGCCGAAGCACCTCAACTACCAGCTCACCCGCGCGAAGTTCGAGCAGCTCGTGGACGACCTCGTCCGCCGGACGATCCCGCCGATGGAGAAGGCGTTGAAGGACGCCGGCCTCAGCGTGGGGGAGATCGATGAGGTGATCCTCGTCGGCGGGTCGACGCGGATGCCGCGGATCCAGGAGGTCGTGAAGGAGTTCTTCAAGAAGGAGCCGAACCGCGGCGTGAACCCGGACGAGGTCGTGGCGGTGGGCGCCGCGATCCAGGGCGCGGTCCTCACCGGCGAGCAGAAGGACGTCCTCCTGCTCGACGTGACCCCGCTCTCCCTCGGCATCGAGACGCTGGGCGGCGTGACCACGGTGCTCATCCCGCGGAACACGACGATCCCCACGAAGAAGTCGGAGACCTTCTCGACGGCCGACGACAACCAGACGCAGGTGGAGATCCACGTGCTGCAGGGGGAGCGCGAGCTCGCGCTGCACAACAAGACGATCGGCAAGTTCACGCTCACGGGGATCCCGCCGGCCCCGCGCGGTCAGCCGCAGGTGGAGGTCACCTTCGACATCGACGCGAACGGCATCCTGCACGTCGCGGCGAAGGACAAGGCGACCGGGAAGGAGCAGAAGATCCGCATCGAGGCCTCGAGCGGGCTCTCGGACGCGGAGATCGACCGGATGGTGAAGGACGCGGAGGCGAACGCCGCCGATGACAAGCGGAAGCGCGAGGAGATCGACACGCGCAACCGGCTCGACACGCTCGCCTATCAGGTGGAGAAGGAGTCGAAGGAGTGGGGGGACAAGCTCCCGGCCGAGGTGAAGAGCCGCCTCGACGCCGCGGTGGAGCGCGCCCGGAAGGCGCATCGCGGCGAGGATATGGCCGAGGTCACCGCGGCGCTGACCGAGCTGACGGAGGCCTTCTCGGCGGCGGGTCAGGCCGTCTACGCCGCGCAGGGGGCGGCGGGGGCCGAGGCGCCGGCGGCCGGTGAGGCGGCCGGGAAGGAGGAGGTCGTCGAGGCCGACTACGAAATCGTCGACGACGCCAAGAAGTCCTAATCGCTTGACGGAACCCGGGGGCTCCCGCACGGTATGTGCAGGCAGTCCCCGACACTTTCTCAGGTCCCAACCATGCCCGTGACCCGTACCAAGATCGTCGCCTTCGCCTCGCTCGCCTTCGCGGGCGGGGTCTTCTTCGCCTCCTCGATGGACTGGACATCGCGTCTCTTCGCTCAGGGCGGCGCGCGGCCGGCCGCGAGCGAGGGGCGCACCCTGGTGGACGCCAGCAACGCCTTCGTCGCCATCTCCGAGCACATCACGCCGGCCGTGGTCTCCGTGCAGGCGGAGCGCGTGAGCCGCCCGTCGGCCCGGGGCCGGATGCAGGTCCCGCCGGGGTTCGAGGAGTTCTTCCGGCAGTTCGACGGCCAGCAGCCGCAGCCGCGGACGCAGGAGTCGAGCGGATCCGGCTTCATCGTCTCGAAGGACGGCTACATCCTCACGAACAATCACGTGGTGGAGGACGCCGACAAGCTCCGCGTCGCGATGCAGGATCGCCGGATCTACGATGCCCGCGTGGTGGGGCGCGACCCGACGACTGACGTGGCCGTCCTCAAGATCGACGCCACCGACCTGACGACCGTGACCTTCGGAGACGATGAGCAACTCCGCATCGGCGAGTGGGTCCTCGCGGTCGGGAATCCCCTCGGCCTCGACTTCACCGTGACGGCGGGGATCGTGAGCGCCAAGGGGCGCGGGCTGCAGGGGCTCCAGCGCTCGCAGTACGACATCAGCGACTTCATCCAGACCGACGCGGCAATCAATCCCGGCAACTCGGGCGGGCCGCTCGTGAACGCCCGCGGCGAGGTGGTGGGGATCAACTCCGCGATCGCGAGTCAGACCGGGTTCTACTCAGGGTACGGCTTCGCGATCCCGATCACCCTCGCGAAGCAGGTGATGGACGACCTGATCGCGCACGGTGAGGTGCGGCGGGCGGTGATCGGCGTCTCGATCAGCGAGGTGACGCCTGAGGACGCGGCGGTCGCCGGCCTCGAGGAGATCGCGGGGGTGAGGGTGGGCGGGTACTCGGGGGATAACTCCCCCGCCCTGCGCGCCGGTATCGAGCCCGGGGACATCCTGGTGAAGGCCGACGGGAAGCCGGTCGACCGGGTGAGTGCGCTGCAGCGGGTGATCCGCGGCCACAAGCCGGGGGACGTGGTGGCGGTGGAGGCGATGCGCTACGGCAGCCGGAAGACCTTCCAGGTGCGCCTCGGCGCGGCGCCGCGTGAGAGCGCGACAGTCGCCGATGCGGCGCCGGCCCCTGCGGCGGCGGTCCCGACGTCGAATGCGCGTCTCGGCATCTCGGTGGAACCGGTGACGGCCGAGGTCGCGAAGCTCGCGCGGATCCCGGAGCAGTATCGCGGCGTGCGTGTAAGCCAGGTGGAGGCGGGCGGGCCGGCCGAGGGGCGGCTCGCCGTGGGGGACGTGCTCACCGAGGTCCTCCCGGCGAAGCGGAAGATCGGGACGACCGCGGAGCTGCAGCGCGCGATCGAAGGGGTCCGTGGCGCGCAGGTGATCAGCTTCCTCGTCTACCGGCCGGCGCCGCAGGGCGCGGCGGGGCAGACCACGGTGGTGAACCTGCGCCTCCGCGACGGTCGCTGAACCGACGGGGCCGGACGGCCCCACGGTCGACGGCGCGGCCACGGCGGCCGCCGACCCCCCCCCGCGAGCGGACGACGCCCGCCCGGCCCCTCGTGGCGCCGGGCGGGCGTCGTGGCCCTGGGGTAGGTTTCGGGGTCGGTCTCGCGCGGGAGTGGCGAAATTGGTAGACGCGCAGGACTTAGGATCCTGTGCCGCAAGGCGTGTGGGTTCGAGTCCCACCTCTCGCATCGCAGGGTGGCAACCAAACGGCGGGGTCGGAGCGTTCAATCAGGATGCGCATTCTCGTCATCGGCAGTGGATTCGGGGGACTCGCGGCGGCCATCCGCCTCCGCGCGCAGGGGCACGAGGTCACCATCCTCGAGCAGCGAGATCAACCCGGCGGCCGCGCCTACGTGTATCGGCAGGACGGATTCACCTTCGATGGTGGGCCGACGATCATCACGGCGCCGTGGCTGATCGACGAGGTCTTCGCAGCCGCGGGGAAGCGCACCGCCGACTACGTCTCCATCGTCCCGATCGACCCCTTCTACCAGATCCGATTCGAGGACGGCACCGTCTTCCGGTACAACGGGGACCGGGAGGCGATCATCCGACAGATCGAGGCGCTCAACCCGAGCGACGTCGCCGGCTACCGGCGCTTCGTGCGTGAGGCGGAGCGGGTCTTCTCGACGGGGATGGGGCTCATCGACAAGCCCTTCACGAGCCTCCTCGATATGGTGAAGGTGCTCCCCGACCTGATCCGCCTCCGCGCCGACCGCTCCGTGGCGGGGCTCACGAACAAGCACATCCGCGACGAGCGGCTGCGGCAGGTCTTCTCCTTCCATCCCCTCCTCGTGGGGGGGAACCCGTTCGAGACGACCTCGATCTACACCCTGATCCACCACCTCGAGCAGAAGTGGGGGGTCTGGTTCGCGATGGGCGGGACCGGTGCCCTGGTGGACGGCTTCGTGCGCTGCTTCTCGGACCTCGGCGGCGAGCTGCGGCTCGGCACGACGGTCGAGGAGATCACCGTCGATGAGCGCACCGGGAAGGCGAACGGGGTGCGGCTCGCGGGGGGCGAGACGCTCACGGCCGATGCGGTGGTGAGCAACGGCGACGTCGCGTTCACGTATCAGCGCCTCATCGCGCCGCGGTGGCGTCGGAAGTACACCGACCGGAAGATCGACCGGATGAAGTACTCGATGTCGCTGATGGTCATCTACTTCGGCACGGATCGGACGTACGAGGACATCGCGCACCACGAGATCCTGATGGGCCCGCGCTACCGCGGGCTCCTCGACGAGGTCTTCGGGACGAAGACGCTCGCGCAGGACTTCTCGCTCTATCTGCACCGCCCCACGGCGACCGACCCCTCGCTCGCCCCGCCCGGGTGCGACGCCTTCTACGTCCTCTCGCCGGTCCCGCACCTCGGCGGCCCGACGGATTGGCGCACGATGTCGGGGCCGTATCGCGACCGGATCATGCAGTACCTCGAGGACCGGTATATGCCGGGGCTCTCGAAGCACATCGTGACCGAGCACAAGATTGACCCGCTCCACTTCCGGGACACGCTCTCAAGCCACCTCGGGAGCGCCTTCTCGGTGCAGCCGGTGCTCGAGCAGTCGGCGTGGTTCCGACCGCACAACCGAAGCGAGGACATCCCGAACCTCTACTTCGCGGGTGCCGGCACGCACCCGGGCGCCGGGCTCCCGGGCGTGATCAGCTCGGGGAAGATCGTCGCCGACCTCATCGAGGCCGACGCGTGAGCCTGCTCCCCGGCTTCCTGAAGGAGACGGAGGCCGACCTCGCGCGCGCCGACGCGCTGCATTGCGAGGGGATCACACGCACGTACGCGCGCACCTTCGCGCTGGCGAGCGCCTTCCTGCCGCCGCGGAAGCGCCGCGGCGCCTTCGCGGTCTACGCGTTCTGCCGGCTCGCGGACGACATCGTCGACCGCGTCGCGGGGCAGGACCCGGTGCGCCTCAAGCGCGAGCTCGACCAGTACCGCGAGGGGGTGGCGGAGGCGATCGCCGGGCGCCCCGACGGTCCGGTCTTCCGCGAGCTCTGGCGGGCGCACCGGGACTTCGGCGTGCCGGCCGAGGTGCTCGAGGAGCTGCTCAACGGGGTGGCGTGCGACCTGCACCCGACGCATTACGACTCGTGGGCCGAGCTGACGAGCTACTGCGAGGGGGTCGCCTCCTCCGTGGGGTCGATGTGCACCTACATCTTCGGGGTCGATGGCGACGAGGCGGTCCGCGGCCGGGCGATGCGCTATGCGCGTACGCTCGGGGTCGCGATGCAGCTCACCAACATCCTCCGTGATGTCGGGGAGGACGCCGGCCGCGGTCGCTGCTACCTCCCGGTCGATGTGCTCGCCGCCTTCGGCCTGAGCGCCGAGCGGGTGTTGCACGACCCGACGCTCAAGGACGACCCACGATGGGGGGCGCTGATGCGCCACGAGATCGCCCGGGCACGCGCGCTCTACCGCGCGGCGGCACCGGGGATCCAACTCCTCGCCCCTGACGCGCGGCGCTGCGCGATCGCCTGCGCCGACGGGTACGCCGCGATCCTCGGCGCGATCGAGCGGAACGGGTACGATGCGTTCTCAACGCGCGCGCGCGTGGGCCATTGGCGGCGCGCGGGGCTTCTGTGGAGCGTCTGGCGCGGGAGCGGTCCCCTCCCCGCCCCGACGCAGGAACCGGTGATCGAGTGGGGGACGGGGACCGTCTCCCGCCCGGAGGAGATGGCCCTGTGCGGCTGACCACGGACGCCGATCGTCGACTCGACCGGATCGCCCACGGCCTCCTGGCGGGCCACGTGGGGCTAATCGTCTTCTCCACCTTCGCGATGGTGACGGTGCTGGTCGCCTTCAACGACCCCGCCGCCGCGAGCGCGACGATGGGGAAGATCCTCGCCTCGCCGTACTTCCAGACCGTCTATGACCTCGGGTGGCGCTACTCGGGGCAGATCTACATCCTGCTCGGGATGGCGGCGGCGCTCGCCCACTCGGCGCCGCGCATCGGCACCGGTCGCGCGCTCGTGGTGATGCTCCTCGCCTCCGGCCTCGCCCTCGCGTCGGAGCTCGGGGGGACCAATATCGGATTCCCATTCGGCCCGTATCGGTACACCGAGATGCTCGGGTACCGGGTGTTGCACGACGTCCCGTACGCGATCCCAATCAGCTGGTACTACATGCTGTACGGCTCGCTGGCGATCTGCGCCCGGACGATGGCGGCCGAGGACTCCGGGGCCAGTCGGTGGCGGTGGGCCCTCGTCGGCGGCGCCATCCTGACCGCGTGGGACGTGGCGATGGAGGTCCAGATGACCCACGTGAAGCCGATCCACTGGTTCTGGGAGATGGACCGACTCCCCAGCTGGATGCCCGCTTGGACCCACGACACCCTCTTCTGGCGCGGCTTCTACGATATGCCGCTCTCGAACTGGGTGGGGTGGTATGTGACCGGGGTGCTGATCAGCCGGTTGATGCTCGCGCTGGTGCCGCCGACGATGTGGCGAGATCGGATCGCCCCGACCTGGCTCCCGCTCGCCCTGTACGCGACGAACGGGCTGATGCCGATCGCGGTGACGGCACGCTACGGCTACACCTGGGCCGCCCTCGGCGGGCTCGTCGCGATGGGCCTGCCGCTCTGGCTGGCCCGGCGGCCGCGCACTCCTTAATCTTCAAGGGACGGTCACCCCCCCGCCGCCGGCTCCCGGTGGCGGGGCTCTTTGTCCCGTGACCCGCTGACCTTCCCGACTCTCCACCACCGCAGACTTCTTTATGGATATTCAGATCACCGCCACCAAGTCGGAGGGCGCCGAGCGCCGTCTCCGGGTGGCCGTTCCGCCCGCCCGCGTCGCCGACGCCCGCGCGAAGGCCGTCTCCCGCGTCGCCAAGCAGGCCCGCATCCCGGGCTTCCGGCCGGGCAAGGCACCGGCCGCGATGATCCGCAAGCAGTACGCCTCCGTCATCGACCAGGAAGCGGTGGAGCTCCTGCTCCGCGAGGCCTTCGAGGCGGTCGTCACGCAGGAGAAGCTGGAGCTCGTGACGCAGCCACACGCGCACGACGTGCAGTTCGGGGACGACCAGGGCCTGAGCTTCGAGCTGCGCTGCGAGGTGCGGCCGGAGATCGTGCTCGCGCGGACCGAGGGCTTCTCGGTGATGCGGCCAGCCGACGCGGTGACGGACGAGCAGGTGCAGGAGCAGCTCGATCGGCTCCGAGACCAGCGCGGGAGCTGGGCCCCCGTCGAGGGGAAGGCGTCGGAGGGGGATATGGTCACGGTGCTCCTCGCGACGGCCGATGAGGACGGGACGATGCCCGAGGGGCGCGAGTACCGACTGGTGATGGGCGCCGGTCAGGCGATCCCGGGCATCGAGGAGCTCGTGATGACGCTCGAGCCGGGAGCGACGGTGGAACAGCCGGTGAGCTGGCCGGCGGATTTCCCCGACGCGGCGCAGGCGGGCCAGACGAAGGCCGTCCGCGCGACGCTCACCGAGGTGAAGCGGAAGGCGTTGCCCGCGCTGGACGACGCGTTCGCGCGGGAGATGGGGGATTTCGAGTCGCTGGCGGCGTTCACCGCGGTGGTGCGCGACGATTTGACGGCGGCGGCGGTGCGTGAGGCGGATGCCGCGGCGCGGACGCAGCTCCTCGACGAGGTGATCAACGCAAACCCCTTCGACATCCCGCCGAGCTGGGTGCAGCAGATGCTGCGCGCCTACGCCGAGGCGTATCGGATCCCGGAGGCGGAGCTGGTGAAGTTCGGCGACGAGTTCCGCGGGATGGCTGAGCGGCAGGTGCGGCGGGACCTCGTGATCGAGACGCTCGCGACCCGCGAGGGGCTCACGGCGACCGAACAGGACCTCGACGAGAAGGTCGCGGAGCTGGCGACGGCGCGCGGTCAGGAGCCTGGCGCGGTCTACGCGAGCTTGCAGAAGGCGGGGCGGCTCCGCGAGCTTGAGCGGAGCCTGACGGAGGAGCGGGTGTTCTCCTGGCTCCTCGGCAGGAACACCATCGTACAAGGTTGAGGACACCGGACATGGCGATCATCCCGAATCCGTACGTCATCGAGCGGTCGAGCCGCGGCGAGCGCAGCTACGACGTGTACAGCCGGCTCCTGATGGACCGGATCATCTTCCTGGGCACGCCGATCAACGACGACGTGGCCAACATGATCATCGCGCAGATGCTCTTCCTCGAGGCGGACAACCCGGGGCGGGACATCCATCTGTACATCAACTCGCCGGGTGGGAGCGTGTCGGCGGGACTCGCGATCTACGACACGATGCAGTTCCTCAAGTCGCCGGTGAACACGATCTGCATGGGCTTGGCCGCCTCGATGGGCGCCTTCCTGCTGGCGGCGGGCCGGAACGGCAAGCGCTCCGCGCTCCCGCACTCGCGCATCATGATCCACCAGCCCTCGGGCGGCGCGCAGGGCACCGCGGCCGACATCGAGATCCAGGCGCGGGAGATCATCTATCTCCGCGCAAAGATGAACGAGCTGATGGCCAAGCACACCGGCCGGCCGCTCGAGGAGATCGAGCGGGACGTGGACCGCGACCGGTTCATGAGCGCCGAGGAGGCGAAGACCTACGGGATGATCGACCAGGTCGTGACGAGCCGTGAGGAGACGTCGTCTCCTGCATTGACGGCGACGAAGTGACCGCGCGCTGACCCGGCCCACGCCCCCCCTCCTGATGTCCCACGACCGCCACCTGCGCTGCTCGTTCTGCGGCAAGTCGAAGGATGCCGTCCGGAAGTTCATCTCCGGGCCGTCCGTCTACATCTGCAACGAGTGCATCACCCTCTGCAACGAGATCCTGGCGGAGGACGAGGAGCGCGCGGTCGCCGAGGCGCCCGCCGAGGTCCCCGCCCCGCAGACGATCAAGGCGGCCCTCGACGAGTACGTGATCGGCCAGGAGGGCGCGAAGAAGGCGCTCGCCGTGGCGGTCTACAATCACTACAAGCGCGTGCAGTCGGGACGTGCCGGGGCGGAGGTCGAGCTCGACAAGTCGAACATCCTGCTCCTCGGCCCGACGGGCGTCGGCAAGACGCTCCTCGCGCAGACCCTCGCGCGGATGCTGCAGGTCCCGTTCACGATCGCCGACGCGACGACGCTGACCGAAGCCGGGTACGTCGGTGAGGACGTCGAGAACATCCTCGTGCGGCTCCTGCAGGCGGGAGAGTACAACGTCGCCGAGTGCGAGCGCGGGATCATCTACATCGACGAGATCGACAAGATCGCGCGGAAGTCGGAGAACCCGAGCATCACGCGCGACGTCTCCGGCGAGGGGGTGCAGCAGGCGCTGCTCAAGATCCTCGAGGGGACGGTGGCCTCCGTGCCGCCCCAGGGCGGGCGGAAGCACCCGCAGCAGGAGTACATCCAGATCAACACGAAGGACATCCTCTTCATCTGCGGTGGCGCGTTCGACGGGCTCGAGGAGATCATCGAGGCGCGTCTCGGCCGCCGGCAGATCGGCTTCGCGCCGGACGCGAGCCCGGCCCAGGCGACGGCGACGGGGACGAACATCTTCGGAGACGTCGAGCCGGACGACCTGCTCCGGTTCGGGATCATCCCCGAGCTCGTGGGCCGGCTCCCGGTGACGGTGCCCCTCCACGGCCTCGACGAGGACGCCCTCGTGCAGATCCTCCGGGAGCCGAAGAACGCGCTGACGAAGCAGTATGCCAAGCTCTTCTCGCTCGAGGACGTGCAACTGCACTTCGACGAGGGGGCGCTCCGCGCCATCGCGCGGAAGGCGATCCAGCGCGGGACGGGGGCGCGCGGACTCCGGGCCATCGTCGAGGAGCTCCTCCTCGACACGATGTTCGACCTGCCGAGCCGCGACGACGTGACCGCGGTCCGTGTGACCGAGGCGACCGTGACGCAGCGGCAGGCCCCGCTTCTCGAGCTCAGCGCCAAGCGTCAGAAGAAGGAAGCGTGAGCGACCTCCCGGGCGCCCCGACCGGGACGCCGGACCCGCTCGTCATCCGGTCCCTCGAGTTCCTCGGTCCGCAGGCCACCGCCGGGGGCTGGCGGCCGGAGTCCACGCTCCCCGAGGTCGCCTTCGCCGGACGCTCGAACGTCGGGAAGTCCTCGCTGCTCAACGCCCTGGTGCGTCGGAAGGCGTTCGCCCGCGTGAGCCGTACGCCGGGCCGGACGCGCGAGATCAACTTCTTCTCGGTCAACGGGGCCTTCGTCCTGGCCGACCTCCCGGGCTACGGCTATGCGCGCATCGCGAAGAGCCGGCAGGCCGAGTGGCGTCCGCTGATCGAGGGGTATCTCCGCCACGCACCGACGCTGCGCGGGGTGGTGCTCCTCCTCGACGTCCGTCGCGATCCGACCGACGAGGATCAGGTGATGCTCGAGCTGCTCACCGAGACCGGGATCCCCACCCTCATCTGCGTGACGAAGGTCGACAAGGTGGGGCGTGGCGAGGTGGCCGCACGGACGGCGGCGATCGCGCAGGCGATCGGCTTCGCCCCCGAGGACCTGATTCCGTTCAGCACCGTCGACGGCCGCGGGCGGGACGACCTCGCGGCGGCGATCGGTCAGCTGGTGGCGGAGAGCCCGGCCGTGGACGCGCCGGGGTAAGTTCCCCGCATGCCGCGGATCCCTCTCGCCCCACTCCCTGCCTCGCCGAGCGAGGCGCTGACCACGCGCTGGCTCGGTGCGCTCGACGAGCGCCTGCAGGACCCTGCGACCGACCGCGCCAACCTCTGCCGTGACACGCTCCTCGAGCTCGCGCACCCGACGTATGCGGGGCGCTGGGCGGAGGCCGTGGCGGATGAGCGCGTGCCGCTCGGGACCCGACTCGCGCTCTCGGCGCTCGACCCGCGGCACGTGACGCTCGAGCCGGAGTACTACGGCGACTGCGACCAGGTCCGATTCCAGCGGGTGAAGCCGCTGCTCTGGCTCTGGTATTCCTTCGACCGGCTCCCGATCGGTGGACAAGCGGTGTCCCTCGGTGTGCGGCTCCGACAGACGCTCGCGCCGCACATCTTCCGCTCGGTCGGCCGCAACTTCAAGTGCTTCCAGCACGTGGAGTTCTCGTTCGGCTACAATCTCGCGGTCGGTGACGACGTGGTGGTGCACCGGCACGTGCTGCTCGACGACCGCGGCGGCATCCGACTCGGGCACCGCGTCTCCATCAGCGATTACGCGAACATCTACTCACACACGCACAGTATCGTCGAGCAGGTGGACGTCACGAACGCGCGGACCGTGCTCGCGGACGACGTACGGGTGACGTATCACGCGACGGTGCTCGCCGGCGTGCACGTGGGGGAGAACGGGATGGTCGGGGCAATGGCGGTCGCGACGAAGGACGTGCGGCCCTACCACGTGAACGTGGGGATCCCGGCGAAGAGCGTGCGGGTGAAACCGAACGCGCCCGCGGGGGCGGAGGATCGGCTCAGGACGGCGTCGGACCGGGGCCGCGCGGACAGCTGAGGACGTCCCACACCGCGGGCGTCGCAAGGAGGAGTCGCGCATCGTCGACGAACCGTCGCTCGTGGGGCCAGCTGAACCGGCGCCGGGCCTGCGACGGTGTCAGCCAGACGTGGCGGTGATGCTCCGGACCGAGTCGGACGGGCGCCGCTGGAGCGACGACGGCGGCGAAGACCGCGGCGAGCTCGACGCGCCCAGCCGGGACGAGGTAGAACGGATGCATCGTGACGGAGAGGAGACGATCGGCCTCGAGCCCGGTCTCCTCGCGGAGTTCACGCCGCGCCGCCTCCTCGAGCCGTTCCCCGGGCTCCACTTTGCCGTGGACCATCTCCCACGATCCGGGGCACCGCGTCCCCAGCGCCCGTTGGAGTACGAGCACTTGCCAGCCCCTGATCACCGGCCGCCAGACGAGGACGTCGACGACGCCCACCGTGGTGGGAACCGGCGTGCTCACGCCCCCCTCCCGACCGCTCGCTCGAGCATGGCGTTGATCCGGGCGGAGAGGGCGCGGACGCGGAAGGGCTTGGTGAGATAGTCGGTCGCGCCGACCTCGAAGGCGCGCACCTCACTCTCTTCGTCGCCCTTGGCGGTCAGGACGATGACCGGAAGCTTCGCGGTGGCGGGCCGGGCACGGAGGTGCGAGAGCACGCCGTAGCCGTCGAGGCGCGGCAGCTTCAGGTCGAGAACCATCAGGTCCGGCGCGTGGCGATCGAGCTCCTCGAGGGCGGCGACGCCGTCCGCTGCCTCAACCACACGGAACCCTTCCCGTTCCAGCAGCTCCTTCATCACGCGGCGGAGATTTGCTTCATCCTCGACGACCAGCAGGGTGCGCGCGGTGCGCGGTGCGGTACTGCGATCGTCGAGGAGGTCGAAGGCATCGCCCGTGAAGCCGGTCGGGTGCGAATGGCGAGTGCCAGCCAGACGGCCCGTGGGACCGGAGATGGACGGGCTCTCCTGCCTCTCGATGGCGAGCCCGCGTGCCAGGGTCAGGGATTGCGTCGGCCCGAGCCCCGGCGTGGGCGGCGGCAGTGTCACGGCCCTGGACGTCGGTCCTGATGTCCCCGTGTCCTGCGGTCCGGCGGTCGGGGCGGAACCCGCCTCGGCGGCCGCCCTCGACGGCGACACCTCGGAGGGCGCCTCGAGGACGCGGAGCAGCTCCACCAGCGAGCTCTCACCGCGCCGAACGTGCTCCACCCCGGACTCCCAGAGCGTGAGCAGGCCCGCCTCGCGAGCCGCCTCCGCGATTCGGTCGAGTGACTGCGCCGACCCGATCCGCTTCGCGACCTCCTCGCTGGCCGTGAGCACCTCCTCGATGGCGAGGCGCCCACGATATCCCGTCATCGCGCATTCTCCGCACCCGACGGCCCGACGGACGCGCGACGGGTCCGGGAAGAACCGACGCAGGCGGTCGGGGATGTCGTCCGGCGCCAGCTCGCTGCACACCGGACAGAGCCGACGTAGCAGGCGCTGCGCCACCACGCCCTTCAAGGCCGCGGCGATCTTGTACGACTCCACCCCGATGTCGACGAGGCGCGTGACCGCGCTCACCGCATCATTCGTGTGAAGCGTGCTCAGCACGAGGTGGCCGGTGAGCGAAGCCTGCACCGCGATCGTCGCTGTCTCGTGGTCGCGGATCTCGCCGACGAGGATGACGTCGGGGTCCTGTCGGAGAATCGACCGGAGCGCGGAGGGAAAGGTGAGCCCGGCCCTCTCGTTCACCTGCACCTGCACGATCCCCTGCAGGCGGTACTCAACGGGGTCTTCGACCGTCACGATGTTGACACCGCGCGCCTGCACGGCGCGCAACATCGAGTAGAGCGTCGTCGTCTTCCCCGAGCCGGTCGGACCGGTCACGAGCACGATCCCCTCTCGGGCGTCGAGGAGCGCGTCGATCCGAGAGCGCTCGTCGTCGAGGAGGCCGAGGCTGTCCGTTGAGAGGACTGTGGAGCGTTGGTCTAGAATACGGATGACGACCTTCTCGCCCTGTGCGGCGGGAAGGGTGGAGACGCGGAGGTCGACGCGGTTCCCACCGACCGCGACCCGGGCGCGTCCGTCCTGCGGGCGCAACCGGTCTGCGATGTCGAGCTGCGCCATGATCTTGATGCGCGACGCGAGCGGCACCTTCGCCGCCTTCGGCAGCACCATCACCTGCCGCAGCACGCCGTCGATGCGATACCGGACGGCGACGCCCGTCTCCTCGGGCTCGAGGTGGATGTCCGACGCGCGCGACCGTATCCCCTCGGCGATGATGCGATCGACGAGCTGGATGACCGGGCGGTCCCCCGAGCGGTCGATCCCGATGTCGAGTTCCGAGTCCTCCGCCGCCTCATCGATCGCCTGGACCTCGTAGCTCCCAGTCATACTGGAGACGATCTCCTCCAGTACATCGCGCTCGCGATACAGCGTCTCGAGACGCTTGGCAATCTCGCGGGGGGAGGCGATCTGCATCCGGACCTGTCGCCCGAGCGCGAAGGCGATCGCGCGCTCCGCATCGAGGTCGAGCGGATCGGCCGTGGCGATGTCGACGGCGGAATCCGTGACGGCGAGCGGGATGACCTGATACTTCCGGGCCAGCCCTTCGGGGAGGAAGTCCTTCGCGCGAGGGTCGATCGAGAAGAGGTCGTTCCGCTTCAACCGGTAGCGCGCGGCGACCGCCTCGGCGATCTCCTCGTCCGCGAGCCACTTCCGCTCGAGGACGGCTTCCCAAAGGCTCGGAGCGGCGGCCCGCAATTCCCTTGCCTGATCGGCGGTCAGCCGGTCGGCAAGCGCGCCGAGAACCCATTCATCACGTGCCGGGGGCCGCGCACTCGCCATCGTCCCGTGCTCTCCACCTGTAAGTCGACGCCCAATCTACCTCCGCACGCGGGGGACGGACCAGACGCTGGGCGACTCAGAGCACGGGCCAGAGGTCGCGCCGAAGGTCGATGCTGAGGCGCCACGGCCCACCGCGCAGCGGCCGGGCGACGTCGAGCCGGAGCAGATCGAAGAGCCCGATGACGCCGAGTCCGACCGCCGGTTCCTGCCGCCACCCGCGTCGATCCGCGTCGAGCACCCCGACCCCGTGCCAGTAGGGTGCGAGCGTCAGGGTGGTCGGGACGCGGCCGAAGCGCCCGAGTGACAGCGTCCCACCGGGAATGGTGCGCTGCCACTCGACGCGCTGTGACAGGCCCCCCGCCCCACGGAACGCGTGGAAGGCGTGTCCTGGCGCCGTCAGCGGGCCGCCGAAGAAGACCCCGAGTTGGACGGGGACCCCCGCCCCGGCCGTCGTCCCGACGCCGATGGTACGAGCGACGAGGGTGCCGCCGCCAATCGGGCGGCGCGCCTCGAGCTCCATCTCGAGCCGACCGAGCGAGGTGGAAGGCCCAGCTGCGGTCGGCACGACCCGCGCCCCCGTCACCCCGACCTGCGCGGTCCACTGCGGGGCGCGGGGATCCGAGGCGGCGGTGCGCGACCAGCGCACGCCGATCCGCGAGAGCGTCACCGGATCGATTGCGAGGGTCGGCTCGTAGCGCCCCGTGGCGGGTGAGGCGCTCACGGCGAGTGGTTCGTGCCGCTCGCGACCGATCTCCGCCCCCCAGCGCGTCCGCCCGTCGGGCGCCGACTGCCATCGGATCGCGCCGCCGGCCACCCGATATGGATCGGTCCAGTCGCTCCCGAACTCCTGGGCGGCGAGGGAATTCCGCAGGCCGCTCACCTCGGCGATCCCCCCAGCTTCGCCGAAATCGACGAGCCCCTCGAGCTCGAGCCGCGCGTCACGTGCGGAGCGCCACGCGACGGCGGCACGCCCCTTCCACGCGTGATCGGCGAGCCCGACGCGGCCGAGCACCCCAGCGCTGAGCCCACCGCCGAGGAGATGGGAGAGCCCACCTCCGAGGGCGAGCCCCTCCACCCGATTGACGCGCACGAGGTCGGAGACGCGGCGGGCCGCCGGGCGTGTGAGCCGCGTCCGCGTGAGCGCCGCCGCCCGGACGAGCGCCCGCGCATCCTCCTGCACTCGGCGGACCTCGTCGGCATCGAGCGCCCGGACCTCCTCCGGGAGCGCGTCGAGAATCGCCCCCTCGAACGGGAAGGCACGCTGTTCGCGCCGCGGCGCCTCGGTGATCTCGGGGCCCGCGAAGCGCTCGGGGGGCGGGGAGCGATTGGTCTCGATGCAGCAGATCTCCCACCGGCCGCGGATGATGCCGCGCGCGGGGAAATCCATCCACGTCGCCGTCCGGCGGATCTCGATCTCCTGCCGACGCGGGAGCCAGAAGCGGCCATCGATCAGGCCGTTCTCGAGGATGACCGAGACGTCCTCGAGTTGGGGATCCTTCAGCGCCGCCCGAGTGAACGAGAGGGTCATCCGCACAACCGCCGAGCTCCCACGGTCGAGATAGACGGCGCCGACCGCGGCGGGCCTCGTGGGGTCGCGGGGCCGGAGCTCGATGACGATGACATCGATGGCCCGGGCGCCGGCACGGATCGCGAGGGAATCGCTGATCCGGAATTCGTACGTCGCCATCCCCTCCGGAGAGAGGGGATGCGGGACGTCACGGACCTCATCGCCGTCCCCGAGCCGGATGATGGCGGGAAAGTCATTCTGGACGATGCCGAGGTGGTCCCGGTGGTACTGCATATCACTCGGGAGGAGCAGCGTGTCCCGGCGTCCCACGACGCGCTGGACGCTCCGGTTCGGCGCCTGCCAGAGAAGATCGACCATC
Organism: Gemmatimonadota bacterium; assembly: GCA_016871895.1. Lineage (GTDB taxonomy): Bacteria > Gemmatimonadota > Gemmatimonadetes > Gemmatimonadales > Gemmatimonadaceae > Pseudogemmatithrix. The sequence continues at coordinate 65,639 of VHBO01000009.1, forward strand.
AGCTCGTCTGACTTGACGACCGCGGGTGGCAGGGCGAAGCCCTCCCCGAGCTGGGCGAGGAAGGTCACGAAGCCGTGGGCGCGGGCCGCGTAATCCCGGAGCGCCGAGTCAGCGAGCTGCGCCCCGCGCCGGGCGACGGCCGCCCGGACGAGGGTCAGCGCGGCGGCGTCGTCCCAGCCGCCCTGCGCGACAGCCGGTGCGGGCGCGAGGAGGGCGAGACCCAGAAGGAGGGACGGGGCGCGTCGACGCATCATCGTCGGGGAATCTCACCCGCCGGCGCCGGGCGCGACAACCGTCGCGCCCCCTCGGCGAGGACGGCATATTTCCCCAATGACCTACCGCCTGGTCGGGATTTCCACGACGCAGCGCTGCGAACTCGGCGGCCGCGACGTCATGATCGTCGGGCGCGCGGTGACGAGTGACCTCGCCGTGGTGGATGCGACGGTCTCGCGTCAGCACGCCGAGTTGCGGGTGCGACCCGAGGGGGTCGACGTCCGCGACCTTGGCTCGAGCAACGGCACCTTCGTCAATGGGTCGGCCATCGAAGCCGCCGTGGCGCTCGTCGGTGACGAGGTGATGTTCGGCAAGGTGGCGTTCCGTGTGGAGGCGGTCGCAGCGGTGACCGCGGAGCCGGCGGTGAATCCCGCGGTCTCGCCGGTGCGCCCGTTGAACCCCGCGGCATCCCCGTCATCCCCGGCATCGGCGGATGCCGCGGTCCGCGCGATCGCGAGCGCCCTAGCCGGTGCGCCGGTCGGTGGCACGATCGTGCGGCAGATCCCGAAGGCGGGGACCGCCGTGCTCGCCGCACCCGCGGCGGACGCACCCACCAATCGCCACGCGAACGACCGCCGCCGGCTCGACATCCTGCTTGAGGTCTCGAAGGGCCTCGGGAAGTCGGTCGACATTGATGCGCTGCTGGAGAAGATCGTCGAATACGCGTTTCAGGTGCTGGAGACGGATCGCTGCGCGATCCTGCTGACCGACGACGCGGGCCAGCTCGTCCCGAAGCTCTCGCGCGACCGCCGGGGCGCCGATGCCCCGGGCGCGGTCCCGCAGTCGATCGCGCGGACCGCGGTGGAGGAGCAGGTCGCGATCCTCTCCGACGACGCCGCCGAGGACCAGCGTTTCACCGGCCAGTCGATCGTGATGCAGAAGGTCCGCTCCGCGATGTGCGTCCCGCTCGTCAGCGGCGAGATGCAGGTGCTGGGGATCCTCTACGTCGACAACTTCTCGATTCGGAAGTTCGTCGAAGCGGACCTCGACTTCCTGATCGCCTTCGCCGGACTCGCCTCGGTGGCGCTAGAGAATGGGCAGCTCGCGGACCGGATCCGGCGGGAGGCGCTCGCGCGCAGCAACTTCGAGCGCTTCTTCACCCCGGCGCTGGCAGCGCGCATCGCCTCGAGCCCCGAGGCGGTGAAGCTCGGCGGCGACAAGCGGCGGGTGGCGGTGCTCTTCAGCGACATCCGCGGATTCACCTCCTTGTCGGAGACGATGAATCCCGACGCGATGGCGCGGCTCCTCACGGAGTACTTCTCCGAAATGGTGGAGTGCGTGTTCCGACACGGCGGCACGCTGGACAAGTTCATCGGCGATGCGGTGATGGCGCAGTGGGGCGCCCCGATCGGTGCGCCCGACGACTGTGATCGCGCGAAGCAGGCGGCGCTCGAAATGATGACCGGGCTCGACGCGCTGAACGCGCGCTGGCGTGCCGAGGCACGGCCGACCCTCGAGATCGGCATCGGCCTGAACGTCGGCGATGTATTCGCCGGGAACATCGGGAGCGACCGCCGGCTCGAGTACACCGTGATCGGCGACTCCGTGAACGTCTCGAGCCGGCTCTGCGGGGCGGCGGGTCCGGGCGAGATCCTGATCTCCGCGCCCTTCCGCGACGCGCTCGGCGCACCGCCGCCGCTCGACGCGCTCCCCCCGATGGAACTCAAGGGGAAGAGCCAGCCGCTCCCGGTCTTCCGCGTGCAGCGGTGACTCCCGCCGGCGTCGTCGCGCCCGCCGGCTACGAACAGCTCGAGATCGGCGACATCACCGCGGTGGCCCGCACCGGCGCCGTGGCCGGTGTGCGTGCGGCCCTGCGCATCGCGCCGACGCTCCACGCGTGGGCGGCGACCGCACCGGAGGCGCAGGCCTTCACCGGCCGAGCGACTGCCTGGGGGGCGACCCTCCCCTGCGGTTCCACGCCGGTGGTGGTCCGTCGCTCCCGGCACGGCGGGCTTCTCGGTCCGCTACAGGGGGACCGGTTCCTCGCCCCCGGACGCGCCCCCGACGAGCTGGATATCGCGCTCCGCCTGCAGGAGGCTGGGGTGCGCACGCCGGACGTCATCGCGTACGCGCTCTACCCCGCCGGCCCGGGCCTCTGCCGGATCGACGTCGCGACCCGCCGTCTCCCGAACGGGGCGGATCTCCCCGACCGCTGGCGACTCGCCGATGTCACGGCTCGCGACGCGATCCTGACCGCGGTCGCCCTGCTCCTGCGTGACCTGCAGGCCGCGGGGGCGTGGCACGCCGACCTCAACGCGAAGAACATCTACCTCGTCGAGGAGGGACGTCGCTGGCAGGCGTGGGCCCTCGACGTGGACCGCGTGGTCTTCGGGCGGCCGAACGATCCCGCGGTCGGCGCGCGCAACCTGGCGCGTCTCGTCCGATCCCTCCGGAAGTGGCGCACCCGCCACGGCCTCCCGGTGGATGAGGGCGCGATCGCGCGACTCACCGCCCTCGTGCAGGAACGCCCGTGAGCCGCGTGCCGCTGGACCGGGTCTGCATCGTGATGATGTCTGCCGTCGGCGACGTCGTGCACGTCCTCCCGGTGCTCACGGCGCTGAAGCGGCACCACCCGGCGATGCACGTCACCTGGGTGCTGCAACCGGGACCGGCCGGCCTCGTGCGCGGGCACCCGATGGTCGACGAGATCGTGCTGTTCGATCGCCGGGCAGACCTGCAGGGGTTCTTCGACCTGCGGCGCACGCTCGCGGGGCGTCGCTTCGACCTCGTGATCAACCTGCAGGTCTACCTGAAGGCGGGGATCATCACGGGGATGACGCACGCGCCGGTGAAGCTCGGCTTCGACTGGGCCCGCGCGCGCGACGGCAACTGGCTCTTCACGACGCACCGCATCGCGCCGCACCCGATGCAGCACGTGCAGGATCAGTACCTCGAGTTCTGCGACTGGCTCGAGGTCCCGCACCAGCCCGTGCGCTGGGATCTGGGCCCGTGGGACGACGCCGAGCGCACCGCGCAACGCGCCTTCCTCGCTCGGTTCGACCGGCCGATCGCCCCGATCGTGGTGGCGACGAGCAAGCCGGAGAAGGACTGGCTCCCCGAGCGATGGGCGGCGGTCTGTGACGCGCTCTGGCACGACTTCGGGCTGCAGCCGGTGCTCGTCGGCGCGCGCTCTCCGCGCGAAGTCCACGCCGAACGGGTGATCCTGGAGGGATCGCGGGCCCCGGTGCACAGCGCGCTCGGCCAGGGCGGACTGCGCGGCCTCGTGGGCATCCTCGAGGGGGCGGCGCTCGTGCTCTCCCCCGACACGGGCCCGCTGCACATCACCGTGGCGCTCGACCGGCCGGTGGTGAGTCTCATCGCGTATTCCAACCCGAAGCGCGTCGGCCCGTACCGGACATTCGGGGACCTGATGATCGACGCCTACGGCGACCCCGGCGAGGACTACCCGATTTCGATGGAGAACCGCCCGGGCCGGATGCCGCGCATCACGGTGCGAGATGTGCTCGAGAAGGTGGAGCGCTGGCGGACCGCGTACGGCGCCGACTACGCGCGGACGACGCCGAGCGCGTAGTCGTACCGCAGGCCGACCTCGGCGAGGAGCGCCACGAGCCGCCGCAGCCCGAGGCCCATCACACTGAAGTAATCGCCGTGGATGCGCTCGACGATCGTCGCGCCGAAGCCTTGGATGCCGTACGCCCCCGCCTTGTCCATCGGCTCACCGGTGGCGACGTAGGCGGCGATTTCGTCGGTGGTGAGTGGCCGGAAGGTGACCTCAACTGATTCCACCTCACTCACGGTGCGACCGTCACGCGCGACCGCCATCGCCGTGTGGACCGTGTGTGTCCGGCCGGAGAGCCGCGTCAGCATCGCGGCGGCCTCGGAGGCATCTCGGGGCTTGCCGAGGATGTCGCCATCGAGGACGACGATGGTGTCGGCGGCGATGACGACCGCGTCGGGGTGCCGCTCGGCGAGGACGTACGCCTTGGCGCGCGCGAGCCGCTCGCAGTGCGGCACCGGGGCCTCAGCGGGGAGCACCGATTCATCGATGTCCGCGGGGCGGACCACGTGCGCGATGCCGACGAGCGCGAGGAGTTCGCGGCGGCGCGGGGACTGCGAGGCGAGGATGACCTCGATGCCGTGGTTGCTCATCGCTCGAGCCAGAGGGTGACGGGGCCGTCGTTCACGAGATCGACTTCCATATCAGCACCGAACTCGCCGGTCTCGACGCTGAGGCCGAGCTCCCTGAGCCGCGCGACGAACGCTTCGTACAACGGGCTGGCGGCCTCGGGGCGAGCCGCATCGACGAAGCTGGGGCGGCGCCCCTTGGCCGCATCGCCGTAGAGCGTGAACTGGCTCACGACCAGTACGGCGCCGCCGACGTCGGCGAGGGCAAGGTTCATCTTCCCCTCCGCATCGGCGAAGAGCCGCAGGCCAGCGATCTTGTCGGCCATCCACGTCACCTGCTCGGTGCCGTCGGTACCGGTGAAGCCGACGAGGAGACAGAACCCCGTCCCGATGCGCCCGATCGGCGCGCCCGCGACGCGCACCTCCGCGCGCGAGACTCGCTGGAGCAGGACCCGCATCGGTGGGCTACTCGACCGTGACGGACTTCGCGAGGTTGCGCGGCTGGTCCACGTTGGCCCCGCGCTTCACCGCGATGTAATACGCCAGCAGCTGGAGCGGGATGCTCGCGAGGACGGGGCTCAATAGGTCCACCGTCTCGGGGATCCGGATCTCGTGGTCCATCAGGCCCGCGAGGACGGGCTCGTCACGGCTGGTGATGACGATCGTGCGGCCGCCCCGCGCGCGGACCTCTTGGATGTTCGAGACGATCTTGTCGAAGACCGCGTCGTGGGGCGCGAGGAAGACGACGGGCATCTTCTCGTCGATCAGGGCGATGGGCCCGTGCTTCATCTCCGCCGCAGGATACCCCTCGGCGTGGATGTAGCTGATCTCCTTCAGCTTGAGCGCCCCTTCGAGCGCGGCGGGGAAGTTGTAGCCGCGACCGAGGTAGAGGAAATTCGTGGCGTCCTGGTACGCTGCGGCGATCGCCTCGATCGCCGGCGCGGCGTCAAGGATGGTCTGGATCTGCGCCGGGAGCGCGTCGAGCGCCTGCGCGATCTCACGCCCGCGGGCGACGGAGAGATTCCGCTTCCGCCCGAGCTTCAGGGCGAGGAGGGTGAGCGCGACGACTTGGCTGCTGAACGCCTTGGTGGAAGCGACGCCGATCTCCGGACCCGCGTGCAGATAGATGCCGCCGTCATCCTCGCGCGCGATGGTCGAGCCGACCACGTTCACGAGGCCGAGGGTGCGCGCGCCACGGCGCTTCGCCTCGCGCATCGCGGCGAGGGTGTCGGCGGTCTCGCCCGACTGCGAGATGACGATACAGAGGGTGCGGTCGGTGACGATCGGATTCCGGTACCGGAACTCGGAGGCGTACTCGACCTCCACCGGGATGCGGGCCATATCCTCAATCATCAACTCGCCGATGAGCCCGGAGTGCCAGCTCGTCCCGCAGGCGGTGATGATGACTTGATCGATCTCCATCAGCTGCTCGTGGGAGAGATTGAGCCCCCCGAGCTTCGACGTTCCTTCCTCGAGGCGGAGGCGTCCGCGGAGCGTGTTGGCGACCGTCGTCGGCTGCTCGAAGATCTCCTTGAGCATGAAGTGGTCGTATCCACCGCGTTCGATCGCCTCGAGGTCCCAGGCGATCGTCTCGACCGACCGGCGCACCGGTGCCGCGTCGATGTCCATCAGGCGATAGCCGCCTGAGGTGAGAACGGCGATCTCCCCCTCGCTTAGGTAGACCACATCGCGGGTGTGCGCGAGGATCGCCGAGGCATCGCTGGCGAGGAAGTACTGCCCATCGCTGACGCCCACGAGCAGCGGACTCCCCTGCCGTGCCCCGACGATCTTCTGCGGCTCGCGGCTCGAGACGACCGCGATGCCATACGTCCCTTCCACCAACCGGAGCGCGGCGACGACGGCGTCCTCGAGCGACCCCTCGTAGCACTCCTGGATGAGGCAGGCGAGGACCTCTGTGTCGGTGTCGGAGCTGAAGCGGTGCCCCTTCGCGGCGAGCTGCGTCTTCAGGGTGCCGTAATTCTCAATGATCCCGTTGTGCACCACCGCGATGGTGCCGTCGGTGCTCAGGTGCGGATGCGCGTTGCGGTCGGTCGGCGGCCCGTGGGTGGCCCAGCGGGTGTGGCCGATGCCGATGTGTCCGACGACCGGGTCGGCACCGAGCGCCGCCTCGAGCATCGCGATCTTCCCCGCGGCCCGGCGCGTCCGCAGCTCGCCGCGATCGAGCACGGCGACGCCCGCGGAGTCATAGCCGCGATACTCGAGCCGCTTGAGCCCGCCGATCAGGATCGGGACGACGTTCTTGGGACCGATGTAGCCGACGATACCGCACATAGAGGGATCAGGAGTCAGGGGTCAGGACACAGGGAACGACGGGGACAGCCAACGCGTCACGCGAGCGCCGCCAAGAGCGTGCGCCCTCGGTCGACGAGCGCCTGCGCCCCTTCGGCGGTCGGCGCCTCGGCGATCACCCGCACGATCGGCTCGGTGCCCGACGGACGCACGTGCACCCAGCGGTCGGACCACCCGAGACGGAGCCCATCCTGCGTGTCGGCCTCCGCGTCCGGGAAGGCGTCGCGCAGCGCGGCGTAGACGGCATCAAGCGGAGCATCGGGCCGGTCGAGCTTGTCCTTCAAGATCGCGTACCGCGGGAAGCGCGCGACGATCGCGGAGAGCGGGGCATCGTCCTCGTGCAGG
>VHBO01000010.1 GCA_016871895.1 Gemmatimonadota bacterium
GGCGACGAGGGGGAGGAGGAGGGTGAGAGCGAGAGCGAGGCGGCGGAGGGGCATGGGGGGTCGGTCGCAGGGACCAGGTATCAGGTGTCAGGTATGAGGTATCAGGTGTGAGGGACCCGCGTCGAATCCTAATGCACGGTGTCCTGACCCCTGACCCCTGACCCCTGAACCCTGACCCCTCCTACCTGTAGTTTCTCGGTATGTCCCCCCCCGACCGCGGCCGTCTGCGCGCCATCATCGGCGGTTCCGTCGGGAACCTCGTCGAGTGGTACGACTGGTACACCTACTCCGCCTTCGCGCTCTACTTCGCGGGGAGCTTCTTCCCGAAGGGCGATGCGACCGCGCAGCTCCTGAACACCGCCGCGGTCTTCGCGGTCGGGTTCTTCATGCGGCCGGTGGGGAGTTGGCTCCTCGGGTGGTATGCCGACCGGCACGGCCGCCGCGCCGCGCTCACGCGCTCCGTCTGGTTGATGTGTGCGGGGTCGCTCCTCATCGCGGTCACGCCGTCGTATGCGACCATCGGGGTCGCGGCTCCCATCCTCCTCGTGGTCGCGCGGCTCCTGCAGGGGCTCAGTGTCGGTGGGGAGTATGGCGCGAGCGCGACCTATCTGAGCGAACGCGCCGGCCGCGCGCGGCGCGGCTACTACACGAGCTTCCAGTACGTCACGCTGATCCTCGGTCAACTCCTCGCGCTCACGGTCCTCCTCGTGTTGCAGCGCGTGCTCCCGGAGGCGTCGCTCGTCGCCTGGGGATGGCGGATCCCCTTCGTCCTTGGCGCGTGCGCCGCGATTGTCGCCGTCTGGATGCGGCACGCATTGGATGAGACCGAGAGCTTCACGCGCGCGCAGGCCGCGGCGGAGGCGGCCCGCGTCGCCGCGCAGGCACCGAACGGCGCAATCGCGTCGGCGGCGGTCGCGGTCCCCGTACGCGGTCTCCGGGGACTCGCCCGACACCGCCGCGCCGCGTGGACGGTGTTTGGCCTCACCGCCGGCGGTGCCCTCGCCTTCTACGTCTGCACCACCTACGCACAGAAGTTCCTCGTCAACACGACCGGGCTCTCGAAGGCGGTCGCGTCGCAGGTGAACGCGATCACCCTCGTCGGCTTCATGCTGTTGCAACCCCTCGTCGGCGCGCTCTCCGATCGCATCGGGCGCCGACCGATCCTCCTTACCTTCGGCGTGCTCGGCACCCTCGGCACGGTGCCCCTCCTCACCGCGCTCGAGACGGCGACGCCACTACGCGCGGTACTCCTCCTCGCGGCCGCACTCACTGTGGTGACCTGCTACACGTCGATCAACGCCGTGGTGAAGGCGGAGCTCTTTCCGACCGAGGTGCGCGCGCTCGGGGTCGCGTTGCCGTATTCGCTCGCCGTCTCGCTCTTCGGTGGCACCGCGGAGTACATCGCCCTCTGGCTCAAAGGGCTCGGGCACGAGCGGTGGTTCTACTGGTACGCCACCGTGGTGATCGCGGCCTCGTTGGTGGTGTACTGGCGGATGCCGGATACGCGAGCGGCGTCGCTCATCGAGGAGGATTGAGCGGCGAGCGCCCGCCGCGCCGCTCCAGCTGCTTCGCCATCTCGAAGATCCCGGTGGGATGACTCGCGGGATCCTGCGGATCGACGCAGGTCAGGCAGGAGCGGTTGATCGCCCGAAACCCCACGAAGCTCGTGCGCGGGGTGAGGTAGCCGTCGCGCGCCGGCATCTCGCGCAGCAATGGCCCGTCGAGATACGTGCGATTCGAATCGCAGAGCACCATCGTGACGACCGCGCCGTCGCCGAGCGTCTCGTGCAGCCGGAACGCCGCGACGAGATTCGCGCCGCTTGAGATGCCGACCCCGAGTCCGAGCTCCCGCGCGAGCTTCTGCGCCATCAGGATCGCGTCGCCCACGGCGACTGCGATCGGGCCGTCGCTGCCCTGGAGCTCGCGCCGTCACGTCTGCCCGACGCCGCGCACCGTGCCACCGGTACCGACTCCCGCGACGAACGCGTCGGGGATGACGTGCTGGCCGAGGAGTTGGAGCCAGAGCTCGCGCGCGGTAGTCTGTCGATGGGCGTCCGCCTGTTCGTCGGGGGTGAGGCGGTCGAGGCGATACGCGCCGGGCGCGGCGCGCGCGAGCTCCTCGACGAGCGTGGGGAGGAGCGCGCGCGGCGCGAGGTGCAGCTCGGCGTCGTACGCACGCGCGAGCATCGTGTGTTCGGGACGGGCATCGTCGGGCATCACGAGCTGCACGCGCCGGCCGATGGCGCTCCCCACCGCGCTGAGGCTGACCCCCGCGTGCCCCTCGGCCGCGACGACGAGCCGCGTCGCTTCGTCGAGCACGCCGTCCTCGAGCCCGCGGCGCACCGCCTCCACCGCGGCGCGGTCCTTGATGCTTCCCGTGAGGTTGAGGTGCTCGGCTTTCGCGTGGAGGACGAACGGCGCACCGCCGTCACGTCGGCACTCGATGGCGAGGAGGGGGGTGCCGCCGACGAGACGGCGGACGGATCGCAGGCGATCCGTGACGGGGACCATACGGGACGACTCCGAGGGTGGGGCGGGGAAATACCGCCACCGCGCATCGGCGCCGATATCAGGCGCGAGGAGGGTCGGGGGTAGGGGAAAACAGGTCTCAGGTCTCAGGTATCAGGTACCTGTCACCTGACCCCTGCCCCCTGTCACTTGACCCCTGACCCCTGTCACCTGACCCCTGGCCCCTGCAACTCCGCCACCACCGGCCGATGGTCCGATGCCAGCGGCTCGGTGAGCACCCGGGCGCCGAGGGGGCGCCAGCGGCCGCGCGGGGCCGCGAAGATGAAGTCGATCTCCTTCACGGGGTCCGTCGACGAGAAGGTGAAACGGTCCGTCGCCGGCTTTGCCATCTCCGTCGCGCGCGCGTGGAAGAGCGCGAGGGTGCGCGACCCGGGTTCGTCGTTGAAGTCGCCGAGCAGCAGATACGGATGCGACAGTGTGTCGAGGACCTGGGCGAGCGCCGTCGCCTGCGCGAAGCGGAACCCGTCGTCATCGACCCAGTCGAAGTGGACGTTCACGACGACGACGGTATCGCCGGGGGCGGGGACGATCGTCGCGGCGAGCGCGACGCGCGGCTCGTTCCCCTCGGGGAGACGGATCGGCGTCGCGCGCACGATCGGGTGCCGCGAGAGGATCGCGAGGCCATACTCGCCTCCCTGATACGGCATGAAGGCCCCAAACGCGTGCGCCATCCCGAGCGCTCGGCCGAGGGACGCGGCCTCGTCGACCCCGCCGCTGCGCCGCACGACCCGGTCGACCTCCTGTAGTCCGACGATGTCGGGGGTGAGGGGGCGCAGGACCGCCGCGGTGCGATCGAGGTCGACGCGCTCATCCGTCCCACGCCCGTGGCGGATGTTGTAGCTGACGACGCGCCAGGTGGCGGGCGGTGGTGCGGGGGCGGCCGCCGACGCGGGCGTGGCGTCTCGACGTAGCGTCGCACCGACGCAACCGACGAGCCCGAGCAGGTACGTGGTCGCCGGCAGCAGCACGACGATCATCAGGGCGGTTGGACGATGTCGCATCCGGCAACGATAGCACCCGCCGCCGAACGTCGCGTTGCACCCTGACGACCTGATCCCTGACCCCTGATCCCTGACCCCTGACCCCTGATCCCTGACCCCTGTCCTTGTATCGTTCCCCATCGCCTCCCGCCCCCGCCCTCACGTGACCGACCTCCTCCCGCCCGACGATCTCGCCGCCCTCGACTTCCCGCCCGACGTGATGCGGGCGCTGGGGCACACCGTCGTCGACCGTGCCGTCGGGCATCTCGCCGGTATCCCGACGATGCCGAGCCGCGGAGACGTCGCAGCCGATGCGCTCTGCCGCGCGCTGCGCGCGGAGGCGCCGGAGACGGGGCGGGCGCTCGAACCCCTCCTCGACGAGCTCTTCGACCGCTGCATCCCGCCCTCGTTCACCACGATCGGCGCGGGGTACCTCGCCTACATCCCCGGCGGCGGTATCTACCCCGCCGCGCTCGCCGACTTTATCGCCGACACGACCAACCGCTTCACCGGGATCTGGCAGGCGGCGCCGGCCCTCGTGCAGCTCGAAGCCAACGTCCTCGAGTGGCTCCGCGCGTGGATGGGGTTTCCCGAGACGGCGCGCGGCGTGTTCACGACCGGCGGTTCGATGGCGACCTTCAACGCCATCGCCGCCGCCCGTGAACGGCACCTCGGTCCCGATATCCGGCGTGGGACGCTCTATGTCTCGACTCAGGCACATCACTGCGTCCAGAAGGCAGCGAAACTCGCGGGTATCGCCGCCGACCGCGTGCGCGAGATCCCGGTCGATACCGCCTATCGGATGCGCCTCGACGCCCTCACCGAGGCGATCGCCGCCGACCGCGCCGCGGGGCTGACGCCGTTCTTCATCTGCTCGACGGCGGGCACGACGAACACCGGCGCGGTCGACCCGCTCGACGCGATCGCCGACCTCGCCGCGCGCGAGGGATGCTGGCATCACGTCGACGGCGCGTACGGCGCCTGCTTCCATCTCGTCCCCGAGCTCCGTCCGCTGCTCGCCGGTCTCTCGCGCGCCGACTCGCTCACCCTCGACCCGCACAAGGGACTCTTCCTGCCGTACGGCACCGGGGCGCTCCTCGTCCGCGACGGCGAGGCGCTCCGCGTGCTGCACGCCTCGACCGCCGGCTATCTCCCGCCGAATCAGGGGGAGTTCTACGACCCGGCGCAGTATGGGCCCGATCTATCCCGCGATTTCCCCGGGCTCCGTCTCTGGCTGACCTTCCAGCTCGTCGGCGTCGCGCGCTACCGCGCGGCACTCGCCGAGAAGCGCGCGCTCGCGGTCGAGGCGACGGCACGACTCTCGGCGGTACCGGGCCTCGTGCTCGATGCGCCGCCGCAACTCTCCCTCCTCGCGTTTCACCTCGAGGGGCCGGGCCTCACGACGCGCGAGGCGGAGGACCGCGCGACGGCGGCGCTCGTCGAGCGCGTCACCGCTCGCGGCGATGTGATGCTCTCCGGTTGCGTCGCGGAGGGACGCTATCTCGCCCGCCTCTGCGTGCTGAGCTTCCGCACGCGTCGGCGCGAGATGGAGGTCGCGGTCGCGCAGCTGACGGCGGAGGCGGCGACGCTCCTCGCTGAGGCGCGCGCGGCCCACGACGCCACCGTTGGACGCGCCGCCGGGCACCCCACGTGAGCGAGACCGCCCCGGTCCGTCCCGATCCCTACGCGGCGCTGCGGCACCCGAAGTTCAAGCGCTACATCCTCTGCCTCTTCGCCCTCACCCTCGGGATCCAGATCCAGGGCACGGTGGTCGGGTGGCAGATGTACGACCTCACGCACGACCCGCTCGCGCTGGGATTGATCGGCCTCGCCGAGGCGCTCCCGGCACTCGCGACGGCGCTCTACGCGGGCCACGTGGCGGACCAGCACGACCGACGGCGCATCACGCTCATCGCCCTCGCCGTGCTCGTCGCCTGCAGCCTCGCCCTCTGGGCGCTCGCGGGTCCGCTCGCGCTCGGCGTTCCCCTCGCCACGCCCGCGCGCGTGCGCGCGATCTACGGGGTGATCATCGTGAGTGGCGTCGCCCGTGCCTTCCTCCAGCCGGCGCGGCAGGCGCTCTCGGCGGAACTCGTCCCGCGGGCGCTCTTCAAGAACGCGATCACCTGGCGCAGCGGCTCCTGGCAGCTCGCTGCGGTGCTCGGCCCCGCCCTCGGCGGGCTCCTCTACGCCCTCGGCGGGACGACCCTCGCCTACGCGGTGGATGCGGCGCTGATGGTCTTCGCGGCGGGCGTGATGCTCTCCATCCGGCATCGCTCGCCCGCGCGCGAGCGGTCGCAGGAGCCGGTGTGGCGCTCGGTCGTCGGCGGGGTCCGCTTCGTGGCCGGCGAGCCCGTGATCCTCGGGGCGCTCACCCTCGATCTCTTCTCCGTCTTCTTCGGCGGCGCTGTCGCGCTCCTGCCGATCTTCGCCGCCGAGATCCTGCACGTCGGCCCGATCGGGCTCGGCCTACTCCGCGCCGCCCCCGCCGTCGGCGCGGTCACGATGGGGCTCCTCCTCGCCCGGCATCACGACTTCGAGCGGACCGGACACGTCCTGCTCTGGTCGGTCGCGGGCTTCGGGGCCTGTATGATCGGCTTCGGCCTCTCGACGAGCGTCTGGCTCTCCCTCGCCCTCCTCTTCGCCTCGGGGCTGCTCGATATGATCAGCGTCGTGATCCGCAGCACCCTGCTGCAGTCGCGCACGCCGGAGGCGCTCCTCGGGCGCGTCTCCTCGGTGAACCAGCTCTTCGTCGGCTCCTCGAATGAGATCGGGATGTTCGAGAGTGGGGTCACCGCGCGGTGGTTCGGGACGGCGCCGAGCGTGGTGATCGGCGGGGTGGCGACGCTCGGTGTGGTCGCGCTGACGGCGCTCTTCGTCCCCACGTTACGGACGCTGCGGCGGTTGCATCCCGAGGAACGCCCCGGGATCTGACCTCGCGGGTACCATTCGTCAGACGCTGATTCCACCCCACCGCGATGCCGCATCATCCGCTTCATCATCGACGCCTCGTCGTCCTCGTCGTCGTCCTCCTCGTCGTGCTCGGCGTGGGGCAGTCGGCGGTGCTCAGCGATGCCGTCCGCGAGTTGCTCGCCGTGGTCGAGCGGGTGGTCCGCTCCTACCCGCGCGCCGGGATGGCGGTCTTTCTCGTCTTCGCCGCCGTCTCGGCGATGCTCTCCTTCTTCTCGAGCACGCCGATCGTCCCCGTCGGGGTCTACGTGTGGGGCGCCGAGCGGACGATGCTGCTCCTCTGGATCGGTGGTGTGGTCGGCGGGGCGGGGGGCTATTGGCTCGCGCGGACCCTCGGGCGTCGTGTGGCGCTCCGGTTCCTCCCCCCTGAGCCCTTCCACCGCTACGAGACCTTCTTCGCGACGCGTGCGCAGTGGCGGAGCATCCTTCTCTTCCGGCTCGCCTTACAGTCCGAACTTCCGAGCTACGTCCTCGGCGTACTCCGCTATCCGTTCGGGAAGTACCTGCCAATCATGGCGCTCGCCGAGCTCCCCTTTGTGGCCGTCGTGGTCTATCTCGGCGATGCGTTCGTCCGGGGGCGTAGTTCGGTCTTCGTGCTGACCCTCGCGGCGAGCCTCGGGCTCACCGTCCTCGCCTTCCGGCGGCTGCAGCGGGAGATGCGCGCTGGGTGACCGCAACTGCGCCTCGCGCTTCGACTTGCGCGCGGTGAGGGGCGGCATTTGAATCCACCCGAATGGCTGCCCTGCCGATCCCGCTCGCGACCCCCGCGCCGCTGGTGTGGGTGCTGATCCCCACCGTCGCGACCGACGACCCGAACCTCGCCTGGTACAGCGACTACTCGCTCGCGCGCGAGGAGTACACGCGCGCCTTCGCGGCGCTCGGGATGGCGTGGCGCTGGCAGCCGGTGACGATGGGCGACGTCGAGACGGTGATCGGCGGCATCCGCCGCGCCTCGCGTGGTCACGCGCCGATCGCGCTCAATCTCTGCGATGGCGACGAGATCAACGGTTCGCCCGGCCTCTCGGTCATCCGCGCGCTGCGCGCACACGGGATCCCCTTCACCGGCGCCGATGAGACCTTCTACGACCTCACGACGTCGAAGATCGTGATGAAGCGCCTCTTCGAGGCAGCCGGCGTCCCGACGGCGCCGTGGGCCATCGTCCAGCGCGACGGACGTGGCACCGCGCGGCTCTTCGATGCAATCTCGCGTACACTGATCCTGAAGCCGGCGATCTCCGCCGGCAGCCTCGGCATCGGGATGAAGTCGGTCGTGCGCTCCCCGCAGGCGCTGCGGGCGCAGCTCAAGCGTCTGCACGACGGCTACCGCGGCTGGGCGCTCGCCGAGGGGGGCGCCTTCGTCGAGAAGTTCGTCATCGGGCCCGAGTACACGACCTTCATCGTCGGGAGCGGCGAGGATTCAGCGGCCGCGCGGATCTATCCCCCCGTCGAGCGCCTCTTCAACGAGACGATCCCGGTGCGGGAGCGCTTCCTCTCATTCGATCGCCTCTGGGGGATCTACGAGGACGAGCCCGAGATCGACGGCGGCGACGGCGAGCTCTGGCGCTACAAGCCGGTGCGCCGGAAGGCGCTGGCGCGTGAGATCGAGGCGATCAGCTGGGCGGCGTATGCGGCCGTCGGCGGGCGCGGCTACGGGCGCGTCGACCTGCGGCAGGACGCCCGCACGGGGAAGATCTATGTGCTCGAGGTGAACTCGCAGTGCGGGCTCTCCGAGGACGAGGTCCAGACCTCGATCGGCGCGATCCTCCGCTTCGCAAAGCTCCCCTTCTCGAGCGCGGTGGCGGCGATCCTCGCGCACGCCAACATCCCGGACCGACGCCGCGGTCGGCGCGTCACCCGCGCGGCCGGATGAAGGTCTGCGTCCTCCAGCCCGACTACTCGGCGTCGGGCGTCGATTATCGACACTACGATCCGCGGCGTGACCTCACGCCGCTGCTCCCGGCGGGCGCCACGGTACATCACGAGGCGCTCAACAAGGTCAGCACGTATCGGCAGCTGAAGCGGCTCGCCGCGCAGGGGTTCGACATCTTCGTGAATCTGTGCGAGGGCTACCCTGAGTGGGATGTCCCGGGGATCGATGTCATCCAGTCCCTTGAGGCGCTGGGGCTCCCGTACACCGGCCCGACGCCCGCGCTCTACGACGTGCCGAAGCCGATTATGAAGTACGTCGCGCACATCATGGGCGTCGCGACGCCGTTGCACGCGCTGCTCGACGCCGCACGGCTCCCGGCGGATGCGGCGGCGGCGCGGCAGGTGATCGGTGCGGCCACGCACCGGCTGCGCTTTCCCTGCTTCGTGAAGCCCGCCGGCGCCGGCGACAGCCTGGGCGTCGATGAGCAGGCCGTCGTCGCCGACCTCGAGGCGCTCACCACGCAGGTGCGGAAGCTGGCCGAGGAGTTCCCCTCACTCCTCGTCGAGGAGTACATCGATGGGCGCGAGTTCACGGTCCTCGTCGTCGGGGAGGCGGATCGCCCCGGACGCGGGACCGCGCTCGTCCCGGTCGAGTACACCTTCCCAACCGGCTTTCGCTACAAGAGCTACGCCCTCAAGACGAGCGAACTGCATCCCGAGGCGAACCATCCCGTGCGCGACGAGGCGCTCGCGAGCCGGCTCCGGCAGGCGGCGGAGCGCGTCTTCGAGGGATTCGCCGGCGTCGGGTATGCGCGGATGGACTTCCGGATGGATGCCGCCGGGACGATCCACTTCCTCGAGATGAACTTCACTTGCTCCGTCTTCTATGAGGGGGCGTACGGTGGATCCGCCGACCATATCCTGCGCTTCGATCCGATAGGCCAGGCCGGGTTCCTTGAGCGGATCATCGCGGAGGGGATCGCTCGGCATCGGCGCCGGGAGAAAGCGTACGCGCTCCGCGGCGACGCGATCGCCGGGTACGGGGTCGTCGCGACGAAGCGGTTGACGGCGGGGGAGTTGATCTGGGCCGGGGAGGGACGGCCGCACCGGATCGTGACCCGTCGACACGTGGAGCGGCACTGGGACGCGACCGACCGGGAACTCTTCCGGCACTATGCCGTCCCGCTGAGCGATGAGGTCTACGCCATCTGGGACGAGGATCCCCTCGCTTGGGCGCCGTGGAACCACAGCTGCGAGGCCAACACCGCCTTCCGCGGGCTCGATGTCGTCGCCGTGCGTGACATCGCGGTGGGCGAGGAACTCACCCTCGACTACGGCCAGCTCCTGGATGACCGGAGTGCGGGCTTCGATTGCCGCTGTGGGGCGGCGGCGTGCCGCGGACGGATCGCCGGCGCGCAGGGCAACTCCGTCACGGCCCGGGAGCGGGCCGCGTCCCCGTCATCAGCGCCGCCGCCTTGGCGTCGGCGCGATGCAAATGTGTCTTGACGCCGAGCCTCAGGTGGTGGCATCGTGAGGCAGCGGGCGCCCACCATCGGGGCTCCGCATCACCCCAGCAGGGATCGGTACCAATGACTCGGACCTTCCGTCGCCTTCTCACCCTCCTCGGCGTCGCCCTCCTCGCCGCCCCGTCGGCGGCGTCGGCGCAGAGCTACGCCAACACCGTGTGGGATCAGTTGAAGCGCGGCTACGAGTCGAATCAGGGCCAGGGCTTCACGTCGCGGAATTACATCATGGGGCGGATGAACGGCGACGCCTCCGATACCTGGAGCTTCGCCCTCACCGCGGGGATGACCTACAAGTTCTGGGGCGTCTGCGACGCTGACTGCAGCGATCTCGACATCGCCCTGCTCGACGAGAACGACAACGAGCTCGAGTCGGACGTCCTCACCGATGACAACCCGATCGTCGAGTACCGCCCGAAGAAGAGCGGCACCTACAAGGTGAAGGTCACGATGGCGGCGTGCAGCACGAACCCCTGCTTCTGGGGCTTCGCGATCTTCCAGAAGTAGTCGCGACGTCGTCACGGTCACTCCGTGATGGACGAGGGCCCGGCTCCCCATAGGGAGCCGGGCCCTCGTCGTTGCCGGCCGATCCGGGCCTTGGGCGATCCGGATCGGCCCGCGCCGCCGGTCTCGCCCTACCGGCCGGCGTCGAGGTCGTTCCAGTGCAGGATCGAGTTGAAGCCGAGGAAGAAGGTCCCGTGCGTCTGCCACCGCCAGAAGGGTCGGATCCCGAAGCTCACCACGTGGCCCTGGCCGAGCGGCGAGTCGATGACCTGCGCGCGGTTCGCGAGCGCCTGGCCCCCATCGAGCGAGCCGGAGAGGAGCATCTCTGCGGGGTTCGCGGGGAAGCTCATCACGACGCGCGGTCGACCCGGGAGCGCGCCCGCACTCGTCGCCCCGCCGGTCGCGGGACCGCCCATCGCGCCCGCCGGACCGGGGCCGCGCCCCGCCGCACCACCCGCGGCAGCGCCCGTCGCCGGCGCGGAATCGACCGCCGCCCAGTTCCACGTCGAGAGGGTGAGTGGCGTCGCCATCGGCGTCGTGTTCTGCCCAGGGCCCGCGCCTCCACCCGCTCCGCCACCGAAGGCCCCCGTTCCCGCCACGCTGAGCACCGGCGCGGAGTTGAAGTAGACCGGGACCTGCGCACCATAGCCGTAGGCGATGGGGCTCGTGCGGTCGGTGACGAGGCCGCGCATCACCGAGCCGCGTACGAAGAGGTTTGCCGGCGTCTCGACGGTGATCCCGGTGAGGAGCTTGTACTCCGGGAAGATCGTCGCCGTCGCGCCCTCGACGATCAACGTCCCCCCGGCCTCGACGAACTTCCGCAGCTCGAGCAGCCCCTCGTAGCCCATCCCGCCCCGGATGTCGTCCGACTCGTCGTTGACGCCGAGGTTCGGCGTCGCCGGTGTCCGGCGATACGGGAGCGGGAGCGATCCCGTCATCGCGATTCCATTCACCTGCGACTCCGCGCTCCCGCCGACGTGGGGGTAGATGATCACGTCGTAGCGCGCGCGGAGGTTCCCCTGTCGCAGCGTCTGGTCGGCGAAGTAGGTGTACGGGACGCCGTAGGTGTCGAGCGCGGCGCGGACCCAGCCCTCATCCTGCGTGCGCTGCCAGCTGTGGACGTAGCCGATGCGCGGGAGGTCGAGGTCGTGTGTCTTCACCGTCGGCGCGGCGGCGAGCGCCACCCCGGAGAGCCCGAGGTCGCGCAGCACCGGCCCGACGACCGCGGGGTTCGCGTTCGCGATGATGAAGCTCCCCGCCCGGAAGCGTCGCCCCCCCGCCTCGAAGTCCGACTCGGCCGCCGCCATCGGTACGTCCTTCAGCCGGAACCGCATCGTCACGAGCGCATTGTCCGCCGTGTGCTCCACCACGACGACCGGGCCGGTGCCGGTGATGCCCCCCGCCGCGCGCGCCGGCGTGGTGAGCCGCGTCATCCGCTGCGTCAGGATCGACGTGTCCGTCACCGCGTGGAGCACCACATTGCGCATCAGCTGGAAGGTCCAGCCGGTGTCGTCGTACGGGCGCGGATTCGTGCTCGGGAAGTTCTGGGTCGAGAAGTACATATCCGCGAGGGTCCGGTACGGCTGGTCCGCGCGGATGACGTAGTCCCCCTTCTGGACGGTGAGCCCACCCGCCGTGAAGGTCGCATCGGCTACGTGGATCTCGAGGCCCTGCCGATGCAGTTCGTTGATCGCTTCCACGGCATCGACGCGCCGACGCTGCCCTGCCGGCACCACCCACCCGAACGTCGGGCCCGTACGCCCGCGCGCCACCGAGCGCTGCGCCTTCAGCCAGTAGTTCTCGAGATAGAGCTTCCGGTTCTTCGCGAAGTGGTCGAGGGAGAAGAGCACCCCCGACTGACCGATGTTCACCGAGTTGCGCGGTCCCCACTTGATCTCCTGGAGCGGCGGGTTCGGCCGGAACCACTCGCGGCTCGTCGTCCCCGGCCCCACGCGGAGCGACGGGTTGTTGTCCGGGCCGTAGCTCTGTACCTCGTAGAAACGGCCGATCGCGTTGCGCGAGTGCGCGGCGAAGAAGAGATAGTTCGGCACCCAGCCGTCGTAGAAGCCGTAGGTCCACACCCCCGGCACGCCGCGCTTCGTCAGCTCCATCACGTCGGCCTGCGCCATCATCCACCACTCGTTGACGGTGATGGGATCGAGCCCCTCGTTGTACGGGCCCGTCCCCGTGGACGAGTAGAGGTAGGACACCGACTCGTGGAGGTCGTGCATCACCTGCGGCGTCCACTGGAGGAAGGTGCGGTTCACGTGGCGCGTCAGCGCGAGGAACTGCCCCATCCCGTCCCGGTTGTTGTCGTGCGCGACGTACTTGCCCCAGTACATCAGCGGCAGCCGCGCCTCACCTGCTGGCCGCGCCTTGTTGAAGTAGTACGTGTCGACCTGCCGCTCGCGCCCGTCCACCTCGAGCACTGGCGTGATGAAGGTGATGACGTTCGTCCGGATGTTCTCGTAGAACGGCGTCTCCGTCACCGCCATCCGGTAGGCGAGCTCCATCAGCATCTCGGGCCCGCCCGTCTCACCGGAATGCAGCCCCGACGTCAGCCAGTAGATCGGCTTCGCGGTCTCGAGGAGCTGCTGCCCGCGGGCGACCGTCGTCCGGCGCGGGTCGGTCAGCTCGTTGAGGTAGCCGCGGTGCGCGTCGAGGGTCGCGATGATCGCGGAGTCGGCGATCGCCACGACGATCATCTCGCGCCCCTCCTCGGTCTGACCGATCGTCCACGTCTTCACGCGCGGTGAGGCCGAGTCGAGCGCGAACATATAGCGGTGGATGTCGCGCGCGTACGTGAGCTCGCCCGGCGTGCCGACGATCCGCCCGAGGAACTTCAGCGGCGTGGGCACCCGGTCGGAGGCCGGCAGGTGGTCCACGAGCTCTGTGCTGATGCGCGCGTCCTGCAGGTGCTCGCGGATCTTGGCCGTGTACTCCCGGTCGACGGGCTGGCCCTGCGCCCGTGCGATGCCGGACACCAGCAGGGAGGCGAGGAGCGCGGCCGTGGCGAGCCGCGGGCGGGTCAGGCGGGACATACGGACTCCGAGGTGGGAGGAACGAAGGACGCCGGGAGGCCTACGCGCGGGCGTCGCCGGATGCTGAATGCTGGAGGTTGAACGCGATCGCGATGCGATGGACGAAAGGCCTCAGCGCGGCGTGAGCCGCGTGCGCGACGCCGTCGCCGCGTCGATCTTCGGTCGCGTGTACAGCACCGGGAAGTACCGGTCCCGCGCCCACTCGCCGAAGAGGTCACGATAGAACGGGCTCGTCGGGTCCCCAGACTGGCCCGGGGTGTTGGTGCCGAGCGCGAGGTCCCAGTCCGCGAGGTCGATCGCGATCCGGAACGAGGCGCCGCTCGTCTGGTTGTCGCCGTTCCCGTTCGCGTTCAGGGTGAGGCCGTAGCCGCCGCGCGGTGCGGGGCCCACGTCGAGGCGCGCGCGTAGCGAGTCCGCCACGAGCCCGCTGAGCACGTGCCGGATCATCACGTGCTTGTAGCCCGATCGGCCATACGCCCACCCCGACACCTCCGCGCCGAACCGCTCCCGTAACGAGGCCTCCGCGTCCACCAGCGCCTGCACGAGCAGGGCGTCGCGTGACGGCAGCGGCGCCGGCCCCCACGCCCCGTCGGGGATCGTCACCGCGCGCAGGACCACCTCGAACGGGATCTCCGGCATCACCGCCCGCTCGGCCGGCGCCACGAGGCGCTCAGAGGTGAGGCGCGTGAGCCGACGTTCCCACGCCACATAGATCCCCGCCTCCACGCTCTCCTTCGCGAGGACGTGGTCCCAAGCGAGGAGACGCCGACGGAGCGAATCGAGCCGCGGTGTGGGCACCGCGACGTCACGCAGCAGTCGCGTCAGCTCACGCGCGGGGAGCGAGAGCTCATCCGTCTGCAGGCGCGTCATATCGGCGAGCGAGAAGCGCCGGCCGCTCCCGAGCACCTCCGTCGCGCGCGCCCACCGGTGCGGACTCGCCCAGGTGAAACCGATCGCGTCCATCGCGGGGAAGTCGCGCGGCACGTTGTCCTGATTCGCCGTCGCGAAGAACCCGTCCGCGGGGTCCAGCACGTGCGGCTTCTGCAGGATGTCGAGGAACCCGTTCCACTCGTAGCGACCATCGCCGGGAACGGGGACGAGCCCGCTGAAGTTCGGGCGGCGCGGCGCGATCCCCACCGCCTGCCATCCGATGTGGCCCGTGCGGTCCGCCCAGATCATGTTCTCGCCCGGGATGTGCCCATAGCGGTTCGCCGCGCGGAACTCCTCCCACGTCGTCGCCTGGTCGATCCGCAGGCTCGAGAGATACGGCGCCCCGCCGGGCTCGAGCCACGCCGCCCGCACCGCGAAGGCGCGATGGCGCGCCGCATCCTGGTACACCACCGGCCCGTGCCGCGTGTATCGGTGCCGCACGATCGCGGGACGCTGGCCCTTCACCGGGATCGTGTCGACGATGACGCGCATCGGCTCCCACTGCCCGCGATAGCGATAGCGGTCGGCGTTCGCGGGGTCGGTCTCGTAGACGAGGAGATCCTCGCCGTCGGTCTCGAAGATCGTGAGCCCCCACGCGCCGTGCTGGTTATGGCCGATCGAGATGCCTGGGAGCACCGGCTCGCCGCCGCCGATCACATCCCACCCCGGCCCCACGAGGTGCGCGAAGTAGCGGAGCGAGGGGACCGAGATCGCCCGGTGCGGATCGTTCGCGAGCAGCGGCGCGCCGCTCTGGCTCAGTCGACCGCTGACGATCCAGTTATTGCTCCCGCCGGCAAGGCGTTCGCGGGACCAGTCGATCGGGTCGGCGTCGTCGGTCGCGTCCGCTTCGGCGGATGCCGCGCGACGCGCCGGGGGAGACATCGGATTCGCATCGTGGGGCGTGCTCGCGTGCGCCGTCCGGTACGCCGGCGCGATGTCCTCCGCACGGAATCGCAGCGACCCGCGGAAGGCGTTGTAGAGCTTGAGGATGTCGGCGGCGAGCAGCGCGGAGTCGATGCCGGGTGCGAGGGTCAGATCAGGATCGCCCGGCCGGAACGCCTGCAGCGCCTTCACGCGTGCGGGGCCCAGCGACGCGACCATCCGCCCGTAGTCGAGCTCCTCGGTGATGTTCCCGAGGAGCCCCTGATGCCGCGAGATCACGACCTCCGTGGTCCAGAGGCCTGGGAGCGTGTTGAGGATTCGGAATTCGATCGGGAGGCGCGCGGGATCGCGGCGTGCCTCGGTCACGTACGCGTTGATGCCGTCGACGAACGCCGTGATGATCGCGCGCCCGCGCGGATGGTAATGCTGGAACTCCGCGGTGAGGTCGCCGCGGAACCGGAAGAGCCGCGCCCCGATGTCGCGGTCCAGTTCGCGCGGGCCGAGCCATTCGGCCACCGTCCCCGTCGCCTGGCGTCGCCAGACCTCGAATTGAAAGAGCCGGTCCTTCGCGGCGGCCCATCCCTGCGCGAAGAAGAGGTCGTGCTCCGTCTTTGCGTAGATGTGGTTGATCCCCCAGCGGTCACGGACGATCTCGACCGGTTGTTCGAGTCCCGGGAGGCGCAGTGTCGTCTCCTCTGCGGCAGTCGGCTGCGCGCCGAGGGGGGCGGTGGCGGCGCAGAGGAGGGCGAGGAACGCGCGGACGGAGGTGGAGGGTCGCATCGGGAGGCGCGGGCGAGAGGTCTGTGGGGCGCCGGCAGGGCCAAGCGTCTCCAGAAACTACGAACGGGTGGCCCGCGAGGGACCACCCGTTCGTGTCGGAGATGGAGAGCCCCCGATGCGGGGGGAGAGGCGCCGGTCGGAATCGAACCGACGAATAGCAGATTTGCAGTCTGCCGCCTTACCACTTGGCCACGGCGCCGTATCGGCAAAGGTAGCGGCGACGCCCCTCGAGGGAAACCGTGGCGCCGCGACTCTGAGGACTAGCCGAAGTGTCCTAAAATTAGGTCAAAATCTCGTCATCGCGTACTTCGGCGTGCAATATTCGCACTGATTGTCTTGAAAACCAAGGAATTTCCCGTAAATTTTGCAAAATCAGCACGTAAAGATCGTCAGAAAGCACATTCTTTTATCGTTTATTGGCACATCTGCTGTTTCGGTCCGCGTCCAGCGTCCAGCGTCCAGCGTCCAGCTTCCAGCTTTCAGCCTCCAGCTTTCAGCCTCCAGCCTCCAGCCTCAACAGAATGTCCTCCTCGCCCCGCTCCGAAGCCCTCCGCGCGATCGCGACGCGCGCCCCGATCGTCCCAAAGGTCCCCGCGCTCGCGGAACCGCCGATCCCGACCTCCGCGTACTTCGGCAGCAACACCTTCGGCGCGCGCCAGATGCGCGACAAGCTCCCCAAAGAGGTCTACGCGAAGCTGACCGAGGCCATCCGCCTCGGGAAGAAACTCGACCCGGCGATCGCACCCGCCGTCGCAAGCGCGGTGAAGGACTGGGCCATCTCCCGCGGCGTGACCCACTTCTGCCACTGGTTCCAGCCGCAGACGGGGCTCACCGCCGAGAAGCACGACGCCTTCCTCGCACTGAACGGCGAGGGGGCCGCCATCGAGAAGTTCTCGGCGGAGCAGCTGATCCAGTCGGAGCCGGACGCCTCGTCGTTCCCGTCGGGCGGACTGCGCGCGACGTGGGAGGCGCGCGGGTACACGGCGTGGAACCCGGCGTCGCCGGTCTTCATCATGGAGGCGGCGGGGACGCGGACGCTCTGCATCCCGTCGGTCTTCATCGGCTACAACGGCGAGGCGCTCGACGAGGTCACGCCGCTCTTCCGCTCGAGCGAGATCCTCTCCACCTCGGCGCGCGAGCTCCTCGACCTGATCGGTGACACCGGCGCCCTCCGCGTCTACACGACGATGGGCACCGAGCAGGAGTTCTTCGTCATCGACCGCACGCACTTCGCGATGCGCCCCGACCTCGTGATGGGCGGCCGTTCGCTCGTCGGCGCCCCGCCGCCGCGCGGCCAGCAGCTCGAGGACCATTACTTCGGCGGCATCCCGGAGCGCGTGCAGGCGTTCCTCGCCGAGGTGGAGTACGAGCTCTACAAGCTCGGCGTGCCGATCGTCACGCGGCACAATGAGGTCGCGCCCTGCCAGTTCGAGATGGCGCCGCAGTTCGAGGAGACGGACATCGCGACTGATCACAACCAGCTCGTGATGTCGGTCCTCAAGGACGTCGCGCTCCGGCACGGCCTCCAGGTCCTCCTGCACGAGAAGCCCTTCGCCGGCATCAACGGCTCAGGCAAGCACTGCAACTGGTCGCTCTCGATCGCGAGCGACAACGCGCTCAATGGCATCAACCTCCTCAAGCCGGGGAAGACGCCGCACCAGAATGTGCGCTTTCTCCTCTTCCTCTCGGCCTTCCTGAAGGGCGTCTACAAGCATCAGGGGCTCCTCCGCGCCGGCATCGGCACGAGCGGCAACGAGCATCGCCTCGGTGCCAACGAGGCGCCGCCGGCCATCATCTCCGTCTTCATGGGCAACGCGCTCACGAAGATGATCGAGGACATCATCGCCGGCCGCGCAGGGACCAAGGCGGAGCAGGCGATGCTCGCGCTCGGCGTCGCGAAGCTCCCGGAGATCGAGCAGGACAACACCGACCGCAACCGCACGTCGCCGCTCGCCTTCACCGGCGCGAAGTTCGAGTTCCGCGCAGTCGGCTCCTCGCAGAGCATCGCCTTCCCGGTGATGACGCTCAACACGGTGGTCGCCGAGGCGATCCGTGAGATTACCGCGGAGCTGAAGGCGGAGCTCGCGAAGGGTGGCTCGGTCGACGACGCGGCCTTCACGGTGGTCCGCAAGGCGTTCAAGGCGACGAGCGCGATCCGCTTCGAGGGGAACGGCTACAGCGAGGCCTGGGTGAAGGAGGCGAAGAAGCGTGGCCTCCTCAATCTCCGCCGCGCCCCGGAGGCGCTGGCGCAGATGACGACGAAGCCGGTGAAGACGCTCTTCACCTCGCTCGGCATCCTCACCGCCGAGGAGCTCGAGAGCCGCTACCACGTGCGCGTCGAGCGCTACGTGAAGGACGTGCTCATCGAGATGGAGACGCTGGCGGAGATGCTCGACACGCAGATCCTTCCGGCGGCATACGCCTACCTCGGCGCCCTCGCGCACGGCGCGGCGCAGGCGAAGCAGGCGGGCATCAAGGTGATCCCGCAGAAGGCCGCCGCCGAGGCGACCGGCAAGCAGGTCGCGGCGCTGCAGGCCAAGACCGTCGCGCTCCACGCCGCGATCAAGCGGGCCCACGCGCTCCACGACGATGTCGCGAAGTGTGCGGCGTTCGTGACGAGCACCGGTGCCGATGCGATGGCCGCCTGCCGGGAGATCTCCGACACGCTCGAGGTCTCGATCGGCGACGCGTACTGGCCGCTCCCGCGGTACCGGGAGATGCTGTTCCCGGTCTAAGGCTGAAGGCTGAAAGCTGAAGGCTGCACAACGAGGGGGCGGCGCCTGATGGCTCCGCCCCCTTCGACTATCCTTCCTCGATGGCACGCATCCTGATCGGCTGCTGGGGATCCCACGGCGATATCGACCCCTCCATCGGCCTCGGCGTCGGGCTTCGGCGCCGCGGCCACGACGTCACCATCGCGACGATGTCGTATTTCGCGGACCACGTCCGCGCCGCAGGACTCGCCTTCCACCCGATCAGGCCGGACGTGAGTCCCACCGACACGACAATCGTGCAGATGGTGATGGACCGCTGGCGGGGAAGCGAGCACCTCCTCCGCCGCATCATCGTGCCGGCGATCCCGCAGATGTACGAGGACCTCGAGGGGCCCGCGCGCGCGTCGGACCTCCTGATCAGCCACGCCCTTACGATGCCGCTCCCGCTGCTCGGAGAACGGTACGGCATCCCGTGGGTGAGCACGGCGCTCGCGCCGATGATGTTCTTCTCTGCCACCGACGTCCCGATCTTCCCGCCGGCGCCCTGGCTCAAATCGGTGGAACGGGTCGCGCCGTGGGTGGGGCCCGCGCTGGCGCGGAGCGCCCGCGTCGCGTCGAAGGCCTGGCTCCAGCCGGTCATCGACCTGCGCCGCCGCCTCGGGCTCTCGGATACGGGGTCGCCGATCTTCGAGGGCCAGCACAGCCCGCACCTCGTCCTCGCGCTCTACTCCCGGGTGCTCGGCGAGCCACAGCCCGATTGGCCCGCCAACGTCGTCATCACGGGCCAGATGTTCCACGACGCGGTGCACGGCGCGACGCTCCCGCCCGCCGTGGCGCGGTTCCTCGACGACGGGCCGGCCCCCTTCCTCTTCACCCTCGGCTCATCCGCGGTGCTCACGCCGGGCCGATTCTGGGACGAGAGCATCGCCGCGACGCAGCGGCTCGGCGGGCGGGCGCTGTTGCTCGTCGGGCCGGAGAATCGCGCGATGCTGGATGCCACGCTCCCACCGGGATGCCTCGCCGTGGAACGCGTCCCGCACTCACTCGTGATGCCGCGCGCGGCCGCGGTCGTTCAACAGTGCGGCATCGGCACCCTGACCTTCGCGATGCGCGCCGGCGCCCCGATTCTCGCGGTCCCCTTCGCCAACGACCAACCGGACAACGCCTACCGCGCCGCGCGGCTCGGCGTAGCCCGCATCGTCACCCCGGGTCGCTACCGCGCACGGCGCGTCGCCGCCGAGCTCGATGCGCTCACCCACGATCCGGCGGTTCGGACCGCGGCGGCACAGGTGGCGGCGCGCGTCCAGTCGGAGGGCGGGGTGGACGCGGCCTGCGATGCGCTGGAGTCGCGCTTCGCGCTCCGCTAGATGTCGCAGCGCCGCAGTGCGTCCTCGACCTGATCCATCACCTCATCGTTGTGCATCACCGAGGTGAACCCCGCCTCGAACTGTGACGGCGCGAGATACACCCCCTCCCGCAGCAGCTCGTGGAAGACGTATGCGTACCGTGCCGTGTCGGCGGTCTTCGCCGTCGCGTAATCCACGACCGGCGTCGATGTGAAGAACGAGCCCCACATCGTGCCGGCTCGCGCGGCTTGGAACGGGATCTCGCGATCCGCCGCCCAGTCCGTCAGCAGCCGGACGAGCCGCGCCGCCGCGGTCTCCGCCCGCTCGAACATCCCGTGGCGCGAGAGGACATCGAGCGTCGTGATCCCCGCCGCCATCGCGACGGGATTCCCGCTCAACGTCCCGGCTTGATACATCGTCCCCGCCGGCGCGACCATCTCCATCAGGTCGCGGCGGCCGCCGTACGCGCCGACCGGCATCCCGCCGCCGATCACCTTGCCGAGCGTCGTGAGGTCGGGCGTCACGTCGTAGTACGCCTGAGCGCCACCGAGCGACACACGGAACCCGGTCATCACCTCGTCGAAGATCAGCACGATCCCCCGCGCGGTGCAGAGGGCCCGCAGCCCTTCAAGGAATCCCGGCTGCGGCGTGATGAAGCCCGCGTTCCCCACCACCGGCTCGACGATGACCGCCGCCACCGTGTCGACGTGCGCGTCGAGGAGCTGCGTCACCGCGTCGAGGTCGTTGTACGGCGCAGTGAGCGTGTCGGCCGCGGTGCCGGGTGTCACACCCGGGGAATCGGGGAGGCCGAGCGTCGCGACGCCGGAGCCAGCCTGCACCAGAAACGCATCGCCGTGCCCGTGATAGCAGCCGGAGAACTTGAGGAGCTTCGCCCGCCCGGTCGCGGCGCGCGCCAACCGCACCGCGCTCATCGTCGCCTCGGTCCCGCTCGAGACGAAGCGCACCATCTCCATCGACGGCACCATCCGCACGATCCGCTCAGCGAGATCGGCTTCGAGCGCACACGGCGCCCCAAAGCTCATCCCGTCGACGACCTGCTTCCGCACCGCCTCCACCACTTCGGGATGCGCGTGCCCGAGGATCATCGGGCCCCACGAGAGGACGAAATCGACGTAGCGGTGGCCGTCCGCGTCCCACAGGTAGGGGCCCTGCGCGCGCGAGATGAAGCGCGGCGTCCCGCCCACCGAGCGGAACGCGCGTACGGGGCTGCTCACGCCACCTGGCATCAGGGTCTTGGCGCGGGCGAAGAGCGCCTCCGACCGCGAGGTCGGGGGTGCGTCGCTGGGTTGGATCATCCCGCCGTGGACAGCCATCGGGCGGCCTCCTTCGCATAGTAAGTGATCACCTGGTCGGCGCCCGCACGGCGGATCGCCACGAGCGACTCGAGTGCGGCCCGGCGCTCGTCGAGCCAGCCCCGCTCGGCCGCGGCCTTCAGCATCGCGTACTCCCCGCTCACCTGATACGCCACGAGTGGATGTGGGAAGCGGTCGCGCACCTGTCGGATGATGTCGAGCGCGGAGCCGGCGGGCTTCACCATCAGCAGGTCGGCGCCCTCGTCGACGTCGATCTGCACCTCGACGAGCGCTTCGCGCGCATTCGCCGGATCCATCTGGTACGCACGCCGGTCGCCGAACGACGGCGTGCTCTCCGCCGCGCCGCGGAACGGTCCATAGAACGCCGAGGCGTGCTTGGCGGCGTAGCTGAGGATCGGCGTGTCGAGGAAGTCCGCGTCGTCGAGCGCCGTGCGGATCGCCGCGACCTGACCGTCCATCATCGCGCTCGGCGCGACGATGTCCGCGCCGGCCCGCGCGTAGCAGACCGCGGCGGCGCCGAGGAGCGGGAGCGTCTCGTCGTTCACGACGACGCCTGAGTCATCGCGCACGACCCCGCAGTGCCCGTGCGCGGTGTACTCGCAGAGGCAGACATCGGCGATCACCACGAGCGACGGGTCGAGCCGCTTGAGTTCGGCGATCGCCTGCGGCACCGGCCCATCCGAATCCCACGCCCCCGTCCCTTCGTCATCCTTGTGGCGAGGGATCCCGAAGAGGAGCACGCTGCGGATGCCGAGCGCGCGGATCTCCTTCACCTCGGCGGCGAGCCGGTCGACGGAGAGCTGCGCGTGTCCCGGCATCGTCTCGATCGGCTTCGAGATGCCGGTGCCCTCGACGATGAAGAGCGGATGGATCAGGTGCCCCGCCTCGAGCGACGTCTCGCGCACGAAGGCGCGCAGCGCCTCCGTGCGACGGGTCCGCCGCGGGCGGCGCGCGTCAGGCAGGGTGGTGGGGACGAAGGTGTCGAGCATCACGGCCTCCGGGGGTCAGACGGCGACGGAACGGGTGGTACAGCAGCGGAGCAGTGCATCGATGAGGCCGGCGTCGTCGTGGCTCGCGGCGACCGCGTCCACGGGGAGCCCGCAGTCGCGGGCGGCGGACGCGGTGACGGGTCCGATGCAGACGATGAGCGGCCGCGTGGCGGGATCGAGGTCGACCATCGCGATCCCTGCGGCAGCCAGCCCCTCGACGACGTGACGGACGGTGGAACCGCTCGTGAAGGTGATGGCGTCGACGTGGCCATCGCGCAGGATCTCCGCGACGCCGAGCGAGCCCGCGTCCGAGACGGTCCGGTAGGCCACCGGCGCGCGCACGGTCGCGCCGCGCGCGGTGAGGGTGTCGACGATGGCGGGGCCGGCGAGGTCGCCGTGCGGCCAGAGGACGTGGTCCCCGGCGGTCACGGGGAGTTCGCGCCCGAGCGCGTCGGCCACCGCCTGCGAGGGGGTGAAGGCGATCGTCGCACCGGCGGCGCGCAACGCGACGGCGGTCGCCGTCCCCACCGCCGCGATCCGTAGCGACGTGGGCCAGGTCGCCTCCGGTCCGCGCGCCGTCACGACGGCCCGCACCGCGTTCGCGCTCGTGCAGACGAGCCAGTCCATCGTATCGAGGCGCTCGAGCGCCTCCAGGAGCGGCTGCGGGTCCTCCGGCGGGAGGATGCGGATCGCCGGCGCGGCGATCGGCATGGCCCCAAGGGTGCGCAACGACTCGAGCAATGCGGCGCCCTGAGCAGCGGCGCGCGTCACGACGATGCGGCGTCCCTCGAGCGGCCGCTCACGCATGCGCGGTCCCCGCGGCGAGCGCCTCGGCGAGGAGCGTCGAGCCGCCCGAGGCGACGAGCGCATCGGCGGTCGCACGTCCGATCGCGACCGCGTCATCGACCGCGCCGTCGCGATGCACACGCACCAGTCGCCCGTCGGGCGCGCCGACGAGCGCGGTCATCGTCAGGGTGTCACCGTCGATGGTCGCGAAGCCTGCGAGCGGCGCATTGCATCCCGCTCCCATGGCGGCCAGGAAGGCGCGCTCCGCCTCCGCGCATCGACGGCTCGGGAGATGGTCGAGCGCGGCGCAGAGGGCCTGGGCCTCGGTGTCGTCCGCGTGCGTCTCCACCGCGAGGATCCCCTGCGCGACGGCGGGGAGCATCCGGTCGGGATCGAGATACTCGGTGACCACGCTGTCCCAGCCGAGGCGCGCGAGTCCCGCCGCGGCGAGGACGATCGCGTCGTAGTCACCGCGGTCGAGCTTGGCGAGCCGGGTGTCGACGTTGCCGCGGATGTCGAGGCAGACGAGGTCGGGACGTAGCGCTTTTAGCTGACAGGCACGCCGCGGACTGCTGGTGCCCACGCGCGCACCGCGGGGGAGCGCTGCGAGCGGGCCCGCCTTCGAGATGAGCGCGTCCCGCGGGTCGGCCCTTTCGGTGTAGGCGGCGATGGTGAAGGCGTCCCCGAGGGTCGAGGGGAGGTCCTTGGCCGAGTGCACCGCGAGTCGGATGCGGCGGGCGCGGAGCGCCTCTTCGATCTCCGCGACGAAGAGGGAGTTGCGGCCGATCGCGGCGAGGGGGCGATCCTGGATCTCATCGCCCCGCGTGCTGATGCGCTCGAGCGGGATGGCGAGCCCCGGGTGCCCCGCGAGGAGTCGGTCCCGGATGTGGTTCGACTGCCAGAGCGCGAGCTGGCTCGCGCGGGTCCCGATCACCATCGACGTATCGCTGTTCACCATCCACCTCCACCCGGCCAAGGCGGACGTCCCGGGACCTCGGCGCCCGGGGGGGTGCGCCCTGTGCGTCTGCCATCCGGCCCAATGGGGCCTCGGGGGCGAAGATACGGTCCGGCGGACGATTTGTCACGCCCTCCTGTCGTCACGCAAACCTGACGACAGGTACAAAATTCGCCCAACTTTCCTAGTGCTTTTTCGTGGTCCGCACCGTATATAGGTGGAACGGGCCCCTCTCCGGGGGACCGTGGCTGACCCTCCGCAGCCCAGGAACGATGCCCCGCGCCGAACGTCCCCCCGTCGGATCGGCACAGCCGTCGCCGTCGCAGATCCTCCATCATCCTGAGCGGATGGTGCAGGCGCACGGCGTCTTGCTCGTCGTCGCGGAACCGCACGGACAGATCGTGCAGGTGAGCGAGAACCTCCCAGGCCATCTCGGGTGGTCCCTCGATGACATCATCGGCCACGGTGTCGATCGGCTCGGTCCGGAACTCGCCCACGCGGTGCGGCACTGGGCGGAAGCGCCCTCGCTGACCCTCGCTATCCCGCGTCGGGTGCGCCTGACCACCAGCACCGGAACGATCACCGCGCTCGCGACGATGCACCGCCCCGGCACGGGAAGTGTGCTCGTCGAGCTCGAGGATATCCGGAAGACGCCGCCGAAGCGCACACCGCCGCTCACCGCACGGCTCACCGCGGTGGTCACGCAGCTGAGCGCCGCGCATTCCATCGCGGCGCTCGCCGACCTCCTCGTCACCGAACTCCGAGACCTCACGGGATTCGAACGCGTGGTGCTGCAGCGCTGGGACGTCGCCGGGCACGCAGAGGTGATCGCCGAGTCGCGACGCCGGACGCTCGTGGCGCATCTGCATCGCCGGGTCCCGGCGCATGCGGGCCACGCGGCGATGCGCGCGCATCAGCTGCGGCAACGCACACAGCTCTCGGTCGACCTCGAGGCCGATCCGGTCGCCATCCACCCGCCCATCGAACAGTCGGGCCGGATGACCGACCTCACCGCCGCATCGCTCCTCGCGGTGCCGCCGGCGGAACGGGCGCAGCTGCGCGCCGACGGGGTCGGGGCGCTCTTCGACGTCTCCCTGTTGCACGAGGGACGGGTCTGGGGGCTCCTCCACTGCACGCACACGAGCGCGCGCTATCTCACGGTCGAGGTCCGCGCCGCCATCGAACTCCTCGCTGAAGTCGCCTCCACGCGCATCTCGGCGCTCGAGCACTACGCCGAGGCGCAGGCGGAGGTGCTGGTGCGCCGTCTCGAACATCGGCTCATCGAAGCCACCTCGGCCGATGGAGACTGGCAGCGGGCGCTCTTCGAGACGCCGCGACAGCTTCTCCAACCCCTCGGTGCGACCGGCGCCGCGTTGCGCTTCGACGGAGAGATACACACGACCGGCGAGGCGCCCGCGCCCACCGATCTGCAGCGACTCTTCGCCTACCTCGACACGCTACCGATGGCGGCGGTCTTCGCGACGGCGGCCATCGGCAAGGAGCATCCCCCGCTCGCCGGGATGTCACGATCGGCCGCCGGTGTGCTCGCCGTCCGGATCGGTGCGGCGCGCGGCGAATACCTCGCCTGGTTCCGACGCGAACAGCCGCACGACGTCACGTGGACCGGTGCCAATCCCTCGGTGGCGCCAGCCGCGTCGCCTGCCGCCGACCCCACCTGGCGGGAGCACATCCGCGAGACCGCGTTGCCGTGGCGGATGCGGGAGTGTGCGATCGCGAAGGCCATCGGGGCTTCAGTGGCAGATATCGTCACGCAGCTCCGCTCCGTTCGCGTGCTCATCGCCGAACGGCAATTGATGAAGATGCACGGCGCCGTCGAGGCGATGGATGAACCAGTCGTCATCACCGACGCCGACGGCGACATCCTCCTCATCAATTCTGCGGTCGGCCGGCTGATTGGCGGGCCACATCGGCAACTCCAGACGCTTGAGGATCTCGCCGCCGCCTTCTCGGATGCCGAGGAGACCACCGAGATGCTCGGAACCCTGCTCATCGACCGCCGTCCGTGGCGCGGGGAAGTGCGCCTCGCCGCGCGCGCTGGCGACGCGGGCACGCCCGTGGCGGTCCGCGCCGACCCGATCCCCGGCGTCGATGGTGGGCTGCTCGGCGTCATCGTGATGCTCACCGATCTGAGCGAGCGGCACGGCGCGGACGTCGCGCGGGACCGCCTGCAGCGGCTCATTCTCGCCGCCCAGCGCCCCGGTGGCGCGCCCGGCGATGCGCCGCCCGCGCCGCCCACGGTGCAGGCGCTCGTCTCCGCCATCTGGGCGAATGCCGGCGTCGCGGTGAGTGAGATCGCCGACAGCGCCGATGCCGCATCGATCGCGCCGCTGTTGCAGGAGGTCGAGGCGGCCACCGAGCACGCGGTCCGGCTCTCGGCCATCCTCGGGCGCTTCACCCTCGATCCCGGTCCGATCCCCGACGGCGAATAGTCGCGGTCAGACCGCGAGCGGCGTCCGGTGGGCGCCCTCGCCGGAGAACCGGTTCGACCGGCCGCTCGCGGCGCCCCGCTCCTGCACGATCCGCGTCGCCAACTGCTGTCCCTGTGCGAGGCAGTCGCCCAGCGACACGCCGCCGCGCCACTGCCCCCCCAGATAGAACCCAGGGTGCTCCGACTCGATGCGGAGCGCGGCACCGACCACGCGCTCGTGTCCGAGCGCGTACTGCGGGATTGCCTGCGGCCAGATCTGATGCTGCACGAGGGTCGGTGCGGCGCGCACGCCGAGGAGTGCCTGCAGGTCTGCGAGGATGAGCGGGAGCACGGCATCCGTCGACATCCGGCCGATCTCCGGCGCGCGCTGGCCGCCAAGGAAGCAGGTGATGAGAACCTGCCCGGCGGGCGCGCGTCCCGGAAAGAGCGATGAGGAGAAGATCGCGCCGAGGAGGGTGCGACCTTCGACGGCAGGGCAGAGCATCCCGAAACCATCCAAGGGATGTGCGACGGCCTCACGCGGGAAGCCCAGTGCGAGCGTGGCGACCGGCGGATGCTCGAGGCGCTCGATCGGTTGGAGCGCCTGTCGGATCTCCCACGGCAGGTCGATCGCGTGCACGGCGTGCGCGGGGCCGGTATAGCAGACGGCGTCACAGGCGATCTGCGCCGGACGGCCCTCTCCATCTTCGACGCCGACCTGCCAGCCCTCCGTGTGCGGTTGCACCGTGGTCACACGCGTCCGGAGGCGCACGCGGCCGCCGAGCGCTTCGGCCATCGCGTTCGGCAACGTCGCGAGCCCCTCGCGGAAGCTCGTGATCCCCCGGTGGCGGACGACCCCCGCGCGAGCACGCGCCTCGCGGATCCCGCCGAGGAGGATGGAGCCGTGGCGCCGCTCCGCGTGGAAGAGCATCGGCATCGCGTGACGTGCCGAGAGCGTCTCCGGATCGCCAGCGTAGATTCCCGAGACGAACGGGGCCACAAGGTAGGTGAGCACCTCGGATCCGAGACGGCGGCGCACGAGCGAGGCAATCGACTCGTCCGCGGCGCCGCGCACTGGGGTCACCCAGGGTTCGCGGAGGAGCCGCCACTTGGCGCCGCGCGAGAGCGCGCGCGAGGCGAGGAGCGACGCGGGTCCGGACGGGAGCGCCACCGGCGTGCCGTCGCGGACGATGAAGCGCCGCTTCGCGGACGGGGTGGGGAAGACGCGCTCGTCCTCGAGACCCAACCGCGTGATCAGCGACTCGAGCGTCGATGTGGCGCTCAGCGAGGTCGGACCCGATTCGATCAGGAAGCCATCGACGCGACGCGTGGTGATCACACCGCCCACGCGTGCGCCGGCGTCGAGCACCGTCACGTCGACGCCCTGGTCGCGGAGTTCGAGCGCCGCGCTCAACCCCGTGACCCCAGCGCCGATCACGACGACGCGCATCAGATCAGGCCTCGGTGGCCCAGTCGCGCGGCGCGAGCATCGCGGCGAGCTCCGCCTCGATCGATCCCTGCGCCGGCTCGTGGTACGGCGCCCACGCGGCGAGCGGCGGGAGCGACATCAGGACGCTCTCCGTCCGCGCGCCGGTCTGCAGCCCGAAGATGGTGCCCCGGTCGTGCACGAGGTTGAACTCCACATAGCGTCCGCGACGGTAGAGCTGAAGCGCCTTGTCGCGCTCAGTATACGGCAGGTCGCGCCGTGCGTGGACGATCGGACCATAGGCGTCGTCGAGCGCGCGTCCGACGGTGGTCACATACGCGTGCAGCGCCTCGGGTGCGAAGTGGAACGGCCCTTCGCCGGGACGCAAATGGTCGAAGAAGACGCCGCCGATGCCACGGGCCTCGTTGGCGCGGTGCAGGTTGCGGAAGTACTCGTCGCACCACGCCTTGTGCGCGGGGTAGAGCCGCGGATCGTGGGCGTCGCACGCCCACTTGAGCGAGCGATGGAAGTGCCGGGCATCATCCGGGAAGGGATGCATCGGCGTGAGGTCGGTGCCGCCACCGTACCAGGCGTCGTGCAGCTGGCCGTCGGCGTCGGTGAGCTCGAAGTACCGCACATTGAGATGGACGGTTGGGACCATTGGCGACCGCGGGTGCACCACCACGCTGACACCGGTCGCGAAGAAGTAGGGGGTCGCGTCGGGCGGCACGTTCCCGCCGAGTCGCTTGGCCGCCTCGGGGGGTAGGATCCCCTCGACGAGCGCACGGTTCACGCCCGCCTTCTCGAAGACCGCCCCATCACTGAGGAGCCGCGACCGACCGCCACCGCCGCCCTGACGGTCCCACGCCGCCTCGGAGAAGTGCCCGCCGTCGAGCCGCTCGAAGAAGGTCGTGATCTCATCCTGCAGCTGCGCGGTCCACGCTGCCATCAGGTCGCGCCGTGCTGTGCGTGTGAGTCCTTTCGCCATCGTCATCGCGTCATCTCCGCCGATTGTGCCGCGGCCATCGCACCGCGAGAGTCCCACGCCTGCACCGTCTCGATGAATGCCTTCGCGTGCGCCACCGGGACGTCAGGCAGGATCCCGTGTCCGAGGTTCGCGATGTAGCCGGGCCCGTCGATCGCCGCGAGCATCGCCTGCGTTCGCTCACGGATCACCTCCGGCGCCGCGTACAGCGTGCACGGATCGAGGTTCCCCTGAATGCCACAGCGCCGCGTGTCCGCGACCCCACGGGCCCACGCCGCGTCGGTGTGCCAGTCAACACCGAGGACATCGCACCCCGTGGCCTCGGCAATCTCACCCAGCGCCCAGCCGGCGCCCGGCGCGAAGGCGATCACCGGGACGCCCGCGGTCTTGGCGATGCGCGCGGCTCGCGCCATATACGGCAGCGCGAACTCGCGGTACTCGCGCGGGCCGAGCGAGCCGGCCCACGAATCGAAGAGCTGCAGCGCCTGCGCCCCCGCGGCCGCCTGCGCGACGAGGAAGCGGCCGACGTTGTCGGCGAGTCGCGCAAGCAACGCGTGCGCGAACTCAGGATCGGCGAAGAGCAGCTTCTTGGCGATGCTGAACGACTTCGTCCCCTTCCCCTCGGTCATATAGGCGAAGAGCGTCCACGGCGACCCGGCGAACCCGATGAGCGGGACGCGGCCGTCGAGCGCGCGGCGCGTCATCCGGAGCGCGTCGAGATGGTAGCGGAGGCCCTCCTCCGGCTCCACGTCGCTGAGGCGCACGAGGTCGCGCATCGTGCGGACCGGATCGGAGAACTGCGGGCCGACCCCTTCGTCGACGGTGAGATCCATCCCCATCGCGTCGGGGATCACCAGGATGTCGGAGAAGATGATTGCCGCATCGACGCCGATGAGGTCCACCGGCTGCAGCGTCACCTCGGTGGCGAGCTCCGGCGTGCGGCACATCGTGAGGAAGTCGGCCTTCGCGCGCACCGCACGATACTCGGGGAGATAGCGACCGGCCTGTCGCATCATCCAGACGGGCGGGCGCTCGACCGGTTCACGGCGGAGGGCGCGGAGGAAGAGATCGTTCGTGGCCATCAGTGGCTCCGGGGGGAGGGACGCCGGCCGCGTGGCCGGCTACGGTCGGACGCAGGCGCCGGCATCGGCCCAGCGAAGAGAGAGTCGAGCGTGAGGTGGAACGCCTGCAGCGCCTCGCCGTGGGCGATGGCGGTGCGGAGCTTCGTCATCGGACGGGCGAGGAGCTTCGCGACGATTCGGTCGGTGGCGTGGTCCGCCACCGCATCCCCCGCCGCGAAGGTGAGCTCGCGACGACAGATCTCCGTGAGCGCCTCGGCGAGCGGACGGATCGCCTCGCGGGCGGCGGCGACCGCCACCCACTCGACGAAGCTCGCCAGCTCGGCGTCGACGATCGATTCCGCCGCGGGCGCCGACGACTTCCGCGCCTCCTCCGCCT
Organism: Gemmatimonadota bacterium; assembly: GCA_016871895.1. Taxonomy (GTDB): domain Bacteria; phylum Gemmatimonadota; class Gemmatimonadetes; order Gemmatimonadales; family Gemmatimonadaceae; genus Pseudogemmatithrix. Next base: position 30,427 of record VHBO01000010.1, read on the forward strand.
GCAGCACCGGCAGATGGAGCGCGTCGAGGTCGGCCACGGTGATCCCGGGCACCCCGTGCAGCGCCGGGTCGATGTTCCGTGGCATCGAGAGATCCATCAGGAGGACCGGATAGGCGCTGGTGCCGCAGTTGGCGCGTGCCACTGCGAGTGCCGGCGCCGTCACCACGGGTTCGTGTGACCCCGTCGCGGCGATCGCGACATCCGCCATCGCCACCTCCACGTGCAGTGCCTCATAGGGCGCGGGGCGGCCACCGACCTCCGCCGCCAGCGTCTGCGCACGCTTGGGCGACCGGTTGATGCAGACGACGTCGCGCGCGCCGAGCTTCACGAGCTGACGGGCCACCGACTGGCCGGTCTTCCCACACCCGATTACGACGAGTCGCGCGTGCGCGAGGTTGCCGAAGCGGTCATGCGCGACCGCTGCGGCCTCGGCGCCGACGGACCGTCGCCCCGCGGTGAGCGCGGTCTCGGCGTGCACCCGCTTGCCGGCGCGGAGCGCGGTCTCGAAGAGCCGATGCAGCACGGAGCCGGCGGCGCCGGCGTCGGCCGCCTCGCGGTATGACTGCCGGAGCTGGCCGAGGATCTGGCCGTCGCCCATCACCTGAGATTCGAGGCCGCTGGCGATGCGCAACACGCGTCGCGCCACGTCGAGCCCCGCGCGCCGCTGGGCCACGCCGAGGAGCGCCTTCGCCCCCGCGCGATTCCCCATCCAGACCCGCGCGATCGCCTCGACCGCGTCGTCGAAGGCTGCGGTGCTGGCGGGATCGTGCCCGCCGGTCCAAGCGTAGATCTCGCTGCGATTGCACGTGGCGATCGCGACGAGCTCGCGGACATTGGCGGGCAGCGTCGTCGTGTGGAGCCGGAGGATCCGCTCCGGCGAGAGATGGAACCGCTCCCGCGTCGCGACGTTCGCGTGGCGGAAGTCGACCGCGATGGAGATCAGCATCGGGTCACCTAGCGTCGAAGGGACCGTTCAGCCGCACGACGGTCCAGTTGAGGTAGGTGGCGATCGCGACCCAGCCGAGGTACGGCGCGAACCAGATCCCCGCCTCGTAGGCGAGGGGGCGCGTGGTCCAGTACATCCCGAGGATCGAGAGCCAGAAGGGGACGACCTGCCGCAGCGCCCAGTCGGGGCGCCGCCGCCGGAAGAAGAGCCAGCTCCACCAGGTATTGCCGAGGCCGTTGATGACGCACGCCAGCAGGAAGCGCTGCCGCTCGTCCGGCGTGCCGCCGCCGCGCCACGCGAGGACGCAGCCGATCCCCGTGCAGAGGAAGACCGTCGTCCAGATCGGACCGAAGAGTGCGTCCGGCGGCTTCCACCACGGCTGCCGGAGCGCCCGATACCACGGTCCGATGTCCGTGACGAACGCCCCCGCCACGGCGACCGCGCACCAGAACGCGACTGCCGCCGTGATCGGGAGCCAGACGGCCGGCGCCATCACGCCGTCGCGAGACCGGTGAGATGAGCAAGGTTCTTGAAGAAGATGCGCACGTGCGAGAGCGGCTTGGCGCGCACGAGGCGCTTCCGCATATACGCGTCGAAGGTGAGCTGCTGCACGTCACGGTCGCGGCAGATGGCCACGAAGCGCTCGCGGCGCGCGTCGGAGGTGTACCAGAAGCGCTGCATCACGTCGAGCACCCAGAAGACCTGCCCGTGCGCCCCCATGAAGCGGCGGCGTGCGGAGGCGAGTGCCGCGACACGTCCCGTCGCGAGGGCCTGCTCGACGGCGTCGGCCGCGAACCGGCCGCCGGTCATCGCGTAGAAGATCCCCTCGCCGCTCGCCGGCGCGACGACGCCCGCGGCATCGCCGGCGAGTACCACCTCGCGACCGTCATCCCACCGCGGGAGCGGATGCAGCGGGATCGGCGCGCCCTCGCGTCGGATCGTCTCCACCTGATCGAGTCCGGTGTCGGCGCGGAGCTTGGCGACGGACTCCTTCAGCCCGAACCCCCGCTGGAGCGAGCCGGTACCGATGCTCGTCGTCTTCCCGTGCGGGAAGATCCACGCGTAGAAGTCTGGAGAGAGCGGTCCCTGGTAGTAGACGTCACACCGATCGTGCGCGAAGACGCGGCTATCGGTCTCGGGTGACTTCACGATCTCGTGGTAGGCGAAGACGAACTTCCCCTCATCCGCCCGTGGGACGCACTGCCGCGCGACCTGCGAGAGGGCGCCGTCGGCGCCGATGATGAAGCGCGTCCGGACCGACCGCTCCTCGCCGTGCCGCGAGCGCCCGTCGGTGTAGTGCACGCGCGCCACGCCGTCGCCGTCGTGCGTGCGGCGCACGAACGCGCCGAGCCGCCGCTCCGCACCGGCCTCGGCCGCGCGCGCCCGGAGCCATTCGTCGAAGACGTCGCGGTCGACCATCCCCACGAACCCGTCACCGACCGGGATATCCACCGTCTGCCCCTTCGGTGAGATCATCCGCGCCTCGTTGATGCGCGCGACGAGCAGCGACTCCGGCACGTCGAAGTCGCTGAGCAGCTGCGGGGGCACGGCCCCGCCGCACGGCTTCACCCGCCACGCACGGTCGAGGAGCAGCACCTTCCGGCCCTTCCGCGCGAGGTCGTGCGCGGCCGTCGCGCCTGCGGGCCCGCCACCCACCACCACCACGTCATACGTCGTCTCGAGGATCATCCGGTCGTCTCCTGGGGGGTCTGCAGTCGCTCGCCGGGACGCGGCGTGAGCCCGTATCGGGCCACGAGGTCCCACGCGAAGCCCGGGATCATCCGCTTCATTCGATGCGGACGCTCGTGCCGTAGGGCGAGGATGCCCTCGGCGCACTTCATCTCCACGCGCGTGCGCGCGAACTCGAGCCCCTTCGGGCCGAATCGCCGCTGCGCCCAGCCGATCAACGGCCGCGCCCAGTCCGGGGCACCGCGCACCGGCAGCCCGCCCGCCGCGCGTTCACTCAGTGCGACGAAGGTCTTCACGGGGCCGGTGCGGTCGCCACGCGAGCCCGGCGCCGTCACCGTCACCTCATCGCGGATGAGGTCGAGGAGCGCCTCGCCGCGGGCGGTCCGGATAAGCAGCCACTGGTCCCCCTCGCCACCCATATAACCGACCGTCAGGTCGCTCAGGCTGTTCGTGTAGTCGAAGCAGGAGCGGCAGGTGGCCGGAAAGAAATCACGCGGCAGGTCGCGGATCGGGAGCTGCAGGAAGGGGATGAACCGGTGCGAGCCATCGCGGAACCGAAGCTCGACGCGGTAGTCGGCGAGGAACTCGAGGTAGGTAACGTCGTCCGGCGTGTCGGTCAGGAGCCCGAGGAACCGATGGAAATTCTCGGTCGTCGTGTTGTCGCTGCACGGGGTACCGATCACATAGAGGGCCTCGAGCCCGAGCTCCGCCTCGAGCGCGCGCAGCGCGTGCACCTGGCACGCCACGCCGATCATCGCGATCCGGCGATAGCCACGCGCCACGCATTCATCGAGCAACGCGAGGAGTGGGCTGTAGCCCATCTTCATCCCGCGGCACTTGGCCATCCCCTCGGGGGAGGTGACGATCACCGGCCGCGGGCGCCAGCGGTCCGTCGCATCACTCGCCGTCGCGAGGACGGCGTCGACAGCCCCGGTCTCGAGGAGGCGCTCGCCGAGGCGCGTGGTGATGCCGGTCCACTGCGCCCCGGCCCGCGGCACGTCGAGACGGGCGCGATACATCGCGCGATGCACCCCGAAGAACCCCTCATCGCCGCGGCCGAGGTCACGGGCTCGGCCGTGCACCTGCCGCTCGAGCGCTTCATACCGCGGATGGATGAACTGGCAGGCCTTCCCGCACTGGTGCGCCCACGACGAACGGGAGACCCCGCAGTCGGTGCAGAGGTCGCGGTGCGGCGCCGGCGCGAGCGCCGGCGTCTCCACGAGGAGCGGGAGGGCCGCGACCGCCATCAGCGCATCGCCCCCAGGATCGCATCCCCCGCCTCGGCGCGGCGCAGCAGGCCGGCACGCACCGAGGGCGTGCTCGCCATCGCCATCGCAGCGGCGACCACGAAGAGCACAGCCTCGGCGGCGAACACCACCGTGTACCCGCGGACCGGCTCTCCGAACCACGCGATCGTGAGGTCACTCGCGACCCCACCGCCAAGTGACCCAGCGGCGTAGGCGATCGCCTGAGCGGCGCCGTACACGCCGAGCCGGATCCCCGTCCCGCGTGTCCCGTCGGCGGCGGTCATCGCCATCATCGCGCCGATCGCGCCGACCGCGAAGACGCCGTTCGCGACACCGAGGCAGAAGATGATGACCGAGAGCGCCGTCGAACCGCCGAGGGCGGGGGACTGTGCCAGCGCGACGAGCGCGAGTGCGGAGGCGAGACAGCCGCCGACGGCCCAGTGCCGGAGCGAGCCGAACCGCGCGCTCAGCAGCGCGGCCCCGAGCATCCCGAGCATCACACCGCCGTGCTGCGTGCCACCGAGCTTCGTGCTCTCGCCCGGCGTCATCCCGAAGACCCGGCCAGCGAAGGGCTCGAGGATCAGGTCCTGCGCGGAATAGGCGAGCATCGCCGCGAAGACGAAGAGCGCGAACCGGCGCGTCGCGCGGTCGGCGAGCGCGTCGCGGAGCACGGTCGCGAACCCCGCCTGCGGAGCCGCCGTCCCTGTACCCGCAGGCGCGCGGCGGATGTGCCACGAGCCCCACGCGGCGAGCGCTGCCAGTACGACGGCGATCGCGCACACCGTGCCGATCACGCCGAGGAGTCGACGGAACGAGAAGGGATCGAGGAGCTGGCCCGAGACGCCAGCGGTCACGGCGATGCCGAGAATCATCATGATCCAGAGCATCGCGGCGGCGCCACCGAGTTTCTGCGGCGGCATCTCTTCGGCGACGTGGGCGAGGAGCGCGGTACCCGACGCGCTCATCCCGATGCCGATCAGCGCATAGCCGACGAAGGCGACGCCGAGCCCCGGGATGGTGCGGCTCGCCGCGAGCGCGACGCCGAGGGCAGCGAGGAATCCGCCGACTGCGAAGGTCGCGACGCCGCCAAGGATCCAGGGTGCACGATGTCCGCTCCGATCCGAGTCGAAGCCGAAGCGCGCGCGCGACATCTGGATCACGAAGTGCAGCGCCACGAGCACGCTCGGCACCGTCGCGGGCAGGACGAGCTCGACGATCATCACGCGATTGAGCGTCGACGTCATCACCGCGGCGACCGCGCCGATAGCGATCTGGGCGAGGCCGAGCCGCGCGACGTCGCGCCAGCCGAAGGGGCGTCGGATCGAGGTCACGTGAGGCTCCGGAGGGCGACCGCGGCGACCATCATCCCCGAGACGTAGAACGGGACGCCGACGGCGGAGAGGAAGAGCGCCCGCTCACGCGGGGCGGCGAGGAATCGCGCCATCAGGCCGAGCTGCACCGCGACGAGCGCGGCGATCCCCATTGGAGCGCCGCTCGCGCCCCACGTCCGGAGGAGACCGATGACGAGGAGTTGGGGCAGGACCATCACGGCGCAGAGCACCCACGCCGCACGCGAGACCCCGAGCGTGGCGGGGAGGGAGCGGATGCCCATCCGGCGATCGCCGTCGATCGCCTTGAAGTCATTGAGGGTCAGGATGCCGTGCGCGCCGAGCGAGTACAGCGCCGCGATCGCGAGGACGCGGCCGTCGGGGAGCGCCCCGCCGAGGAGGACCACGGCGCCGGTCACCCAGGCGAGCCCTTCATACGTGATGCCGACCGCGGCGTTGCCGATCCATCCGTTCTGCTTGAGCCGGAACGGAGGCGCGGAGTAGGCCCACGCGAAGGCGAGGGCGATCGCCACCGCGAGCACACCCGTCGGTCCGAGGGGGATCGCGGCCGCGAGCGAGAGGAGGGTCCAGACGATCGCGATGCGCAGCCCCCACGTGCCCGGCATCCGACCCGAGGGGATCGGGCGGTGCGGTTCGTTGATCGCGTCGACGTGTCGATCGAACCAGTCGTTCGCGGCCTGGCTCGTCGCACAGACGAGCGGACCGGTGATCAGCACGCCGAGTGCCACGCTGCCGAGTCGGTCACGCACCGGCAGACCGGTGGAGACGACGCCGCAGGTGAAGGCCCACATCGGTGGGAACCAGGTGACGGGCTTGAGCAGCTCGACGATCGCCGAGGCGTTGGGCACGCTCCGCATCGGCGTCGACGACGCGCTGACACCAGAAAGTGTCGTCATCGCGTGACACCGGGGGAGGACGGACCGCGGCGGAGGGGCACGTGCGTCATCCGATCAGACGGCTTCGGCGGTGTCGGTGTCGCCGCCCGAGAGACCGTGGCGGCGGAGCTTCACGTAGAGCGTCTGACGCGAGAGGCCGAGGACCTCGGCGGCCGTGGTGCGATTGTCGCCGGTCAGCTCGAGGGCGGCTTCGATGAAGTGCCGCTCGACGAGGTCGGTCGTGTCCTTCACGAGCGTCGGGAGCGAGACGCGACCGACGAGCGCGGTGAGATCCTCGACCGCCTTCGTGAGGTCGCGTGCACCGTGCGGGACGGTGGCGACGCGCCGACCGACGTCCCGCATGATGAAGCCGATACCGGCGCCGTCACCCCCGGTGAGCGTCACGGCGGAGAGCTCGATCTCCGAGCTGAGGCCGAGGTCGCCGCGCACGCTGCTCGCCGCCACCCGCACCACGCCGTGCTTCTTGAGCGTCGAGAGGAAGACCTGCAGGTCGGCACCGGGCCGGCCCACCCAGTTGCCGAGCGAACGCGCCTTCGCCTGCTCCTCGCTCGCGAGCTGCGCGAGGTCGAGGAAGGCGCGATTGGCGTAGACGATATCGCCCTCGGCGTCGGTGATGACGCAGGCATCGGGGGCCGCCTGCACGAGCGCGAGCACCTGCTCGCGCGTCACGCTCGCCCCCACCGGTGCGGCGAAGCGCGACAGGCGGACGAGGAGGAGCGTGAGGTTCTCCTGTCGGAAGCAGGAGGCGGAGGCAAGGGACTCCCCGCGGTCGTCGGCGAGAGTGATGCGCACGTCGCCCGCGTGCCCGGTGGTGCGCGCCGCGGCGAGGAGATCCTCCATCGCGCGAGCGGAGCCGGCGGCGATGCCGAGCGGGAAGCTCCGTCCGACGAGCTTCTCGGCGGGGAGGTCGAAGAGACGTGATGCGGCGTTCGAGGCATCGACCACCTTCATCGTGTCGGCGTCGACGACGATGATCGCGTCGGTCGAGAGCTGGAAGAGGAGACGATAGCGTGTCTCGACGTGACGGAGCTTCCAATAGTCGCGCTCCATCGCCTGCTGCGTGTCGACGAGGCGCTGCTGGAGCGTGGAGATCGCCCGGAGGTCGCGCCCGACGGCGACGACCGAGCCGTCCTCGGCGCGGACCGCGTTGTACGCGACCGGGATGTCGGCGCCCGCACGAGAGGGATGATTCACCTGGCGTCGGCGCGTCGTCCCCGCCGACGTCGCCTCACGCAGCATCTGCTCGATCTTACCGCGGGACTCGGGGGTCACCGTATCGACCCACGGCGTCCCAATCCACCCTTCCGCCCCGTCGACGGGCGCCTCCGTCCCGCTGAACTCGACATGTCGGATGATGCCGCCGCGATCCACGACCAGCGCCACCTCGCTGGTGGCGGTGATCAGCTTCGCCGCCCAGTCCGGTGCGAGACCGGAGAGGGGAGCGCGCGAAGCGTCGGAAGCGGAGTGACCGGAAGTCATCAGGTGTGCTCTATGGGCGAGAGAACGAGATCATCCGAGGGTGAGCTCGGCGATGCCGCGGAGGCGACGTGCCATCAGGATCGCCGACTCGGCGTCGGTCGCGATCGCATCCACCCCAAGATCCTCGGCGAGTGATGGTTCGGAATCGAGCAGCTGTCCACCGACGAGCACGCGGATGTCATTGTTGCGTGACACCTGTCGTACTCGGCGGATGTCCTTGCGCAGTCCCGGTACGTGCTGGGTGCACGCGACCGAGAAGCCGACACAATGATACTCGGTTTTCCTAACCATGTCGAACAAAATATCTGGATTGTACGTGGTCAGCAGGTGGACATCCCACCCATCCCGAATGAAATACTCGGCGATTACGAGTGAGCCGAGCGAGTGCTGCTCACCGGAGGCGCAGGTCAGGAGCATCCGGCCGGTCGATCCGAGCGGTGCGCTGTCGGCGAGGAAGAGCGGGCTGACGGCACGCAACAACCGTTGGATGTGGCCGGACGCGAGCGTCACTTCATAGAAGGAGCATTCATCGGTCTTCCAGCGTTCGCCGAGGACGCGGGCAGCTGGGGTGAAGACCTCTTCAATGAGAGTCGCCGGTGACACCCCCTGCCGGAGGAGCTCACGGACGTACGCGCCTGGGGCCGATTCATCCGGTGAGAGGATGGCCTCGGTGAACTGCTCGACGATCCGTGATGTCGCCACGAGCTGTTCTCGGGCGAGGCCAGACGATGACATGAGAACCTACCGGTTGGGGGGCGTACCCCGGCTACTCCATCCCCAAGGTGGGACCGCGGTGTCTGGCTGTCAAGACACTTTGACGTAAACTTCTATTGACATCGCGCCGGACGGCTCCCAATATCACGGGGTGTCAGTCCAACGACCGTCAACTTCTCTTTACACCCCGGAGCAGCGCGCCCGACGCGATGCGACGCGATGGACCCTCGTGCAGGGGATCCTCGCGCCGCTGCAGTTCGCCGTCTGCCTCATCTCCGCGGCCCTCGTCATCCGATATCTCCGGACAGGAGATGGACTCGCCGCCGCGAACCTCTCCGTCCTCATCAAGACGGCCGTCCTCCTCCTCATCATGGTCACGGGCTCGATCTGGGAGAAGGTCGTCTTCAATGAGTGGCTCTTCGCGAAGCCCTTCTTCTGGGAGGACGTGGTCTCGATGGGGGTCATCGCGCTCCATCTCGCCTACGTCGCCGGTCTCTGGACCGGCGCCCTCGCGCCGCGGCAGCTGATGGCCCTGGCTCTTGCCGCCTACGCCGCCTACATCGTCAACGCGGTGCAGTTCATCCTGAAGCTGCGCGCGGCCCGGCGGCAGGAACGCGCGATGGCGCTGGGATTGGTGGGCGCGTGACCGGGACCGCGCTCCCTGTGGTTGAGACCGGGTGCACCGACGCCCCGGTCCTCAAGGAACGCGGCCAGCGCGAGGTCTTCTGCGGACTCACGGGGATCGTCTGGCTCCATCGGAAGATGCAGGACGCGTTCTTCCTCGTCGTCGGCTCCCGCACCTGCGCCCATCTCCTGCAGTCCGCGGCGGGCGTGATGATCTTCGCCGAGCCGCGATTCGCGACCGCCATCCTCGGTGACCGCGACCTCGCGGGACTCGCCGACTGCAATGATGAACTCGACCGCGTTGTCGGCGAACTCCTCGCCCGGCGGCCCGACATCACGACGCTCTTCCTCGTCGGGAGCTGCCCGAGCGAGGTCATCAAGCTCGATCTCGCGAAGGCCGCCTCACGGCTCTCGGTCGCAAATCAGGGACGCGTCCGCATCCTGAGCTATTCGGGGAGCGGGATCGAGACGACCTTCACGCAGGGCGAGGATACCTGCCTCCGCGCGCTGGTGCCGGAACTGCCGGCGGCGACGACCGATGCGCCGGCGCTCCTGGTCTGCGGTACCCTCGCCGACGTCGTCGAGGATCAGTTCACACGGATCTTCGCCGAGCTCGGTCTCGGTCGCGTGGAGTTCTTCCCGCCGCGTCGCGCCGCGTCGCTCCCCTCGGTCGGGCCCGGCACGCGCATCCTCCTGGCGCAGCCCTTCCTGAATGAGACGGCGCGCGCCCTCACCGCGCGCGGCGCGACTCTCCTCTCCGCCCCGTATCCCCTCGGCGTCGATGGCACGACGGCGTGGCTGCGCGCGGCCGCCGATGCCTTCGATGTCGCCCCCGAGCGCTTCGCGAGCGCGATCGCCGGGCCGGCGCAGCGCGCCCGGACGGCGCTCGCCCGGCATCGTCCCACCCTCGAAGGGCGGCGACTCTTCTTCTTCCCGGACTCGCAGCTCGAGATCCCGCTCGCGCGGTTCCTGAGCGCCGAGTGCGGGGTGACGCTCCTCGAGGTCGGCACCCCCTATCTCGATCGGGCCCTCGTCGCCGCCGATCTCGCGGCGTTGCCGCCGACGCAGCTTTCCGAGGGCCAGGACGTCGAGAAGCAGCTCGACCGTTGCCTCGCGCTCCAGCCCGACCTCACCGTCTGCGGCCTCGGGCTGGCGAATCCGCTCGAGGCGGCGGGGCTCCGCACCAAGTGGAGCATCGAGCTCGTCTTCTCGCCGATCCAGGGCTACGACCAGGCGGCGGACCTCGCCGAGCTTTTTGCGCGCCCGCTCCACCGCATCAGTCGCCTCAAGGTCTGACCGATGCAGCTGACGCTCTGGACCTACGAAGGGCCGCCGCACGTCGGGGCGATGCGCATCGCCACTTCTATGGAAGGCGTGCATTACGTCCTTCACGCGCCACAGGGCGACACCTACGCCGATCTGCTCTTCACGATGATCGAGCGACGCGATGCCCGGCCGCCGGTCACCTACACGACGTTCCAGGCGCGCGACCTCGGCGGTGATACCGCGAATATGGTCGTCACCGCGGTGCGCGAAGCGTATGAGCGGTTCCGCCCGCAGGCGCTCCTCGTCGGCGAATCGTGCACCGCGGAGCTGATCCAGGATCAGGCCGGTGCGCTCGCCGTCGGGATGCAGCTCCCGGTCCCCGTCGTCCCGCTCGAGCTACCGGCGTACTCGAAGAAGGAGAACTGGGGCGCCTCGGAGACCCTCTACCATCTCGTTCGCGCGATGGTCGGCAGCGCCGCGCGCCCACGCCCGGCGCGTGACGGCCGCCGGCCGCGTGTGAACCTCCTCGGGCCGACGAGCCTCGGCTTCCGATGCCGTGACGACGTACGCGAGGTCCGCGAACTGCTCGCCAGCGTCGGGGTCGATGTGCACGTGGTCGCACCACTCGGCGCCACCCCCGAGCAGCTCGCGACCCTCACCGACGCCGACGCGAACGTCGTGCTCTATCCCGAGATCGGGCAGACCACCGCCGGATGGCTGCAGCGGACCCATGGGATGCCGGTGGTGCGCACCGTTCCTATCGGGGTCGGAGCGACGCGGGACTTCCTCGCCGAGCTCGGGGCGGTCCTCGGCGTCGATGTCCAGCCGGTGCTCGACCGCCCCGCCTCGCGGCTTCCGTGGTACTCCCGTTCGGTGGACTCCACGTATCTCACCGGGAAGCGCGTCTTCATCTTCGCCGACGCCACCCACGCCATCGCCGCCGCCCGCGTCGCCCGCGACGAACTCGGCTTCGAGGTCGTCGGGCTCGGGACCTACGCGCGCGAGATGGCACGCGAGGTGCGCGAGGCGGCCAAGGGCTATGGACTCGAGGCGCTGATCTCGGACGACTACCTCGAGGTCGAGCGCGCCATCGCCGCCGCCGCCCCTGAACTGGTGCTCGGCACCCAGATGGAGCGGCATATCGCCAAGCGGCTCCACGTGCCCTGCGCCACGATCTCCGGTCCCTTCCACGTGCAGGATGTCCCGGCGCGGTACAGCCCGCAGATGGGATGGGAAGGCGCCAACGTCCTCTTCGACGCCTGGGTCCATCCCCTGATGATGGGACTCGAGGAACATCTCATCACGATGTTCAGCGAGGACTTCGAGTTCGACGAGACCGGCAGTCATCTCGGCAAGGGGGGCGGCCGGCGTCAGGAGCAGGAAGGCGCGGCGCGCCAGACACCGCGCGCCGCAGCGATCGGTGCGAGCGGGTCGCCGGCGATGCCGGATGCCGCGGTGGAGGATTCGGCCGATGCCGCGCTGCATCAGGCGGACGACGCGGCCGCGACGGCCGTGGCGGTCGCGGTGGCCGGACCCAGCTGGAGTGCCGACGGCGAGCGTGAGCTCAAGAAGATCCCGTTCTTCGTCCGCAAGAAGGCGCGGCTCAATACCGAACGGTTCGCCGCCGACCGAGGGATCGTGACGATCACGGTCGACACGCTGTATGAGGCGAAGGCGCACTATGGCAAGTAAGCGCGCCGCCGTCCCTGTCCGCGTCACGATCCTGACGCTCGACGCGCACTTCGCTGAAGCGTTCGTCGGCGCACGCCGCCGCCTCGCGCGCGAACTGCCCGGGCTGACGCTGACGATGCACGTGGCCGCCGACTACGCGAACGATCCGACGCGTATCGCGGCCGCCTGCGCCGATATCGCCGCCGCCGACGTGATCATCGCCGGTCAGCTCTTCACCGAGGAGTCGGCCGGCCCGGTGAGGGATGCCATCGCCGCGCGCCGCGCCACCTGCGACGCGGTCTGTGCGATGCTCTGCGTGAACGACGTGGTCAAGCTCACACGCCTCGGGAAGTACTCGATGGCGGATGAGGATCGCTCGACGTCGGCGTGGTCGCCGATGGCGCTGCTCAAGAAGCTGCGGGGCGAGCGGACGGAGGGGCGGTCCGCCGGAGAGCGTCAGCTCGCGGCGCTCAAGCGGCTCCCCAAGTTGCTGCGCTTCATCCCCGGCACCGCGCAAGACGTGCGAAGCTGGTTCCTCGCGATGCAGTACTGGCTCGCAGGATCGGAGGAGAATCTCGCAAACCTCGTCCGGATGCTCGTGAACCGGTATGCCGCGGGTCCGCGCGTCGCGCTGAAGGGGGCGCTCACGGTCGGCGATCCGGTGGAGTATCCCGAGGTCGGCTGCTACCACCCCGATCTGCCGGGGCTCGGACTCACGGTGGACCCCCGCGTGCTCCCGCGCGCGGGCAAGTCGGGACGCGTCGGCGTGCTGCTCGGACGGTCGTATCTGCTCGCCGGGAACACCGCACACTACGACGCGGTGATTCGTGCGCTCGAGGGGCATGGGCTGAGCGTCGTGCCGGCCTTCGCCTCGGGACTCGATGCGCGGGAGGCGATCACGCGCTTCTTCCTGGATGAGCCGCGCCGGGCTACGGGTCAGCCGGCCGCGACGATCGACGCGCTCGTCTCGCTCACGGGGTTCTCCCTCGTCGGCGGGCCGGCCTACAACGACGCCGAGGCCGCACAGGCGGTGCTCACCGCGCTCGACGTGCCCTACCTCTCGCTGCAGACCCTCGAGTTCCAGAGCGTCACCGACTGGGAGCAGGATCCGCGCGGCCTGAATGCGCTGCAGGCCACGCTGCAGGTCGCGATCCCGGAGATCGATGGCGCGATCGGTCCTCTCGTGTACGGGGGGAAGGGAACGGCCGGTGCCGATGGCGCCACGCCCTCGGAGCCGATTCCTGGCCGAATTGCCCTGCTGGCCGCTCGCGTGGCCAAGCTGGTACACCTCCGTCGGACCCCGCGTGGGGATCGGAAGGTCGGGATCGTCTTGTTCAATTTCCCGCCGAACGCCGGCAACACGGGGAGTGCGGCATATCTCGCGGTGTTCGAATCTCTCTTCAACGTGCTCCGCGCGCTCCGGGCCGACGGCTACGACGTCGCGATGCCCGATAGCGTCGATGCCTTGCGTGCGGCGGTGACCGAGGGAAACGCCACGCTCCTCGGTGCGCCCGCGAATGTGCACGCGCGCGTGAGCGCGGAGACGCACGTCGCACGGGCGGCGCATCTCGCCGAGCTGGAGGCGGTCTGGGGTCCGGCCCCCGGTCGGCAGCTGACCGATGGGCGCGATCTCTTCGTCCTCGGCGCCCAATTCGGGCAGGTGTTCGTCGGCGTGCAGCCGGCGTTCGGGTGGGAGGGGGATCCGATGCGCCTCCTCTTCCAAGGGAACTTCGCCCCGACGCACGCCTTCGCCGCGTTCTACCAATGGATGCGTGAGGATTTCGGGGCGGATGTGGTCCTGCACTTCGGTACGCACGGCGCGCTCGAGTTCATGCCGGGGAAGCAGGTTGGCCTCACCGACGCCTGCTGGCCCGACCGCCTCATCGGGGACCTACCGAACGTCTACCTCTACGCGTCGAACAACTCCTCCGAGGGGACCCTCGCCAAGCGGCGGGGCGGGGCGACGCTCGTCACCTACCTGACGCCGCCGATCGCGCAGGCGGGGCTCTACAAGGATCTCGCCGCGCTGAAGGCGAGTCTCGACTCCGTCCGGTCGGCCGGCACCGCCGACCCACAGCTCGTCGCGCTCGTACAAGAGCAGGCGGTGGCGCTCGACCTCTGCGCGGCGACGCCATGCTGGGAGGGTGAGGCGACCGCGGAGATCGCCGCTGTGCGCAATCAGCTCTTCGAGCTGGAGTACGCGCTGATTCCCCTCGGCCTCCACGTCGTGGGCGAAGGGATGCCGGAAGCGGCGCGAGCCGACACGATCCGGGCGATCCAAGCCTCGATGCCCGAGCCGATGACAGCACTCGAGGTAGCGCAGCTCGACCGGGTGCTGGCCGAGGACCACGAGATCCCCGGGATCCTTCGCGCGCTCGATGGGCGGTATCTGCCGCCGGCGCCGGGTGGCGATCTGGTCCGGACGCCGAAAGTCGCGCCGACGGGACGCAATATGTACGGCTTCGATCCGTACAAGGTGCCGAGCGCCTACGCGTTGCTGGATGGCCGCACGCGCGCCGACGCGCTCCTCGCCCGTCATCTGGCCGATGGCCACGCGTACCCCGAGACGGTGGCCTTCGTCCTCTGGGGCACCGACAATATGAAGACCGAGGGCGCACCGATCGCCCAGGTGCTCGCGTTGATGGGCGCGGTGCCTCGATTCGACGCGGTGGGCCGACTCGCTGGCGCCCGCCTCCTGCCGCTCGAGACGCTCGCTCGTCCACGCATCGACGTGGTCTGCACCCTCTCGGGGATCTTCCGCGACCTCCTGCCGCTGCAGGTGAAGCTCATCGCCGAAGCGGCGTGGCTCGCGGCGCAGGCCGACGAGCCGGCGGAGCAGAACTTCATCCGCAAGCACGCCTTGGCTCACCAGGCCGCGCTCGGCTGCGACCTCGAGACGGCGGCACTCCGCGTCTTCTCGAACGCCGACGGCGCCTATGGCTCGAACGTGAACCTGCTCGTCGACACCGGGCAGTGGGAGTCGGAGGACGAGCTCGCCGAGCAGTTCGTGCGCCGCAAGAGCCACGCCTATGGTGTGAAGCCCGGCGCGCGACCGATGCCCGAGCTGATGCAGCGCGCATTGGGCGGCGCCGACATCGCCTTCCAGAATCTCGACTCCGTGGAACTCGGTGCGACGGACATCGACCAGTACGTCGAATCCCTCGGCGGGATGAACCGGGTGATCACACGCGCGAAGGGGTGTGACGTGCCAGTCTACCTCGGCGACCACACCGGGAAGGAGGGGCGGGTGCGCACCCTCGGCGAGCAGGTGGCGCTCGAGACGCGCACCCGGATGCTCAACCCGAAGTGGTACGAGGCACAGCTGGCGCAGGGCTACGAGGGGGCGCGGAACATCGCCGGCCACGTGGCGACGACGCTCGGGTGGTCGGCGACCGCCGGTCAGGTGCCCGAGTGGGTGTACACGGACATCACCACGACGTTCGTGCTCGATCCGGCGATGCGAGAGCGCCTCGCCGAGGCGAATGCGAACGCGGCGGCGGGGATGGCGAAGCGACTGATGGAAGCGCACGACCGTGGCTACTGGCAGCCGAGCGAGGATGTCCTCGCGCAGCTGCGAGAGGCCTCGGAGGAATTGGAGGACCGACTCGAGGGCGTCTACGCGGTGGCGTGAGCACTCGGCTCACGCAGCGGGACGACCCGGTCCGAGTCGGAGGGACGGAGGTGGAGATGGCCACGTTGGAGCTGCCGGTGCTGCCCACGAGGGCGGACGGTGAAGGAAGCGTCCAGGTGCACCTGGATCCGAACGAGCGGATCACGGGGGCCCAGGTGTTCGCGGTCTATGGGAAGGGAGGGATCGGGAAGTCGACCACCTCGTCGAACCTGAGTGCCGCCTTCTCGAAGCTCGGGAAGCGCGTGCTACAGATTGGGTGCGACCCGAAGCACGACTCGACCTTCACGTTGACCAAGCGGATGGTCCCGACCGTGATCGACGTGCTCGAGTCCGTCGATTTCCATTCGGAGGAGCTCCGGGTCGAGGATTTCGTCTACACCGGATTCAACGGCGTCCAGTGCGTCGAGGCTGGGGGGCCGCCCGCCGGTACCGGCTGCGGTGGGTATGTGGTCGGCCAGACGGTGAAGCTCCTCAAGGAGCATCACCTCCTCGAGGACACCGACGTTGTCATCTTCGACGTCCTCGGTGACGTCGTCTGCGGCGGATTCGCCGCCCCGCTCCAGCACGCCCAGCGGGCGCTGATCGTGACGGCGAACGATTTCGACTCGATCTTCGCGATGAACCGCATCATGGCGGCGATCCTCGCAAAGTCCAAGAACTATGCCGTCCGGCTCGGCGGGGTCATTGCGAACCGCAGCAAGGACGTCGACCAGATCGATCGCTTCAACACGCAGACGGGGCTCGCGTTGACCGGGCGCTTCCCGGATCTCGATGCGATCCGGCGGAGCCGGCTCAAGAAGTGCACGATCTTCGAGATGGAGGATTCGCCGGAGGTGAAGGCGGTGCAGGACGAGTATCTCCGGATCGCTGCGACCCTCGCCGCCGGCGTGCCGCCGCTGCAGGGCACGCCACTCCGTGACCGTGAGATCTTCGACCTGTTGGGCTACGACTGATGCATCTCGCCCAGCCGCCCGAATCGACCGGATATGTGCGCACGCGCGCGTGGCTCGAGGAGTACTTCGACCGCCGCGCCGCCGCAGCCTGGGCGGCTCTCACCTCGGAGACGCCGGTCGGCCGCATCCGGGCCACGGTCCGGGAGGGGCGTGCGCAGATGCAGCGCACGCTGCTCGACTGGCTCCCCACGAACCTCTCCGGGATGCGGGTGCTCGATGCCGGCTGTGGGACCGGGACGGCCTCGATCGAACTCGCCCGGCGCGGGGCCGAGGTGGTCGCCATCGACCTCTCGCCGACCCTCGTCGCCGTGGCGCGGGACCGTGCCGCGCAGTCGTCGCTGCGCGGGCGCGTCGATTTTCGGAGCGGGGATATGCTCGACCCCGCACTCGGGACGTTCGATCACGTCATCGCGATGGACTCCCTCATCCACTACGAGATGCCTGATGCGCTCGCCGCGCTCTCGCGTCTCGCTCCTCGGGTCCGGGCGTCGATCGTCTGGACCTTCGCGCCCCGGACGCCCCTCCTCGCCGTGATGCACGGCGTCGGTCGGCTCCTGCCCGGGCGCGATCGGGCCCCGCGCATCGTCCCGATGCGCGAGGCAGGCGTCCGGCGCGGCCTGCAGGCCGCGCTCGGCGACGCCGGTTGGACGGTCGGCCGCACCGTGCGCGTGCAACGCGGCTTCTACACCTCGCAGGGCCTGCATCTCTCCCTCACCCCCCGGAGGACCCCATGAACGGATGGACCTGGCTGGCGCTCGCCGCCGCCGCGCTGGCCGGTTGGCTGGCGTATCGTCGGACACGCGAGGTTGCGTGCACCATCGACCTTGCCTCGACCCCGACCGATTTCCACGCGCACGTCGTGCTCGATGGCGTTGACGTGAATGAGGGCGACGCCGTGCTGGTGCACGGCGCGCCGGACCATATCGGGCTCGGCGAGGTCCGTACGATGCAGGCGACGGCCACCGTGCAACAGGCGAGCTGGCCGCGTCGCCTCCTGGTGCGCGTCCTGGGGACGAGCGGGATCACCGAGCTGTACGAAGTCGGGTTCGAGGGCTGAGCGATGATCGATGCCACGATGGCCCCGCCGCTCGAGACGGTGAACGAGACGACCCGCGCCGCGACCGAGGATGCGGTGCTCAACCCGCGCTTCTACACGACGGACTTCGAGGAGCTCGACCGCCTCGATGTGTCGCCCCTGCGTGCGCAGTGGGACGAGCTCGTCGGTGAGTTCCGCCGCGACCCGAACAAGGACCACTTCAAGCGGACGCCCGAGTTCGCGGAGCTCGACTGGACCGGGTGGTCGCCCGAGCTCAAGGCGGCGTTCATCGAGTTCCTCACGAGCTCCGTGACCGCCGAGTTCTCCGGGTGCATCCTGTATGCCGAGATCAAGAAGCGGGTGAAGAACAAGGACATCCGTGAATTGTTCGGCTTTATGAGCCGTGATGAGGGCCGGCACGCGGGGTTTATCAACCACGTGCTCAACGACTTCAACGTGCGCGTCGACCTCTCGTTCCTAACGCGCGCTAAGAAGTACACCTTCTTCAAGCCGAAGTACATCTACTACGCCACGTATCTCTCCGAGAAGATCGGCTACGCGCGCTACATCACGATCTTTCGGCAGCTCGAGAAGCATCCGGAATACCGTTTCCATCCGATCTTCAAGTGGTTCGAGGAGTGGTGCAACGACGAGTTCCGCCACGGGGAGGCGTTCGCCGTCCTGATGCGGGCTAACCCGCACACGCTCGAGGGGATCAACAAGCTCTGGATCCGGTTCTTCCTCCTCGCCGTCTTCGCCACGATGTACGTGCGGGACCACGCGCGGCAGACCTTCTTCCAGGCGCTCGGCTTCGATGTCGACGATTTCGACCGGAAGGTGATCCGGCTGACGAACGAGATCAGCCGGCAGGTCTTCCCGGTGACAATCGATACCGACAATCCGCAGTTCTGGGCGTTGCTGGAGCGGATGCATCAGAACATGCAGACGATGGCGCGAGCCGACGCGGCCGCTGGGATCGGTGGGGCGGTGCGTTCCACGCTCGCCAAGCTCGACAACGGTCTCACCTTCGTGCGGCTGATGTTCCTCCCGGCGAAGCACGCGCCGCTCCCCGCCAACGTCCGGCTGGAGCCGGTGTGGTGAGCCGATGAGCCGTCGCCGCTCCCCCGTGACGTGGGCCCTCGAGACGCTGGGGCCCCGCTGGCTGCCGTTCGCGGATATCGCGACGGCGGAGGTGCCGTTCACGCGGTTCCTCCGGCTCAGCCTCTTCCAGCTCACGGTGGGGATGGCGACGACGCTCTTCTATGGCACGTTGAACCGGGTGATGATCGTCGAGCTGCACGTCCCGTCGACGGTCGTGGCGGCGATGATCGCCATTCCGCTCCTCGTGGCGCCCTTCCGTGCGCTGATCGGGTTCCGGTCGGACACGCATCGGAGCTTCTGGGGATGGCGGCGGGTGCCCTACATCTACGTGGGCTCGTTCATGCAGTTCGGCGGGCTCGCGATCATGCCGTTCGCCCTGCTCCTGCTGTCCGGGGAGCAGGCGTCCGGGCCGGCGTGGCTGCCCTACGTGGGGGCGGCGCTGGCGTTCTTCCTCGTCGGGGCCGGGGCGCACACGGTGCAGACGAGCGGGTTGGCCCTCGCGACCGATCTTGCCGATGAGGCGAAGCGGCCGCGCGTGGTGGCGTTGATGTACGTGATGATGCTCGTCGGGGCGCTCGCGAGCGCCTTCCTCCTCGGCGGGCTGCTGCACGATTTCACGCCGCTCCGGCTCATCCAGGTCATCCAGGGGGCTGCGGTCTTCACCGTCGGCTGCAACTTCGTCGCGCTCTGGCAGCAGGAGGCGCGTGGTCCGGCGACGGTTCCGTATACGGCTTCGGACGCCCGGCCCCGCTTCCGCGATGCCTGGCGGACCTTCGTCGCAGGAGGGCACGCGGTCCGACTCCTCGTCGCGACGGGGCTCGGCTTCTTCGCCTTCAACATGCAGGACGTCCTCCTCGAGCCGTATGGCGGGGAGATCCTGCATTGGGGCGTGGGGGCGACGACGTCACTCACGGGGATCGCAGCGATCGGGGCGTTGCTCGCCTTCGTCCTCGCCGCCGCCCTCCTCGAACGAGGACACGACCCGGTGCGCGTCGCCGCGCTCGGCGCGCTCGTCGGCGTACTGAGTTTCGTCGCGGTGATCTTCGCCTCCCCGCTGCACTCCTCCACGCTCTTCATCGCCGGCACGGGATTGATGGGATTGGGGGAGGGGCTCTTCGCGGTGGGGACGCTGAGCGCCGCGATGGGGCTCCGTGACGTCACGCAGCACGGCATCGCGCTCGGCGCGTGGGGGGCGGTCTTCGCGACCTGCGAGGGGGTCTCGATGGCCACGGCCGGCGTCATCCGTGACACGATGGGGGCGGCGATCCGGTCGGGTGGCCTGCAGGGTGTCTGGGCCGACCCGAGCGTCCCGTACACCGTCGTGTACCACCTCGAGACGTTGTTGTTGTTCGCCACGCTGCTGGCCCTCGGGCCGCTCGTGCGGTTGGTCCGGTCGGGCGCGATCCGGCGCGCGCCCGATGCGGAGTTCGGTCTCGCCGATCTGCCGGCGTAGTCGTCTTTCATCCCAGGGGGGAGGAATCATGGAGTACATCGATGGTGCACAGATCGCCCTGTACGCGTTCTGGGCGTTCTTCGTCGGGCTGGTGATCTACCTGCGCCGCGAGGACAAGCGCGAAGGGTATCCGCTCGAGTCGCCGCAGGGCCCGCGCGAGGGGTGGCCGACGGTCCCCGAGAAGAAGGAGTTCATCCACGTCACCCAGCACACGGACGGAGGGTCGCACTGATGTCGGAGCTCAAGGCAGTCCCGGTGGACCACTGGAACGGGTCCCCGCTCGTCCCGACCGGTGACCCGATGGTCGACGCCGTCGGCCCGGCGGCGTACGCCGACCGCGCGGACGTCCCGGACCTCACCGCACACGGCGAGGCGAAGATCATCCCGATGCGCGTCGCGCCCAGCTTCTCGATCGCCGCGGGCGACCCCGATCCGCGCGGCCTCCCCGTGAAGGCGTGCGATGGGGCCATCGCCGGCACGATCGCCGACCTCTGGGTCGATCGCTCCGAGCCGCAGATCCGCTACTACGAGGTCAAGCTCGCCGCGAACGGCGCGCACCGACTCCTCCCCGCCGCCCTCGTGCAGTGGCCGCACTTCGGGCTCTGGGGGAACGACCACGTGATCGTGAAGGCGATCACCGCGGCGCAGTTCGCCAACGTCCCCACCACGAAGCGCGATGATCGCATCACGCTCCTCGAGGAAGACAAGATCATGGCGTACTACGCCGGTGGGCACCTCTACGCGACGCCTGATCGCGCCGAGCCCTGGATCTGAGATGACCACTTCCGTCCTCGGCGTCTCGGCGACGTCCCCCCGTGCGCGGGTGCACGGCGTCGCCGAGGCCCTCCCCCCCGGGGAACGGGTGCTCTGGGAGGGCGCGCCGCAGCCGCGCGCCCTCGCGCGGCACCTCCTACTCGTCCGGCCCCTCGCCGCGTACTTCACGCTGATGGTGGGCTGGTGGGTGTTGGCCAACGTCTCGCGTATCGATGGCGCCGCCTTCTGGGGGCCATTCGCCTTGCAGCTGACGCTCGTCGCCGTCGTCATCGGCGGTGCGCACGGCCTCGCCCGATGGATCGCCGCGAGCACGACCTACGCCATCACCGACCGCCGGCTCGTGATGCGGCTCGGTGTCGTCTTCCCGCTGACCGTCAATATCCCGCTCGCGTACGTCCAGGGCGCGCAGGCGCGCACCTTCGGCGATGGGACGGGACAGATTGCGCTGCAGCTCGACCCGAAGGAGAAGCTCGCCTGGATCGTGCTCTTCCCGCACGTCCGGCCGTGGCGGATCGGACGTCCCGAGCCGCTCCTCCGCGGCCTCGAGGATCCCGCCGCCGTCGGCGCGGTCCTGCGCCGCGCCACCCTCGGCGAGTGAGGCCCCGATGAGCGTCGAGATTCACTTCGAGGCGGAGCCAGGCGCCACGTCGGCGATGCCGCAGATCACGCCGCCGAAGGCCTTCCTCCGTGCGGCGGTCGCGATGGCGGTGCTGACCCTCGTCGTCGCCACCCTCGCCGCGCGCTTCGGCATCGGGAAGTCTGCGGACACCTACGGCACGCTGGTCGCGCAGCGCGCGCTCCGCTTCACCGATGCGCCCGACGGCGGCATCGTCGTGACGGATGCCACGACCGGGACACTCGCGGTCGCGATGCCCAGCGGCACGAACGGTTTCATCCGGGGGGCGCTACGCGCCCTCGCGGGGGGTCGTCGACGGGCCGGTCACTCACCGGCCGCGCCCTTCCTGCTGACCGCGTGGGACGATGGGCGTCTTACCATCGAGGACCCGACCACCGGCGAACGCATCGCGGTGAGCTCCTTCGGTCCCACGCAGGTGCAGAGCTTCCTCGCGCTGCTCGACACCGCCGGTCGCGCCGTCAGCGGTCCCGTGCGCTGAGGAAGGCGTCCCACGGCGTCGTGTCCACTCGGACGCCGAGCAGGGCGATCTCCAAGACCGCGAGCGCTAGGATCGTGACGTAGATCGCCGCCGCCTGCCGCCGCCCCGCCGAGTGGCGTGAGCGGGTGCCGAGGAGCATCCACGCCGTCGCGAGGACGAGCAGGATGAGGCTCACCGTCCGGAACGGGGCATTCACGGCCGGTCCGAAGAACTGGCGGAGCCCCGCGAGGTGCGGTGGGAGGAAGTTGGCCGCGGGGTTCTCGACGCCGAAGAAGACATTGAGTTTCGCGACCTGTTGCACGCCCCAGAAGAGCGCGAGCGCCTTGAGTCCGGTGCGATTCCTCGCGCCGTGGTCGAGCCAGGCGGAGAAGATCAACAGACAGAGCGCCGCCGAATCGCTGACGAGTGTCGCGGCGATGGCGGGGAGCACCGCGCCCCACGATGGAGCGGGCGGCGTCGGGCCCGTCGGGGCGATACCGGTGAGGAATCCGCCATAGAAGGTCGCCGAGACCCACCCCCAGAGCATCGCGCCGCCGAGGAACGACCGGCGCACCGCGTCGGGCGTATCGTCCTCGCGCGTCGCTCGCATCTCGAGGAAGCCCACGACGGCGAGCAGGGTGGAAAGCACGAGTCCGGCGCCCCGGGTCCACGCATTCGCCTGCATCGCGATGATGATCCCCGTCGCGACCCACCAGAACGCGAGCACGAGCCCGACGCCGCGCCAGAGTCCCATCAGCTGCTCGTCGGTCGGACGGCGGTGACCGCCGCGTGGATACTCTGTGCATCGGTGCGCGGCAGCGCGACGTAGCGTGCGCCCATCGCCGTCGCCAGCGCCTGCGCCGTCGTCGAGGGGCGCGTCGAGGTGTCGATCAGCAGCGTCGTGCCGCCCAGCTGGCGAAGGAGGGTGGCACTCGCCGTCGCATCGGCCTCGGCGGCCGGTCGCCCCGGCGTCCCGTCCCGTGCGATGTTCGCGCGGGCATCGGTCAGGAAGACGACGATCGTATCGTTCCCGTCTCGCCGCGCCCGATCGGCGAGTTCGCGGGCCCGGTCGATCGCGCTCGCGAGCGGCGTCCCGCCGCCACCGGGGAGCGCTGCGAGCGCCCGCTTTGCCGCGGCGATGGCACGGGTGGGTGCGAGCAGCACATCGGCGGTCGTCCCACGGAAGGCGATGAGCGCGACTTCGTCTCGCCGCGAGTAGGCATCAGCGAGCAGGAGTTCCACGGCGCCCTTCGCCTCGGCCATCCGGTTGAGTGCCGCCGATCCTGACGCATCCACGACGAAGATGGCGGTCGTCCCCGTCGGCTCGACGAGCCGACGAATCCGGAAGTCGTCGGGGCGGACTTGGATGCGGACCCGCTCGCGTGCGCCGGCGGGGGCGGGGCGCAGTCGTTGCCACGGGGCGGCAGCGCGCAGCGTCTCCAAGAGATCGAGTCGGCCACCGGCGCGCGGGTCGCCACGTCGTGTCCCCACCTGTCGGCCACGCCGCCCGCCCGCACGATCCATCCCGGCGCGTCCGCTACTGCGACCCGCGCGGGGCGCCGCCGCCGGCGCAGACATCGTCAGGCCCATGGGGAGCGTGGCGAGGGCGGCCTGGATCAGCATCTCTTCGAGTGCCTTCACCTCGTCGGCGCTCGGAGTCTCCGAGGAATCCGATGGTGGCGGCTCCGCGTCGGCGGACGGCGGGGGCGGTGGCGGCGGCGACTCGGTTGCGTTGTCAGTCGCGGGTGGGCGTCGGGTGGCGCGCGGCCCGAGGACGAGGGCCGCGGCGGCCGCGCAGTCGTCGTCGCTGGTGTGTGTCCGTCCATCGAGTGCGGCACGGCCCCGTGCCGTGCGCACCGCGAACGAGAGCGCGCGCACCGAGGCGACGCCGAGGAGCTCCGCGGTCGCCACCAGGGTCGCGACCTGCGCGTGCGTCATCTCGATCGTGTGCCAGCGTCTCGCCGCGGCATCGATCTCCTCGCGCGTCAGGTATGGGGTGTCGTCCTCGACGTCGAGCGTGAGATGGAATGCGAGTCGATCGGCGAGCGCTGCGTGGATCGGCTCATCCTCCGGCTCCGACTCATCGAGTGCAATCAGTCCGATTCGTGCATCGGCTGGCTCGCCGGCGAAGGGCCCGCGTGGCACAGCGACGTGCGTGTCGAGCACCGCTGCGAGTCGCGCGACGAGTGTCTCGCCCGCCCGCTCGGCGCACGGCAGCACGAGGAGTCCGCCGTCGTGTCGCGCGAGGAGGCCGCGTTCCGCCACCGGACGTCCCGTGGCCAACGTCATCGCGAGATCGAGGCCGCCGAGGAGACGGTCATCGCCGATGCTGATGGGGAGGCGTCCGACGGGGGATCGCTCCGGCCGGAGCGCGGTGAGATGCGCGATCCACGCCGTGGCCCGGTCGGCGCGCGGGCTGCGGAGCACGACGCCGCCGAACGCGACCGGGTCGAGCGCCACCAGCGCCGCGGCGAGCGCGGCGCGTTGCGTTCCGTCGAGCACCGGGGTCGAGCCCTCCACCGACATCGTCAGGCGCCGAGGACGTCGGTGACGGCGCGGGCGATCCTCGCGGTGCTGCCGACGTCGTCGAGGACATTGCGACGCAGGCGATGGCGGAGCGCGCTCGGGGCGATCGTGCGGAGGTGGGTGAGCCCGACGTGGCGGGCGCCGTCGAAGGCGGCGAGGGCGCGCGCGCCGCGCAGCAGGGCGAGCTCCCCGCGGACGCCGTCGGTACCGATGGCGGTGCAGAGGCGCGCTGCGGCGCGGAGCACCTCGTCGGGGACGGTGAGCGCATCGACCCTCGGTCGGGCCCGCTCGACCTTGCGTCGAATCGCACGGTCCGCGTCGGCCCACTGCGCCGTGAAGCCGTCGGGGTCACGGTCGAAGGCATCGCGCCGCTTGATCACTTCGATGCGTTCCTCGAGATCGGTCGTCGTGGTGACTTCCACCGAGAGGCCGAATCGGTCGAGGAGCTGCGGTCGGAGGTCTCCCTCCTCCGGGTTGCCGCTGCCGACCAGGACGAATCGGGCGGGGTGGCGCACGCTGATCCCTTCGCGTTCGACGACGTTCTCGCCGGTCGCGGCGACATCGAGGAGGAGATCGACGAGGTGGTCCTCGAGGAGGTTGATCTCGTCGACGTAGAGGTAGCCGCGGTGGGCGCGGGCGAGGAGCCCGGGTTCGTAGGCTTTCTCGCCGCGGGTGAGCGCGCGTTCGAGGTCGAGGGCGCCGACGACACGGTCCTCGGTCGCTCCGAGCGGGAGGTCGACGACGGGGACGGCGGTCTTGGTGGTCCGTGTTTTATGGCCGGCGGCGTCGTTGGCGAGGCAGTCGGCGCAGCGGCGTCGTCCGGCGTCGGGGTCACAGCCGTATCGGCACCCCGAGACGACGGTCATCGGTGGGAGGAGTGCCGGGAGGGCGCGGACCGCGGTGGACTTGGCGGTACCGCGGTGGCCGAGGATGAGGACGCCACCGAGGGTGGGGTCGACGGCGGTGAGGAGGATGGCGCGCTTCATCTCGTCCTGACCGACGATCGCCGAGAAGGGGAAGGCGACTCGCATCTATTGAATGGCTCCGGGGGAAGTCGTTCCGATAGTACGAAGGGAGGCGTTGTGTCGCAATACCCTGACAATATTTTTTGTCTTTTAGTATTGACACTTTGGACTTTCGGTCTTATCGTAGCCCTGCGGTCGTGTCTCGATTGGCAATTCGCGGATTCGTGCAGGGAAGGTTCAGCCCGGCGGGGTCATGGCAACCAGGGAGTCAGCGTTCGCAGGGGTGTCGGTGTCGGGCGACCAGGTGCCGATGACGTGGTGGGACCGGGTTTTGGCGTGGCGGGATTCGATCCAGTCGAGTCCGAAGTTCCAGCGGTGGGCGGCGTCGTTCCCGTTGGTGCGGCCGATCGCGTTGCGTCGGTCGCGGGCGATGTTCGATCTGGCGGCGGGGTTCGTCTACACGCAGACCCTGACGGCGTGTGTGCGGGTGGGGCTGTTCGACTTCCTCGCGGTGCGACCGCGGTCGCGCGAGGAGATCGCGTCCCACATCGGGGTGCCGATGGAGGAGACGGAGCGGTTGTTGCGGGCGGCGGCGGCGTTGGGCTTGGTGCAGGGGAGGTCGGGGGGGCGGTTCGGCTGTGGCCCGATGGGGGCGCCGCTGATCGGCAACATGGGCCTCACGCGGATGATCAAGCACAACGCGTTGCTGTATCGGGATCTGGCGGACCCGGTGGAGTTCTTCCGGGAGGCGAGTAACAGCGGGGCGGTGAACAGTCACTTCCCGTATACGAGTGTGGCGCATCCCGA